>CALRLQ020000002.1:0-538211 GCA_943368735.1 Rhizobium sp. Q54 | reverse complement strand
TCATAGCTGCATCATTTTCGTCAGCAGCAGTTAACACACTCATGATTTCACCAATGGGCTTTTTATCGCCTTTCTCCCATTTTACCAAACGTGCAATTACTTTTTCTTTATGCTTTGCACCGTTTATTTTATCTAAAGGAATAAATAAATCGGGCATGGGTTTATCTGTATCTGGAACAAAAAAAGCAAAGTTGGTACTCAGTTGTAAATGGCCAATAAACTCAGTTTGTTTACGACTAATCACTTCTGTTATTTTACCTTCTTTTCGTCCAGAGTTCAAGTTTTCTTTTACCACTTTTACTCTTACAGTATCGCCATGTAAAGCAGTATTAAAATCGCCTTGACGTACCAATACATCACCGGTTCCATCTGGAATTACTACATAACCAATTCCACTTCTTGTTACATCTAACACACCTTTAATTTCGTTGGTTACATGTGTGTGTTTGGTGGTAGTATGTTTTTGTTTTTTTGATTTTTGCTTACTCATGATTCATTGGGATTAAAAGTAAAATTGCTTACAAAGCTCATTACGAGTTGATTAAATGGCTCAGTATCATCAAATAAAAATCGATGCTTTACTGGCAAAACATATAAAGGCAACTGTTCAAGTTCGGTAGTGAATTTAGTTAAACGTACTGCATCTTTTTCGGTAGTTAGAATTATTTTTCTTTTAGTAGCAACTTCATTGAAACGCTCTTTAATATCTTTCAAATCGTCTATCGAAAAAATATGATGATCACCAAAATCTTTTTGATAATACGTGTGTACTGTATTATGTAAATATTCTTTCAAAGGTTTTGGATTGGCAATACCACATACCAGCAACACTTCATCATTGGGTGTTAAAATCCACTCATCATTGGCATTGTAAATATGATAAGGTGTACCATATTCAATAGTGGTAAAATACACTCTTTGATGGGGTTTAGGTTTTAAGCTTCTAAGTATTTTGTATTTTTTGTCTTGATTTAGATCAGCAGGACATTTAGTTACAATAATCACTTGTGCTCTATGGGCACTTTTCCATTCATCTCTTAAATCGCCAGTAGGCAAAAAGAAATCTTGTGTATAAATATTACTAAACTCGGTTAACACAATATTAAAACCGGCTCTTACTTCTCTATGCTGAAAAGCATCATCTAAAATAATGACTTGTAAATTGGGTTTATCTTGTAATAATTGAGGAATTGCCACCAAACGTTCTTCTCCAACAGCAATAGCAATATTGGGAAATTTGGTATGAAACTGCATAGGCTCATCTCCTATTTCTAATGCAGTGGTTTTGTCATTTGCCAATGCATACCCTTTTGTTTTTCGTTTGTAACCACGACTTAACGTACCAATTTCAAAATGTGGTGCTAAGAGTTCAATTAAATATTCAACCATGGGAGATTTTCCCGTTCCACCAACTGCTAAATTTCCCACACAAATTAAAGGGAAGTTGAAAGCTGCACTTTTCAAATATTTTTTATCGAATAGCCAGTTTCGAATAATAACAACAATACCATAAAGTATTGCAAATGGCAATAATAAAACCCTAAACGATTTTAAAAATAAAGTATTAAAATTCATAAATAGTTTGCGGAGTAATACAATAATTTAAAGGTATATCAAATTCGTTCACATCTTCAATTTTATTGATTGGCTCAAAATAATTGAAGCCAATTGTAACAGCATCTTCTCGGCATTGGGCTAAGAATTTATCGTAATAACCTTTACCAAAACCAACTCTAAAACCTTGCTCATCATAAATTAGTTGAGGTACAAAAATGATGTCGACATCAATTGGACTTAAGATTGCTCCTTCTTTTGGTTCAGTAATTCCATAAGCACTTGTATGATATACGGTTTCTTCATTAATTAAAATAGCTTGCATGGTTCCTGTTGCTAAATCAACCACAGGATAAGCCATTTGTAAATTGGGAATGGTATGCCTTAAGTAAGAGGAATATAAATGTGTGTTTGGTTCGTTGGAATGAGCCATTGGCCAATAAGTAAGCAATGTTTGTGCATTACTAAAATCGAACTGTTGAAATTGAATGAGCATTAAATCATCCCACTTCAATTTTTCTTTTGAAGCAATGCTCAATCTTTGTTCTTTATAAATTTTTCTGAGTTCTTTTTTAATCATAACAACTTGCGTAAAGATAATTGTATCTCTTGAGCTTGTTGAACTACAAAATCTTTATTTATACACGTTGCAAATGGAATGCTGCCAATTTTTGGATAGCCCGACCATTGTACAATTTCATCTTCATAGTTTAAATAAGAATCATTAAAAATCCAACCTAAAACATCAATATTTCTTTGTTTACAGACATTGGCAGTTAGTAAAGAATGATTGATACTGCCTAAATAATTTCTACTTACTAAAATTACTTTGGCTTGTAGTTGTTCAATTAAATCAATTACAAACTCAGTTTCATTTAATGGTACTAATATGCCACCTGCACCTTCAATAACAAGTTTAAGGTTGAAGGTTGAAGGTTTAAGGTGAAGGATATGTTGCAAATCGATGCTTGTATTTTCTTTTCTTGCTGCTATATGTGGCGATGCAGGCATTTGTAATTTATATACTTCTGAATGAATTACAGTTGTGGGATTACTAATTAAATTACTTACCTGCAAAGCATCTGTACCGTTTTCAAAACCAGCTTGAATGGGTTTCCAATAATCGGCTTGCAATGCCTCAGTTACAATAGCACTCACAATGGTTTTACCAACATCGGTTCCTATACCTGTGATGAAAATGGGAGTCATTTTAGAGTTATGAGTTATGGATTAAGAGTTATAAGTGATAGGTTATAACAAGTAAATTAAAAAAAAATCATCATCCTCAAACCTTCCACCTTCTACCTTCTGTCTTCTGTCTTCTATCTTCTTTCTTTTAACTACTTACAAAAAAACTAAACAACGTTGTTCCATAATTTCTTACAAAACTAAAGCCGTCAAATTTTTCATAATTGTTACGTGGCGTATGTTCTAGCACAAAAAAACCATCAGGTGCAATTAATTTTTGTTGAACAATGATTTTAGGAATTTCATCAATAGGTCCAAGTGCATAAGGTGGTCCAGCGAAAATGAAATCGTACTGTTCGGTACAAGTTTTTAGAAAATTAAAAATATCCATTTTCAATATTTTACAATTTTCTACGCCAAGCATATCCATATTTTTTTTGATGAACGCATGCATCGTGTTATCCTTTTCAACAATGGTTAAATCAGCAGCACCTCTTGATGCTAGTTCATAACTAATGCTTCCAGTTCCTCCAAAAAGATCTAAGGTTTTAATATCATCAAAGCTCATTCTACTTTGTAGAATATTGAATAAGCCTTCTTTAGCAATATCGGTAGTAGGTCTTGTATAAGGCATTTTTGCTGGTGGATTTATTTTTCGTCCACCAAACTTTCCTGAAATAATTCTCATGCCTGCAAATTGAAAAAAGGTGAGAAATAATGCGATGGATAAGTAGTTAATTTTTCTAAACTACATTGTTCATCATTTACTACAGTTAACAATACATTTTTAAATTGTTGTTGTATGTACTTAAAGAGTGCATCATTTGTTTCAATAATACCACTTAAAAATAAAGTATCGCTTGTAGATACATTAAACTTGTTGGCAATATTTAAAATATAGTATAACGCATCTTCTGCTGTAGTAAAATCGAAAGATTGAATAATTTGTAACTGTTTATTTTTTACAGCCACTACTACAAAATGTTTATAATAAAAGTTCACACAAATACAATCTGCTATTTTATGGGTTGCATTATTTAAAACTCCATTTAAAATACCATTGTACACATGGTGCTCTGAAATAGATAAAAAATTTCTATGAATAGTTTCTTCTAATGCTGGATGAATTCTATAAACAGTAAATATTTTTTCGCCATTTACTTGCAAACTTTCTGTTTTAAGTATGGCTTTTTCACTTTCGCCAAAAATTAAATTCAAAAATGCTTCGTTACTACTATCGTTATATTTATAAGCAGGTACTAAAACAGCTTCATTAAAATGATAAAAAATTTGGGTATTGTTATAACTCTTATCCATTAATCCAGAGTTAATTCTTACTTCATAAAATATATCTTCCCAATCGTTTTGGTCTAATTCAATTTTAAAAAATTCAAATGCGGTAATATTTTGATTGGTTTCACTCTTCACCAAACAAACAATGTGTTGATGGCATACTTCTACCACCAATGTATCTTTATTAAAAGGCGAATGGCCAGTTGATTCGCTGTATAAACCAATTGTTTTTTGTATCATGAATATGCAGATTGCTGTGCAATGATATAAAATTATTGCTGTAATAACTATGCTTTGGTGCAGATTCTAAACCTTAGCTTTGCCGCCTAATTTATGGCCACCAATTCCGTACATAACAATTTACAAGTACAAATTAGTAATCAACAAATTTTGAAGATTACTTTCCCTATTGCATTATCTATACTTGTTCCTCAAATTAATTTTATCACGAACAACATTTTTTTAGGCCATATAGACGGTTATGGACAAGAAGCATTGGCTGTGGCTGGCATTACAGGTGTATTTTACCTAATTTTTGCTGTAATTGGCAATGGTTTAAATAGTGGTTTACAAAGCTTAATTGCCCGACGGGCAGGTGAAAATAAAATTGATGCTATTGGTTCTCTTTTTTTTCAAGGTGTTTTAGTAGCTATGATTTTAGCTGTTGCAGGAATGTTGATTACCTGGTTTATTGCTCCAAGCATATTAAGGTATAGTTTACACAATGAACAACATATTCAAATGTCGATTAGTTTTTTAAACATTCGAATATTGGGTTTGCCGTTTTTATACCTCTATCAAATGCGTAATGCATTACTTGTTGGAACCAACCAAAGTAAGTTTTTAATTTATGGAACTGCTGCTGAAACTATTAGCAATGTAGTGTTAGATTATGGATTTATTTATGGCAAATTAGGTATGCCAAACTTAGGTTTTAATGGAGCTGCTGTTGCATCTGTAATTGCTGAAATTATTGGACTGGTAGTTATTTTTTTAGTTATCAAATGGAAAGGCATTAGTCAACAATTGCAGTTGTTTAAAAATTGGAAATATGATGCTACCAATGCAAAACTCATTTTAAAAACATCTGCTCCGTTAATTGTTCAATTTGCAATCAGCATTATTAGTTGGGAGTTTTTTTACATTTTAATAGAACATCATGGAAGCACCAATTTAGCAGTTAGCAATGCCATGCGTAATATTTTTGGATTTTTTGGTTGTTTTACTTGGGCTTTTGCAAGTACTAGTAATGCTATGGTGAGTAATATTATTGGTCAAGGTTTACAGCATAGAGTCATTGAACTGGTATATAAAATAAGTAAGTTAAGTGTGGCATTTGCAGTATCGGTTTGTTTAATGATTAACTTATTCCCAAGCTTGTTTTTGTCTATTTATGGCCAAGGCCCAGAATTTATTGCTGCTGCAATACCTGTGTTAAGAGTTGTATCATTTGCTTTAATAGTAATGAGTATTTCGGTTGTCTGGTTAAATGCTGTAACAGGAACAGGAAATACAAAAATTAATTTATACATAGAAATGATGGCAATAATTTTGTATTGTGCGTATGTATATATTGTATTGGAAAAGCTACACCTTTCGATTATGTGGGGTTGGGCAAGTGAATGGTTGTATTGGACGAGTATGCTTATTCCATCTTTTATTTACATGAACTCTAATAGATGGAAGCAAAAAAGAATTTAGTCAATTAACTGTATAAAAAACTAAACTCCAAAACCACAATCTCTATGCTCTATAATTATTTAATATTTAGCATTTCAATGGGATTCATTTCTTTTATGGTAGGTATGATATTGAATGCTTTTTTGAGGAAAACAGTATTTTATAAAAATCATTTATCCAATTTAAACTTCATCAAAAACAATAAAGTGAATACTATAATTGGAATTGATGTTTTCAAATGGATGATGAAAAATACATTTCTGAAATTTTTCAATCAAAAACTCAAACTAAAGAATAAGGTTGAGCAAGTTGATTTATATAAACTGAGAGAAGAAATGACCATTTCTGAAATAGATCATTTAATTGGTTTTCTTTTTGTAACCATTTTTGCATTAATAAAATCTTACAAGGTAAATCTTACGTTTGGTCTAATAATCATGATAGTGAATACACTGATGAACTTATACCCATCATTATTACAACAAGTAAATAAAAGACGAATAGACCAATTACTCAAAAAATACAACTCGTAACTGTTACTCTAAAATAAACTTTACTAGTTAACCACGAGAAATTACCCTTTCAACTGATTCACTAAATCAACATATTGTTGCATAGCATCATTTTGAGTTATGCCTTTCAGCTTTGCCCAAGCTTCATGTTTAAATTTTGCAACAAAATCAAAAGGATTGGATGGTCCACTTTCATTATTATCTCCTTCAGTTGCTTGCTTGTATAAACTATATAATTTTAAAAGGGTTTCGTTATCTGGTTTGGCAGATAATAGTTTACTATTTGCTACTGCTTGTTGAAAAATTTCTTGTAATTCCATGATTTTTTATTGTAATTCAGATAATAATTTTTTCCCTTCTTCTTTTAATGCATCATCATCTGCAGTTCTTAAAGGAAGTTTCACCAATTGCTTTAAAATTTCAATTGCTTTTGGTGGTTTATTGTCGTCAATATAAGCTTTAGCCAAATCTAAATAATTCAGCATAAAATATTGATCGTATTGTTTACATTTTTCAAAATACTGAATAGCCAAATCAATTTTGCCATCGGGTAATCCTCCATAAAATAATTTCACTGCTGCTTTTTTGATACCAGATAAATTCACCATTTCAACATGCCATTTACCCAAAGTATAATTGGCTTTTGCATGTTTAGGATTTATGGCTAAAGCTTTATCGCTATAATTTTTTACATCTTTAACGTAAGCAACAATTTTTTTATTTTCACTTTCTACATCGGTTAATTTTCCACTTGCTACGGCCATTACATAATTAGCATCATCGCTATTTGCATTAACCGCTAATGCCCTTTGGGCAAATGCTAAAGACGATTGAAAATACAATTGCTTATCTTTTTTATTGGGCAATCTTGCTCCAACAGCAGCACTTAATTCAGCAGCTTTTACCAATGCCTTTAAATTGTTGCCATCCGCAACTAAAACTTGTTTGTATTTATCTAAAGCTTCTGTTTCTTTAAACTTATACTCCAAGTTTTCTGCTTCTTTCAGCATTGTATTTACATCTTGAGCAAATGATGTTGCTGCAATTAAAACAACTGCAAAGCATGCGATAATCTTATTCAAAATTTGATTCACCTTTTTGATAATTAACAATTAATAATTGACAATTGAAAACCCATAACCTATAACTTAAAACTTATAACTTAAAACTTATAACTCACAACTTACAACTCTCGACTCAATTCAAAACTTATTCCAACATTACCTTGAAACTGAGTAATGGGTGGATGTATTTTTTTAATTTCAAAATGAACAACATTTGCCAATTCAAACTCAGCCAAAATTTTACTACAAATTTCTTGAGCCAATGTTTCTAATAATGGAGTAGGCTGTTGCATTCTCTCCTTTACCAAAGCATAAACTTTTGAATAATCTATTGTTTGATGAATAGCATGTATTCTAGCATCTACTTTTTTTTGCTGAATAGAAATATTCACTTCAAAATCATTGCCCAAAATCTGTTCTTCTTCAAACAAACCATGGTAAGCGTGGAATTGTAGATTATTTAAATGAATTGTAAGCAAGCTTTTCAATTAATAATTAATAATTAATAATTAATAATGTGGGATTCGCAGCATATAAATAAATTCCATAAAATACTAATCCCTAATTACTAATTACATTTTAATGCCCTAAAGTTGCCAAATAACGCTCAGCATCTAAAGCTGCCATACAACCACTTCCAGCAGCAGTAACAGCTTGACGATAGGTTTTATCTTGTACATCGCCAGCTGCAAAAACACCTTCTACATTGGTTTTGCTTGTTCCAGGAATAGTTAAGATATAACCAGTTTCGTCCATGGTTAAATAATCTTTGAAAATACCACTATTGGGTTCGTGACCAATTGCAACAAAGAAACCACTAATAGGCACTTCAATTTTTTCGTTGGTCACTGTATTATGAATTCTTACAGCTTCTGTTTTCTTTTCACCCAAAATTTCATCGGTTACACTATTCCAATAAATTTTAATGTTGGGCGTACTCTTCACACGGTCTTGCATGATTTTACTAGCTCTCATTTGATCTCTTCTTACTATCATGTGTACAGTTGTACAAAGTTTACTTAGGTATAAAGCTTCTTCAGCAGCAGTATCTCCCGCTCCAACAATAGCCACTTCTTTTCCTTTAAAAAAGAAACCATCGCAAACAGCACAAGCACTCACACCAAAACCATTTAAACGCTGCTCACTTGGCAAGCCTAACCATTTTGCTGATGCTCCTGTACAAATGATGATGGCATTCGATTCTATCCAATTTTCTTCATCAATTTGTACTTTATACGGACGTTGAGAAAAATCTACTTTCGTGGCTAATCCATAACGAATATCAGCTCCCATTCTTGCAGCTTGCTTTTCAAAATGAATCATCATTTCTGGCCCTTGAATTCCGTCGGGATAACCAGGATAATTTTCCACTTCAGTTGTAATGGTTAACTGTCCACCAGGCTGAATACCTTGATATAAAACTGGTTTCAAACCTGCACGAGCTGTATAAATAGCTGCTGTATAACCTGCTGGTCCACTTCCAATAATTAAAACTTCTGCTTTTTCAATTGTTTCACTCATAAAAATTCTTTTTTTCTATACGAGCAAAAGTATAATAGTCTTACACTTTTAAGTACAGGTTTTTGCACAATTGTATTATTTGGGGATAATCACTGTTTTTAATTGGGTTGAATAACCACTAAAAGCTCCCAATGCTCCATTGCTAATATTGCCAATTACTTTGATGGGAGAAGAAAAAGGATTGCCTACCGATTGAAAAGCAAACTCCCAAGTATTCCAAAAATTATAGGTGGCTTGATCAATATTGGCAAATTTTATAGTAACTGTATCGCCTCTAAAAAAATAGCCTGAACTATCTAAACTTGAAGGAGGTCTATTTCTATCAACTCCAGCAGTAACAGGTATTTCATAAGTTTTTCCATCAATTATTTGATCATCGAAAACTGAATTTCCGCCAGGTAAAAATGGTTCATTACTTCCTCTCTTAGTATAGTATCTAATAAAATTGCCCAATCCTTGGGGATCAGTAATTTTTGCCATTACAATAGCAAAAGTAGTATCAACATTGGTTGGAGGCTTCTTCCACCACAATGAATCAATTTTTTTGGTTAATAAAGGAATGGTTGTACTTGCTGCATATACTTGATTATCGGTTACAATTCTTAAATCGTACTTTTTACCTACTTCACCAATAAATGAAGTAGTAGGATTTGAAAAATCATTTGAATAAAAATAAAAAGTTATGCCATTATTAGTTATGCCATATTCTCTTAAAGTGTGTGTTGTTGTTCCATTAGAAACTGTAACAGTTGCATTTCTTACAAAAGAATTGGTAAAAGTACCAATATTCAATTCAGAGAAGAAGTTTAACGATTTAGTTAACACGACAATAGGCGGTTCTCCTGTTTCAATTTGAGCATCTACTACCAATTTGGGTGCAGCAGTTTCTGGCTGTAATTGAATATCTTTTTCACAAGAAATAAATAATACACTAAAAACAAAGAGTATAAAAAATGGTTTCATAATGACAAAATTACTCTTCAATAACAAAATGAAATGTAAAAGGTTATTGAAGTATTTAATATTGATGCATAAACATAACTAGCCCTAAAATATTACGACTATATTCTATAGGTCTAAATAATTCACATTGCTGAATAACCATTATTTTTTAGTTCACCATTAGCAACCGATATTCGCAATAATAACATTCGTTAGCATGCCAACTATATCTTTTGACAATACTGAAAATGCTTTTGCATATAAATCGGATAAAGAATTAAAAAAAGCAAAATTCTTATTCACAACAATGGGTTATCCATTTTTTGTGCCATTAGGTACAAGAATAACTCCTCTATTAATTAAGGGTAAAATGCCATTTATTAATACCATTGTTAGAAATACCATTTTTAAGCAATTTGTTGGGGGCGAAAGTTTAGAAGAAACCAAAGCTATTGGCGATGTTTTGGGCAAATACAATGTGCAAGTTATATTAGATTATGGTGTTGAAGGAAAAGAAGGCGAAAACAATTTTGATATTGCTACCGATGAATTTATAAGAGTGATTAACTACGCTGCTACACAAAAAAATATTCCATTTATTAGTGTAAAAGTTACTGGTATTGCACGTTTTGCTTTATTAGAAAGTTTAGACGAAGCTCCAAGATTAAGAAGTGGAATTCATGATCATGAAGCTGAAATTGGCGAGTGGGAAAGAGTAAAAGATAGAATGTACGCCATTTGTGCAGTGGCCGCAGAAAAAAATATTGGCGTTTTAATTGATGCTGAAGAAAGTTGGATTCAAGATCCGGTTGATAGACTTACCATGGAAATGATGGCTGAGTTTAATAAAGAAAAAGTAATTGTGTACAATACTATTCAGTTGTATAGACATGATCGTTTGCAATTCTTAAAACTGTCTCATAAAATTGTACAACAGCAAAATTTTAAATTGGGTGTAAAATTGGTTCGTGGTGCTTATATGGAAAAAGAACGTGCAAGAGCTTCACAAAAAGGTTATCTAAATCCAATTCAACCCGATAAAGTTGCAACTGATAAAGATTATGATGCTGCTGTAATATATTGCTTAGAAAATATTCAATCTATTTCTACCATTATTGCAAGCCATAATGAAAAAAGTAATTTATTGGCATTCGATTATATGCAAAGCAATAACATACCTATGAATCATGCCCACATTCACTTTTCACAACTGTATGGCATGAGTGATAATATTACATTTAACTTATCTAAACATGGTTGTAACGTCAGTAAATATTTACCTTTTGGTCCTATTAAAGATGTAGTGCCATATTTAATGAGAAGAGCACAAGAAAACTCTTCTGTAAGTGGACAAACAGGCAGAGAATTGGCTTTATTAAAAAGAGAAATGAATAGAAGAAAAAAAGGTTAGTAATTTTTACTAACCTTTTTCATTTATATAGCTTGATGGTTAAATGGCTGCAGCACCATTTCACTAACCACACCACTTACAGGCTGCTGACACAAGAACCAAATGGCTTTTGCAGCTTCATCGGTTACAATCATTTTATCTCTTTGTACACGTAAATCTATGGTGTCCCAAAAACTAGAATCAACACCTCCTAAGAATAAGTTGGTAATACGTATATCTGTTCTTTTCAATTCTTCACGAATGCTTTGCATCATACCAGTTAAACCATATTTACTAGCTGTATAAGCAGCAGCTCCAGCCATAGGCACTTTGCCTAGTACTCCTGGAATATTTATGATTAATCCCTTTTTCACTTCTTTCATAGCTGGTAAGAAAGCCTTCATCAACAAAAAAGGACCAACTAAATTGAATTGTAAAGTCTTGGTAAAATCTTCTTCTGTTAATGTGTCCATTGGCTTTATAATACCAATGCCAGCAGCATTTACCAACACATCAATGGTTGGATAAACCAAAAAGAATTGTTGTTTCAAACGCTCTATATCATCACTCTTACTAATGTCAGCTACACAATATTTACTCGAATCGATACCCAATTCGTTAGCAATTTGTTCTAACTTTTCTGCATTACGACCAGTAATAAAAATATTGGCTCCGCTACTCAATAACAATTTAGCTGTTTTGCTACCAATGCCTCCCGTAGCACCAGTTAATAACACATTTTTTCCTTTCAAGAGTTCCATACTATTTATTTTAGTACAACTTAAACAAAGGCAAGTGCTTTTTGTTTTGAAATTGTATAAATTATGCAAACAGCAACCATCATATTTCCACATCAGTTATTTAAAGAGCATCCTGCAATTGAAAAAAATAGACCTATTTTTTTAGTTGAAGAATGGTTGTTTTTTAAACAATACAACTTTCATCAACAAAAATTGATACTGCACAGAGCAAGTATGCAGTTTTACAAAAATTATTTATCTGAAAAAGGATATTCAGTGGAATATATTGAAAGTGAAAGTAAAAATTCAGATATACGCAAACTAATTATTCATTTGGCTGAAAAAGGAATCACACATATTCATTATTGTGAAGTAGTAGATAATTGGTTGAACAAAAGAATGGAGCAAACCTTCAAGCAAAATAACATTCAACCAAAAGCTTTCACAACGCCCAACTTTTTAAATACAATGGTTGAGGTAGCTGATTTTTTTGATAAAAAGAAAACCTATTTTCAAACAGATTTTTACATAGATCAAAGAAAAAAAAGAAACCTGCTTTTAGATGATGCAGGAAAACCTATAGGTGGTAAATGGACATTTGATGCTGAAAACAGAAGCAAATTTCCTAAAAATGAAATTGTACCAACTATACAATTTCCTTCCTCCAATGAATATGTAGCTGAAGCTAAGAAATATGTTGAAGAACATTTCAGCAACAATTATGGCATCAATACTTCAGCTCTTAAAAACTTCTACCCTACCACATTTGAAGAAGCGGAAGCTTGGTTAGAAAATTTCTTACAAAACCGATTCAACAAATTTGGTATTTATGAAGATGCCATTGTTGCCAAGGAAAATTATTTATACCATAGCATATTAACCCCTATGCTTAATGTTGGATTATTAAATCCACAACAAATTATTGATGCTACTTTACAACATGCAGCCAAGCATGATATTCCTTTAAATTCACTAGAGGGTTTTGTTCGCCAAATTACTGGTTGGAGAGAATTTATAAGAATAGTATACGAACGTGAAGGCAGTAAACAAAGAACTACCAACTATTGGAAATTTACTAGAAAAATACCTACCAGTTTTTGGCAAGGCGAAACAGGTATTTTACCCATTGATACTACCATAAAAAAAACATTGAAAACTGCCTATAATCATCACATTGAAAGATTGATGATTTTAGGTAACTTTTTTTTGCTTTGCGAATTCGACCCCAATGAAGTACATAAATGGTTTATGGAAATGTATATTGATGCTTCTGATTGGGTAATGGTGCCCAATGTGTATGGCATGACTCAGTTTGCAGATGGTGGAATAATGACTACTAAACCATATATAAGTGGTAGTAATTATTTAATGAAGATGGGCGACTTTGAAAAAGGAAAATGGCAAGAAATATGGGATGCATTGTTTTGGCGTTTCATGTGGGTACATAAAGATTTCTTTAGACAAAATCCACGATTGGGTATGTTATTGAACACATGGGATAAAATGCCTGATGATAAAAAACAAAACCATTTAACCATTGCTGAAAATTATCTAGCTTCTTTAGACAAGGAAAATCAATCCTATGCTAAGTAAAAATCAACAAAACTTATTTAAAGAAATTTAACCACGAAGTCACGAAGATCTCTAAGATAAAAAACGTAGTTTTTTTCTTTGTGTTCTTTGAGCCTTAGTGGTCAAAAAAATAATTAGTTAACGAATAGCTCCAAATAATTATTAATCTGTGTTTAAAAGCTTTTGAGAAGATGGTTAGAAAGAAACCTTGGAACAGAGTAAACCTACCAGTTTACTCTATTAGCAGCAAAGACTTAGAAGGCAACGCCAATATGCATATTATTACTTATGCACAAGCAGTAAGTATGCAGCCCAAACAATTTATTTGTGCCATTTATTATAGTACAAAAACATTGGAATTGGTTGAGAAGAATCCACATTTTGTATTACAAATTTTAGGAGCTGAACAATATAGATTGGTGGATTTATTGGGTAAAAAATCGGGGAATAACATCAATAAAATTGAGCGTTTACAAAAAAGAAACTTATTAACCGAATGGAATGGTTTTTATATTTTGAAAGATGCTTTAGCTGTAATGGAAATGAAAGCGTTTCCCCTCTTCTTTGGAGAGGGATTGGGGGTGAGGCCACCAGATCATAAACTTTTTCTTTGCGATGTAGTTGCATATAAAAACTTACATGACGGAACTCCGCTAACCACTCAAATCTTAGGTGAAAAGAAAATCATTAGAATTTAATGCTTAAGCCATTAATAAATATTGTTTGGTTTAAAAAAGACTTGCGTTTGCAAGACCATGCTCCCTTACAAGCTGCTATTGAACAAGGCTTACCCACTATTTTACTGTATTGTTTTGAGCCATCGATTATTAAAGATGCTACTACAAGCAATAGACATTTACGTTTTATTTTTCAAAGTCTAAAAGCCATGGAAGATGAGTTGTTTAAACACAATCAGCTTATCAATATTATTCAAAATGAAGTGATTGCTTTCTTAGAAAATCTGCAGGAACAATATATCATTAAATCCATTTTTTCTCATCAAGAAATAGGTAATGCAACTACATTTAAAAGAGATAAACTAGTAAAAAAATTTACAATAGCAAGAGGAATTGAATGGATAGAACTGAACACCAACGGCGTTATTAGAGGTTTACAAAACAGAAATAATTTTAGTGAGCATTGGCTAAAAACAATGGATGAAACTATTTTTAATGTTGATTTAGCTAAACTAAAAAGCATTCAACTTAATAGAGATATAGTTGGTCATTTATCATTAGATGAAAGTATCACTCAACCGAATAAAAATTTTCAACCAGGTGGTTCAATTGCTGCACAACAATACTTACATGGTTTTTTGTACGAGAGAAAAAATAATTACAGTAAACATATTTCAAAACCATTAGAAAGCAGAAAAAGTTGCAGTAGAATTTCTCCTTACTTAACCTATGGTAATGTTTCAATTAAACAAGTATATCAGGCTAGTCTGCAAGCTAAAAAAGACACAGGCGATAAAAAGAACATCAACTTTTTTATTACCCGATTGCATTGGCATTGTCATTTTATTCAAAAGTTTGAAAGTGAATGCAGCATTGAGTATAGCAACTTAAATAGAGGATTTAATTCAGTAAGAAATGAAATAAATGAGCACCATTTGGACGCATGGAAAAATGCACAAACAGGCTTTCCACTGATTGATGCTTGCATGCGTTGCTTAACTACAACAGGTTATTTAAATTTTAGAATGAGAAGCATGTTGGTATCTTTTTTAACGCATCATTTATGGCAACCTTGGCAAGCTGGAACACATCATTTAGCAAAACTTTTTTTAGATTATGAACCCGGCATTCATTACCCACAATTTCAAATGCAAGCTGGTACCATGGGGGTAAATACAATTAGAATTTACAACCCTGTAAAGCAATCGCAAGATCACGACCCCAATGGAATTTTTATAAAACAATGGTTACCTGAATTAGCCAATGTTCCAACAGCATTTATACATGAGCCTTGGAAAATAACACCATTTGATGTTGCTAAAAATGTGTTTGAATTAGGCAATCACTATCCAAAACCTATTGTACAGTTAGAAGAAGCAGCCAAGTATGCAAGAGAACATTTATGGGCAATTAAAAAATCGAAACCGGTTAGAGAAAAAAACAAAGGCATTTTACAAAAACATACCAATAGAAAAACTGAAAAAGAAAAGCCATTGCAGTTATTTGTAAACGAAGAATAGTTCTTGCCGAAAAGATGAAAAATCGGGAAGAAATTTTTGAATCAATTCTTAAATTTCAAAACAATAATGAAAGAATAATAAATAATTAGAATGAAAAATTTGAAAGCACATCAACATAAAGAGCAACCCAAATTGTTCAATGAAGTAGAAGAACAAAATGAAGTTCTATTTCCAACAGATTATGCATCTGTACTGAAACGCATTCAACATATAGATGCTAGTAAATATGCTAAAACTAGAAATTTTATAAATGGTGCAGTCACCTATTTGTCGCCTTATATTTCAAGAGGATTTATAAGTCTGCTACAAATCAGAGAAGTGGTAATGCATGACAAAAAATTGTACGAAGTTGAAAAACTCATGCAAGAGTTGGCTTGGAGAGAATATTTTCAACGTATTTGGCAATTTTATGGCAATGGAATTTTTAATGATGTAAAGCAACCACAACAAAATGTGCAGCACCATCAAATGCCTTCTGCAGTAGTGAACGCATCAACTACTATTGATGGCATTGATACAGGAATAGAAAATTTATACAAAACGGGTTACATGCACAATCATTTACGCATGTACACAGCTATGCTTACCTGCAATATCGCTCAAAGCCATTGGAACTTACCTGCAAAGTGGATGTATTATCATTTATTAGATGGAGACCTTGCAAGTAATACATTGAGCTGGCAATGGGTTGCTGGCAGCTTTAGCAGCAAAAAATATTTTGCCAATCAAGAAAATATCAGCAAGTACACAGGTAGTAATCAACAAAGAGGTTATCTGGCATTCGATTATGAAACCATTGCCAATATGCCCATTCCAACTGCTTTGGAAGAAACAATTTCAATTGAACTGAAAACTAATTTGCCAAAAACTGATGCTATTAAAATTAATGCATCCTTACCAACCTTAGTATACAATACCTATAACATAGATCCTTTATGGCATAAAGAAAAAGCAGCGAATAGAGTTTTATTATTAGAACCATCGCATTTTGAAGCATATCCTGTTAGTGAAAAAGTGTTGAATTGGATGATTGAATTGGCTACTAAAAACATTCCCAATATTCAAATTTTTGTAGGTGAATTTGATCAGTTAGCTGCTTTAATCAATGGTATAATTCATTTTAAAGAGCATTCTACAACACAACATCACAAAGGGATACAAGAAAGTAGAGATTGGTTATTTCCTGAGGTACAAGGCAATTTTAATAGCTTTTTTGCTTATTGGAAGAAATGTGAAAAATTATTAAAAAAATAGCTTCATAGTTATTCTTCAGCCAAAAGAGTGCGATACTTCGACTACGCTCAGTACAGGCTACCTTTTTCCAATAGATATTCTAATGTTGGGTACATAAAAGTTTTCGCTAACAGAAAAATAAAATAGTGCAATCGTTTGTGCTGTTGTAAACAATTAACTTTGCCGCACAAATGAATAAATCAATGGACATTAGAAAAGCAAGTGATAGCTTTACTATTATGAACGAACTGGTATTACCCAATGATACCAACACTTTTGGCAATTTAATGGGAGGCCGTTTAATGTATTGGATGGATATTGCTGCTGGCATTGCTGCTGGCAAACATTGCAATACTCCTAGTATGACAGCTAGTGTAGATAATATTAGTTTTAAAAACCCCATTAAATTGGGTAATGTAGTACATATAGAAGCCAAAGTTTGCCGAGCTTTTAACACTTCAATGGAAATTCATATTCAAGTTTGGGGCGAAGATTTATTGCATCAATACAAATACGAAAGCAATGAAGCTTATTTTACTTTTGTAGCACTTGACCCAAATGGCAAACCACGTAAAGTACCAGAATTAGTACCTGAAACTGAAGAAGAAAAACGTTTATATGATGGAGCTTTACGTCGCCGTCAAATTCGTTTAATTCTTGCAGGAAAAATGAAACCCAATGACGCGTTAGAGTTGAAGGCTTTGTTTGATTTGTAGTTTTATTACTATAAAGTTATGAAGAATAAAAAGAGGAAATATTTTACCTTTCTAGTCTTCAAAAACAAAGTACAATCCCACAAATATTACAGTAATTGCAATTGCAGTTAATCCATATAAAATGGCATTGTACAAAGCTGGCACTGCATTAACGATTGTACATACACAACTTATAAATCCTAAAAAAGCACCAATACCCATATAAATAAACCCTTGTGTTTGTCTTTTGGCGTAGCGAATTTTTTTATACTGATTGATATAATTGGTTACAATGCTTGGTTCTATTCCATCATTCAATAAATTGGTTTGTACGGTTTCAACAGAATAGTTGTTGTGTAACCATTGCTGCATAGTAGTTTCATTAATGACAAGAGCAGTTGACATAGCATTCGTTTTTAATGGAAAAAATTTTCAATTGGGCACTTCAAAATACAAAACTATTTTGAAAAAGTACACCTTTCTTTCCTAAATCAGGATAATAAGAGAAAAATTCAATCACTAATTAGGTCAGTTAATGTGCACAATTACTCATTTTTAGTGTATATCTAATGAGTTGAAATATTTCGATGAAAAAAAATTCTATAAAAAACCCTAAGTTTGTTTAGTATGAATTTGAATGAGAATACTATAAAAATTGCAATACTAGATTTATATGAAGGTCAGGCCAACCAAGGCATGCGTTGTATAAGAGAAATTATTAACACATGGGCAGAACAACATCAATATGATGTATTATTTGAAGAGTTTGATGTTCGTGTAAAATTGGAAGTACCTGATACATCTTTCGATATTTATATTTCTACTGGGGGTCCTGGCTCTCCTTTAGAAAGTATGGGAAGTGCATGGGAAGAAAAATATTTCTACTGGTTTCAATCTATAGAAAATTGGAACAAGAATAACAACAACAAACCTAAACATGCATTTTTTATTTGCCATAGTTTTCAGTTGGTAAGTAGGCATTATGGTATTGGTAATGTATGCAAAAGAAAATCTACAGCATTTGGTGTTTTTCCAATTCATCAATTAGATGAGGGTTTAGATGAAGTTGTTTTTGAAGGTTTAAAAGAACCATTCTATGGTGTAGATAGCAGAGATTATCAGGTTATTGAACCCAACCATCAAAGATTAAGAGAAATAGGTGCAAAAATTTTAGCTATAGAAAAAAACAGACCACATGTACCTTACGAAAGAGCAATCATGGCCATTAGATTTAATGAATATTTTGTTGGTACACAATTTCATCCAGAAGCAGATGCAACTGGTATGACCATGTATTTACAAAGAGAAGATAAAAAAGAAACCGTTATTGCCAATCATGGAGAAGCTAAATGGAAAAGTATGTTAGAACATTTAGGCGATCCAGACAAAATTTTATGGACCTACTCTTGCATTTTACCTAATTTTTTAAACCATGCAATTGGCGAAACTGTAGAGGCATAAATTATTTAAATATAATCATTTAAAAATCCTCTAAATTTATATAGAGGATTTTTTATTTTCACCCAATGTTTAATGGTATCCATTATACAATACCAATTGAACTATTTTATTTGAACGATAAACAAATTTTATTATGGTTCCATCAATTAGAGCTGCATACAATAGTAAATTTACTCAAGATACTTATGAAGCTTTCTTAAAAGATTTACATAGTAAACATACTGGTGGCTTAGACTTTAGAGTAGCAGAAACTCCAGTTTTTGTTGACAAAGCTTTTAAAGATAAAATTTTAAGTGCTTGCGAAAGTATTGTAGATGTAATTACAGGTTTTAATTTTAAAACCCTTACTTCTCATGCTATACCAGCCAATGTTAGAGTGCCTAATGAAAACGAATTCAGCCATTTCATTGCATTTGATTTTGGTATTTGCGAAAATGAACAAGGCGAATTAGAACCCCAGTTAATTGAAATGCAGGGCTTCCCTACATTGTTTGGTTATGAGGTTTATGTAGATGCGGTAACCAGAAAACACTTTGACATTCCTACAGGTTACTCAGCATATTTAAGCAACCTAAATGAAGCTAGTTATATAGAATTATTGAAAGATATTATTGTTGGAAATCATCATCCTAAAAATGTGATTTTATTAGAAATTTTTCCGCATCAACAAAAAACCAGAATTGATTTTTATTGTACACAAGATTATTTAAACATCCCGATTGTTTGTTTAACAGAACTGATTAAAGAAGGTAAGAAACTGTATTATGAAAAAGATGGGCAAAAAATTGAAGTAAAAAGAATTTACAATAGAATTATTTTTGATGATTTACAACAACAATCTGCCGAAGTACAAGAAAAAGGGAAACTCTTGTTAGAAGATTTAGAGGTTGAATGGGCTCCTCACCCTAATTGGTTTTATAGAATTAGTAAATACACTTTGCCTTACATCAATCATCCTTATGTTCCAAAAACCAGATTTTTAAATGAAATAAAAGAACTACCAACCGATTTAGAAAATTATGTTCTAAAGCCTTTATTTTCTTTTGCTGGTCAGGGTGTAGTAATTGATGTTACATTAGAAGATATTGAAAAAGTAGAAGATCAGGAGAATTGGATTTTACAACGTAAAGTAAAATATGCCGATGTTATTGTAACCCCCAATGAGCCAGCCAAAGCCGAAATACGAATTTTTTATTTTTGGAAAGAAGGAGAAGCTAGACCAATACCCACCAATAATTTAGCTCGTTTAAGTAAAGGAAAAATGATTGGCGTTCGTTACAATAAAGATAAAGAATGGGTAGGCGGAAGTTTGGCATATTTTGAAGAGTAAAACTTTTGTTCCGGCTTTTAAAAAAAATTCAAGAATCTATCAAATACAATTTGTGTTTAGAACTTTGTTTTTTCTATTCTTTCTGATTGTTGCATGCAACAACCCTTCTTCAATAAAAAAGCAACAAATAAATATTACGATTTCTATTCAACCATTTGAAGATGTTGGTGATGAAGCAATAAAATATGTTCAAGCTAGTTTAAAGAAGTATTATCCCTATGTCGAGGTTAAAAAAAGTATTCCACTTCCAAATCAGGCATAATATGCTGAAAGAAAAAGGTACAGAGCCGATTCGCTGATTTACTTTCTAGCAAAACAGACTCCTAAAGGCTTTGTAACTATTGGTTTAACCAATGAAGATATCAGCACCACCAAAAATTCACTTCCCGATTGGGGGGTTATGGGCTTAGGGTATCAGCCTGGCTCAGCTTGTATTGTATCTACTTATAGACTTTCGAAAACTGAAAGAAAAGTTCAATTGTTTAAAGTTGCCATTCATGAGCTAGGACATACACAAGGATTAGCTCATTGTACCGAGGAATTCTGTTACATGAGAGATGCAAAAGGTAGAAACCCAACAAATGAAGAAACTCAGTTTTGTAACAGTTGTTCAACTAAACTTAAAGAAAAAGGATGGACTTTGTAATTTTTTTTTATAAATATAATTTAATTAACAACCAAGTATGTTAACTAGCATCACTCCTAAACTTCCTATGCGTAATAAAGCTATAACTCTAGATTATTATGTAAATCAGTTAGGCTTTAAATACATTGGTAGCGATGATTATGACTTTTATTTAATTGTAGAAAAAGACAATTTGCAAATTCATTTTTTTGAATTTAAAGAACTGAATACCCTTGAAAATTATGGTCAAGTTTATATAAGAACCAACGATATTCATGAGCTCTATAAATCTATGCAGGTAAAAAATGTAGCCATCCATCCTAACGGACATTTAGCTACTAAACCTTGGCAACAAATTGAATTTTCATTATTAGATCCTGATTACAATTTATTGACTTTTGGTCAAAGTATATAGTATTCAATAACTTGCTAACGATATAGCCGAAGAGAATACAAATAACGCCAAAGAAGTAAACTAAAATGCAATTGGTTTAAACCAATTACATCGTTACAAACCTAAGTTTATCTCTGTGCTGAGTTTGAAAATCCTCATTGAACACTCTCGATAAAAAAATTGCTAAAGAAAATCATACAAAAAAAGCAGATTTAATTGCATTATTCACTTAAATAACAATACAATTCAAATGAATTTCAATTATTCAACAAAAGATTGGTACATTGCAGCTGAATTTCAAATAAATGAATTCAATAATTTATAATTTATGGCAACAGGAATAGTAAAGTTTTTTAATGAAGCAAAAGGTTTTGGATTCATTAAAAATGATGAAACCGGTAAAGATGTCTTTGTACATGTATCGGGTTTAGTAGATAAAATTAAACAAGAAGATGTAGTTACTTTTGAAACAGTAGAAAGTGCAAAAGGACCAAGTGCAACGGAAGTAAAACTAAAGCGTTAATTATTTTCAACATATTGTATAATCAAAAAACCTTATCATTTTCATGATAAGGTTTTTTATTTTGGTCTTCTATAGTTATTGATTCGCTTTTTTCTTTTTATTAGCATCTATAATTGCTCCAGTACCAGCTCCAGCAGCTGCACCAATTACTCCACCAACAATTGCACCCTCTCCTTTCTTCTTAGAAATAATGGCTCCTGTAATAGCTCCTGCACCTGCACCAATAATTGCACCAGTAGCAGTTGCACTCATTCCTTTTTTCTTAACTGTTTCTGTTGTTGTGGTGGTGGTTGTAGATGATGACTTTGCACCTTGATTGCTACGAATGATTTCTTGATTAACAGAAATTTGTTGCATAGAATCTATTATACGCTGATTTTCTGCAGTAGCTGCTTGTACGGCATTTAAAGAATCTATTGTATTTTGTTGAGCCCTTAAAACAGCAGCATCATTATTAGCCGATGTTGTGCATGCTATCATTGTAACAGTTAGCGTAAAAATTAAAAGTATACTTTTCATAAATTAAGTTGGCAAAATTTTTATTCGCCATTAATACATGTGTTAAAACCATGCCAAAGAACTGCAAATACAAATAAAACTTTTTTTTCATGAAATAAGTTTTAACCCAAGTGAGTATAATTATTGATTTGCCAGCTACTTTCATCTGTTTTATAGCTTAACTTGCAACCTCAAATTTTGCTGTATGAACTTTTTACAACAACTCAATATTCAATCAATTAATGCTAGTGTTTCAACAGGCTCAACATGGATTTCTACCAATGGAGAAGAAATAAAAAGCTACTCTCCTGTTGATGGTAGTTTTATTGGTGCTGTTCAAACAACAGACTTAGATGCATACGAACAAGTAATTACTCAAGCTCAATCTGCGTTTCTTGAATGGCGTAATTGGCCTGCTCCTAAACGTGGTGAAGTGGTTCGTCAGCTTGGCGATGCATTAAGAACACATAAAGATGCATTGGGTAAATTAGTAAGTTATGAAATGGGTAAAAGCTTACAAGAAGGATATGGCGAAGTACAAGAAATGATTGACATCTGTGATTTTGCAGTTGGTCTATCCCGTCAATTATATGGCTTAACCATGCACAGTGAACGCCCTAATCATAGAATGTATGAGCAATGGCATCCTGTAGGAATTGTGGGAATTATTTCTGCATTCAATTTTCCTGTAGCAGTTTGGAGCTGGAATGCAGCACTAGCTTGGGTTTGTGGCAATGTTTGTATTTGGAAGCCTAGTGAAAAAACACCTTTGTGTGCTGTTGCAGTTCAACATATTACAGCCGAAGTATTTAAGAAAAATAATGTACCAGAAGGTGTAAACTGTTTAGTACAAGGTGGCAGAGAAGTTGGTGAATGGCTAAGCAATGACACTAGAATTCCCTTAATTAGTGCAACTGGAAGTACTGGAATGGGTAAATCCTTAAATGCTGTTGTAGCAGCACGTTTAGGTAGAACTATTTTAGAATTGGGTGGAAACAACGCCATTATTATTTCTAAAGATGCCGATTTAGATATGAGTTTAATTGGATGTGTTTTTGGTGCTGTTGGTACAGCAGGACAACGTTGTACCACTACACGTAGATTGATTATTCATGAAAGTATTTATGAAACGTTCAAACAAAAACTAGTGAATGCTTATTTACAATTAAAGATTGGTAATCCTTTAGACAGTAGTAACCATGTTGGTCCTTTAATTGATAAGGATGCAGTAAATAACTACTTACGATCAATTGAACAATGTAAACAACAAGGAGGCAATTTTGTAGTTGACGGAGCTGTGTTATCAGGCGAAGGATATGAAAGCGGTTGTTATGTAAAACCTTGTATTGCAGAAGCAACCAATGATTTGTCAATTGTACAACACGAAACCTTTGCTCCTATATTGTATATTATGAAATATTCAACCATTGAAGAAGCCATTGCTTTGCAAAATGGTGTACCGCAAGGTTTGTCATCTGCTATCATGACGTTGAACTTAAGAGAGGCGGAATTGTTTTTATCAGCCAAAGGCAGTGATTGTGGAATAGCCAATGTAAACATTGGAACCAGTGGTGCAGAAATTGGTGGTGCATTTGGAGGAGAAAAAGAAACTGGTGGAGGAAGAGAAAGTGGTAGCGATGCTTGGAAAGCTTACATGCGTAGACAAACCAACACCATTAATTATGGCAGCAGTTTACCATTGGCACAAGGCATACAATTTGACTTTTAATCGTTGCACAGTTAGAGAGTAGTGAAGTAAGTAGTGAGTGGCTAGTAGAAAAATGTGAGTAGTGAATCGTGAATTACTAATGGTGATTGGATAATGAGTAATAGTGAATGGGAAATTATAAATCGAAATTGCTAGTGAAGCTAGCCTCTATACTTCTTATCTCTTTATCGTCTTTTCTCTTTCATACTTTTAGCACATCTAACCAAAATACTAAAACATGCTAATAATCTTTGAAACTTTCATCCAATAAATTACACAAAAAACTCAACAATGCCTTTATACAGTTTAGAAGAAATCAATTCAAAAGAAATAGCACCGGGTTTCTTTGCAAAATTCATACATACCGGTAATAATACTTACTCTTTTGTAGAAGTTAAGGCTGGCAATATTTTACAAGAACACAGCCACATTAACGAACAAGTTTCAACTATTATTGAAGGAACATTTGAATTAACAGTTGACGGAACTCCGCATACACTAACAAAAAACGAAGTAATGGTAATTCCAGCCAATGTTTTACATAGTGGCAGAGCTATAACGGATTGTAAATTATTAGATATTTTTTATCCCGAACGAGAATCATATAAGAATCTGTGAGTATGAATTAGTAAATGGTTAAAGGGAAATAGCAAGTGGTGAATCGTAAATCGGTAATAACTACATTCTCTTTATCTCCTTCCCTCCTTCAACCTCTTAGCCCAAACATCCCAATCCTCAAAACCTCATCAACAGTGGTGAATCGTAAATCGGTAGTAACTATATTCTCTTTATCTCCTTCCCTTCTTCAACCTCTTAGCCCAAATATCATAATCATTAAAACCTCATAAATAGTGGTGAATCGTGAATCGCAAGTAATTACATTCTCCTTTTCTCCTTCAACCCCTTAGCCCCTCTTCCCAATTCCTAATACCTTCACCCCCCCACCTTAAACCTTAAGCCACAAACCTTCTCACTCCACCTTATCTTTGCTGCATGACCAAAGTATTTTTAAAGAAAAAAATTGCTCAACGTATTGCAAACGGACATCCATGGATTTTTGGCAATGAAGTAGAAAAAATTGAAGGCAACGTTGAAGCTGGTGAAATTGTAGAAGTGTACTATGCCGATAATAAATTTTGTGGCAGAGGATACATTAATCCAAAATCACAAATACTGGTTCGTTTATTAACCAGAAAAAAAGAAGAAATCAATGAAACGTTCTTTTATAATAGAATTTTAGCTAGTTGGAAGTATCGCCAGCAAATAGGTTATGTAGAAAATTGCCGACTTATTTTTGGTGAAGCCGATGATATGCCTGCCCTAATTATTGATAAGTTCAATGATCATTTTGTGTTGCAAACTTTATCGCTTGGAATGGATGCTTGGAAGCCTGCGATTGTAAATGCTTTGCAAAAAATATTCAATCCCAAAGGTATTTACGAACGTAACGATGTGCCAGTAAGAGAATTAGAAGGATTAACCCAACACAAAGGTTTTTTAAGTGAGCCATTTAATACAACCATTACTATTAACGAAAATGGCTTGAAGTTTTTAGTAGATGTTGAAAACGGACAAAAAACTGGTTACTTTTTAGATCAGCAAGATAACAGAAGAGCTATACAACATATAGTAAAAGGAGCCGATATTTTAGGAGCATTTACTTATACAGGAACATTTGAAATTCATGCTGCTCATTATGGAGCAAAATCGGTTTTGGGTTTAGATATTAGTGCCAATGCAGTAGAGCAAGCCAATAAAAATGCAGCCCTAAACGGATTAGAGCATATTGTAAAATTTGAAGCCCTCAATGCATTTGATGTATTGAAAACCTGGGGTAAAGAAGGAAAACAGTTTGATGTAGTAATGCTCGACCCTCCTGCATTTACTAAAAGTAGAGAAACCATTCAAAAAGCTATTACAGGATATAAGGAAATCAATTTACGTGGTATGAAACTCGTAAAAGATGGTGGGTTTTTAGTAACTAGCAGTTGTACCAATTTGGTGCAGCCCGATTTATTTTTACATACCATTGAATTAGCTGCAAAAGATGCACGTAAAAAATTAAAGCAAGTAGTATTTAATGCACAAGCAGCAGATCATCCTATTGTATGGGGAATGGAAAATACCAACTACTTAAAGTTTTTAATTGTACAGGTTTGTGACAAATAATTAATGTAATATTCCGAAAGGAATCATGTGGGGATTGGGTTCTTTAAAAATGAATCCAATTCCATTCTACACCTTTTTTACTAAAGCCAATGCTTGGCAGTGGAAACTTAAAAGAATTGAAAAAGAAGAGGACAGTTTTTAAAACCTTACTCTTAGTTTTTATTTTGGTTAAGTTAATATCTGGTGCAATATACCATTGACGGTATCTAGCAATATCAGTTCTATCAATCGTATTTCCATTGCGGTCTTTCCAAATATTTTTTCTGCCTTCAAACATTCCTTCTGCACCATAACCAACAGCAATATTTAACCATGATGGTACGTTTGCTTTTGGGAAAAAAGATTTAATGTTGGCACTTAACCAATACGTTTGTCCATTATAATCTTTCACCATTCTATTTAAAATACTTGTTCCATATAAACTATCAGCACGTTGGTTTAATATGGGTTCATTGTAATTTCTTCTATGAAAAGAAAACTTAACATCAATACGTTGCTCGTTCCATAAAAATTCTTGTCCCATTAATAAACCGCTGCCCAAAGTATTGGCTCCAACATCGCCCCAACTCCAACCCCAATCTTTTCCAAAACCATCAAAAGTTTCAATAATTGTTTGAAATGCCAATCCACTTAATCCACCCAACCAAATTCTTTTGTTTTTTGAAATGCCCGTCCAACGCCACAATTCCATGCTTGCTCGGCTACCAATATATGCACCATAAACATGACCAGCTTTATCTACTTGAAGCCATTCGGCATTATCGTTAAAAAAGTGAAATGAAGTAGTTGGTTGATTTTTATACCAAGCATTGTAAAAACCATAAGTAGCTAAACTATAACCAGCAACATTTGCCAAAGTCATTAAACGAATTCGTTTTTTAGTTTCTTCGGGTTTTAGAATTGTATAGTTTGGGGTTGTATCAATTTTGACACCAGGAATTTTACCCTCTAATAACAATCGTAAATTGGGACTTGAGTATTTATTGATATTTTCTTCAGAAATTTTAGCAATACCACAACGAATAGTATCACTTATAATGCTTTGATAATTGGTAGAAATTATATTTGTTTGACTGAATGCAGGTAAGCAAAAAAATAAACCAAATATATAAACAAAGCCCAACCTTAAACCTTCAACCTTAAACCTTAAACTGTGTTTTCCTCCCTTCATAATTCAAACTTACGAATTCATTTTATTGAAAGATGTAGTGTTTATATAATAAATCATTAATTATGCTTAAAATTGCTTTTTATAACCGCAAAGTCGCAAAGCAAAAAAATTTTTACACAGCGTCTTTTCGCCTCTGCAGTTTAAAAAAGTTCAGTAAAGAACCAACAGTTGAAGAGTGCGACGCCACAGGTGTTCATTAAACATTCTTCTGCTTGGTACAAAAAACAAATATTCTTAATTTTTAATTCTTAATTTGTATGGATGCTGCAATTTTAAACAAAGTAAATGAATGGTTAAATGGCAACTATGATGAAGCTACAAAAAATGCTATTCAAACTTTACAAGCAGAAAATGAAAACGAACTGATTGAAAGTTTTTACAGAAACTTAGAATTTGGTACAGGTGGCTTACGTGGTATTATGGGCGTTGGAACCAATAGAATGAATAAATACACAGTTGGAATGGCAACACAAGGCTTTGCCAACTATTTGAAAAAAGTATATGGCGATACTGAAGTGAAAGTTGCTATTGCTCATGATTGTAGAAATAACAGCCGTTTTTTTGCTGAAACAACAGCCAATGTTTTTGCAGCTAATGGCATTAAAGTATTTTTATTTAGTGAGCTAAGACCAACGCCTGAGTTAAGTTTTGCCATACGTCATTTAGGTTGTCAGGCTGGTGTGGTTTGTACTGCTAGTCATAATCCTAAAGAATACAATGGTTATAAAGCATATTGGAACGATGGTAGTCAGTTAGTACCTCCACATGATAAAAATGTAATTATAGAAGTTGAAGCCATTGCAAGTGTAGATGATGTTAAATGGAATGGTGGCGAAGCCAATATTACACTCTTAGGTAAAGAAATGGATGATGCTTATATTGACATGGTAAAGGGGTTAAGCGTTTATCCTGAGGCAATTGCTGCACAACATGATTTAAAAATTGTTTATACCTCTATTCATGGAACAGGTATTACCATTGTACCAGAAACCTTAAAGCGTTTTGGTTTTACCAATGTTACTGTAGTTGAAGAACAGGCTACACCTGATGGAAATTTTTCTACTGTTGTGTATCCTAATCCAGAAGAAAAAGAAGCCATGAGTATTGGCTTACAAAAAGCTATTGCATTAGATGCAGATATTTTATGTGGAACTGATCCTGATGCAGATAGAGTTGGTGTTGGTGTAAAAAATCATAAAGGCGAATGGGTGTTAATGAATGGTAATCAAACTGCTGTGTTAGCTTTTGCCTATATGATTGAGGCCAGAAAAAGAAAAGGCATTGCCAAAAAAAATGACATGATTGTGAGTACCATTGTTACAACAGATATGGTACATGAAGTAGCCAAACAAAATGATGTAAACAGCTACAGTGTTTTAACAGGCTTTAAATGGATTGCTGATTTAATTAGAGAAAAAGAAGGTGAAGAAAATTATATTGTGGGCGGAGAAGAAAGTTTTGGCTTAATGATTGGCGATAAAATTAGAGATAAAGATGCCGTTAGTGCTGTTGCTTTATTGTGTGAAATGGCTGCTTATGAAAAAGCACAAGGCAAAAGCTTATTTGATAAGTTGATTGAATTGTATATTCAATATGGTTTTTACTACGAAACCTTAATCAGCATTACTAAAAAAGGAATGAATGGGCAAAAAGAAATTGCTGAAATGATGGAAGGGTATCGCAAGAATCCTCCAACAGAAATTAATGGTAGTAAAGTGGTTGAATTGATTGATTATGAAAAACAAATTGGTAAAGATTTTGAAAGTGGCGATAGTTGGGAAACAGGATTACCAAAGAGTAATGTATTACAGTTTGTTACAGAAGATGGAAGTAAAATATCTGCTCGTCCAAGTGGCACGGAACCTAAAATTAAATTTTACTTTAGTGTAAAAACTAAACTAAAAAACAAAGAAGATTTTGATGCTAAGTTTGCTGAATTAGAACAAAAAATTGCAGGTATTATTGATAGTATGGGATTGAAATAATCTATTACGATTTAAAATTTAGAATTTAAAATTAAACGCTGCAAACAGAAATGTTTGCAGCGTTTTTAATGTTTACATTCATTGGATTTACCACTAAAATTATACCCTCATTGGGGTATTTTAGAGCAAAATCTATTCGTTTACTTTTGACTAAAATTAACTAATTATAGATTTTCAGATTATTCAATTAACTAACAAATGAAATTAAAATTTATAACTCTACCATTGGTTTTATGCATATGTTTATTTACTAATAGTGGTAAAACACAAATTGCAAATAGTATTACTTTTTTGAATGATTTCAATTCAATTGTTGAAGATGCTAAAATGGGCTTTCCAAAATGTACTGGTACTATAAAAGAAAAAATTGATTGGTATGGTACTAAGTATATTTCAAACAAATCTATTTTCAATATACCCAATAATGCAATGTTGCAATATGTAAAAGGCCATGAGCCAACAAAATATTCAACTAAGTATATTCCTGAACTTTTCTACTTTACCCAAAGTTTTAATGCAGCTAATGTTGGGTATGAGTTCATAGAAGATTCTTTAGAAATAATTTTAGATGAAAAAGCCAAAGAATTGAAACTCACCAAAAAAGAAATAAAACAAGAAAAGGAATATAAAAAAACATTCAAAAGAATTGAGTACCAAAAAAATGGGAAACCTATTTTTGCAATATCTATATACTTACCCAACAATAGCTATTCCTGCGAAATTTATTCCCCTCTACGACCAGGAGATATACCAAAAGCTCAAAATAGATTAGGTTGTGTAGTATTTAACTATCCACGTGTTGTATTTGCTTATGTAGTTATAGTTTATGGAGATAAAATAGACAATATGGATCAAATGATTTTAAAAGCATTTAAGTCAACTGGACTTACAGACAATGGTTATATCTATAGTTGGTATCCTAATAAATCGGTTGAAGAAGTGAAAAAACAAATTGGCAACAGCATGTCGTTTCGTGAAACAGGCAGCATAACACTCAATTAGAATGTTAGTACTATTTCATAATATGAATAAAAAATCCCCACAAATTTTGTGGAGATTTTTTATTGAAGTAATTCTTTTATTCAACAGTTTCTGTTTCTTCTTTTTTCTTGAGCTCAAAAACTATTTTACCATTTTCTTTATCTAAAGATGCTAGTAAAGTATCTCCATCTTTTACACTCATACTTAAAATCTCTTCAGCTAAAGGATCTTCTAAATATTTTTGAATGGCTCTGTGTAGTGGTCTTGCTCCATACTGAACATCATAACCTTTTTCGGCAATAAAGTCTTTTGCTTCGGTACTTAGTTCTAATTTAAAACCAAGGCTCACCAAGCGTTTCATTACACCTTTCATTAAAATATCGATAATTCTAAAGATATTTTCTTTGGTTAATGAATTGAAAATAATTACGTCATCAATTCTATTCAAGAACTCGGGAGAAAAAGTTTTTTTCAAAGCTTTTTCAATTACTGCTTTATTGTTTTCTTCTTGATTTTGCATACGAGCTGCTGTTGCAAAACCTACCCCATCGCCAAACTCTTTTAATTGGCGAACACCAATGTTTGAAGTCATAATAATCATTGTGTTCTTGAAATCTATCTTACGCCCTGCACCATCGGTTAACTGACCATCATCTAATACTTGCAACAAAATATTGTAAATATCTGGATGAGCTTTTTCAATTTCATCTAATAAAATAACACAATATGGCTTTCTACGAACTTTCTCTGTTAACTGTCCACCTTCTTCATAACCAACATAGCCCGGAGGAGCACCAATTAATCGACTCACAGTAAACTTCTCCATGTACTCACTCATGTCAATTCTAATCAAAGAATCTTCACTATCAAACATGTATCTAGCAAGGCTTCTAGCTAGCTCGGTTTTACCTACACCAGTTGGACCCAAGAAAATAAAACTACCAATTGGTTTTTTAGGATCTTTCAACCCTACTCTATTACGTTGAATGGCTTTTACTACTTTACCAATTGCATCATCTTGACCAATCACCATGTCTTTCATATCATCACCCATCTTACGCAACTTCTCAGTTTCGGCTTGTACCATGCGTTTTACAGGTATACCAGTCATCATACTCACCACTTCAGCAATATGTTCTTCATTAATAGGATAGCGTTTGTTTTTGCTTTCTTCTTCCCATGTTGCTTTAGCCTTTTCTAACTCTTCACCTAAGCGTTTTTCTTTGTCTCGTAAAGAAGCAGCTTCTTCAAAACGTTGGCTTTTTACAACCTTGTTTTTTTCATTTTTAATTTCATCAATCTGCTTTTCTAATTCAACAATTTCGTTAGGCACATTGATATTTTTCAAATGCACTCTTGCACCAACTTCATCTAATACATCAATAGCTTTGTCTGGTAAAAGTCTATCTGTCATGTATCTATCACTCAACTTCACACATGCATTAATGGCATCATTATCATATACTACATTGTGATAATCTTCGTATTTGCTTTTAATGTTGTTTAAAATCATTACTGTTTCTTCAACACTTGGTGGTTCTACAATTACTTTTTGAAAACGACGATCCAATGCACCATCTTTTTCAATGTACATTCTGTATTCATCCAAAGTACTTGCACCAATGCATTGCAGTTCTCCACGAGCCAAAGCTGGTTTAAAAATGTTGCTTGCATCTAAACTTCCACTTGCTCCGCCTGCACCAACAATAGTATGTATTTCATCAATGAATAAAATAACATCTCTGTTTTTTTCTAATTCATTCATGATAGCTTTCATGCGTTCTTCGAACTGACCACGATATTTTGTACCAGCAACTAAAGCAGCCAAATCAAGAGAAATGACTCTTTTGTCGAACAATACTCTACTTACTTTTCTTTGCACAATTCGTAATGCTAAACCTTCTACTATGGCAGTTTTACCAACACCAGGTTCACCAATTAAAATAGGATTGTTCTTTTTACGACGAGATAAAATTTGAGAAACCCTTTCAATTTCATTCTCTCTACCAACAATAGGGTCTAAAGCACCTGATTCGGCTAATTTGGTAATATCTCTACCAAAATTATCTAGTACAGGGGTTTTACTTTTTGCACCAGCAGCTTGCTTTGTAGCACCTGCACCACCACGTTGTTGAAAACCACCACTGCCTCGTTTTTCCTCATCAAACTCATCATCATCATTATCAGTAAATTCGGCTTTTGGAGGATTATTGGGTGCAATACCTACCATACCTAACTCATTTCTAAAAATATCATAATCTACATCAAATTGATTTAAAATTTGAGTAGCAATATTTTCTTTGTTTTTGAGAATACTCAATAATAAATGTTCTGTTTCAACCAACGGACTTTTCAGTGCCTTGGCTTCTAAAACAGTTACTCTAATTACTTTCTCGGCTTGTTTGGTAAGTGGTAAACTATTAATGTTGGCAATGTTTTTACCAGTTTTATCCTTAACGGCTAATTCAATTTCTTTACGTAGTTCGTACAAGTCTACATTCAATTGTTTTAATACTTTGATGGCAATGTTTTCACCATCTCTAATTAAGCCAAGTAACAAATGTTCTGTACCAATAAAGTCATTTCCGAGCCTTAAAGCCTCTTCCCTACTGAAGGAAATTATTTCTTTAACTTGTGCTGAAAAATTATTATCCATAATTTGGTTTGGATTTATACAATGATAACGAATATTTTTGAGTGAAATATATGAGCATTTATTCACACCCTGTTAATGAGTACAAATTATGAATTTCAAAGTTGATACCAAAGAAAAATTTACGACGATAACTGTATTTGATACAAATTTTAATGCCAATGTGGCTGAAAGCCTTAGTGAGTATTGCATTGGTTATTTGTCGAAAGACGTAAAAAATGTAATTCTCAATTTAGCAGCAGTAAATGATGTAGATGAAACTGCTGCAAATACGATAGTGAAACTTCAACATAATTTTTATGAAGCACATGCAAGTTTTGTTATTTGCAATGTGCAAAAATCTGTTGAAGACTTTTTAGATCAACTAGAATTACTAGAAATGATGAACATTACCCCAACAGAAAGTGAAGCTTGGGATATTGTTCAAATGGAAGAAATTGAACGAGAACTATTAGATGGTGATGATGTTGATTTTAATGTACAAGAATCATAATACAACTTATAATGCTATCCCAAATTGTTGTCCTGTTTTTTTCAAATCTTCTACTACCGAATTTACTAGAGGAATTCCGTGTTGCATTCTTTGAGTTTCCATTAAACGTTCAGGATCTCCAGGAATTAAAACTTGCTGTGTATTAGAAGCTGGTTTAGCATTTCTAAAACGTTGAATCCAATTATCCATATGACTTTTAAATTCATCAGCACTACGAAAAGCGTCCACTCTCATTGCTCCAAAAAAATGACCTAATCCTTTACCCGGCATATTTTCAGGCATTGAAATATATGCAGGAAATGGTGGAGCCCAAGGTCCATAACTTGCACCACTTAATACTGCTGAAAAAATATCTACAATACTTCCTAATGCATACCCTTTATGGCTTCCATGTTCTCTATCACTTCCTAAAGGCAATAATGCACCACCCGTTTTTAAAGCATGAGCATCAGTACTTTCATTACCTTGTTTATCTTGTACCCAACCAAGTGGAGTTGATGCATTTTTGCGTTGTAAGATTTCTAATTTACCATTTGCAGCAGTAGTAGTAGCAAAATCGGCCACAAAAGGAGGTTCATTTTTTGCAGGAATAGCCACAGCAATTGGATTAGTGCCCAACATTTTTTCAATAGAAAAAGTTGGAGCCACCAATGCACTAGCATTGGTCATTGCTATACCAATCATATCGTGTTCTAGAGCCATCATTGCATGATATCCTGCTATACCAAAATGATTACTATTTTGTACACTTACCCAACCAGTACCAACATTTTTTGCTTTATCAATTGCAATTTGCATTGCATGTGGAGCAGCTACTAAACCTAAAGCAGCATCTGCATTAACAGTTGCTGTTGATGGTGTTTCATGAATTATTTGAATGGCTGGTTTTACATTAATTCTTTTTGCTTCCCATAAACGCACATAGCCACTTAATCTTGCTACACCATGACTGTCAATTCCTCTAATATCAGCATTCAACAAAACAGTTGTAGCCACACTTGCGTCAGTATGGTTACAACCCATATTGGTAAAAACATTGTACGTAAAATTGTATAACTGTTGGTAAGAAAAAGTTTGATTATCTGTCATATAATTCTCAATAATAGTATTCATTTATTTAACACTTCTACCTGGCAAATCATCTACTGCTTTACCAAAGTTTTTACCTGGCTCGGCTGCTAATATAATTTCCAAAATTCCTCCTTTTAAGATATCTATATGTTTTATAAATGATTTTGTGTAAGGTTCTCCGTTTAATAAAACCTGCTTAATATATTTATTTTTTACGCTACCCTCCTTAGTAATTACTCTAAACAATTTTCCATCGGGTAATTGCAATGCACTTTCTTGTACCAAAGGAACACTCATAACATATTCACCACTTGCAGGGTTTACTGGATAAAAACCCAACACACTAAATATATACCATGCACTCATTTGTCCACAATCTTCGTTACCACTCAACCCTTCTGGAGTATTGTTATAAAGTGTAGTACAAATTTCTCTTACTTTATCGGCTGTTTTTTCTGGAAAACCAGCATAATTATATAGATAAGCTATATGATGACTTGGTTCATTTCCATGAGCATATTGACCAATTAAACCTGTAATATCTGGCGGAATATGTGAGCCTTTCAAAGCAGTATCTGCATTAAACAATGCATCTAGTTTACTTACAAATCTATTGGAGCCTCCCATATAATTAATTAATCCAAATACATCATGAGGTACAAACCAACTATGTTGCCATGCATTTCCTTCGGTATAAGCAGCTTTATCAGGATCATGTTCTGCCACTAATGGATCAAAAGGAATAGTCCATTTTCCATCACTGTTTTTAGGTCTTGCAAAACCTGTTTTCTTGTCAAAGACATTTCGCCAGTACAAACCTCGTTTCATAAATTCTCTATAATCACTTGATCGGCCTAAACGTTTAGCCACTTGTGCAATACACCAATCATCATAAGCGTATTCTAAAGTAATGGTAACACTACTGCCTGCTTTATCTTGTGGTACATATTTATATGCTCTATATAAATCGGTAGATCTAATATCTTGATTGGCACTTGCCTTCATTGCCTCATAAGCTTTGTTGTAATCAAAACCAGTAATACCTTTTAAAATAGCATCAGCAATAATTGGTACAGCATGATAACCAGTCATACAATTGGTTTCATTAAATTGTAAATCCCACACAGGTAATAAACCATGTTGGTCATAAAATGTTAAGTACGAGTTGATAAATGCTGGCACCAATTCGGTTTGAGTAAGCGTTAATAAAGGATTGGCTGCCCGAAAAGTATCCCATAAAGAATGTACGCTATAAATAGATTTTCCATTGGTAATATTCCCTTTGGCAGATTTATAATTTCCATACCTATCACTATGCCTATTGGGTGCTAAATAAGTATGATAAAGGGATGTGTAAAAGGTTTGTTTTAAAGCCACATTATCGGTACGTATTTGTAGTTTTCTTAATTCACGTTCCCAAATATTTTCAGCTTCTAATTTTATTTTGTCAAAATCCCAATGAGGAATTTCGTTCAAACTTTCTAATGCTCCTTCAACATCTGCAGTGCTTAAGCCAACTTTCATTAATATCCTCTCTCCTTTTCTTGTTGCAAATTCTAGGCAAGCTTTTACATCTTTTGCTGTTGTTTGAGCAGAATCAACTAAAACTGAATTGGCAAATAAGGATACTTTTTTTACCACTTTACTTAATTGAACTGCAAAAAATATTTTTTGATTTTTTGCCCAACCTGTACTAAAACGATAACCCACAAAAGTGCTATCATTTACTTGTTTGAAACTACATGTAGTGGCTTCATCCCAATTGATAGCAAAGCCCAAATCAAATCGAATAATAGCTTGTTTGCTTTCTGGAAAAGTATACCTATGAAAGCCACATCTTATAGTTGTAGTTAATTCGGTCCAAATGTCAAAATCTTTCAATTGCACAGCATAATAACCAGGTTTGGCTGTTTCTTGTTTATGAGAAAATTTGCTCTGCATTTTTGTTGCAGATGGCTTTACATCAACCATTGGTAAAACAGAAATATCACATAAATCTCCAATTCCTGTTCCACTTAAATGGGTATGACTAAAGCCTTGAATAACGCTGTCGCTATAATGGTATCCACTTGACCAATCCCATCCATTTTTACCATTGTCTGGACTCAATTGAACCATTGCAAAAGGCATAGTTGCTCCAGGATAAGTATGCCCATGCCCTCCTGTACCAATAAAAGGATTCACAAAATCAACCAATCGTTGTTGTGCATTTGTTTGTAGAATTAAAAGCAATGTTGTTGCCAACATTAATTTTTTCATAAGCATATTTTAAAAGGCTGAAAGTAACACATAAAAAAACGGTTGAATCAATATATTATTCAACCGTTGTGTAAATGATTATTTAAAAAATTAAAACGGCAAATCATCTAAGGGCTCTGTAATTTGATTTGCAGAAGGCATTGATTGCATTGGCTGAGATTGATAAGTAGGTGCAGCAGGTTGTGGTTGTTGATAGCTTTGTTGCTGTGGAGCTGCATAACCACCATCATTTCCACCATTATCTGTATTTCGGTTACCTAATAATTGTACACTCAAAATTCGCAAACTTAAAGATGCACCCGATTTTCCATCTTGGGTAGTATAAGTTCTTACATCTGGATTTCCTTCAACGTATACTTGTGTTCCTTTTTTTAAATATGGAGCAATAGCAGTTCTATCTGTCCAATAAGCACATTCCACCCAAACTGTTCTGTCTTTTTGATTGCCTTGTGCATCTTTATATTTTTCGGTGTGTGCAACACTAAAATTGATGACATTTTTTCCGTTTACATTGTTTACAATGGCATCTTTTCCAAGATTACCAATAACTAATAGCTTAATCATTTTGTTTCGATTTGGTAAATTAATTTAATAATGAATTATACTGTAAATAAACAAAATGAAAATAATTTTTGCTAAAAAATTTATCCACGGCTTTATTTAAATAAATGGGAAGGTTTAAAATTGAGTTAGGGGCAATAAAAAAAGCCCTCTTGTAAAAACAAGAAGGCCTCTAACGATTGCTTGCCATATGAAAGTCTTTAACTGATACTCTGCCGGCAAGCTAGCCACACATTTCTAGTACACTATCAATGTTAATTGATTACTTTTTTGTAGTATCAACAGCAGCAGGAGCAGTTGTGTCAGCAGCTTTAGTTGTATCTACTGGAGTAGTAGCAGCAGCAGCAGCAGCAACTGAATCTTTGTAAGCTTGAGATGAAGTGTCTGGTCCAGCAGCTGGAGTTTCAGCGTTGTTACAAGCTACAAATCCTACGATTGCTAATAATGCAAATACTTTTTTCATTTTTTGAGTTTTATTTTGTGAGTAATTTCACCTTAATACCACCATGTGTTAAAAGGTAACCCAGTTTTTTTCAAAAAATTTAAAAATTTTTTTTAACAGCCTGTTGGGTTACTTTTATTATCCTAATAGTATAAACCAAACAAGACTGTGAAACCTGAGTTTACTGAACAAGCATTATTGAAAGGATTGGCAGAAAATGATAGTAAGGCCATTGAGACCATATATAAAGACAACTTTAATATGGTTCAAAATTATATTTTGAATAATAATGGTACTTATGACGAAGCAAGGGATATTTTTCAGGAGGCAATGATTGCACTATATGAAAAAGCACAAAGTGAATCATTTGTTTTAACCTGCAAAATTAACACCTATGTATATTCCATATGCAGGAGGCTATGGCTTAAACGCTTACAACAATTGGGTAGATATTCTAACCAAGTTGATGGCCTTGAAGAGACTGTTCAAGTTGAAGAAGACCTTGAAATACATGAAAAACGCAATACCGACTTTGCAATAATGGAGAGAGCCTTAAATAGTTTAGGCGAACCTTGCAGAAGTTTAATTGAAGGTTTTTATATTAAAAAACTGGACATGCAAGCACTATCGAAAGAATTTGGTTATACCAATGCCGATAATGCTAAAACCCAGAAATACAAGTGTTTAATGAGATTGAAAAAATTATTTTTTGCACAATACAATATAGGAGAGTGATGATGGATGATATTTTACTTTTACAAACAATTGAACGTTACCTAGATGGTAAAATGCTACCTGAAGAAAAATCTTTCTTTGAACAGCACAGAAAAAACGTTCCAGAAATTGACCAAATGGTAGTTGAACATGCTATGTTTTTGCACCAAATGGAAGATTATTCAGCCAACCATAATCTTAAACACAGTTTGCACCTTGTACATGAAAAATTATTAGCTGTTGGTTCGATTAATGAAGGTGGCGAAACCACTACCAAAGGAAAAGTTATTCAAATTTGGAATAAATACCGTAAAGTAACCGCTATTGCAGCAGTTGTGGGTGGTGCTATTGCATTAATGATTAGTGGTTTGGTTGCGTTTTTTGCTCCTGTAAATCAATTGGCTTTAGAAGAATTAGGTTCTAAAATTGACAAGCTAGAACGTGGTCAACAATATCAAGAAAATAAGATTAATAAGTTTGTATCTAAAATACCTAAAAATGCAGAGGTAAGAGGTGGCGGTTCTGGTTTTTTAATTGATGCAAAAGGATATATTGTTACCAATGCTCACGTATTAAGAGGTGCAAAATTTGCCAATGTATATAATGCTGGGAAAGAGTACAAAACAAAAATTATTTTCACCGATTACTCAAGAGATTTAGCCATCTTAAAAATTGCAGATCAAGACTTTTCACCTGCAAAATCATTACCTTATGGTATTAGCAAAGTTTCATTAGATTTAGGTGAAGAAGTTTTTACACTTGGATACCCTAAAAATGAAATGGTGTACAATATGGGTTATTTGAGTGCAAGAACTGGTTTTGAAGGCGATACCTTGAGTTGCCAAATTCAAATGAGTGCAAATCCTGGTAATAGTGGTGGTCCAGTTCTAAATAAATATGGAGAAGTGGTAGGTATTCTTAGTACCAAAGAAAAACAAGCAGAAGGCGTAACATTTGCTATTACGAGTAAATACATTCATAAAATGGTTGATGAATTAAAAAAGTCTGATACTAGTTTCCAAAAAGTAAAAATGCCTGCTTACTCAACAATAAGAGGTATGGATAGAGTAAACCAAATTAAGAAAATGGAAGATTGTATTTTCTTAATTAAAGCATACAACTAATAAACAATTCAACTGATATTCAAAAGTTCTGTAGCAATACAGAACTTTTTTTGTTTACAAAATGAGATAAATTTATGCTCTAGAAATCTGAATATATTTCCTTTCCTAATAAAACTTCCCACACAATTGAATTAATTCATTTGAATAAGAAGCACTCTCCTATTTTTGAAGTATGGCATGGTTAACAGTAGATAACTTATCTAAAAATATCAATAATCAACTAGTTGTAAATAATATACAGTTTACTCAAGAACAAAATCAACCTATTGCAATTGCAGGTTCTACTGGATCAGGGAAAACTACTTTGTTGAAAATGATTGCAGGACTTATTCAACCCACAACTGGATTGGTATTATTCAACAATCAAAAAGTGCCAGGGCCTAATGATAAATTGTTGCCAGGTATTAAAGACATTGCTTACTTAAGCCAACATTTTGAATTACGTAATAACTATTATGTACAGGAGATTTTAGAAATGAGTAACAAACTCCATATTTCTGAAGCTAAAAACATGTACAAGGTTTGTAGAGTAGAACATTTGCTAAACAGAAAAACAACTGAATTATCTGGAGGCGAAAAACAGCGTATTGCATTGGCTAAACTACTGACTACTCAACCTAAATTATTGTTGCTAGATGAACCATTTTCTAATTTAGATATGGTGCATAAAAATTTAATGAAACAAGTAATTGCCGATATTGGTAAACAACTCAACATTACTTGTATCATGATTTCTCACGAAGCTGCTGATATACTAAGTTGGGCCAGTGAAATATTGATTTTACAAGATGGCAACTTGGTACAAAAAGGTGCTCCAAAAGAGGTGTACCAAAAACCCATAAATCAATATGTAGCAAGCCTTTTAGGCGAATACAATATTATTAATCATAAAAATGCAGCTGGTTTTACAAGACTTCCTCAACAACCTCAAAATGATAAACAATTAATGCTTCGTCCAGAACATATTAAAGTAGAAAGAGCTACCAATATTTTTCAGAAAGATACCATTGAAAAAATATTGTTTTGGGGAAGTTATTATACCATAGATGTGTTAGTTAATGATCAACTAATCAGGGTAAAAACATTGAGAACCGATTTACAAGAAGGTGAAAGGGTTTTTTTAACAGTTGATGCCGCTGATATTTGGTACATATAAAGTTTTTTTGAGCAATAAAAATCTATCTCACAGACATTGAAGGTAAAGCAGAAAAAACTTTCTAAAACCAAAGTAATCTACCTTTCGTATATATACATGTGCAAGTTTAGCAACCTGTTTTAATATCCAATGTACACTATGAAACAATAAAAATTCTATTCAATATCTTATTAAAGCTAAACTCAGTAACTAGGTACGTTTTAAATAATAAAAGCTACTCCTTTTGAAGGTTGTAGCTTTTATTATAACATGTAGAATTGTTGCTTTTAATCCATCAAATCAATAATCATGGCTTCATCTTTCAACGTATGTGTTAGCGTAACGTTTTTGGGGAATCCATGCAAAACAATCTTAACAGTGGTAAATTTTGATGTGAAACTTCCCTCCTTTCTTTCTAACATCAATTTATTCGATAATCCATCGTACACCATATTTCTTTTATAAAATTTACCTTTTTCATAATCGTAAGTTTCACCATCGTCTTCATAATATAAAAAATGAGTAGGTTGGCTTCCTTTATACACATGCAAGTATAAAATACCATCACCCTTTTCTTTGGTATGCTGTAAGGTATTTTGTGTTGGTAAAATAGCCCCTTCTTTAATAAACACTGGTACATCCTCTAAAGGAGAAGAAACAAAATACGCTGCCCCACCATTGTACACTTGATCATTGCTTTGTTTATACCATTTGATATTTCCAGGTAAGTATACTTCTGTAGTATGTTGGGTTGATGTACAAGGTGCAACAAGCATTTGTTGACCAAACATAAATTGGTTTTCAAATTTACCATCGTATACTTTACTATCGAATGTAAATTCAATAGGCAACATTCTGTTAATAGGCATTCCGGTTGTATGAGCTTGATAAAATGAACTATATAAATAAGGCAATAGCTGATAACGCTGCTCTAATATTTTTCTAATTTTTGTGGTATTGAATTCACCAAACAACCAAGGTTCTCTATAGTTATAACCAATATGTGTATGGTTACGAAACAAAGGTGAATACACTGCCAAACTTAACCAGCGAATAAATAATTCTGGTGATGGATTACCAATAAATCCACCAATATCCATTCCAACATAAGGTACTCCACTTACGCCCATACTATTGAGTAGACGGAACCCCAGTAACATATGTTCATCACTGCTAACATTATCTCCTGTCCATTGAGCTGAATATTTTTGTACCCCAGCATAAGCAGCTCTAGTAAGTATAAACGGTCGCTGACCATTCATTAAACTTTTAGTTCCCTCAAATGTGGCTTTAGACATTAAAGAACCGTAAGCATTTTTTACGGTGAACAAAGTTTTCTTCTCTTTGCCTTCACCAAACTCTATCAAGTTTGGAAACTCTCTTCCCCAAGCTGCAGGTTCGTTCATATCGTTCCAAAAACCTCTAACACCATTATTTACATAAGCATCTTTAAAACTATTGCCCCACCATTTTCTAGTACTTTCTTTGGTAAAATCTGGAAAATGGCAACGTCCTGGCCAAACATGACCAGTATACGTTTTACCATTGGGATAAGTAGCAAAATGCTTGTTAGCTAAGCCTTCTTCATAAGCTGTATAACCTTTTTCAATTTTAATGCCTGGGTCAATAATGGTAACCATATCAAAACCCATTTGTTTCATATTGGTTAACATACCCTTCACGTCAGGAAACTTGTTACTCCAGGTGAATACTTTGTAATTATCCATGTAATTAATATCACTCACAATTACATCGGCAGGTAATTTTTTCTCTCTGAATGTTTTGGCAATAGTGAGTAATTGTTCAGGATTATCGTAGCCCCAACGGCTTTGTTGAAAGCCTAAACTCCACAACGGAGGCATGGTTGTTCTACCAGTTAAAGCAGTATAATCTTTAATAATATTGGCTACTGAACTAGCTCCAAAAAAGTAATAATTCATTTCGCCATCATCGGCACCAAAATGAAAAATTTCTTCATCAGCCCCGCCTCCAAAATTGAAATAAGATTTATGTGTATTATCAAAGAAAACTCCATAAGTAGCATTGTTTTGAATACCAATAAAAAAAGGAATAGTGGAATATAATGGATCTGCATTTGTGGCATAACCTGGCACATCACTGTTCCAATGAGTAAAAAAGTTCCCTCTCCTATTAATACCTCCAGTTTTTTCGCCTAAACCAATAAACTTTTCATCACTATGTAACTTTTTATAACAACTTACCTGATTGCCAAACCAACTAATGCCTAAATCTTTATCATCGGCATTTAATAATTTGTTGGAACGATTGTAAAAGTTTACACGAAAAGGTTGTTTAGTAATTTCTACCAATAAACTATCGGTATATAAAATAATTGAATTGGCTTCTTCATCTTTTTTAATAAAATTGCCCGTTGGTGTCAGATTATCTATGGCAAAAGAAAAATCATCTGTAAGGTTTTGTTTACTTACTCTTACCCTTACTGTAGTTGAATTGAAAGCGGTAATTTTTGCAAAAGCATTGGTTAACTCAAAGTTATATCCAGCTTGAGTTGGGGTAACTTTTTTAATGTTACCAATTTGTTCACTTAATCTGTTCATTTGTGCAGTAGATGAAACGTAAAACAAGGTGAATGTTGCAAGCAATAATTTAGTCATAGTGTTCAATTTACACATTGCAAAGTAGTACTAAATTTTGCTATGGCAAACAATTATTTACCCCATCTATAACTGGTAATATCTAATCCAGCTAAGTCTAAAACTCTGTCAACCACAGTTGCAGCTACTTCTTCAATTGTTTTTGGAACAGAATAAAATGAAGGTGTTGCAGGGCAAATAATTCCACCTGCAAGGGTAACGGTTTCCATGTTTTTTATATGGATGAGATTGTAAGGAGATTCTCTTACCATCAATATTAATTTTCTTCTTTCTTTTAAAACTACATCGGCAGCTCTAGTAACTAAATCATCACTTATGCCTCCTGCAATTCTTCCCAAAGTTCCCATACTACAAGGAGCAACAATCATAATATTGTATTTAGCCGAACCAGATGCAAATGGAGCATTAAAATTATGTTTCTCAAAATAGGTAGCTTCGTAATTTTTGTAATCATCATTACCTAATTCGGTTTCCCAAACTTCTTTTGCATTTTTACTCATTACAATGCCCAATGCACTGTATTGATTTTTTATTTGCATCAATTTATCTAATAAAACTTTTGCATAAATACTTCCACTGGCTCCTGTAATGGCTAATGCTATTTTATTGGTTGGGTTCATGTTTAACTAATATACTATGCTAACAATAAAAGGCGAATGCAGTTCAATTAAATAAAATTAAAAATCAGTTTTTCTACTAAATGCTACCATACTTCTTTTTAAAAGCAATTAATAAACCCACTACATCATTATAACTAGATAACCCTTTGCTTTGATGATTGGCTTTTAAATACTGAGCATAAATTTGATTCATTACGGGTGAAATTTCGTTTTGCTGTTGATTAAAAAACAAACGAATATTTCTTAAATCTTTTCTTACCAAACTATCTAATTGCCAACCATGTGTTTCATTGGTATCCATTAAAAATAATTCCATTGCTGCATACTTATATAAGTCTAAATACACAGAATATTGAAAATATAAATTCTTGCTTTTACTACAGGCTAAATAGCCAACAAAGTTTGCCTCATCTTCACTTGCATAACCTAACTGATGTGCAATTTCATGGCAGGTAACATAAGGAACAATAATATTAGGTACATGTGTACTTAATTGAGCTTCTCCTGTAAATGGATTATAATATCCTGTGAAACCAACGTAATGACTTACACTACTCAATAAACTTTTTTTAATAGATGGAGTACGATATTTTAAAAAGGGATAAACAGAATCAATTGCATTATACTGCTCTGCAATTTCTTGAAAAATATTTTTAAAATTGAGGTTAGGTAAAGTGTCGTTTCCAATAAGTTTTCTTGTAGTGTTTACTTTATCAATTAAACTACAAACAAGTTCTTTTACTTCTTCTTTTGAATAGGTTTGCTTATCTATTTTCAATTGATGTGCAATACCTAAACGGCTATAGTTTAAACCCCATAAAATATTAAATACAATAAAAATCCAAAGTATTGTTCTTATAAATGTTGAAATAAAATGGATGAGTAATGTTTTGTTTATTTTTTTACGAATCAATGATTGTATGAATTTGTATAACCAAACTAATACTTGAATAATTAAAATTAAATATACAATATCGCCAATACTTATGGGCAACCATTCAGTTATCGTACGAAGCAATATTGAAATTTGAACATAGAGTTGGGTGCTATAGTACTGCTCAACTAAAGAAGGAAAAGATTGAAAAACTACAATCAACAATACCAATAAACATGGTAAAACCCATTGCTTCATAAAATGAATGATAGAAGAATTTGAAGTAGAGAATGGCATGTATCAAAACTAAGCAATCGAATAGAAGAAACATAAAAAAGCCCTGCATTTGCAGGGCTTTCAACATTTATTTTAAACCAAAGGCTTTTTTTACTTTGGTTACATAATCTAATTTTTCCCAAGTAAATAATTCTACTTTCATTTTCTTTACTTTACCATCAGGTGAAGTAAAAGTTTTTTCTACTACCTCATTTTTACGTCCCATATGTCCGTAAGCAGCAGTTTCACTATACATTGGTGTACGTAATTTCAAGCGTTGCTCAATAAAGTAAGGTCTCATATCGAAAACGCTTTCAACAATTTTACCAATTTGACCATCTGTTAAGCCAACTTTTGCAGTTCCGTAAGTATTTACATTAATTGAAGTTGGTTGAGCAACTCCGATAGCGTAAGAAACTTGTACTAAAACTTCATCAGCAACACCAGCTGCTACTAAGTTTTTAGCAATATGACGAGTAGCATAAGCAGCTGAACGATCTACTTTACTTGGATCTTTACCAGAAAATGCTCCACCACCATGTGCACCCTTACCACCATAAGTATCTACAATAATTTTTCTTCCCGTTAAACCTGTATCACCATGTGGACCACCAATTACAAACTTACCAGTTGGGTTAATGTGATACTTTATATTGTTGTTAAAAAGCTTTGCATATTTTTTATACTTCGCCTTTACACGAGGAATTAAAATTTCAATAATATCTTTCTTAATTTTAGCCAACATTTTTGCTTCTGTATCAAAATCATCATGCTGAGTAGAAACTACAATTGCATCAATTCTTACAGGAACATTATTATCATCATACTCTAATGTTACCTGACTTTTAGCATCAGGACGTAGGTATTTAATAGCTTTATTTTCTCTTCTTAGAGCAGCTAATTCAATCAAAATTTTGTGAGCTAAGTCTAAAGCCAATGGCATATAATCTTCAGTTTCGTTACTTGCATAACCAAACATCATACCTTGGTCGCCAGCACCTTGTTCTTCTTTTTTCTTTCTATCAACCCCTTGGTTAATATCAGCACTTTGCTCATGAATGGCAGATAAAATACCACATGAGTTCGCTTCGAACATGTACTCACTTTTGGTATAACCAATTTTACGAATTACACCACGAGCAATTTCTTGAACATCTAAATAAGCTTTAGATTTCACTTCACCAGCAAGAACAACTTGTCCTGTAGTTACAAGAGTTTCGCAGGCCACTTTACTTTGAGGGTCAAAAGCCAAAAAGTTATCGATTAAAGCATCAGAGATTTGATCCGAAACTTTATCTGGGTGTCCTTCAGAAACACTTTCAGAAGTAAATAAATACGGCATGAATATATTTTTTTTAAAATGAGTTGCAAATATAAGGTTTGCTAAGCAAGTGGAATTATAATCGAGAAAAAATTATCCTCAATCGCATTTTTCTATCTGGCCTTGCACTGTTTCCTCCCAGTAATCTTACTCTACCTGATGCTGGATAATTAAAAGGTGCAGCAGCAATAGGATATAATGAAGTTGAATTTTGAGCTGTATGTACATAATCTTCAACAGGAGCAAACAAATACAAATCGTACACTTTTTCTTTTCTGGTTATAATGCCTTGTACATAACGTGTAATATTGAAAGAATAAGAAGCAATTCTTCTGCCAGAAGGGTCGGTTTTATAAATTACATTTCCTCCAAATGAATTTAAATTAGCAGCAACACCACCTTGACCTAAAGAAATATCGTTGGGTACATAGAATCTAAATTGTGCCGAATCTAATCGTTTAGGAACTGCACATAAAAATAAATTAGGAGCTGAATATTTTTCAAAAAATGGATCATTATCGGCCTCTTGTTCCATAATTAATTCGGCCCTATGCACTAATCGGTTACTAATATTATTTTCTAAAGCAGGTGTTTCAATTCTAATAAAATTACCAGGACCAGCTTGCAAAAACAATAAACTATCTGCTTGTGTGGCAGGGTTGGTTAAAAAGGTTTGAGCTTGAGAACCTGCTCTATTTCTAATAATATTATTACTTGCATTTGAAGTTACACCATGTCTAAAATATCTCACTACAGTATCTATAATACTATCTCTTCTCGTATATCTATAATATAAAGCTACTTTACTATTGGTATCGCTTAAAGAAACCCTCAATAAAGTATTTGAACCACTTTGAGGAACAATTGAAAATCCTCTGAATACACTTGAAAACTGAGCATCTGTTCTGTAAGCATTGGAACTATCAAAATTGAATAACAATCTATTTGCAAATGCAGTACTTAATGGAATTCTTATTTGATTAATAGCTGCTTCTTTTCTTGGCTTAACTGAGTCTTTTAATTTTCTAGGATCTGCAATAGTTACTTCACCTATTTGCCCTGCCAAATTCATTGAACTATTAGAAGTATAAACCGAATCTTGCTTTAATCTACTGGTTTGGCTAATTTCATATACTTTCAAGTGAATTGGATTAGCCGAATCGCCCCAATAACCTCTATAACCCAATACCAAAACTGCTGAATCTAAATATAAACTGTCTTTGCCAACTTCATAAAAGTAAGGATAAAATAATGGCTTAAACTCGGCATTAATAATTGCTTTTGTTGTACCCATTATTGGATCATTATCTATATTTCCGAGAACCATTTCTTGGAATTTAGAAACCCGAATAGAATCTAAAGGGAAGTTTCTTGTAATTACATTTAATAAGGTATCTTTTGTTTCAATACCATCAATTGGGGGTATTAAACCATTGCCAATTTCTGTGTTAGTTAATTTGGTACAAGACGCTATAAAAACCAAGGCTATAAAAGCAAGGAGTAAATTCTTCTTCACGCAGCTAATAAATTATATTAAATTATGTTATTTGTTACTTGCCTGCAAGGTCGTTGTACAATTCTAAATACTCTGTTAAATCAGTATCCCAACCTTTGAAAGGAACTACTTTTTTACCTCTTACTTTAGAAAAATCGTTCAACAATTTTTCATCTGGGTTACCGGTACCAAAAGTTATTGCGTCGGCATAAGTAGCACCACCTCTAAACATAGCTGTATTGTTTAAATCTTTAAACACATCTACATCTTTAGCAGTAATATTGTTGTTAATAAGTGCAAGCTTTAAAAAATCGCTGCCTAACTTTTCTTCAAAAGTGTTTTCACCAATGGTAAAAACAATTTTACTATGTGCAAAAACAGGCTCACGTTTATAAGCAGTTTTAATTAATGCAGGTACTAAACCACTCATCCAACCACTGCAATGAATAATATCTGGAGGCCAACCAAATTTTCTAACAGTTTCTAATGCTCCTTTTGCAAAAAATACAGTTCTTAAAGCATTGTCATCAAACCATTTATCTTCTTCATCGTGAAAAACTTGCTTACGCTTAAAAAAATCCTCGTTTTCTAAAAAGTAAACCTGCAATCTTGCATTGGGTAAAGAAGCTACTTTAATTTGTAATGGATGATCATCATCATCAACAGAAACGTTGATACCACTCAATCTTACTACTTCATGTAAACGATGACGACGTTCATTAATTACTCCAAATCTTGGCATAATACAACGAACCTCTAAACCACTGTCGTTACTTTTGATAGCCAACTTATTTACGATCTCTGCAAATTCAGTCAACTCTAAATAAGGAGACATCTCTGTAGCTATAAATAAAATTCTTTTCTTTGACATCAGTTCTGCTGTTTAGGGATAGCTTCTTTTTATAAGTTTGCAAAAGTAAACAAATTCGCCCGAAAAGCAACGCATTACCAAACATAAGCTACAGAACACCACTTTTTTATGATTATTTGCACCACCGTTAGCAGCTTGCAAATGGAATTGAACAAGCTAAAAAAGCTGAATCAAAGTATTGGTTTTGTACCTACAATGGGTGCTTTACATAAAGGACATTTATCGCTCATTGAACAATGTAACCACCAAAATGATATTACAGTATGTAGCATTTTTGTGAACCCAACACAGTTTAATGATTCTACCGATTTTGCTAAATATCCAAAAACCGTAGAACAAGATCTTTTATTATTAGAAGATGTTGATTGTAAGATTGTTTTTTTGCCTTCAGTTGAAGAGATTTATCCTAAAAACAGCACTTCTGTTAAACAATACAACTTAGGTTTTCTAGAAACTACACTAGAAGGCAGTGCAAGGCCAGGTCATTTTCAGGGAGTTTGTCAGGTAGTGGAACGTTTATTAACCATAGTTTCGCCACAAGTTGTATACTTGGGTCAAAAAGATTATCAGCAATGTATGGTGATAACTCAATTGGTAGAATTGATGGGTTGGAAAAACATGTTGAAGATTGAAATTGAAGCAACATTTAGAGAACCTACAGGATTGGCAATGAGCAGCAGAAATATGAGATTGACTGATGCACAATTAATAGATGCAACAGCCATTTATCAATCATTACAATTTATAAAAAACAACATTTCAACTACACCAATTGAATCAATTATTGCACATACTGAGCAATATTTGCTGCAATACAATTTTGAAAAAATTGATTATATAGCTATTTGCAACGCAGAAAGCTTAGCACCCATCACCAATTTTGATACTCAAACCAAAACAGTTGCTTTAATTGCAGCTTTTATTGGAGGAGTAAGATTGATTGACAATTTAATATTGAACTAAAATTATTTAGAAAAAAAATTTATGCAAATACAAGTTTTAAAATCAAAAATTCATAGAGCAAGCATAACAGAGGCAAATTTGAATTATGTTGGAAGTATTACCATAGACGAAGATTTGATGGATGCAGCCAACTTAATTGAAAACGAAAAAGTACAGGTGGTAAATGTAAATAATGGAGAACGTTTAGAAACTTATGTAATTACTGGACCAAGAGGAACAGGAGTTGTTTGCTTAAACGGACCAGCAGCACGTAAAGCTGCCGTTGGGGACGTAGTAATTATTATTTCTTATGCTTTAGTAAATTTTGAAGAAGCCAAGCAACTAAAACCTTGGGTTGTTTTTCCAAATGCAAATAATAAGCTCTAGTTGCCCTTTGCTTGCTTATATTGCCTAATAACATTGTACTAATGAAAAAAAAGCTATTACAAATATTTAAGTACTTACTATTTTTTGGATTAGGTATTTTTTTAATTTGGTTAAGCATTCATCAAATTAAAAGCAACCCAAAAGAGTGGAATGAATTTAAGCAAGCATTAAGTACTGCCAATTACTGGCTGGTTATCCCTGTATTTTTTATTATGAGTGGAAGCCATGTTATTAGAGCATTACGGTGGCGAATATTAATGGAACCAATGGGTTACAACACATCATTTCCCAATACATTTTTTGCTGTGATGATTGGTTATATGGCTAATATGGCTGTACCACGTTTAGGCGAAGTGTTAAAATGTACCATTTTAGCCAAATACGAAAAAGTGCCTGCCGAAAAAATAATTGGTACAATTGTAGCCGAAAGAGCATTTGATGTTGTGAGTTTGGGAATTATATTTTTATTGGCACTTATTTTTCAGTTTGATGTGGTGATGGCTGCTTACGAACAGTTAAAAACCTTCATGGCTGGTAATCCTAAAGAAGCCATGAGTAATACAAAGAAAATTACTTTATTGGTTATTGGGTTATTGGCATTCATTGTTTTAATTTGGTTAATAGTAAGTAAACGTATTTTTAAATTTTTTCAAGCAATAAAAAAAATTGCAACTGGCATTTGGGAAGGATTAAGTACAGCAAGTAAATTGAAACAAAAAAAGCTATTCATTGTATACTCTGCTGCTATTTGGCTATTGTATTTACTAGGTACTTGGATTGGCTTTTATGCAACACAAGGAACTACAGGTTTAGGTATTACAGCTGCTATTAGTTGCTTGGCATTTGCAAGTATTGGTATGATTGTTACACCAGGAGGAATTGGTGCTTACGCAGCATTGCTTGCTATTGTACTAACACTGCAGCAACCATCAATACCCAACGCAATTGGCTATGCAAACGGCACACTACAATGGTTTGCACAATGTATTATTGTGTTGTTTGTTGGGTTTATTTGTATGCTTTTGTTACCTTGGTATAATAAGAAGAAGGAAGAGTTATGAGATATGAGTTATAAGTGTGAGTATGAGTATTTAATAATTAAAAATCATACTTAAAATATAAAACTAAATCATCACATTTTCATATTATATCATTATCACATTATCAAATCATCACATTAACCCATGAAACAAACAACGGCCATTCAAAATAAAGTTTTCACCCTTGAACAATTGATTTTTCAAATAGCCAGTTGGAGAGTGTTAGGTAAAAAAGTGGCTTTTACCAACGGTTGTTTTGATATTTTACACGAAGGACATATTTTTTCACTTTCACAGGCTGCACAAGAAGCCGATTATTTAATAGTTGCTGTAAATAGTGATGCAAGTACCAAACGTTTAAAAGGGCTAGAACGCCCTATAAATAATGAAAAAAGTCGAGCTATTTTTCTAGCCAATTTAGCTATTGTAGATGCTGTAGTTATTTTTGAAGAAGACACACCATTTCAAATAATTTCAACTTTATTGCCCGATGTTTTAGTAAAAGGTGGCGATTATACTTTAGAGCAAATTGTAGGAGCCAAAGAAGTAATAGCAAATGGAGGTAGAGTAGTTATTAATCCAATTGTTGAGGGTTTTTCAACAACAGGAATTGTAGAGAAAATAAAGAAATATTTATCGTGAATCTCTATTCATAAACTTAACATTTAATCCTCATCATCTTTACTACATTTGAACAAAACGATTTGGATTTTTATGAATAAAAAGAATTTAATTCCTAGAGATATCAGCTGGTTAAGTTTTAATGCAAGAGTATTACAAGAAGCAAACGACCCAACCGTTCCACTTAGAGAACGAATTCGTTTTTTAGGTATTTTCTCCAATAACAGTGATGAATTTTTTAGGGTTCGTGTGGCCACTTTAAAACGCATGATTGAATTTGCGGAAAAACGTAGAAAAGCCAATATGCATTTAGAAGAAGATCCTCAAAATATTCTAGATCAAATTCAAACCATTGTTCTACAACAACAAAATGAATTCAACCGCATTTGGGAAGGCATTTTAAAAGAACTAAAAAAGGAAAAAATTTTATTGGTGAACGAGAAACAATTGAGTCGTGAACAACAAAATTTTGTAAAAACATATTTCGACGAACAAGTTCGTAGTAATGTAATTCCATTAATGATTGAAAGCTTACCTCAACTCCCCTACTTAAGAGATAAGAGTATTTATTTGGGTGTGGTAATGCGTAAGAAAAACACTGCTTATCATCAGAAATATGCATTAATTGAAGTACCGGCAAAAGCACTTGGTCGCTTTATAAAATTACCTTCTAAAACTGGCGAACAACACATTATACTATTAGAAGATATTATTAGATACAATTTACCGTATATTTTTTCTTATTTCGACTACGATTATTTTGATGCACATATTTTTAAAGTTACTAAAGATGCCGAATTAGATATTGACAATGATTTGTCTACTTCTTTCGTAGAAAAAATGGAGAAAGGTTTAAAGAACCGACGAAAAGGAAAACCCGTACGTTTTGTGTACGATAAAGAAATGGATGCAGGATTGTTAGAATATTTAATTAGGCGATTACAACTAAATAGAAAAAGTAATATTATACCCGGTGGAAGAATACACAACTTCCGTCATTTCATGGATTTTCCAGATGTATTCAATGCAAAAAGTTTACGTAGAAGTTCACTCATTCATCCATTATTACAAATAGCACACCGTGTAACCGATGTAATTGTAAAGCAAGATGTAATGCTACATTTTCCTTACCATTCTTATAATTCTATCATAGATTTATTAAGAGAAGCAGCAATGGATCCGGATGTAAATTGTATAAAAATTACAGCATACCGTTTAGCAGAAAATTCTAAAATTATTAATGCCTTAATTAATGCTGCACGTAATGGAAAAGAAGTAATTGTAATGCTTGAGTTAAAAGCAAGATTTGATGAAGAAGCCAATTTAGAATGGAAAGAAATATTAGAACAAGAAGGCGTAAAAGTGCTGTTGGGGGTACCTAAATTAAAGATTCATGCAAAGCTTTGTTTAATAAAGAAAAGAGTAAAAAACAAAACCATTCAATATGGTTTTGTAAGTACCGGTAACTTAAACGAAAAAACAGCAAAGGTATATGGAGACCACTGTTTACTAACTAGTAACAGAAGCGTAATGGCCGATATTAATAAAATATTTCGCTACTTAGAAAACTGGAAAGCAGGAACCACCCCACTTATTCAATGTAAAACATTGATGGTTTGCCCAACAAGCATGCGTAAGCAAATTGAAACTTTGATTAACCGAGAAATTAAGTTTGCAAAAGCTAAAAAACCAGCAGCGGTTACCATAAAAGTAAACTCTTTAAGTGATGCTGTTTTAATTCAAAAATTACATGAAGCTGCATTAGCAGGTGTAGAAGTAAAACTGATTGTAAGAGGCATTTTCTCAGCTATTTTCGATCAAAAAAAATATAAACAGCCTATACAAGCCATTAGTATTGTAGATGAGTATTTAGAACATGCTCGTGTATTTATATTTCATAATAATGGTAACGAAAAAATGTATATTTCTTCAGCCGATTGGATGGTGAGAAATTTAGATCATCGTATAGAAGCTGCTATACCTATTTTGAATAGTACTATTCAATCTGAATTAAAAGATATTATCAACATTCAACTAAGAGACAATGTAAAGGCAAGAATTTTAGACAGCAGCCTTACAAATAACTATGTAACTTCCGCAAGTAAAAAGAACATTCGATCGCAAGTAGAAACCTATTTATACTTGCACAAAAAAACGCTTAAACAGCAGCATGAAATTAGCAGCAATTGATATTGGAAGTAACGCAGCAAGGTTATTGATTACAGAAGTAATTGACGATAATGGTAAACCTCAATTCAATAAATTAAACTTAGTAAGAGTACCCTTAAGATTAGGCTTCGATGTTTTTGAATATGGCACCATCACCAAAGAAAAACGTGGCATGGTTTTACAAACCATGAAAGCTTTTGCACACCTAATTAAAGCTTACGATGTACAACATGTAAAAGCTTGTGCTACTAGTGCCATGAGAGATGCAAGCAATAGCAATGATATTATTAGAAAAGTAAAATTAGAAGCAGGAATAGAAATTAATGTAATTACTGGAGATCAAGAAGCATCTTTTATTTACGAAAATCATATTGCGGAAAACTTAGATAAAGCCCACTCTTATTTATACATTGATGTTGGTGGTGGAAGTACAGAACTTACCTTTTTTTCTGAAGGAAAACTAAAATATAAAGAGTCTTTCAACATTGGAACTATTCGTTTACTAAAGGGTCAGGTAGATGATAATAGTTGGACAGAAATGAAAGATCATTTAAAGCAAAACACCAAGAGCAGTCTACCCATGATTGCTATTGGTAGTGGTGGTAACATTAATAAAGTATTTTCGTTAAGTAAAAAGAAAGAAGGCAAACCTTTAAGTTTAGAATTATTGAAAGATTATTATAAAGAACTTTCAGCATTTACCTTAGAACAACGTATAAAAATTTATAAACTAAGAGAAGACAGAGCCGATGTAATTGTACCTGCACTACAAATTTATATTAATGTAATGCGTTGGGCCGATATGACAGAAATTTTTGTACCGAAAATTGGCTTAGCCGATGGTTTAATACAAAGCTTGTATGCTGACATAAAAAATCAAGTCCCTATTTAATAAAAGTACATTTACTTTGCACTATCACATTTGAATATGTTTTATTCTAACGCAGAGCCATATTCAGTTCATTTATAAAACTATTCAAATGTCTACTCACGCCGATATAAAAAGGATTACTACCCATATTTTACAAAAAATGAAAGTACATGGAGAAAAAATTTCCATGTTAACAGCATACGATTTTTCGTTTGCTAAAATTGTTGATGCTGCTGGCATAGATGTAATTTTAGTAGGTGATAGTGCTAGTAATGTAATGGCTGGCCATGAAACTACTTTACCAATTACATTGGATCAAATGATTTATCATGCACAAAGTGTTGTACGTGCTGTTAAAAGAAGTTTGGTAGTAGTTGATATGCCTTTTGGTACGTATCAAAGCAATAGTGATGTTGCACTTGCATCGGCTATTAGAATTATGAAAGAAAGCGGTGCACATGCTTTAAAATTAGAAGGTGGAGAAGAAATTGTAGAAAGTATTAAAAAAATTGTGAGTGCTGGTATTCCGGTAATGGGGCATTTAGGTTTAACGCCTCAAAGTATTTATAAATTTGGAACTTACACTGTTAGAGCCAAAGAAAATGAAGAAGCAGAAAAACTGAAAAATGATATTCAAGTACTACAAAATGCTGGATGCTTTGCAGTGGTTTTAGAAAAAATTCCAGCAGTATTAGCCAAAGAAGTGAGTGAAAGTGTACATATACCAACCATAGGAATTGGTGCAGGAAATTATTGTGATGGACAAGTTTTAGTAATGCATGATATGCTTGGAATTAATACAGAATTCAGTCCACGTTTTTTAAGAAAGTATCTTAACATTAATGAACTAGCCACACAAGCAGTACAACAATATATTTCTGATGTAAAGAGAAAAGATTTTCCAAATGAAGGTGAGAGTTATTAATTCAATAAAATGATCAAAATAACAAATGAGGGTTGACTTGCGTCAACCCTCATTTGTTTAGGCCAATGTTTGTAAAGCTTGAGCAATAATGCCAACAGCTTCTTCTATTTGAGGTTTGGTAATTATTAATGGAGGAGCAAATCGAATTTTATCGCCATGTGTAGGTTTTGCCAATAAGCCTAATTCTTTTAAGGCTAAACAAAAATCCCATGATGCATCTGGATTTTTATGTTCAATTACAATAGCATTTAATAAGCCCTTACCACGAATAATTTTAATAAATGGTGAGTTTAATTTTGCTAATTCATCTCTTAATACAATTCCCATTGCCTCGGCATTGTCTGCTAATTTTTCGTCTTTTAACACTTGTAATGCAGCTATTGCAACAGCACAAGCCAAAGGATTTCCACCATAAGTACTACCATGTTCTCCTGGCTTAATATTCATCATAATTTCATCATCGCATAAAACAGCACTTACAGGCATTGTTCCACCACTTAATGCCTTACCAAGTATTAAAATATCTGGACGAACATTTTCATGATCGCAAGCCAACATTTTACCTGTTCTAGCTAAACCCGTTTGTATTTCATCGGCAATAAACAATACATTATTTTCTTTACATAATTTACTAACTGCCGCCAAATAACCTTCATCTGGCACAACAACACCAGCTTCGCCTTGTATAGGTTCTACCATAAATGCAGCAACATTTTTATCTTGTAAAGCAATTGCTAATGCATCAATATTATTGTAGGGAATTAACTCAAACCCAGGCATAAATGGACCAAAACCTTTGTAACTACTTGGGTCGGTAGACGAAGAAATTGCTGCCATTGTTCTTCCCCAAAAATTACCTTCTGCAAAAATAATTTTAGCTTTATTTTCAGCCACTCCTTTTTTATCATATGCCCAACGCCTTGCAAGTTTTATGGCTGTTTCACCAGCTTCAACACCAGTATTCATGGGCAACACTTTTTGGTAGCCAAAATATTGGGTTATATATTTTTCATACTCACCCAACCAATTATTATAAAATGCTCTTGACGTAAGTGTGAGTTTATTAGCTTGTTGTGTTAATGCATTGATAATATGTGGATGACAATGACCTTGATTTACAGCTGAATAACCACTTAAAAAATCAAAGTATCTTTTTCCATCTACATCATATAAAAAAACACCTTCTCCCCTTTCTAAAACTACAGGTATTGGATGATAGTTGTGAGCTCCAAATTGATCTTCTAATTGCAAATAATAAGCAGTACGTTCTGTAACGTTGTGAGATAACATAAATAAAAATTAATGGTAAACAATAATAAGAATAACAATATACTGGCATAAATGCCAGCTTCAATATTACTTGCAGTGATGATCTAAAAAATCTAAATTTTGAGAAAGAAATTTCATATTAATTGTTTGCAGCACAAATAAACAAAAAATAATTGAAGGCAATTCATTAAATAAACTTAACAACAGTCTATGTAACTATGCATTCGTTTCTGTATAGCTTTTAAAATTATTCAAAATAGCTTGCCAGCCATCACGTTGCAACTCTAAAGAGTTCTCTGTTTCGGCATCAAAAATAATTTGTACTTCTGTTTGATTATTTTTTTCACTAAAACTAACTATTACTGTTCTTCCATCAAGCATGGTGTAAGTAAATCTTTCACCAACTATCACTTCATTGTAAATAGCTTCAAAATCAAAAGCAAAACTGCCATCTTTAGCTTCCATTCTTGCAAAATATTTTCCGCCAACTTTCATATCATTTTTAGCTGAGGGACAACACCAATCGGGTGATGCAAAGTTCCAATGAATAATATGTTCGGGTATTGTATAAAAGTTCCAAACTTTTTGCTTATCCGCTTCAATGATTGCTTGTATAGTAATTTTATTATAATCCATAACACTCGTTTTTCAGTTTATTTGTAAATACCAATTTCATTTAACCCAGCACTATTTTTTACACCACGATACATTCCTGCACTATTAAACAACATAGCATAATTTCCTTGAGCATCTACTCCAATCATTCCTCCTTCACCATTTATTTTTACTAGTTTATCGTTTACTACAATATTCATCGCATCGTGTAAACTCAAGCCTTTATATTCCATTAAACAACTTACATCGTAAGCTGCAACTGCTCTAATAAACAATTCACCATGACCTGTACAACTAATTGCACAAGTATTGTTATTGGCATAAGTACCACTTCCAATAACAGGGGTATCGCCAATTCGATTGTATTTTTTATTGGTCATTCCACCAGTACTTGTTGCTGCAGCAATATTGCCAAAAGCATCGCAAGCAGCAGCACCAACAGTACCAAACTTTTTATCTTTCATCAAAGTATCAACTTTGGTATTGTGGTCTAAACTTGTTATGTTGCTATCTCTTACTAGCTTCCATTGATCGTATCTAAACTGGGTGAAAAAATAATCATCGCCAGCCAAAGCTACTCCTTGTTGCAAAGCAAAATCAACCGCTCCATTTCCACTTAAAAAAACATGATCACTTTTAAGCATAACTGCGTTTGCAAGTTCAATAGGGTTCACTACATTTCTAACACCAGCCACAGCACCTGCCATTAAATTACTACCATCCATTATAGAAGCATCCATTTCATGTTCTCCTTTTTTGGTAAAAACAGAGCCACGTCCTGCATTAAAAAGTACATTATTTTCCAAACTTTTCACAGCTTGCTCTACTGCATCTACAGCAGTTCCATTATTGGCTAATACAGCATAACCTGAATCTAACGCATCTTGCAAAGCTGTTGAGTAAGCTTGTTCTAATTCAGGCGTCATATCTTCTTTTAATATTGTGCCTGCACCGCCATGTATAGTTATTGTAAATGGATTCATTTTTTATTTTTTGTAACCAACTTCTGTAAATGTATCAGCTGTAGTTGCGTCGCACTCTTCAACTTTATTGCTTAATTCAGCAAAAATACCTGCAAGAAGGTAGTGTATGTTTTGTCGAAAGTAAATACTTTACATTGTACTATTTATTTTTCATGAAAAATATATTGAAACAACGGCTAACATTTGGCGACTTAATCATGATTATTACCAATCTTGTTCCATTATGGGGCGTATGGTTTAAAGGTTGGGATGCCAAAATGATATTTATTGTTTACTGTTTTGAGACCATTATTGCTGGTATATATACTGCTTTACAACTTTGGTTAACCACCTTAATTAAAAAGAAAGATGCTTGGACCAATGGTGGTGAAACAACAATGGTTTCGGGGTATGTTTATATTGTTTTCTTTATTATACATTATGGCTTTTTTGTGCTCATTCAAATGCATATTTTCTTAGGCATATTGCACATAAAACCTGCTTCTGTGAATTTATTTTATTATATAACTCATATTTACAAATTTCTTCCAGAATATGCTTTATGGATATTACTGCTGTTTACAGTTAGTTACGGTTTAATTATTTTAAAAGAATTTATACTAACTGGTATTTATAAAACCATTGATATGGGAAGCCTAATGTTTGCACCTTATGGAAGAATATTTATTCAGCAATTTGTTGTTATAATTGGCTCTTTTATTTTATTGTTTAACCGAGGAAGTGAAATATTTATTCTTGTTTTTGTTATAATGAAAATAGTCTTTGGCTTTTTACTCGACTTTCAAAAAATGATTTCTAACACCGTCAAGAAAAAAGATTGATATCTCTAAAGTTCTTTTTTCTTGACGCTGATAATATCTTGCCCAGTGCTATCTCCATACTCTTGTAATTTACCAAATGCAGCTGCTGTAGCATAATTTAAAATTTCTTGAGAGGGATATTGATTGTACAATCCATAAATTAGTCCAGCCATAAAACAATCGCCACTTCCACTTCTATCTACCACACCTTTGCAGCTAAAATCGGCTGATTGAAAATGCTCCTTTTCATTCATTAAATGAGTGTAATACAAAATATCGTTACCTGCTTTATCAAATCGAAAGGTATTGGCTACAGTTTTTACTTTGGGAAAAAGTTGCATCATTGCTTCTGAAGTTGATTGGGCATGAGCAATATATTTTTGCTTGCTATTATTCTCATGAATTTGTTCATCTACTGCTATACCCAATAAACTATTGGCACTCCAAATATTGCCCATAACAACGTCACAATATTCAACTAGTTTGGGCATAATTTCAGTGGGTTGTTTTCCATATTTCCAAAGTCTTGCTCTATAATTTAAATCAACCGAAATCTTAATATTTTTTTTATTGGCAGCTTCTAATGCTTCTAAACAAACATCAGCAACATTTTCGTTTAAAGCAGGGCTAATTGCACTGAAATTAAACCAATCAACATCACGTAACACTTTATCCCAATCTATCATACCTCTCTTTAATTCAGAGAAAGAAGAGTGATCTCTATCGTACACCATACTTCCTTTTAAATCGGCACCACGTTCTAAATAATACAAACCAATTCTATTACCTGCAAATACAATAGACGATGTATAAATGCCTTTATATTCTAAATAATCAATTGCATGATGACTCATAAAATTATCGGGCAAAACTGTACAATATTTTACTGGCACATTCCAACCTGCTAAAGCAGTTGCAACATTGGCTTCTGCTCCACCCATATATAATAACATAGGATGTTTATTCATTACTTCATCATTGGGTGCTGGAGAAATTCTTAATAATAATTCACCAAAACAAAGTACTTTTTTCTTAAGCATAGTTACGCTATTAAAATTGTAAACAAAGATGTTTAAAATAAAATACCTGCAAGTATTACAACATGAATTGTAATATATGCAGGCATGAAATTAGAACTGTAATTTATTATAAATCTGTTATTACTTTATATTTTGGAACTAAAGATTTCATAATAACCCAACCAATTAAATAAGCTACAGAACAAATAGCAAAAATAATCATATAGCCAGTATTAATACCATTAACTACTTCACTACCCGACTTTGATAAAGCCTTTAATAAGTCTTCTATATTACCTATTTTGGTATGCAATAATTGAGCTTGTTGTTCTAAGAAAGGTTTGGCTTTATCAACATCTGCCAATTGAGGAAACTTTTCTAATAAGGGCTGACCATCTAGTTTGCTCCAATTTTTTTGTGTAAAATCAAATAATACACCAGAGCCTTTATTGATTAAAAAAGAGCCAATACCACCGGCCATTCCTCCAATACCTGTAATAGTTGCAATAGCTGATTTCGGAAACATATCACCTACGGTAGAAAAAATATTTGCAGACCAAGCCTGATGTGCTGCTCCAGCAATGCCAATAATTATAACAGGAATCCATACTGAAATATATCCGAATGGTTGAGCTAATAATGCTAATAATGGAAAAAAGGCAAAAATCAACATTGCTTTCATTCTACCTGCGTATGGATTCATACCCTTCTTTTCAACAAAATAAGTAGGTAGCCATCCACCTATAATAGATAACAACGTAATTGAATATAAAACAAAAATTTGGGGTGCACTTTGAGCTGAAGTTAAATCATATACAGAACTCAAATAAGCAGGCGTCCAGAATAAAAAGAACCACCAAACACCATCGGTCATAAATTTACCTACCGCAAAAGCCCAAGTTTGGCGATACTTAAATGCTTGGGTAAAGGTAATTTTTTGTTGGTTAATAGCTTTAGGTACCTCATCTTTTACATCATCTTGTTGAATATATGCCAATTCTGCTTTAGATACTTTTGGATGTACTTCTGGCTTTTTATAAACAAATATCCAAAAACCCATCCATACAAATCCTAATAATCCGATAAGTATAAATGACATTTCCCATCCATAGGCCTTTGCGATAAAAGGAATTGTAAGAGGTGCTGCTAATGCTCCAACGGTTGCACCAGCATTAAAAATACTTGTTGCTAGCCCTCTATCTTTTTTAGGAAAATATTCAGCGGTTGCTTTTATAGCTGCCGGAAAATTACCAGCCTCACCAATTGCTAAAACAATTCTTGCAAAGATGAAGAGATTTACACTTATTGAAACAATCTTAGAAATGTCTTGTACCGTTTCAATAGAGTCTTTTGCTCCTTCAAAACCAACAAACCATGTACCTGTAAGAATACCAGAAGTAGCAATCCCACAAAAAGCATGTATACATGCTCCTAGAGACCAAACACCAATAGCCCATAAGAACCCTTTCTTGGTATCTAATTTGTCAACAAACCTACCTGCAAACAACATTGATACAGCATATACGATAGAAAAAACAGCAGTAATATTACCATAATCGTTATTATTCCAATGAAACTCAGGAACAATATAATCCTTCCAAGTTAATGAGAGAACTTGCCTATCTAAATAATTAATAGTTGTTGCAAAGAATAAAAGACTGCAAATGGTCCACCTGTACTTACCAATTTTTTCACTCATCGTAATGGCATTAATCTGTTAGAAAATAATTTATATCTTATTCATTAATTAGGTTAGCAAAGTACTAAAATTCAAGCAATGCGAAGGGTTTACCTATTTAGTTCTACGCAAACGATTTCGGTATTTCATTTAACCAACATTTTGCTTCATTGCAGCAATCTGAAACTTTGTACCAAGTACAATCATTTTCATTCCTTCTTGTACTAAAAAATCAATTGGAGGATTAATTATAAATTTTCCATTTGCGTCTTTAATAGCAATACAATTTACACCAGTAGTTTTCCATTGCATAATATTAGACAATGTAGTTGGCTGAATTTCTTTAGGCAAAACATTAAAATCTATACTTTCAATATTAATGCTCTCTGCTTCTTCACCACTCAAAAAATCTATAAACTCTACTACTTCAGGTTTACTTACTAATGTTGCCATATGAGTACCTCCAATTCTATCGGGCATAATTACATTACTAGCTCCTGCTTTTTTAAGTTTTGGTATTGAAGTTGCATTTGAAGCCCTACTTATAATTTGTAATTTACTGTTTAATGCCCGAGCAGAAAGTACAATAAAAACATTATCTGCATCAGTTGGTAAAGCACAAATTAAACTAGCAGCTCTGTCAATTCCTGCATCTTTTAAAACCACATCTTCTGTGGCATCTCCATTAATATACAATAGACTTTTATGTTCATTATGTTTAAATTGATTGATATTGTTTGAATCTCTATCAACTACCACAAAATCAATTTTATGTCCTATTAATGTTTTAGCAGCTTGTTGACCGTTACGTCCAAACCCGCAAATGATAACATGATTGCTTAAAGAATCTAATGTATTCATGATTTTTTTATTTATAAAGTACTCCTTCATTTCGCCACTTACTATAAACTGTGTAAGTCTTGCTAAAGAGTATGTAATTGTAGAAAATGAAATTAAAATTAAAAAGATTGCAAAAATTCTACCTGCGTCTGAAAGTGGATGTACCTCGCCATAACCTATAGTGGTTATGGTAATTATGGTCATAAATACTGCATCTAAAAATCGATATCCCTCTATTAACATAAATCCTACTACACCCGATATTGTAATCATCAGAATAATAAAAAACCAAAAAAATAGAGGTGAAATATTTTTCAATGTTTGTTAAGTTTGATGGCTGAAAGTAATGATTGTTTGAACAAATAAAATTTAATTAAACATATTTTTATTCACTTTTACTTCGTAAACAAATAATCAATTTGATTGCACGAAAAATTAAAGACAACTTTATGACATCACATTACCATAGTTTACTTTGTTTAGGTGATTCTTACACTATTGGAGAAGGCGTTCCTTTGCACCAAAGTTTCCCTTATCAAACAGTGCAATTATTAAGAAGTGAAGGTGCCCATTTTCATGCCCCTGAAATTGTTGCTAAAACTGGCTGGACAAGTTTTGAATTAGCAGAACATATTTTACATACTCGATTAAATGACCACTACGATTTTGTTACCCTATTAATTGGAGTGAATAATCAATACAGAGGATTAAGTGTAGATGACTTTAAACCAGATTTTGATTTTTTACTAAAAAAAGCCATATATTTTGCTCATAATGATGTAAACCGTGTGATTGTTTTATCAATACCAGATTGGGGTGTAACTCCATTTGCAAAAAATCATGACGCAAGTGTTATTGCACAACAAATTGACGCTTATAATAGTGCTTGTGAGCAAATTGCTGAACAGTATAATGTTTGTTTTGTAAACATTACACCAAGTACAAGACAAGCTAAAGATGACACAAGTATACTTACAACTGATGGCTTACATTATAGTGGAAAAGAAATGAGAGATTGGGCCGAAATAGTTGCTACTGTTATTTTAGAACAGTTGAAATAAAAGAGCATCCATAAAATATTTTCATGGATGTTTTTTAAGGTAACTAAAATTGGCAAAACGTATTATCGATTTTTTAGCACTTGAAAACTTTTTACTCCTGTTGAAGTTTGTATTCTCAAAATATAAATTCCACTATTTAGTGTACTTAAGTTATTGATGGTAATTGAATTACTGCCTAACGAAATTTCATTAGCTTGTTGGGTAATTAATTTACCATCGGTTGTAAATAGCGAAAGCTGTATTTTCTCTTTTTGATTGGTTGTATAGGTAATGCCAATAAAGTTTGTAAAAGGATTGGTATTGATGGTAATATCATTTTTACTTCCTACTTTAACCGTTACAATTTGAGTATAATAAACATTACCATTGTGGTTTACCTGTTTAATTCTATAGTAATAAATTGGCAAATTAAATGCAGCTAAATTGTGTGAAGCATTATAGATATATGCTCCAATGTTTTTTGCACTAATTGTTCCTACCTTTTCAAAATCAATTCCATTTTTACTAAACTCAATATCATAATAATTGGTTTGCAATTCGTTTTGTACTTGCCATTGAATATTTGCTAATGGAGCTTGGTAACTTACATGTACCGTTGTAATGTTTAAAGGTAAAATGGTCAGGTTTCTCCAATCTCTATCACCACTTGCATCAGACTTTTGTAAACCAATTAAAGAACCTGTTGGTGTTGGTCCTTCAAAGTTTCCTAATGGCCCCATATTACCCATAGTACCATTTTTATAATAATTACCAGCCGTTAATGAATTGATATTTACATTATCAAACACATTCATTAATCCATCACCATCTGTATCTGCAGCTGCATTAATAGTAGCTTGTGTAATAGTTCTAAAAGGTGAATTTCTATCGCCTTCATTTCTATCTGGAGCACCATCATTATCGCTATCAGTATCAATATAATCTGGAGCTCCATCACCATCTTTATCAAATGGAGTTAAACCTCCACCACCATAAACTCCAATTTGAGCAACCACTTCATAAATGTCATTTATCCCATCGTTATCAGTGTCTACATCACTAGGTACATTATAACCACTTGTACTTTGGGCTTCTACATTATCGGTAATACCATCATTATCGCTATCAATGTCTAAATAATTGGCTACAACATCAGCATCGGTATTGGTTAGGCTTAATGACGCAAGTCCTCGAACAGTATTTGACCAACCATTGGTTCTTGTTCCTGTTACAATACCATTGGTTGCAGCAACAGTTCCGTTAGAACCATTTCTACCAATTAAACCAGCTTCTACAACATCTAATAAACCATCGCCATCACTATCTAAATCATAAGCATTGGGCAATCCAACTCTATCAGCATTTTTGTTAGGCCAACTATTGGCAACTCCATCATTATTGGTATCTGTACCAGATTTTAACAGTCCATTGGTTCCCTCCACTGTATCGTGAAAGCCAGTATTATTAGCATCTGTAAATAAATCTACTCTCCCATCATGGTTAGCATCTGTACCTCCAACTTCAATAATATCAGGTATGCCATCATTATCGCTGTCTAAATCTAAATAGTTGGCAACCCCATCGCCATCTAAATCCAGTACTGTTAAACCTGCATTAGTTAAGCAATTTGCTAACCCTGTGGTTGCATTAAAAGTGCAATCAATTCTACCATCGCCATTCACATCTACTCCATTATTCTCAACTATATCGGGAATGCCATCATTATCACTATCTAAATCTAAATAGTCAGGTATTCCATCTGTATCGGTATCTACAATTTTGCAAAAATTTATTGCACTAATGTAGATATCGGCATCTTTTTTATTAGGATTTCTATCATAAAAACGAATTATAACTGAATCTACTGGTCTATTAAAATTAATTTGAACACGGCCATTATTAGATGTAAGACCTAAATTATTTCCTGTTTGAGTGGTTACAAAACCATTGGTTGCAAAGTTGCTAACTTGTGTGCCAACTGTAAATTCAGTGTTTCTTAAATTATATAAAATTCCTTCTTTATAAATAAATACATAAATAGAATCTTTCCAAGAATTAGCTCCATTATTTCTTGCATCAATGTCATTGATTTCGAAGCTTAAATTACTTACCTGATTATTGAATGTTAACACCAAATCGGCGTACTCTGCATTAGTGTTAGGATTACAAACAAACCTTATATCATTAGATGCATTTGCAGTATGCTGATTGGTTTGCGTAATAGATGTATTGGCTAAAGCAAAAGTATTTCTTAAGGTAGGTGTTAAAGTAACTCCACTCACTGTTTGAGCAGTTGGAGTGCCTGATGTTCCCCAAACAAATTGAGCAATAGATGAACAACCATATTCATTAATATCTAATATTCCATCATTGTCATCATCAACATCATCTATATCATCTACCCCATCTCCATCGGTATCTAAAACTTTACACTCACTTAACCCAATTGCTGTAATTGCCCACTCATCGCCACTTGTTGTAAATGCAGCATCGGTAATTTTTAATTTTACACTAGTTGCAGTAGCAGTAAAGTTGTATGCAATTCTTTTCCAACCACCTAAAGCAGCACTATTTTGTGTCTCGGTTTCTGTTAATACGTAAGGACCATAACCAACCGTTCCATCAGGTAAACCATCTGTTCCATTGATTCTAATTCTTAAAATTGGATCATCGGCATTATTATTTGGCTGTCGCATATTAGACACATAAAAGAAAAATGTGTACGATTTGCCAATAACCAATCCAGTAACATTTTGCTGATAAGCTAAATATTCTTCTCCACTTAATGTATTTCCAGCTATATACATAAAGTTGTTTTGATTACTTACGTTGTAAGCATTATCTCCTGAGAAAACAACTTGACTTGTATTGTTACAATTGCCAGTACCCGTGTAAGTTCCATTGTTGTTTAATGTTACAATTGCAAATGCATTGCCTTGAGCCATATTTGTTTTGGCACATGCAGTAGCTGATGTGCCTCTAAAATCGGCTTGAGAACGAAATGAACCACCAGAAAAATTATACACTGTTGCTGCTCCACTTGTGTAGGTATTACCAGTGGCATTAGAAATAGTATTCGTAAATCCTCCGTTTAATACCATAGCTGTTGGCATAGCAGATGACCCACTTCCACATTCGGTATTTACGCCTTGACTAATAACAGCCTCATTACAACTAGCTGCTCTTGCATTAATATCTACTGCTACAATTACATTTTTTGTAGTATTAGAAACTGACCCACTCCCTACATCAAACATTCCATTAGAAGGACTACTATTGGTTGGTGTTGCATCATAAAAGTTTATAGGTGGATTATTATTGTTGCCAAAACTGCTATAGTTTATGGTAGTGCCACTAAAATAAAAATTACCCGAACCACTTACTGTTCCACTATTATTGGTAAAATTTACTCCTTGTACCCAACCTGTTGTAGCATTAAAAAATGAAGTATTAAAAGTGATCGTAGAATTAGCAGGATCTGATGTAAATGGAACTATCATGTACCCATAGTTTTGGGTTGAGGAAGAACCATTTGTAAATCCATTTACAGCTACAATGGTACAATTGTTTCTAAAGGTAGCAGTTGAACCGATAGTTACAATACCATTAATATAAGCATAACCATTATTGGTAAAAATTCCATTTGTATTTAAATAAGTATTACCATTATTCATTTGAATATTACCATTATTAATCATTGAACTGCCAGCATCTAACTGATAATTATTTTTGAAATTAGCTGTACCATTATTGGTGAATGAACATGCATTGGCCAATGTAAATGTTGATTGAAATACAATAGTGCCTGTTGAAGCATTAGACATGGTTGAGCCACTCAGCGTAAAACTATTGAGCGACATATATGCTGAGTTTGCAATAGCAGAATTACTGCTTAACGTATTTGAAGTTCCCGTAAATAAAAACTGTCCGTTTGTATTATTAATAGTTACACTTGTATATTCTTGTTGTGCACTTGCTGTAAAAACACTACTATTATTTATTGTAGAACCTGCTAATATGGTAGTATAACCAGCAGTTAAAAAAGTACCTGTATTGTTGATGGTTGTAATGGCACCGTTACCACTCTGAAAACCTCCATTAAAATTAAGCGTACCAGTATTGGTAATGTTCAAAGCACTATTCATGTTCATGCCTTGATTAAAATTAATAGTCCCAGTATTTTGAATAGTAAAAGCTGAAGTTACCGCCATGTATGTACCAACTGTTACAGAACCATTGTTAGTAATTGTTCCTCCAACATTGTATAAATTAGCTGGATTATACTGACTTCCTGCTTCAATGTAAATTTGAGCTCCAGCAGGTATATTATTAATGTTGCCATTAAACCTACCATTACCAGTAACACAAATCTTTGAAGTTGCAGAAATGCTAGTAATAGTTCCAGAAAATATTGCACCATTACTAATACACATGTTTTGATTAGCTGAAAGTATGTAAGTACTGCTATTGTTGCTTGTAATGTTTATATTACAAGTACTACAAGGTGATTGAGCAAAAATTGGGTTTACACAAAAGACAAAAGAAATAAATAATATAAAAATAATTCGCCTCATGATTCTTGGGGTTCAAGTGTATACTAATGAGTTTTTTAAGGGAATTATATATACGTAAAACGTATTAAAATAGTTTTATATTGTTTAAAAATAAAAAAAACCTATGATATTCATAGGTTTTTTTGTTAACATATTTCTAAAAAGATGTTATTTAGTTTCGCTTTCGCCGCCTTCTAATTTGGCTTTAATATCGGCTAATGCACCTAAATCTCCTAAAGTTGCTTTTTCAACTTTAGCTTGTACAGCTTTCACTGCTTTTTTAGTTACTTCAGCTTCTGCTTTTGCCTCTTTTTTTTCTGCTTCTATTTCTTCGGCTTTCGCTTGTTCCCAAATACGAGTATGGCTTACAACAATTCTCTTCTCATTTCTATCAAACTCAATTACAACGAATTGTGCAGTTTCATCGGCTTGTACTTGTTTGCCATCTTCTTTAAAAGTATGACGGTTAGGAGCAAATCCTTCTAAACCATAAGGTAATTGAACCAATGCACCTTTATCGTCTTTTCTTGTTACTACAGCTTCATGAACACTTCCTATTGCAAATGTTTCTTCTAATGCAGTCCAAGGATCTTCTTCTAATTGCTTATGACCTAACTGTAATTTGCGGTTTTCTTTATCAATACTTAAAATAATGATATCGATATGTTCAGCAACTTTTACATAATCGCTAGGGTGATTGAAACGCTTCAACCAGCTTAAATCGCTGATATGAATCATTCCACCAATACCAGGCTCTAATTCAACAAATACGCCATAAGGAGTAATATTTTTTACTAAACCTTTGTGCTTACTATTTTCAGGGAATTTGTTTTCAATAGTACTCCAAGGATCGTTAGTCATTTGCTTAATAGATAAGCTCATTTTACGGCTATCCTTATCTAAAGTAACTACTTTAGCTTCATGCTCATCATTCAATTTAAAGAATTCTTTTGCATTGATTGGAGTATTAGCCCAAGTAATTTCACTTACGTGAACTAAACCTTCAACTCCAGGTTGAATTTCTAAGAATGCACCGTAATCTTCAATATTTACTACTTTACCTTTTACAATAGTACCTTCAGCTAATCCTTCAGGTAATACATCCCAAGGATGTGGAGTTAATTGTTTTAAACCTAAGCTGATACGTTTTTTATCATCATCAAAGTCTAATACTACCACATTAATTTTTTGATCCATTTTCAACACCTCAGATGGGTGAGAAATACGACCCCAAGAAATATCTGTGATATATAATAAACCATCTAAGCCACCTAAATCCATGAAAGCACCAAAGTCTGTAATGTTCTTCACAGTTCCTTCTAATACTTGTCCTTTCTCTAGTTTGCTCATGATTTCGGCACGTTGTGCTTCAATATCGCTTTCAATTAATGCTTTGTGAGATACAACGGCATTCTTAATAGTTTCATTAATCTTCACTACTTTAAATTCCATTGTTTTACCAACAAACTGATCGTAATCAGTAACCGGTTTAACATCTATTTGAGAACCTGGTAAGAAAGTTTCCATACCAAATACATCAACAATAAGACCACCTTTAGTTTTGCTAGTAACCAAACCAGTAACCACTTCACCAGTCTTATGCACTTCCATAATACGTTCCCAAGCACGGAAGATTCTTGCACTTTTACGGCTTAGGTGTAAATTACCTTGTCTGTCTTCTTTTTCAACTACCATTACTTCTACAACATCACCTACTTTCACACCTTGTAAATCACGGAATTCATTCAAAGAAATTAAACCATCGCTTTTAAAGCCAATGTTAATAACGGCATCGGTTTTAGTTAAACCAACGATGTCGCCATTTAAAATTTCACCATCCGCAATTTTTACGAAAGTGTTTTCATACACATGGTCGTATTTTTCTTTTTCTGCCTGGCTGTAATGAGCAACATTACGTTTGTCAACACTCCAGTCAAAATCGTCGTGAGCAGTAGCAACTACTTCTTCAACAACGGGTTTAGCTGCTACTACTTCAGCAGCACCTTCTACAACAGTTTCTGTTGCTTCTACAGGATTGTTTGTTGTCGCAGCAGTTTCTGTTGCTTCAGCAGCACCAGAAGCTTCCTGAGCATCTGCGTTTAATTGTTTTACAAAAAAGTTCATAATATAATCCCGAGGTTTTTTATTCGGGGCTGCAAAAGTAGGGTTTATTGCTGAAATAGATATAAAATAGGTAGCATTTTATGTGAGAATAAATACCAATTTCAAATAACTTAAAAATGATGTACTCACAATTTATTAAATGAACTCAAAAAAACTCCCAATTTTCAAATTGAAAATTGGGAGTTTAAGGATAAAAGTTGAAATAAAATAGAGTTCTTTTAGTGTTTTGCAATTATAAAGATGCTAATGCAATTACACCTGCAGCCAAGCCCAAAATACTTAAAACTGTTCCAAAAACAGATTTTCTTTGTTGAACTTGTTGAGAAGTTGATTCATTGGTTTTAATATTTGCAGATCCTGCATTTAATAATACCCTGTTTTTAAGAAAAGTAGAATCTTCAGCTTTTAGCTGACGAAAGTTTTTATAGTTAGCTGGAAAACCAGTTACTGTAACTGTAATATCGTCATTTACTGTTTCTACTTCATATTTTGGTTCTACCAAAATATCACCATTGGTGGTTTTTAAAGCACTAGCAACGGCCTGATTTTTTACAAAATCAATTCCCTCTTTAGAGAGCGTACCTTTTGCAGTAGCTGTTACTTTAGTTTCTTTAACATCTAAGTCGGCCAATAAAGGTTTAGTGTACACTCCACCATTAACAATGTCCATTGTTTTAACAGTGCTAGTCTTTGATTTAGAACTTACACCACAAGATGTAAAAGCAATTGCTACAATTGCAAAAGCGAAAAATGATTTTAACTTCATCATGTTTTAATTTAGGTTAGATAATTTCCAAAATTGACTAAAAAACAAGTCCAAAAAATACTCTTTTAGGAGTATTTTTAGTTGGCATAAATCAACCTAAACAATAAAAAAAAGCCCTACAAAATGCAGGACTTTTTAAGAATTTAGATAAAGTATCTACTAAGGGAAAATACCTAATTCGGCATAACTAGTTGCCACTTTATTAATAGCACTCACATAAGCAGCTGTACGCATATCAGGAATTTCTGGATTGGCATGCCAAATATCCATAATTTCTCTAGTTGCACTAATCATGGTTTCTTCTAATCCACTATGCACTAAATCAACTTCATCGGCTCCATGCATTATTAAGTTTCTTGCTTTTTCGGTAACCTGCTTACCACTTAATTCTTCAATTTGAGATAAAATATGCGTATTCATATTTTCAGTAAAACGCTTTTCCATTCTTCCATAACGAACGTGGCTTAAATTTTTTAACCACTCAAAATACGAAACCGTTACACCGCCTGCATTTAAATACATATCTGGTATAACTAAAGTTCCTTTTGTTGCAAAAATTTCATCCGCTTCTGGAGTCAATGGTCCATTTGCAGCTTCACCAATAATTTTAGCTTTTACTCTAGGTGCATTTTCTGCATTTATTACATTTTCTAACGCAGCAGGAATCAAAATATCACATTCTAGTTCTAATGCATCGACACTTTTTGCCAAATTAGTTGCTCCAGGAAAATTTAATATGGATCCTGTTGCTTTTCTATGCTGAAATAATTCTTCTTCGTTAATGCCATCTTCTTTATAAATAGCACCTTCATATTCAGCAATAGCAACTACAATAGCACCATGTTCTCTAAAGAATTTTGCACTATGGTAACCCACGTTTCCTAAGCCTTGAACAATAATTTTTTTACCTTCAACGCCTGTTGACATTCCCAACTTACCCATCACATCAGGCATGTTACACACTTCCCGAATACCAAAGAAAACGCCTAAACCAGTTGCTTCCTTTCTTCCACGAACACCACCTTGTGTAATAGGTTTACCAGTAACACAACCTGCAGCATCAATTTCACCTGGCTTTAAAGATTGGTAAGTATCTACAATCCATGCCATCTCTCTTTCACCAGTTCCATAATCTGGTGCAGGAACATCAATACCTGGGCCAATAAAGTTTTTCTTTACCAATTCAGCCGTATAACGACGGGTAATTTTTTCTAATTCGTAAGAACTGTATTTACGAGGATTGATTTTTATCCCACCTTTACCACCACCAAAAGGCACATTTACAATAGCACATTTATAAGTCATTAAAGATGCAAGTGCCATTACTTCATCTTGGTTCACTTCATCACTAAAACGAATACCCCCTTTACAAGGACTTTTATGCTGACTATGTTGTACACGGTAAGCTTCAATAACTTCTATGCGACCATCATCCATTTTAACTGGGAAACGCATACTATAAATACTGTTACAGGCTTTAATTTGTTCTAGCAAACCCTTATCCCATTTGGTAAGTTTTGCTGCCTTATCAAAGCTTTTTTCTACACTCTGAAAAAAGCTGTAATGTTGGTTTGACATGAGCTAATCGTTTTTTGTTTATTAATTGAGCAATCGTTTACTGTTTACAAAACATAGGAATTTGAACTCACAAATTACTTGCACTTATTCTCAACCCAAACTCCTTACACCATTTACCTTCTACCCTTTTACTAATTACTATTTACCACTACCCTTTTCCAACCTACTCACTTTTCTATCAATGTTCACTAAGTATAAAAACAATCCAATCACAATTGTAATAACAACAGCCATTACTATATATATACTCTGTTGTGTACGTTCTTCTTTAGAAATACTATTGGTAGTTGATTCAACATCTTGAGCTTTCAACAAAATAGTAAAACCGAGTAGTAAAAAACTGCTTAAAAATATTTTCAATTTATTCATTATCTAATTGCTTTGCATGTAAAATAGAAAGTCGAATTTTTAGTGTTGTAATCCAAACACCCAATAAGGTAAAACCAAGAACAGCAGGCCAAAAAACTACCCTCATTTCAGCACTCATATCATTGCCATTTAATGCAGGATTACCACCTGTACCTCCTTGCCCACCAGGATGTAAGCTTTCTACCAATCTTGGTAAAATCCAAATGGTTGGGAATAGTATGAAATAAGCAAAAATGTTATATACAGCTCCTATTCTTGCTTGCTTTTCTTCATCGGTTAAACTGCCTTTTAAAACAAAATAGGCAAAATATATAAGTATAGCTATTGCTGCACCATTTTGTTTTGGATCACTACTCCATGGAGCACCCCATTGAAAGTTTGCCCATATAGCTCCAGTAATAATACCTAGAATACCAAAAATCAAGCCCATTCTTGCATATTCGGTTGAATAATAATCAAACTTCATTTGTGGATTACGTAAATATTTTACAGCATTTACTACAGATACTGTAAATAATACCATCATACCAAACCACATAGGCACATGAAAAAACAAGTTTCTAATTGAATGATACAATGGAACACCTGGTAAAGCTTGTGGAATTTTAACCAAAAAACCCATGATACAAGTGTACATTAACAATATAAATGACAATATTTTCCACCAATGCTTTTTTATCATGCTCATGATTTACTACCAAATGTTAGTGTTTGCAAATGTAGGATAAAGGGGTTCAACAAAACAAAGATTACCAAAAAATTTAACCATTGTAAAACGCTTTAAGAGAAACAACACAATCATTTTTTAGTTGTATAAAAATGCTGTTAATTAGCAGATGCAAACAAAACTCCTTTCTATTCATGATTTGTCGGTAAATTTTGAAAGTGATGGTCAACTCAATAAAACACTTCAAAATATTAGCTTAGAAGTGAACAAAGGAGAATTGGTAGCCATAGTTGGCGAAAGTGGTTCAGGCAAATCGGTAACTTCTCTCTCTATTTTGCAATTGTTGCCTCAACCTCCAGCCAAGTATATAAATGGCAGCATTGAACTTTTCACTAACAATACAATAATTAATGTATTACAAACTTCTAAAAGTACTTTACAAACTATTCGTGGAAATAAAGTAGCAATGATTTTTCAAGAACCCATGACTTCTTTAAACCCTGTAATTACTTGTGGCAATCAAGTAATGGAGGTAATTTGTTTACATAAAAACGTATCAACTGCAGAAGCAAAAAAACAAACCATTGCATTGTTTAAACAAGTGCAATTGCCTAATCCTGAATTGTTGTTTAACAGATACCCACATGAAATTAGTGGTGGGCAAAAACAACGTGTAATGATAGCCATGGCTATGAGTTGCGAACCTGATTTATTAATTTGTGATGAACCTACAACAGCATTAGATGTTACCGTACAAAAAAATGTATTGGAATTAATTAAAGCCTTACAGGTTCAAAATAATATGGGTGTAATTTTTATTACCCATGACTTAAGTGTAGTTGCCGAAATTGCTGATAGAATTGTTGTAATGTATAAAGGCAAAATTGTTGAAAAGGGTACAGCTCAAGAAATTTTTACCCAAGCTAAACATCCTTATACAAAAGCATTATTGGCATGTAGACCAGCACTATACCCTAAGGGAAAAAGATTGCCTGTTGTAAGTGATTTTATGCATGAAGATGGAAGAGAGAGAATTGCAGATAACAGTATTGAGATGACAGATGACGGAAGTTTAGTAACAGAAAAAAAAACACAACTGCTATTAAAAGAAGCTGAAAAAATTACCATTGACAATGTAATTCTTGCAGTAAAAAATTTAAAAATTTACTATCCTGCGAAAAAAACTTTTTTAGGGAAAGTTACCGAATACACCAAAGCTGTTGATGATGTAAGTTTTGATGTGTATGCTGGAGAAACATTGGGCTTGGTAGGAGAAAGTGGTTGTGGTAAAACCACTTTGGGCAGAGCAATCTTACAGTTAATAAAGAGCACAAGCGGAAGTATATATTTTGAAAATGAAAACTTAACTGCTGCAAGCCCAATCAGATTAAAAGCATTGAGAAAAAAAATACAAATCATTTTTCAAGACCCCTACTCTTCTTTAAATCCAAGAATAACCATAGGAGAAGCTATTGAAGAACCATTAGCTGTTCATAACATTTTACCTACTAAAGAACAACGTAAAAAAAGAGTATTGGAGTTATTACAAAAAGTAAATCTATTACCTGAACATTATAACAGATATCCGCATGAATTTAGTGGTGGGCAACGTCAAAGAATTGTAATTGCAAGAGCATTGGCATTAGAACCTAGCTTTATTGTTTGCGATGAGAGTGTTAGTGCTCTTGACGTAAGTGTTCAAGCACAAGTATTAAACTTACTAAACGATTTAAAAAAAGATTTTGGCTTTACGGCTATTTTCATATCTCACGATTTATCAGTAGTACGATATATTAGCGATAGAATTATGGTTATGCAAAAAGGTAAAATTGTTGAAATTGGTACTGCTAATGATATTTACTTTCATCCAAAAACTGCATATACCCAACAATTGATTGCTTCTATTCCAAAAGGGAAGATCTGAGTGAGGAGTTATGAATTATAAGTTATAAGTTGTAAGTTATAGGTTAAGGGTTGTAGGTTGTAGGTTGTAGGTTGTAAAATTTAGTTTTTTAGTTTTTCAATTTTAGTTTTTACTCCTTTAGTTTTTAGTTTTTAGTTTTTGATTTTTTACTTTTGCCTTTCTTCTTCTTAAAAATTAATCCTTCAAAATTGATAAAACCTTACCTTTGCCGCCTTTCAATCACCAAATAAATCATGCCGTAACATGAAATTATCTCAATTTAGGTACGACTTACCTCTAAATTTAATTGCACAAAATCCTACCAAACGTAGAGAAGACAGCCGATTATTAGTAGTAGACCGGAAAACTGGTAACATGGAAAATAAACACTTCCGTGATATTATGGACTACTTCGATGATAAAGATGTGTTTGTAGTAAACAACACCAAAGTTTTTTCTGCTCGTATGTATGGACGTAAAGAAAAAACAGGTGCAAAAATTGAAGTTTTTTTACTTCGTGAACTAAATAAACCCAATCGTCTTTGGGACGTAATTGTTGATCCCGCAAGAAAGATTCGTGTAGGAAACAAATTATACTTTGGAGAAAGTGAAGAGTTAGTTGCTGAAGTAATTGATAATACTACTAGCCGAGGAAGAACCATTAAATTTTTATGGGATGATGATGATGAAAGTTTTAAAAGAATGTTGGAAACTTTAGGCGAAACTCCATTGCCAAAATATATTAAGCGTAAACCAGATGAAGAAGACAAAGAGCGTTACCAAACAGTTTATGCAAAACACGAAGGAGCAGTAGCAGCACCAACAGCTGGTTTACATTTTAGCAAAGAATTAATTAAACGTTGTGAAATTAAAGGTATCCGTTTTGCTGAAGTAACTTTACATACTGGTTTAGGTACATTTAGACCCATTGAAGTAGAAGATTTAAGCAAACATAAAATGGATGCTGAATATTACAACATCCCAGAATCGGCTGTAAATATTGTAAATAAAGCTAAACAAAACGATCATCGTGTTTGTGCAATTGGTACAACTACTATGAGAGCTTTAGAAACAAGTTTCACCGCTTCTAAATTATTAAAGCCAAGCGAAGGTTGGACTAATCATTTCATTCATCCACCATACGATTTTAGTATTGCCGATAGTTTAGTAACCAACTTCCATTTGCCTAAAACAAGTTTATTGATTATGACTTGTGCATTTGCTGGTTACGATTTAACCATGGCTGCTTATCAAAAAGCCATAAAAGATAAATATCGCTTCTTTAGTTATGGGGATGCATTACTCATTATTTAACTCAACAAATCATGATTTTTTTTCTATAAACAAATCATGATTTTCTAGAAAAAAATCTAACCGTAAAATCAAAGACACGAAGCAAGAGCAAAGCTTTTTAACTTCGTGTCTTTGATTTTTATACTTTTATAGTTGTTTTAAAGTTATCCGCTTCTTCAAATAAATAATCAACAATATAATTTTTTCACCCATTATTCAATTATATGTCTATTATTAAAGTACACGATAAATCTTTTGTTCCTTATATAAATGAAACTATCATTTTTGAAAAAATTCAAACTTTAGCAGCACAATTAAAAAAGGATTATGAAGGCAAACGCCCTTTATTCATTGCTATTTTAAATGGCTCTTTTATGTTTGCTTCAGATTTATTTAAAGCATTAGATTTTGAAGCAGAAATTTGTTTTATCAAACTAGCTTCTTATAAAGGCACTAAAAGTTCTGGACAAGTAATTACCGCAATAGGTCTAGATACAGATTTAACCGACAGACATATTGTAATTTTAGAAGACATCATAGATACAGGAAAAACACTACACTCCTTTTTACCACAGTTATACAACCAACAGCCACTCTCTTTAAAAATAGCAGTTTTACTAGACAAGCCCGAACCCAGAAAATTTGAAGTACCGGTTGATTATGCATGCTTCGTTATTCCTAACAAATTTGTTCTAGGATATGGTTTAGATTATGATGGTTTAGGTAGAAACATCAAAGAAATTTATCAATTAGCCGATGGGGAATAATTTTTTCTACCCAATAAATTAAAAAATTGTACGTTTATTGCATACATCTGTAAATAAACTTGCAATCAACATGAAAAAATATACACTCAGCGTGGGTGTTATAGTATTTATTATATTATGCAATGCTGCTACTAGCAATGCTCAATATTATTTAAGGGGGCAAGTAAAAGACGAATTAGGTAGAACCTTACCTAACGTAAAAATCAATTTATTCTCAAAAGGAAATTATTCTTATAAAAGTGGAAGTTCAGGTGGTTTTGGTATTCCTACACATTTAGAAGTTGATACAATTATTTTATCATTAGTAGGCTACGAGACTTTTAAAAAAGCTGTTGTAAGTAATCAATATCAAGATTTGGTATTAAAAATGTTGCCAGCTACCGCTAGTTTAATGAAAAATAAGCTGAGCTCTAAAACAAAAAATTTACTCAAAGAGCAACATACATTTTTTAGTGCCAATGGCGAAAGTTATAGCTCATTAATTGAAAACGATTTTGTAAATACCCAAAAATATCCTGAAACAGGTTTTTCTGTTAATATTGATAGAGCTGCTTATAGCAATGCAAGAAGATTTTTAAATAACGATATCAATGTACCTACCAATGCAGTAAGAATAGAAGAAATGTTGAATTATTTCGACTTTAGAAGTCCGAATGAAACACCCAAAGAAGGTACTTTTTTAATGAATCAATTTATTACAACTTGTCCTTGGAATAAAGAAAACAGATTACTTTTTTTAAAACTTAATGCTCCCAAACTAAACTTAGATAAAGTACCACCAAGTAACTTAGTTTTTTTAATAGATATCTCAGGTTCAATGGATAAGCCTAACAGATTACCACTTTTGCAAAGTGCATTTAAAATGCTAAGTGATAATCTTAGAAATATTGATACTGTTGCAATTGTAGTGTATGGTGGTGGAGTATATAGAGTATTAAATCCAACTAGTGGTGCCGAAAAAGAAACCATTAAAAATGTTATAGACTCATTAACGGCAGCTGGAGATACACCTGGAGAATCAGCTATACAAACTGCTTACCAATCGGCTCGTTCTACTTTTATTAAAGGAGGAAATAATAGAGTAATTCTTGCAACCGATGGAGATTTTAATATTGGTGTTACATCTGAAAAAGCATTAGAAGATTTAATTGCTCAAGAAATGCGATCGGGCATTTACCTTACTTGTTTGGGTGTTGGAATGGGTAATTATAAAGATAGTAAGCTTGAAACATTAGCTAAAAAAGGTAATGGTAATTTTGCTTACATTGATAATATTTATGAAGCTCAAAAAGTTTTGGTAACTGAATTTACCAAAACAATGTATGCTGTAGCCAATGATGCGTTTTTCAATATCCAATTTAATAGTGCAGCAATAAATGATTATAGATTAATTGGATTCGATAATAAAAGAGCATCTATTGAAGATAGCACAAGTGAACTTGAAGGCGGTGAAGTTGGCAGTGGCCATACAATGCTGGCTATTTTTGAAATAAATTCAACTAACCAACAATTTGATAGCACTCAAATTTTAGGCAAAGCCACTTTACAATATAAGATTCCGAATGCTTCTTCTATTACTTATCAATATTTAAACATTCAAGCCAATACAGTTGCATTACAAAATGCTGATAGTAGTTTACGTTTTGCTACAGCTATAGCCATGTTTGGTAGTTTATTGAAAAAATCGAAATATGCCGATTATTATAATTTCACAGATGTATATAATATGGCAGCATCAGCATTAAAACCCAATGATTATGCTCAACAAGAGTTTTTAAAATTGGTACAAAAAGCCAATAAGCTATACAATATAAAAAAGAAAAAATTATAAGATACTTGGAGATTTAATAAACAATTCAGAAATATATTTATAAACTCTACTCAAATTTAATTTACTGAACATTGAAGAGTGCTGCTTCGTGTTTCGGTTTCGAGGGCTTCTTTTATACCGTTCTTTAAGTACACTTCGAGAGCCTCAGTTTGACAGTTCGTTTGGAGAGTGTTACTTCTCAAACTCGCCGTAGTTTATAATAAAAAACGTACACTCGGCGTATGGCTGTGCCTACGCCGTTTGTTTTTATTCCCAGCATCGTCTCCTTTCCAGCCTTGTGCCAAAGCCAAGGGACGATGCGTTCTACGAAGTAAATAACTGATAGCCAAGTTTATGCGTACTGATATATGCATTACACTCGTAAAGTATGCAAATCTATATCCTTGTTCCCAGCATCGTCTCCTTTCCGGCCTTGTGCCAAAGCCAAGGGACGATGCGTTCTACGAAGTAAATAACTGATAGCCAAGTTTATGCTTACTGTTATATGCATTACACTCGTAAAGTGTGCAAATCTATATCCTCTATATCTCTGTAATGCGTTACTGCGTAAAAACCTTGTTCTCCCGTTAAATAATATTTAGCCGAACTATGTACATAGTCAATGGGTGATGCTGCCAAATTCCATTTGCCTTTGCATGGATTTTGATGAATATAGTTTAACTTCTGTTCTATAAAAGTATTGCTATGGCACTGCTTCCAATCAAAAGAGGTTTCAAATACTTTGTGCAATTTATTTTCTTTGATTTCAGTTGCATTTCTTGCATTTCCTAATTCTATTAAAATGTCATCCTTATGATTGGCTTTTAAACGATTCACCATTTCGTAAGCAATAAACCGTTTACCATTACCTACAATTGTATTGATAGATTTGTCTGTATTGCTAAATGCAATTACTGCATGCAAATGATTGGGCATTATGGTATAACCTATGATATAATGACCACATTGCTTTAAGTAATCAAACCAATTATATACACAATCACAGGCATTGCATATTTCAAACAATGGTAACCAATTGGTACAAGTAAACGTAATAGAATAAATACCACTGTTGTAGGCTATTTCTTTTTTAACGGGCATTGGCAATTTGGCTTTACTATTTTAATGCTTACACTAAATTAACGCATCTTCCTTTATCAACTCACAAACCCATGCAAAGAGAAGATGCTGGAAAATTCTTCGGTTTGAAGATTTGAGTAGAAGACATTGCTTGGAAGAAAGCTACGCCGAGTTGGGGGAAGAAGGTGTATTTTACTTATATTTTAACTTTTATTCCATTAATGGTAAACCCATTTTCAAAACAAGATTTTACAGCACGTCTCATGCAATCTAAGATGTAGTCCCTCCTATTAACAAACTTTGAATAATCAACATCCAAACAAATAAATTTTTTTATCATGTTGTCTAAGTGATTTTCATTACCATAAATATGCTGTTCTAACTCTACACCCCATTCTACTTTACTCTTTATTGGCATTGGGATATGGATTGTAATATCTTTATATTTCTCTTTGGGGTAAGATTTATTTTTAGAGTAAATAAGTATTTGCTTGACGTTATTGTAACAAAATCTTAAACAAATTTCCCAATCGATTAGTTTTTCATTCTTAACTAATTGAATAATTTTTTCAGTTTCATTTTTAATTATTGAACATAACTCCGTAGAATCTTCATAATTAAAATCTTCTATTAAAGCAGAATCTAAAACTCTTACTATCATATTTTTAACCTTTGTATTTTTTACTTTTTTCCTTATTTAATGGGAGAGAATTGCCGTTGGTTCTTTCCTTTATTACTTCGGCTGCTTCTGCATTTGTTGCTTGTCTGGTAGTTGTGGTACCTAATTGTTTCCTCGGTGTAGCAGTCGCATTAGGGTATCCTGCTTTTCTTGCTAGCCTTTGACTTACAGCCATTCTATCAGGAGTACCATCCGCTCGTTTCCTTGCTTCATCAGCCTTACCTATTTTTAATAATTCCCCTTTTTTAGGTCCGTCAGCATGCACATCATACAACATAAATTCTCCTTCAGCATCATTTGAATTTTTATTTTTTACTTTTGCAATATTAGTATTTCCTCCGTTAATCCTTGTTGTCTGATTTTTAGTAGCTGCTGATGGGCTTCCAGTATTAGATGCCTTAACAAGCTTACGGGGTAGAGTTGGGCTTCTTAATCCTGTAGATAAGTTACCCGCTAGTCCTTGAAGGAAAGCTTGCTTTACTCCATTAGACTCTAAACTTTTATCAATGTCATTAGAAACTTGATTAATTGGAAGAGTGGTAGGATCTTGGTTATATGTTACTGACGCAGCAGCTTCATGCTCAAATGCAACAGCTTCGGTAACGGTATATGTTCGATATTTATAAGTAACCACATATTCTTCTCTAGGATTTTTTACTTTTTCCCATAACCACCAACTAAACACTCCTGTACCACCTGGTTTCCATTGCCATTCAGAAAAGTCTTCGTCTTTGGTATGCTTAAGAATTGGTTCACCCTGATCATCAATTGTTAATGTATAATGATGCATTTCTAATCCATCCAAATCTATTGCCTGTATGGGAGTATTACTTGCAAACTGATACGGTGTTAGTTCCGGATATTCTTCAGTCAATGGATCCACACTCAAAAACCTCCCCAACCTCGTATCATAAATCCGCATTCCATAATCCTGCTGATTCCCTTCACCTTTAACCTCATTATCATTCTCCTTCCCATTAAACCCATACCTATACCTATTCTCAGCACCAGTACTGCTGCTGCTAGCACTACCAGGTGTGTTAATTGCAGTGGCAATGTACGCAAAAAACTCGTCACTAGCACCACTTACAAAGCCATCTACAAATTCTATAAAGTTGCTGGCTTTGTATTCGGCAGGCGTATTATCGGTTCGGCTGTCTGCTGTTATTTGTTGTGGTATGCTGTTGCCGTTGATATTATCTGTACCGCTTGCCCAGCCTCCATCTATCTTATAACCATGGCGTTCGGGCATGAGCATACCAAATGGATAGTAATCACTGGTAGTTAAAATTTCTGGTATAAAATAGTTTTCAGGTGTAGTTACCTCTCTTAAAATATTGGCAATAGTTACATGTACATTGCCTAAATGGTTGCTCAACTCGTAGGTACGCTGCCCTGTTAACTCTGCTGAAGAACTTCCATCTATAGTGCCTCTTGGTATTTCAATACCGGGTGTAAACATGCCCAATCGGCTACTGCCATATAAATGCTGTTCCTGCCAAGTATAGCCTGTGGGGTCTGTAATTGCAGGTATCTCAGCAGGATCAAATATATAATTGGGGTCTATGCCATTGTACACAGCCATGGTATTACCTTGAGCATCTCTTATGTAAAATGTAATTTTATTGTTTACTTTTTTAACTACCCTGTTGCCACTTACATCGTACTGATACTGTATTTTTTTTACAGTAGCATCATTTTCTACTTTTTCAACAGATTTTATTTTACCATATACCGTCCAACGAATACTCTTACTGTTTTCGTCATCGCCAATCATATTACCAATACGGTCGTAAGTATAATGACCATCTCTTTGGTTATCAATATCGGTTGTATAAAGGCTGGTATAAGAACCATCATCATTTACATGTGCCAGTTTATTGGTAAAATATTTTACATTTAACAAGTCTATTTCGATATTAGTCTCTGAATCGTAGTATTTTTTATCACTTACATTAAAATAATACTCTCTTTGTCTTTCATCAATAGTTATATAGTAGTAATGATATGCTAAATCGTCCATATTTATTGGACTTGTGGCTGTACCAGGCCCATTACGCTTTAACTTGAGAATATTGCCGTTGGCATCATACTTATAACTTTCAGCATATTTTTCTGTTTCTATATCACTTCTTCCCCACGTTAGTCCAGGATAGAGGTTTTCTGGAGTGTGGGTTCGCATATTCACCAAACGATTGAGTTGGTCGTACCCATAACTGTAGCCAGCGGTAAGACCATCATTGATTTTCTTTAAACTAAGCGATATGGAAGCAATATTTCCATTAAACAACTCTCTGCCTACAGGATTATCAAGTTTTGATGAGAAGTGATAATTAGAAAATGGTATAGTTGCTGCATTAATAGCACTATAATCATTACTGTAATAATTTAATCCAAAATTGTACACATCACGCCCAAAATTGGCATGACTACTTGAACCTGAATAACCATCTTGCCCCATATCTTTTTCAGCATTCAGCAAAGTACTGTTTACGCCTTTTAACCAACCTTGCAAAGTATAGGCATAATCTACCCCTTGCAGTTTACTTTCACTTTCACCCAATTCCATTCTTGCCAATGGTCCATGTAAGTAATAAAAATAAGAGGCATCCAGCTTGCACTCATAAACACCATCACTTTTTCCGCTCCAAGCTTCGGTTAACCTGTTTTCGGCATCGTACTTATAGTGATAATAGTACTGATCTGCTTTTCCCTGCTGATACCAAACATTATTTACTTTACCACTTACTAAATCATAATTATAATCCATTCTTTTAATACCCGAAAGATCATACTCATACATAGGCACTAATTGCTGCCATAAGGTTTTTACATTACCCGAAATATCGTAGGTATAATAGGTGGCAAACTGCTGTGGTTGCCCACGTTCTTCAATGTAAAAAGTAGCTGCTACCCTATTACGTAAATTTTCCTGTGCTATCACTGTGGTAGATGGTTCATTAATGGTATGTCCATCAGGTGCAGTTAAATTAGCTATATCGTTATAACGGGTTACTGTTATTTGTTTATCAATACCAGCGGCATAAACAACTGAAGAAGGGTCGTTGGTTAGCCAGCTTTGCAAAACAGCATTATCTCTAACTTGTGCATCGGTTAATTCAGGTAAACCAATTTTTTCTCCAACTTCAATGATACGCCCCAAAGCATCGTATTTGGTATAACTGAACCTGCTGTTCTCATCACCTACAGAAGAACTTAGTTGTTCCTCGTTCTGAGAAATCACCAAACGCCCTAATCGGTCGTACCAAAATTGTGAAGTTCCTCCATCTGGTGTATGTTGTTTTACTACCTGATTGAGGCTATTGTATGCGTAACTGGTTACAAAAAGATGTTTGGTAGGTGTAAAATCACTTGCAGTGTTGTCTATCCATTGTGCATCGTTTATATGTGTTGTATAAATATTACCGGTATAGTTTTGTAAATCAGTACTTCCTGCAGCTACGCCTTCATTCAACTTATAATAAGCATCCAAATTAATATAACTGTACGGACGGTCGAACAAAACTTTGTTGAAACCAATTTCATTTGCCGATAGTGTACGGCTATATTGCCTGATTTCTTTATAACCCATTGTTAGGGTAGAACCTGTTCCATTAGCATTAAATACTAAGTTTACATAATTGCTGAGTGGCACTAAGTCCCAATCAGGTGGTAAAGAACTTGGTATGGTTGTTTTTGATGCTAGATAAGGCACTGCATCAATATATAATGTATAACCACCCAATCCATCATAAGTAAGAGCTACATGCTTCCATGAGCCAACAGGCAAAGAAGGTGAACTAAATGTATAGGTATCCGTTATCAGATCAACAGCACCTAAGGAACCTGTAAAATAAATATGCTCAAGCTTAAAGTTGCCTCCAGTGGTAATCTTTAAAAGTAGTTTTTCAAAATCCTCCACAAGAGAACTAGTATTGAATGCTTTTTGTTTATTGAGTGTTGCATCGAAAATAACCTGTTCTCCAGTTCCTGAAACTTTTTTTAACTGCATTTCAATAGTGAAAGGATCAGACAAAGAAGTTGAACCAAGTGTAAATGTTTCGGTACCAGCTACCTGCAAATGAGGTTGTAATGAAGTGTTTTCCCATGGATGAACCACACTCGATGCCTCTACATCACTTAAAGGTTGTACACCTTGTGGTGGTACTGTTTTAACAAGGTTTCCAGCCTGATCATAATAATAAAGAGTGAAGTGATATTCTTGAAATGGCTCTTTTAAAGTAAGGGAAGGTTTTGCATTGCGACAAGCGAAAGTATATGCATTCCTAAAAGCATGGTCTACACTATCCTTGTACTGATACAATAAATAGATGGCTCCGGAAAAAGCATTATCTATTTTATCTTTTAAACAACTGTACTCCTCTGGTAAAAATTGTGAAGCTCCTGATTTATTACAAAGCAACAGAACTTCAGGTTTTCCACTTATTTTACATTGCTCAAGAAAGTTATAGTAATCTATATATGAAAGGCTGAACCCTAAATAATGGTTCATAAAGTTTTTAAACAATACTTCATATTGAGGATCGGAAGAAGTTATACTAGGATACTTTGCAGTGAATTCAGACGCTGCGTCTTCTATTTCTCTGCAGGGCTTGCAGGCATTGTCTTTAGTTAAAGCAACAGGTAAAAGAATTTCACTGTTCAATAGTCTAGGATTACACTTCGATCCACAGGTTGTTATTAAATCTTCAAACTGTTCAAAAGTTAATAAAAAGTCTTCCTGCAATAAAGATTGCATGTACGAGTAGAGTTCAGTGGCATGTGGCATTGAACCGTAAGCCAATTCATATTTATCTTTAAAATAGTTTAAACGTATACAAATTTCTTCTGACACCTGATCTGTGCTTGGTTGAGGAAGTTGGTAAGTTTGTTTGTCATGTGGATAAGGCAAACCCACTAAATCACTACTACAGCCGCCAGCAACATTAATTCCTAGGCTAGCTAAGATATTGTCGAAACTATTGGTAGAAGACGAACTTACAGCATTGGTATGCAACAATTGAATAATTCCGGTTGCTGGATCAATTGGATTAATTTCTAATAGTCCCTCCTTACAATTGGCAACCAATTGATCTTTTAATGATTGAATTTCAGGCTCTCCCCAACCTGATATACAATTTCTTTTTGTAAGCTCTTCAATTAAATTTTCTACTGCAGCTATACAATTTTCGGTGAATGATTTCTGAATGCTATCGTTGATATTTTTAGTAAATTGACTACCATCTTTAACTTCGGTACAAGACAATGCAGCAATTACGCATGGACTAACATATTCCGGGAAAATTCTTGTTTTAAACTCATAATGGTTTCTTGATGGGTGGTCGTTACAAAGGGATTCATTGCAAATCTCCACTTTTAAGTAAGGAATTTGATTAGGCGGATTAGATGGTGTGCAACCTTCGTTGTACCTTGGTTCACAAAGAGGAGGTAAGGCTTTCATCCAATCATTATCTGGATTTCCACATGATGGATCTATAGTTAAGTCTTTTCTATTAATGCCATCGGAACCAATATAGCAATTCACACAAGTTGACATCCAACAACGTCTAGCCATTTCGTCGTATTGTTGTTTAAGTTGTAAATAAAAATTTACAAATAAACTCCATTCCTTTTCTCGTTTACGACATTCATCATCTAAAGTACAAGCTGCTACTTTCAAATCCCAACTTCCATCGCTGCAATAAATGGTATGATCTATGAATTCTAAAATATTCATATTAATGTATGGAGGAGTTGTAGTAACCAATTTAGTTTTAGAGAAATTAGTCAACTCCCATGTCATTGCAGCAATAAAAGGAAAACCTGCACCACAATTCTTAAAAAAAGGATCATTCTCCATTAAAGAAAGGAAATTACGAGTTGTGTACATAGAAATAGGTACAAAATAATTGGTAGAAGAAGAAGGCTCAGAAGTGGTCATTGCTTCATCAGCACCCATATTTTTGATTTTTTCATCAAACATTCGGCTAGATTCATTCAGTGTACACCATGTATAATAACAATATTCAGGATGCCACAATGCCAATGTATTTGCCCAATGTGGTCTAAAATAGCGAATGAACTCTTCTGGAGTTAACTCCTCTGGCTGAACAGTAGTACCATCTTCTTTTATTACTACATCCGAGACCAAAGGATTATCTGGATTTGGATAAATAATTGAACCCCAACTAGCAGGCATTTGGGTATATTTCGCAGGACTACCAGCAAAAATACTTGTTGGATCACTTATTGGAGATAAATTATCTGGGTTATAAAGAGCATATTGCCCCCCTGGTGAAACATCATTTTTTATAATAGCCAATTTTTGCTCACATGGGTTAAGTGTACTACAAGCCGGTAAAACATTGGCTGTACAATTGGCAGTTAAAGAGCTATACAAGCTGGTTAAATAAGCTTCTGCATCGGTTTCAGAATAGGTAATATTCGGATCATTTTTAAGGGTAATTAGCTTTTTAATATAGTTTTTAAGGTCGGCTACAAACTTGGTTTCTCCCATCTCCACCAACTCATTACAATTTTCACAATTACTATAACAATCCTCCAATGAGGCTTCACTCATTAGTTTTTCAAAAAAATATTCAAATTTTTTCAGGTTGGTATTACTTTCCCAATGGTTTGCTGTATAATTTTCTCTTGCTTTATTACTCAGTTTTAAAGTGTACGTAACAAAACACTCTCCAATATTATTCGCATCAATAGTGGCTAATAAATCGCCTGACAACAAAGGTGTGGGGGTTGTTATGCAATAAGTATTGGGTTGAAAACTTGCACCTGCAGCTATTGTATATGGACCTCCGGATAACAAAGAAACATTGCAACTATTTTTAACATCTACTACTATATCATAATAGCAGGTATAACATAGTTTACTAGTCAAATCGCTTCCATGAAAAACATTGTATTGTAATGTTTCTAAACTGCTATTTAGTTTATAGTTACCTGCAACGGGTGCCAAAAATGTAGCTGTTGCCTGTAGTTCACCAGTTGTACCATCAAAAATAAAATCTGATGGTTTAATCAATCGAGTAAGTGGTGTAGTGGGTTCTGTATAATTAGGTACATAATAAGAAGGCAATTGATCTAAATTTGATGTTACTAATCCTACTAAAGATGTGGCAATTGTTTTACCAGTAGAATTAACATAGCTTACACTTATTTGACCATTGGGATCCACCACCATGTTTTTCAGGTAATGACTTGAATTACCTGCTTCCGAACCAAAGAGCCGATCGAGCTGAAACTGCGTTGGTTTACCATAAAAATATTTTGTGTATTTATATTTTTCTGTTTCAGTATCTTTTTTTATTTGAAACTTAGTGCCAACGCCCCCTTGATTTCGAATACGACCTGTTTGATCGGGTGTAAATTGAGTAACCGTGAACGGGTAACCATTTGCATCTGGTACAAATCGATGACTACCCTGCGTTATAAAAGGGTTATTGGCAGAATAGTATTGTGCAGCACCCCAATTTGATGGATCAGACGATACTTTTAAAGGTTGAGCAAAGGCAGTACAGTCTTCTTCATCTGCTACAAAATCAGTGTAATTATAAGGCTTTTCACTTGCATCTGAGATATTGAATCCTCTGTAGTACTTAATTTCATCATTGTCTACAGGTGCTGGTAGGATATTGACAGTTGGGCGACCGAACTCATCTAGTATAGACTCTTGAACTACTGCTGTTAGCGGATCTTCTGAACTACCTATATGTGTTGTACTTAAGGTTACTGTTTGCCTTGTTTGTAGTTTACCATCAAAATAGGCTACCACATCTTTATGCTTACCATCTTCTGCAAAACTTGCATTATATTGCCAATTTAAGCAAACTTCATGTGGTGCAATTGACGCCCCCTCACTAATTTCGAAGGCATAAAAATCAGTTGTAAATGGATCTTGATATTGCCAAGGATTACTCTCATCTCTTATGTCACCAGAATAAACAACTGGTCTTATTCTGTAAAATATATAGCCTTGAGGATAAACCAAATTTATATCATATGTACTTACAGATTGGTCTATTGTGACTCTTGTGCCATTAAATCTAAATTGTTCTTTAAAAAAATCAACCATCATAAAGGGAAATCCTCCTGCAGTTCTGATAGTCTCACCTGCTTCACTATCATAATCAACAAAACAATATTCAATATCGTACTCTTCCGGAGGTGTAAAAGTTGAGGGTATACTAATAGTATATGTAGAAGCTGGCATACTACACTCTCTTCCACTTTCAGTTTCCCAAAGCCTGCTTTGTGTATCTACCCCGCCTTTTGCTGCAACTTCTACCTTATTGTCATTTTTTTTGGGAGCAATAAACATCTTGATAGGTTGAGCAGGATCAAAAGGATACTTTCTTTTCAAAAAGATTTCATTTTTCAACTGAAAGAAAGAGGGTAAACTGTCTTTAAAATAATCACCTTTTATTTTTCGTATTACAACAGCTACTTTATGTGCATCTGTCAAAGAAAAAAAATCTTTGGTTTTAATTGCTTTCCCTTTAATGGTATCATACTCTATACGTAAAGAAATGTTCTTTTTTTCTTCGGGTTTTTCTTGTTGTCTATCACTTTTCCAATAATACACATCTACCAATAACTCTGCTTTAAAGGGCCGATGCGGTATATGAGCAAGTGTATCAAATCTGAGTTGAAAAGATATGATGTCTTCTACTTTTAAATGTTTGATGCTACCCCATTCTTTGTCGTTTAGTAAAGCATACTTATCATCAATTACAACACAAGAGTCACCTGGCTTTAAAAAACCACTTAATTTTTGCGAAAAAGACTCTTTTTGTGCATTAACGTTGGTAAATGTCATTGTTAACATCATACAACTTACAGCCACAAATATTTTTTTGTATAGATCAACCAGCTTCTTCATACCTGATTATTTATTCAATGAGTAATTGATGGAATAGCTTTTTAAACTATCTACCACGAACAGCTTATTTTTTTTCCAGTTAATTTTTGCATTCAATAAAACAGGTCTTTCATCTGTTTTAACTTCATTAAAAACGGTTATAATTAATTTAAGCAACACTTCTTTTTCTATTTGCTCATTATTATTGTTATCAATAATTTTAGTTTTCACCGAAGTGCTTTTTAATTCAAAAGAATTTGCATCATATACAGCTTCTGATTCTTTGTATAGCGATTCTGGATCATTAATTAAAATCCGTAAAGTTTTGAGTCCATTAGTCTCATTGACGTATACTTTAGTACTATCAAATACCTTTAAATAATCTTTTAAATTCAGCAGGGCATCAAAAGCTACAGGTTGTTGCTTATCACCATATTGTCGTGTGCTTTGTGCTAAAATTGTTTTATCTTGATTGTTGATGATTACAGTATTGTTTTTCTCAGAAAGTTGTTCAATAAATCCCGTCATCATATAAGTTTTATCTTTAGTTTTTGCTAAAATGAAGGGTTCTTCTTCCAGTTTTTTACCAGTACTACTTTCAATTAACTGGTATTTTCCTTCTAAGTATAAATTAGAAGATTGGCTTATTTTTTCAAACACACTTTTTAGTTCAGCAATGTGTTCATCCGTTAAGTTTTTGTCAAATGGTTCTTCCTTTTCCTGAATGGAAGAGGTCTTCACCGATTTGAAATATGTACTATACACCATTAATGCACCTGCACTGCTTATCAGTAATACAGTAACCATTGTGAATAACCATTTTTTATTATTGGGCTTCATTGTTAAATTGCTTTAAGGCGATTAATTTGTTTTTCGGATATGCTGTCTCGATTCCTTAATTGTTTTGATACCTCTATCGGTTTCTTTTTTAACTCTAATCAGTGTTCCCTCATCGTCGTACTCATAAAAAGTAGCAAAATTGTTTTCATCCAATTCGGCCATTAATCGCTGAGAAATATTGTCGTATGCATAAGTTTTCATTTGTGCATCTGCCGGAAATACACGTATATCATCTAAATGAATATTAGCTGTTGCTTTAAACCTAAAATTCAAATGAGTACCACTGCCAGTTGTAAACTTGTATTCAATCCTTTTCCAGCCTTCCACAATTGGCCATTTTGCATTGGTGGTAAGATCAATAGGGGTTGGATCGGTATCCTGTGTTAGCTCTAATTTAGGGGCTCTAGTTGTGGGGTCGTTATCTTTTATCCAAAAACTGAGTATATACGCTTTCTCCTTTAATGGTTTAAAACCATCATTCAAATAGTGATTATTCAAATTATAAGTGGTAAAATTGGTAGCTCTTGTAATCATATTATTTAACACACTATAATCTGTTAGTAAATCTGTAGTCAGTGAAATTTCCCCACCATTGGCTATTTTTAAAGAATGTTTACCTGAGTGAGATTCTTCATGATCTAGGCTAGTAGGGTATGGAGCGGAAGGATTAATCTGAGCATTAAATTTTCGATTTAATTCAAACCCTGCTACATATGGAATACAACAAGCAGAACTAACAGCTTCATCTTCAAATCCTAAAAACTTTATTTCTAAAGCTCTAGCATTTTTTGCAACTGCCACTGCTAATTGTTCATTATGACCGTAAACTGCAGCACTAAATTTGTTCAAAGCATCCTCATTTTCTATTTCGGCTCCTTTTGTATTAAATAGAGTAGGTCTTTGACTCCAAACCCAATTGATGTCGCTTAAACCCGGAAAGGGAGCGGTTAAACTACCGCCACTAAATGTGTAAAATGGGTTAAAGGAAAGGTATTCCCCTGTTTTAGAGATGTTTGAATTTGCACTCGAATTAGCAGGTATTTCATTGTTTCGTTTAGCATGGTACACATAAGAATAAGATGGTCTCCACTGCCCTCTTAAATTATGATAATATGGGTTAATCTCACCACCGCCATCTTCATAAACACAACCAGAATCAGTTACACGCATTGTACCTAAGACCGGAGCAGTCCATTGATCAGAATATATCACTGCCTTTGCATCAATAACCCTGCTATAAGCATTTACTGCAATAGCCCCATTTACAATTGGGTTGTTTAAACAAACGATACTAGCAATAGCATTGGCAGATCCATTGGTATAACCTGAATGGTGCACTTTAAATGTTCTGTTTGTCAAACCTTCTACAATTTCACCGTCACTAGTAATTAAGAATTTTTCCGGTGGAGAAACAGGAGTTGATGGATCATTTTTATACACTATCCAATACTTCTTTTTCAATAATGAAGAGGAGAGGTCGGTAATATCAATCAATTCATCTCCTTCTTTTAAAAGTGCCAGTTTATCAGCTGCACCGGTTAGCTTTCCTATTGGTGCTGTTGTTTGAGTAGAAATATTAGTTAATACCGATTCATTGTTTTGATAGGCTGGCCCCATCATTTCATAAGCCCAATGTACCGGATAAGTAAGATTGTAAACGGGTTGGTCGTACTCATTATTGGTTTTAGTGAGCAATACTTCTCCAGTTTCAGGATCCCACATTAAATTTTCAGTACTAGCTTGCGAGCCATTGACCATTTTGGTTACTTTTTTCAGGATCCCATATTTTGAAATCAGTTTTATGGAAGATGTTGAATGAAAAACGGAATTTGAGATATTTGCACCTATATTAATACCCAAAAATCCAACAGGAAAAATTGCTAAAAATCCAGCTCCACCATATACTCCAACTCTTATACCAGTACTATTGGTTTGCTGATAACGCATATCGGTATAAAACTCCATGTCCTGTCCTATTAATCCTTTGCTTACCCTTCCATCTTTTCTAAGCAAATCAACTTCATTATCCAATTGCTTTACAACTGCAGTAGGATCTTTTAATTGATAAGTGTATTCATTGCTGCTTAACAAATTATGATTGCGATCGTACACTTTATCTGCTTTTGGTTTCCCATGCATATCATTTTGAACAACGGAAACCCCTTGAGAAACTGAAATACTATTGTTGACTACTGAGCCTAAAAGCGACAAAATGAATTTAGGATTATGGGACAATGCAACCGGACCAGTTTTCTCGACAATTAGTGGAAAATCTTTTGAAGTATAAAACTCATTTACCGTATATCCCAGTTTTGCAGCAGACGCATCACCGGTAGCACCAAATGATTTAACTGTCACTTTTCTATAACCCACATTTGGAGCAGGCATATAACTTTCGGCAATGGGTTCCTCTACATAGGTATTATAATCCAATCCCCACTTTACTTCCTTTGAATAAAACACAGGCACTTTAAAGGGGTTTTCATCACTTCCCATACCCGGTTCATAAGAAGCTACGCCACTCGAAATTTCCACTCCCTCTTCATCCAGCATATTGTATTCATAAATTTGACCATAAGAATTATTGGTATAATTTTCCGTATCTCCAACCATTGAAGCCCAATTATCTGAAAGCGTTACCTTTTTTACTCTGTGTCCACCACCTTTTCTTTTTCCTGTTGGTTCAATCAATCTTACCCATGATTTTTCTGGGGTTATTAGGTTTGCACGATTTAGCCTTCGAAACTTGGAATTTGGATTACCAAAAAGTTCTCCAAAATTTAGAATTGCCTGCCCTAATGCTTTTATTGCTCCAATGATATTATTACCTACATTTCCATCTCCTGCAGTATTATTGTCATAACCAGGATAAGCTCTATGTGGAAGGTTGTTTCGCAAATATTGCCAAGCACCTACAGCAAATGGATTTACGATTTCCGAATTCTTTAATCCTTCGGCTTCTGTTTTTTTAATAATGATTTTATAAATATATTCTCCTGGTATACTTGTTGAATTGACCTCTGTAGATACCGATTCAATTTCTGCATAACCGGGCACATAATCGTATGCATCACTTACTAATTGAATATAAAACTTGCCATACAGGTATTTCATCCCACGAACAAGATCGGATGGATTTGAATAAAGTGTTTTGGAACGAATACATATGGTGTTTGCATCTATAAAATTAGTACCAGTATTAGGAAAAGCTCCTGTAGGATTATAACCTACTCCATACACCTGAAACATAGCGGTAGCTCGTTTGTTTTGCACATAAGCATAATCATCAGATTCATAATCAATTTTAATTTCTCCGCCAGAAGGCAACATAATTTGTTCTAAATTCCACATACCTGCAAACTCATTTGTGATAGGATCTTGCAAAGTGTAAGGAAATTCGGCATTGGTAAAATGATCATTGGATGCAGGCACAGAGCTAGGAGGCAACATAGAAGGATTATAATCTGTACTTTTATAGGTACCCCAACGATCTGATTGCCTGCTCTTATAAGCAGGGTTATTGAGAGAAGGTATTACTGTTCCTGTTGCATCTTTACAGGCAGTTTTATAAAAAAACTGATAAGGATTACTGATACCTTTTGTATTTTTTCCATAGGTAAAATAAATCTTTTTTAAAGCAAGTTTGCCAGTTCCAGTAGAAGTACTTCCAATGGTTTCATGATTAGGAAAATTAGTTCCAATACTATAGTTATATTCAAAATGAACAGTTTTGATAGGTTTGGCATTTGAGCCGTTTAACCTAAAATCTTCTTTAGCATAAAGTACTATTTTATCAAGTTTTTTTAACCTGAAAGAGACATTTTCACCCCCGTTATGATCCATAACCCCCAATCCATCTTCTCGATCGGATAAAAAAAACAGGGCTACTGAATTTTTTGATTCAATAGAATGCATATACCATATTTCTTTTTCTCCATAAGTATAATTGGCTTTATCATCAAAATCATCCCCCAGCATTCCATGATTATAATTGGCTCTGCCCTCAGATCCAGAAACCCCACCCTCATAAGGTGTTCTCCATTTATAGTAACCCGGCAGCTTTGAATAATTAAACTTTACAGCGTTACCATAATCATCATCTGAAATACCATTACCACTTCTATCTCTATAGTCCGCTGAAAGTATTCCTGTTAACAAATAAGATGTTGCATAAGCAGGTATTACATCTTTTGAATAGTAGTTATCTCTTCCATTTGTATTGTTCCAACTATTATCAGTTGCTGTGTAACCAATTAAACCTGAAATTCTTGCATTAGTGGCTGCTTCTCCAGTAGGCTTTTGCACAGCAAAAGTGACTTCTTCCTGAACCCTGTTATACACAGGTATGCCATAAACCATTTTAGTACGATTACCATCTAATACAGCTATTTCAGAAATATGATGTCTTTTTCGCATGTACCCCTCAGTAGATTCAGAATAACCACTTGAAGGATGACTAATTCTAGGTAATGGAGATGCTGTGGCTAAAACAGCACAAGTAAAAGGAGCAGAGGTAATTAAAGGGTAATTGGGTATTGTTTTTTCCAAACCATAATATTGAGCTTCTGCTGCTGTTAAATAAGAAAAATTAGATGTACGCTTTTCTCTTCTTGCATCCTCCAATGAGGCAGGAGTATAAGGAATATAATTATCCGATAAACTCCTTAATGCTACTTCAGATCCACCTAATTCTACTTTTACTGGATTCTCTTTCCCTAATTTATAACTCCTACCATTATCAGATTCAGTCATTTCTCCACTTTTCTTAAAATAGGTGTTTTGAATAAGGGGCTGTGCAGCATTGGGCTCTTTGAACTTACCCAAAGAATGATATAAATTTCCTTTCACCCATTTTCCGGTTGTACTTACAGCACTATTAATATAGACATTTCCTCCCACATTGAACAAATTGCCTCCTGCTACATCAAAACCTACTGAGGCAGATGTTCCTTGTGTTCTTAAGTATGGATCATGTGTTATACCAGAACCATTTCTATAAATTTTAAATTGACCTGAACCGTTTTGACTGGTGATATTGAAGTTATCGTTTGTTAATATTGGGATAGGCAAAACAGGTACTCCCTCAAAATAAGGAATATCCTTTTCTCTGTTTACATCTGTAAGTGCAGTAGAAAGTGCATCATTGTTGGTTTCATGCTCATAAAGAAATCCATATGCTGGAATACTCCGAGAACGTAATGCTTGAGGAATTAACTCTGCTGAATAACTTCCCTCTGCACCTACAACTCCTTTAACTGGAATAAACTCACCACCCAAATGAAAGGATAAGGTAAAAGCATCCGTTTTCCTAGGCAAATCAACGGTTGGTGTATAAGTCATAACACCATTATCAATATAAGAGGCACTACCATCAAAATGACCAGGGTTTTTTCCCTTGACCTCTTTCCCTTTACTGTTTTCAGTTCCTTCCTTTTTAATTGGATCGGATTTTTTGCCTGTATGAGCATAACTTAAACTTAATGATTGGCTTTGCATGCCTTGCCTGCTATTATAATCGAAGCCAATACTTAAGCCTAAATGATCAGATTGCTCATTTTTACTCCAAGTTTTTGCAAAATTATACTCCTGTGAAAAGTTTGCTCCATCCCTACTGCTAGAGTTAATGCCTAAACCTATAGACCCTTCTGTTTTTTTTTTGCCTATTATTACACCTTCAGTATTTTTAGTACTAACTTCCTTGGTTACATCCAATGATGGGTTAATGCCCAAACTTGCACTCCAACCATAGTAGTTATCTTTATAAATGCTGGCTTTATAACCAATCGATGCTTTAATATTTGCACCAATTTTTTTTCCAAGTTTTTCAAAACCAAAAATATCCGGCTTAAAATTTACAGACAAACCCACTTTAACTTTTTTCTTTAGATTCACTACTTTTTCTACTTTATCGCCTGTATTGGGCTCCATATCTCCTTTAAAATCATCGGGTAAAGCTTTCATTTGTCTGTTCACTGCCCCAGGATTTAAGCTCCAACCAAAACCCACCCAACTAGCTTCATCTTCAATACCCGAACCTGCATTGTAAGAAAGATTCAAGGGGTAACCACCTACATCCATTAAAGGTATATTATATTTGAAATCACCGCTAAATAAGTCCACCATATCACTTGAACCGATGGGCTGAAATCCACTCATTTCAGGCTGCGAGGGTCCCGAGGTTATGGCCCATGATTTTAATGGTGCAATAAAACTGATGAGAAAATTAATCAACAGTAAAAGGGCAGTTTTTTTTCTATGCTTAACAAAAAATGATACCATATTTATTGTGTATTTGGATTTTATAATATGTAATGAACACTATCTTTTATTAAAGGATTGCTATCTATGATTAACCTATAAGAACCCTTTTTCCAATCATTTTTCAAAGGTTCAAAAGATACCCAATAAGAAAATTTACTATTGCTACCTGTTGCAATAGGCTGACAAAAGACAGGCATTAGAGTTCTGCCATCTGCCAATTGGAGCTCAAATTTTTTCTCCATAGTAAACAAAAGATCTTTAGGATCTATGCCTTGTTTGGCGGTTTCAAATTTTACCACCAAATCTATTAATGTATCTTCCTGCAAAGCGTTATCTTCCTCTGTTTGAGATACATTTGAACTAACGGGTGGCTTAATAGCTACTAAAATATTGCAACTATCCCTTACCATTCCAATCGCTTGTTTGTTATTCATTGTGCTATTGCAACCAATACATAGTTTTAAAAATAAAAAAACAAGACAGCATCGATATACATTTTCCATTTTATTCTTCATTATACTTGAACCGCATTTGCAGCACGGTACTGTTAATATTAAAAGCTTTTAAGGAGTAGAATTTACCTTTTTTAAGCCCTTGACAATCATCCCCATCAATTTCAATATGATTTAAACCTCTTTGCACCTGAACATTGGGGAAAAACTTAATGGGTTTATTCGTTTCCATATCTGTAATGGTATAAGCTAGCTTTTCTACTGCATAAGCATTGGTGAATGCAAACCTAATTTTACCTTTAACTTCATAATAATTACCGTCAAACTCAGGCTTCAAAAACCTATAAGCATCATCCACTACTTTTTTCTTACCTACTTCACAGGCCTTTTTAAACACCCATATTTCCGATTTCTTAATAATACCAGTTTTATTATATACTGTTACCTGCCATGCATAAGAAGTGTTTTCTTTTAACTCGTTTACAAAAGAGGGCATTTCTAAAAAAGAGCCTGAAGCATCCATCACATTTACCAAGGGCATATTCCTTACCATAGCTTCTGTTTCGTTTTGACCTGCTTTCATTTCTACTAAGGTGAGTTTCACTTTGGCATCAACAGGCAATGGCATTGGATTTTGCCATTGAAATGTAGGCCTTTCACTGCATAACTGTTCGCCATTGATAGGACTGATAAGCATTAGCGGACCTGCATTGTTAATGGTAAAAACAGTACAATATTCAAATGGAGCAATGCCTGCTTTAGAAGGATTAATCAAATAACATATTTTGTAATTTCCATCGGCAAGTTTATCATTGGATTGAAGGTAATTACTAACAGATGTAGCATAAAAGTTGGTGATGGCTTTTTGGGGAAATGACTGTGATGAATTTACACCTGTTCTCAATAAAACATCCATCCAGTTAATGGTAAAAACATTACCACCCACTTCTTCAGAAAGCGTAATTCTAAGATTAGCTGTTACCGCTTCGGTTGAAGTATTGCGAACATTAAAATTTACAATTGATTGGTAATTGTTGAACCTAGAACTAAGTAATTCAACACTCAGTTGAGCTTTTGATTGAATGGCTATTCCACACAATAATACCCATAATACTATATAAAAATTGATTCGTTGTTTCATATTGCTCAATTATAATAAATCCAACAAGTTTATTTGATTAAGTACTGAATAGACATGTTACCATATGTTACCAAGTTATTTCCAAAAACAGGCACATATTGCTTTATATTGTAACGAATATCTACGCTTGCAGAAAGTGATAAATTCTTATTAAGAAAGCCTCCCATATTAAAACTGTTTCTGCTGCCTGCCTGCATATAGTAACTTGAAACCTGCTCATATACAAATCCTGTAGAAAAACTGTACTTATTTTTTTGAAATTCAATACAAGGTGCTATAGTAAATCTATTACCTGTAAGAAATGTGTTATTGGCAAAAGTGTTAGATGAAATATCTACGGTATTTTGAATACTGAAATTTTGTGGAAAACGAACTGACATTAATGAACTTGCTTGCTTCATCCAACCACCAGTTTTATTCGATTTAAAACTCATTTCCTGATGTAATGCTGCAACTTTTGTAGAGAAAGCATACCTCAACCCTCGTTTTTTAAAAGAAGCTATATGACCTGCTTCAAAACCATAATTACTATTACTCATCAAAGCATCACTTCCATTTTTGTTACCCCTGAAAGAAAAATGAATTGAGTTTTTCTTATCTATACTATACTTAATATTCAATAACCCATTTGTAAAAGAAAGATCATTACCGGCCAAACCTGCATTATACTTACTACTATTGAAATTAGTAGTTATAGCAATATTATTCTTAGGAAAATACTTGTTAATGAAAACTTCTATATTCCATATTGGTCTGTCATAATTACCTGTATTACTTGGTGTATTATTACCAACACTTCCATTCAAATAAATTTGGGCTTCCAAATCAATTTGTTTGAAATTTCCACCATAACTAACAGTATAATTCAAACTCTTTTGTTCAACTGATAATTGTGGTACATCAATAGACTTTGCATTGTTAATGTTAGTTTTACTATAAGATGTGATATTAGAAAGTATATCTACACTGAGTTGATGTATTTTTGTATGTATTAACTTTTTAGAGATACTGAAATTGCTAAACTTCCTAGTTAAACCAAAAAAAGAATTATTTAAATTAGGCGTAGATGTTTGTTGTGAAAGGTTAATATTAATGCCTCCTAAAGCTTTAATATCTTCTATAGAAAGCCCCATATTTAACCTTTGCATTAACTGTGGTGCGGTGGATTGATATTTGCCCATGTAAGTTTCTATTGAACCAGGTTGCCACAATTCATCCACCCTATTGGTAATATTATCGCCTAAAAAAAGTTTTACATTGTTTTTATTGTTCAATATTACCTGTACTCCTTTAGTAATGTTTCCTACATCCAAACCTGAAGCTCCATTCTTAATTGCTGAAGTCAAACTTCCAGGCGAAAAAAAACTACCGATATCTATTTTCTTGGCTAACATTAAGAAATTAAAATTGAAACCTTGTAAATGATTAGATTTAATAAACTTCCTCAACAATGAGGGTTTTGCAATCATCTTTTCCTTTTCATGTTTAATCAATTCTTCATATTTTGCAATGGTAGAATCGGGTTTTAACAAATGATAAGTTTGTTGAGTTTGCTCAATTGAAGTTAATAAATGATGTAAATTCTTTAGTTTACTTGTTACTATAGAGTCTCCACCATGATGCTGAGTTATGGCAGCTTTCAATTTTTCCAACCCTTCATTACTTTTATTGGCAATAATGTTTTCATAATTAAATTCGGTCAATGAAGAAGCGGGTATAATGTGTTGTAAATCGGTGGCTTGTTGTACAAGATTCTCTATATTTTTGGTAAGCGATTGGTCTATTTTATCTTTCAATCCTTTTAGTTGTGTAAGTTCTCCTTGCATAGTTTTAGTAAGAATAGATGCATAACCATTACCTAAACTTTCTGACATTTGTTTATACTTGGAAGTAATATCCGATGTATATGTAAAATCTGTGAACCCTCTGTTATTGAAAAAATTATGCTGCTGTGCAAAAAAGAATTGATTGGTAATACCTCCAACAATTAAGCTACCAGAAATCCTAGTTTGAGAAAGCATATTTTTAGAAATTTCTTGGGGTACCAAAAGCATTTCAGTACTAGCTTGTTGCATTTTTAACTGAAAGGAAGATGGTTTAATAGCAAGCTTATTCAATAATTCTCTACCAGCACCATCAATGTTTTTTTTAATAGAGATGGGAGACAAAGTTTTACCTATTGCACTTTGCAAATCTTTAGTGGCATTGTTATAAACATTTGCAACTTGTTGTATTGTGGAATCGGCTTTGGCTTTTGACTGATTTGTAGCAGTAGAAATTTTATCAGATGGTTGAAGGGTTTGACCATTCACCACAGTAGAAATTGACAAAAAAAGGAAAACCAATATGCAAATAAGCTTTAAATATTTACCAAAAGAGTGGAGTTGCATGTAGAAAAGTTAACAGATGAATTATTGTTTTGAAGACTTCTTTTTCAATTTGTTCAATTCTAGTTGTTGTTGTTGAATTAGGTTGTTTTGGTTTTCCAACTTTTTATTTATTTCTATTATATAAAGCGTTAGTTCCTCAATTTTTTGCAACAACTTGGTTTGATTTTCGCCAATATCAACGCCATTTTCCTGCATGTTTTTAGCTGGCTCTATTGACGGTAGGTGTTTATGCTTTTTTATAAATTGTTCTAGTTGAGTAAGGGGTAATAAAGAATAATTGCTATCAAAAACAAAATCGGCTCCAGTAGTATTTACTACTAGTTTATTTGCACGAATATTGCCAGCAACGTCAAGTTTGTAATTGGTACCAGGGTTTGAACTCATTTTACCAATAAGTACATTACCATTGTTTTGAACAATAAATCTCCATGCTCCATTATGCCAAAATCCTAAACGCTCAGGTCCATCAGCTCCAACAAATTGGTCTGAATTAGAAAGCCATAAACCGCCAAGAACAGTATTCGACTTCAACCTTCCGACTACATCTAGTTTTTCACTTGGGCTTGCTGTACCAATACCTACCGCAGCATCATTCCCATTAAAATAAGATATTCCATGTGTATTAATTTGCGTCAAAACGGCTCCTCCATTTGTATTCTTTAAAACCAATTTAACATTATTCCAACCAGCTGATGTAAAATGAGCACCCACAGTACTGGATGGATTTTCGATAAAACTTGCTATGTCTGAATTAGCAACTCCATTAACTTGAAGCTTTGAAGAAGGGTTTGTTATACCAATACCAACATATCCATTATTTAATATACTCATTACAGGGGTCATAGTATGAGGCTGTTCAACAATTGAACTTCCATTCGCTAAACCAGTGTTAAAAGTAAATCCATTATTGTTCATTACTAAACTCGCTGTATGACCATGATGATTCCTTCTAATCCAATTAGTTCCATTATTATAAGTATTGTGTGCAAAAACGCTCCAAAAGGAATTAGTACTACTAACATCATTACCAATATTTACTTGTTGTATGTTTACCCCTAATGGATCTTTTGAGGTAAGTATTGGAGCATTAGTAAAATCCCCTTTTACGGTACCACCTGTAATAACTAAACCTCCAGTAGTAATTTGATTAGTAGTTGTACTTCCACTGTTAGTTACAGTTTGTAAAGTTTGTGCATTTAATTGAAACCCAACTAAAACTAATAAGATAAAAAAATAAGTTCTCATAAGCTTTAAAATAATTATTAAAAAAAGTGAACAAGACCCAACAAAGAGTAAAAAATTAGATTTTTAAAATTGCAATGTATTACTATTGTTGTTTCCAAAAAATGGGGAAAATCCCCCATTTTATATTATTTTTTTTAAAAGATTATTTTCAACTAACATTTTTATATATTTACATACAACTCTTTTTCTAAAGTTCGATCCCTCCCCTGATAGTATGATTAAAATAATTATTTGTGATGATCATTCGGTTATTAGAACTGCTATTACTACTATATTTCAAACCGATACGAATTATGCTGTAATTGCCGAATGTGCCGATGGCAAACAACTAATAGAAACCCTTAAAAAAAATATAGTTCCAGACATAGTATTAATGGATGTATCTATGAAAGAAATGAATGGTTATGAAACTACCATTGAAATGTCAAAATCATATCCACATATTAAAGTATTGGCCTTTTCAATGTTTCCCTCTCCGCAAACCATTCAATTAATGTTACAATATGGTGCAGTTGGCTTCTTAACTAAAAACAGCGAGTTTTCTGAAATAAAAACAGCCATTGCTCAAATACATAAAAACGGTTTTTATTTCAATCAATTAGTAACCAAAAAACTCTTGAATGATATAAAGAAAAATAAAGGCGACAATGCTTTAACCAAAAAAGAAATTGAGCTTTTACCCTATTTATGTAGCGATACCACTTATAAAAAAATTGCTACTGACAAAAATTTGGCCATCAAAACCATCGACCGACATAAAGAAAATATATGTAAAAAATTAAAAGTTAGCTCAAGAGTGGGCTTAACAGCACTTGCTGCTAAAATGGGTTTGATTTATTAAAAAGCTGAAGTAGTATTATTTTGGTTTTTAGTTGTATAGTTTTATTGAAAAATTAGACATCAATAAACCATTTATTACTGATTGCTCATAACAGAGCTTTTTTTGTTGCACGGATTCAATGTTTTGCAACTATACTTTGTCAATTTTAACTTTGAGTTATTCATGGAACTACAGTTGTATTGTTGCTGCTTTTTGAGAGAGTAGTACGGCTCACTCCATACTTAGCTACAAGTTGTGAATACCCTGTTTCTTGGGTTAAATACTCGGTAATACATTGTTGTTTGATGTCTATTTCGGTTGTTTTTTAGTCAACCTATTTTAGGACAAGACACTCCTACCCCAACCTTCTTCTTACTGCTTCTATCTCTAGTTCTAGGAGTTCTATTTGCAGCAGCAAACTTTGTTTGGCTTTGGGTCCACAGGTTTTTAGTTGGTTCAAAGCTGCTACTTCCAATAGTTTCAACCATGCTTTATCCTTTCTGCCTTGTGCATTATTGGTAAGCGTGGGCAGCAGCTCATTTACCAATTGCAGCCTAGCAATACAGCTGTTATAGTTGGCATCTAGTTCTTTCAGTGTTACCTGTGCATTGGTAAGTTGCACCTTACAAAGATCTAATCTTGCCTGCAGCATTTTGTTCAGTGCTTTGGTTTGTAGGCCTATTTGTACAGTTACCTGTGATGGCACTGATTTATGCTTCTTGTAAATAACGGCTAGCAATTGATTGGCTCTGTGCAAGGCCGATGCAGGTAGGCTGCGTTTACCATGCTCTGTATAAGCCAATAAAGCTCTACTAATGCCCATATAATTTGCTAGCATGTCTTGGCTCATGTTCAGTAATTGGCGTATGTCTTTCATGCTGTTTATTTTGTTACAAGATAGAATATAAAAATTAAATTGTGACAATTTTGTCACAAGATAAAAATTTAATTAAAATCTGTGACAATTTTGTCACAAAATAAAAACTAAAATAAAATCTGTGACAATTATGTCACAAAATAAAAATCAATATTAAATCTGTAACAATTATGTCACAAAATAAAAGCAACATTATAAATTGTGACATTTGGCTGCTTTAATTTCATTGTAATAATGAACAGCAAAGGATTTCAGCAGTATTCAACACTCTATCGATTGTGCAACTGCTCAAAATACACTATAGCCGATTTGTTAATTGAAAACTAAAATAAATTACATATCTTATTTTATATTTTATTTAATACATCTATATTTTACATTCGATTATTCGTTAATATTTAAACCAATTTTTATGAGTTATTCTCTCAATGCTCTGCTCACAGTAGCAGATTGCGACCTAGCCAAAAGCATGGCTACCAAAGACAAAGAAGTGCTAGAAGTTCGTAAGGCCAACCTTACCCAGCAGCAAAAAAACCATGCTGCTAATTCGGTGGAAGCTTCTGCCGAATTAGAAGCGGTTATTACTGAACTGAATGCCATTGAAGATTTCCTACCCACATTGCCCGAGGGCTCGCAAGGCAGGCGTGAAAATCTTGTTCGTAAAGAAAGGCTTGATGTACAGAAACTAGCCCTGCAAAACAGGAGTGCCAATTACAATGCACAAACACTTTTGCAAAAGGAGCTAGACCTTGCCCGTTGCGAAAAGGAATTAGAAGCCATTGAAGATTTTCTGGCTGAAGTAGCTACAAGAAAAGCTGCATTGGCTTAGGGCAGTTGATGAAAGTACTTAATGGAGTACACATTTAATCCCTACTGTTGGCAACGGTGGGGATTTTTTTGTGGGTGAACCGAAGTAGATTAAAATGCTGTTTTATAATTGGTGAGGGCAAAATATGTATTTATAATTCAATTAATTTGTGTTTCCTGCATCGTGTTCTTGTATAGCCAAGTGACGATGCGTTTTTGATAGCAAGACCTTCTTTAAAGCCAGAAACTTTGTATTCTTATAAACGCATCTTCCTTTCTCAACACATCCCAAATGTTTTGTACAAGCAAGCCATGTAAAGAGAAGATGCTCAAAAGTTCTTCGGTGGGTGTTTTGTTGAGAAGAGATTGCTGGTAAGAAATGTAGCAAATGCTACAAAAAATAACGGCGTAGTGAATACTACGCCGAGTGTACGTTTTTTATGGTGTTTATAAGATACGATGAATTGGGGTAATATTATCATTTTAATATACCAAACTTGGCAAATTATTGTATAATAGAGCAAAAAAGCACCTCTGAAATATTTGTGGCACTAACAGTTATTTGTAGTAAATTTGCTGACTATGCTGTGTTTGAATAGATTGCCAATTAATTGTTTCAGGCTCTTTATTCACAGTTGATTAATCAGTTAATTTAGTTCATCAATATGCCAAAAAAAAGAAAAATAAGTATTAATAGCTTTTCTGTGATAGACCTTTTTTGTGGTGTTGGAGGATTAACGCATGGTTTTGTTAAAGAAAAATTTGCAGTTGATGCAGGAATTGATTTTGATAAAAGTTGCAAATACGCCTTTGAGAAAAATAACAACGCAGTCTTTTACCATAACGACATTACCAATCTTACAGGTAATGACTTAAATAAAAAGTTTTCTAAAGGGAAAAGAAAAATCCTTGTTGGCTGTGCTCCCTGTCAGCCTTTCTCTATATACAATCATAGTAACTCTAATAAAACCAAGATAAAATCGAATGACAATAAATGGCAATTATTGTACTCGTTTTCTAAATTAATTGAGGAAACTAAACCTGAGATAATTTCTATGGAAAATGTACCTCAGTTAGTCAAGTTTGATGATGGGAAAGTTTTTAATGACTTCATCGAAAAACTTGAGAAAAAAGGTTATTACGTTACTTGGTCAATTGTAAACGCTCAAGATTATGGAGTACCTCAGAGACGTAAAAGATTAATCCTTTTTGGGTCTATACACGGTAAAATTAATCTAATAGAAAAAACTATAAAAGATAATAAATATGTAACTGTTCGAGATGCAATTGGACATTTACCTACTGTTGAAGATGGAGTATCGCATCCTAATGATATGCTGCACAGAGCAAGAAAGCTAACAGAACTAAATAAAAAAAGAATTAAAGCTACTAACGAGGGTGGGTCTTGGAAAGATTGGGATAAATCCCTTTGGTTAGAGTGTCATAAAAAGGAAAGCGGAAAGTCATTTAGAAGTGTATATGGACGTATGAAATGGAATGACGTAGCCCCAACGATGACTACTTATTGCACAGGATTAGGAAATGGGCGATTTGGTCATCCTGAACAAGACAGAGCTATTACTTTAAGAGAAGCTGCTCTTTTCCAAAGTTTCCCTGAATCCTACGATTTTATAGACCCTACTTTACCAATGTCATCTCCAGTTATAGCTCGACAAATAGGAAATGCTGTACCAGTAGGGTTAGGTGTTGCAATAGCAAAGAGTATTAAGAGACACATTGAGAAAATTGACACTATTTAGTCTATTGCTATGAGTGATAATCAGATATTAAAATGGAGATTTGACATAAATACATTTCGGTTATTAGGCAGAGACTTAATAACTGATAGAATTACTGCTGTTTATGAGTTAGTAAAAAATTGTTATGATGCAAATTCTACGAATGTTGTAGTGGAATTTGTACAAGTGTCTAACCTATCAGAGGAAAGTAAAATTGTAATTTCTGATAATGGAATAGGAATGTCGTTTAAAGATATTCAAGATAAGTGGATGGTTGTAGGCACTAATAGTAAACGAAATAAACTATATTCTGATGCACCTTTTAATCGAAAGTTTGTTGGAGAAAAAGGGATAGGGCGTTTTGCAGTTGATAAGTTAGGTGAGCGAGTAGAAATAAGAACAAAAGAAAAATCAACTGATAAATGGCTTTGTGTCAAAATAAATTGGGATGAGTATGAACAAACCGCTAAAAAATCTGACAAATCAAACACCTTACAACTTTCTTTATTTACGGAAGTAGAAAACAAATATTTTTTTGAAAAAGGAAATAGAGATGAACACGGGACCGTAATAACAATTACAAAAATTGCTGAAATATGGACAGCTAATGACATAGAAAGATTGAGCAAAGAACTTTCAAAATTAGTTTCACCATTCTATCCAATAAATCCTCCTTTTAATATTTGGCTTACCTCTGATGAATTGTCTGACTTTCAGAATAAGCAAGTAAAAGCAGAGCCAATTAAATACTATTCACACCACGCTGAAATTGGATTTGATGAATCTACTAACACCCAAGAAACATTAAATTTTAATGCAGAAAAAGGAGTTATTGAAAAACAATCAACCCTCATCCAAAAATTTGGTGGGGTAAAAATTAAATTATTCTATTTTAACGAGAGTGCTAAAAGAAGGTACAATGCAGCATATAAAAATGATGATACAAGAATTGATGGCATAAAAATTTATAGAGATGGCATTATAACTACGCCATTTGCAGAGTATGAAGCTGATACTGACAAGAGAAGAGATATATTAGGAATTGATAAAAGAAGATGGAGAGATACCTTCAATACTATTGGTACAAGAGAGGTAATAGGAATAGTAGAAATATCTAAAGAGAAAAATCCAAAAATAATTGATGCTACAAATAGGCAAGATTTTACAGCAAATGAAGAATATAATTTGCTAAAAGACTTTATTCTAAAACAGCTTAAAGCATTTGAAAATTTAAAAGTTTTTGAACGTTCATCAAAACGTTCTAGGGTAGAAAATGAATTGATTGATGCTGGCAGAGATATTAGAGAATTTGAAAGAGAGTTGGATGAATTTGTCAAAGAAGCTACATCTATTGAAGACCCTAAAATAAACAAATTAGTAACAGCTTTAAGAGAGAAAACTAAGGAGACTCATACTTTAATTAATAAAAGTGTATCTGAGCAAAAAAAGTATCAAAAAGAAGTTGAGAGGAAAGAAAAAGTCCTTTACAGCTTAATTTCAATGCAAGAGTATGCTTCAATGATTGCACACGCAGTTAGAACATCCATTGCTAAAGTCAAGCATCTTGGAGAATTTATTAAAGAGAATTATCCCAACCCCAAATTTGATAAGTATTACACTATGTATGCTGTATCAATTTACAATGAAATGAACACTCTTATTTCAGTAACTGACTTTATGTTGAGTTTTGCAAATATTGATGAATCATTTGAAGAATTTAATATTTCAGAATTGATAACTGATTTGCTAAAAAACCAATATGAAAATCTATTTTCATTAGAAAATATTTCATTAGAGATTGATATAAAAGATAATTTCTTGATTGAGACTAATAAAAAATCTTTTCAGGATATATTTCAAAATTTAGTTTCAAATTCAATCAAAGCCTTAAAAAATAATTCAGATAAGAAAATTAAGTGTACAGGTTTTTTAGATACAGACAAATTTGTAATTTACTTCTCTGATAATGGATATGGTATTAATGAAGAAGATAAAGATTGGATTTTTGGGTTGTATAACACAAGAACAGCAGAACAAGGAGGTGCAGGTATTGGCTTATATATAGTGAACACTATACTTAAATCATTAAATGGAAGTATAGAGGTTATAGAGAATGAGTTTAAACCGACCGGAGCAACTTTTAGAATAACAATTCCATTTGGCAAATAAAATAGTATGAGCGTTTTACCTACCAAGATAGTAATAATACACGACGATATGGATGAGACCTATCCATTAGTTGTTATTTTACGAGATAAATATTCGGACGAGAATGTAGTATTATTCAAACATTCACAAGCAGGACTGGATTATGTACTTAATAATTTAGGACAAAAAATGGTTGTGCTTTTGGATAAAAATTTTAAGGATAGGAATGATATTTCGGGATTACATGTTTTTGAAAAAATTCGTGAAAAAACTCTACTAGTATATGTTGTTTTGATTTCTGCAAATAGCATTTCCGACTTTTCAGAAGAAGAACTTAAAACTATAATAAATAAAGATTTATTTAAATTAGAGAAGTTTACGAATGATTACACAAGTATTATTAAGTTAATTGATGAAGCTGTGAATAGTATTGAAATGAGGGTTGATGCTGCAATAGAAGAATGGCTTACAGTTAATGGTTCAAGTAACGATAAACCAGTATTGATTACAAATACTAATCAATATACACTTGAACAAATTCTAAATGAGATAAGATTAGAAAGTAATGTAGGAAAGGATTTTGTGCGTAAAGTAAATAATCTGACTATTGAACTAATTATGAGGAATAAAGAACAAGTTAAATGATTAATACCTTTCTTGCAATAGATGATTTAGATGAAAAATTAGGCAGCTTTTACACAGAATGCTTAACTGACCTGCAAAGCATAGCAGAAAACAATTCCACCTTAATCGCTATAAGGAGCAATAACCTAAATGATTTACATATTTCATTAGCAATCCCACAAACTGAGAATGTCATTTTTCTTGCCTACTCGCACGGTTCAGCAAATGAATTATTAGCAAATGGAGTTACTCCGTATATATCCGACACTTTAAACACTAATCTATTTAAAGGCTCTTTCTTCTACACTTGTTCATGTAGTACAGCAAAAAAATTAGGACATACACTAATTGAAAATGAATGTGCATCTTACATTGGGTATAAAGAAGAGTTTACAATTTGGGATTACAATAGACCCCCATTTGTTGAATGTGCAAACTTGGGTTATAAACTTTTTTTAAGCGGTCATAATATCAGTTCAATTCAAAGTATTATGAAAGAAAAGTACGACGAGCATATTGACAACTATACCAACGATTTTTTTGGAGCAGCTTGTCTATTGTCAAACAAAAATGCTTTAGTTGCATTAGGAAATTTGGAATATTCTGTAAACAATATGTAATTTTTATTCCCAGCATCGTCTCCTTTTATAGCTTTGTGAAAAGCCAAGGGACGATGCGTTTTACGTAGCAAAATTCTCAATTAACGCATCTTCCTTTCTCCAAAACACAAAGCCATGCAAAGAGAAGATGCTGAAAAGTTCTTCGATTGGGTATTTTGTTGCCAAGACAATGCTTGGAAGAATACTTCTTCCATTTGCACCAGTTCCTTATGCTTGCTGATTCTTTCAGCCAATAATTTGATAGCGTCTTTACAATCCATGTGGCAGGATTAGGTTTTAAGTAATTTGCTCAATTGGTTTCAACAGCATTTTTTAGTGTTTAAAATATGCTGTTGCATGAGCAGATTGAGCTGTTGACTACATCATGTTTTAAACCAATGTAAAGACTTTGTTATTTATGACAAAAAATATTATTGGGTTTTGGCTTTTTTACGTTGGGGCACAAAAAAAATTGCGTAGAACTACGTAAGGTAAAAGGGGCTTTTTGAGCAATTGGGGTGGCGGTGGTTGGGGCGTTTTTTTCAGTTGAATCAGGTTAAGAGGGCTTCTATTATTCTGTTCTTTAACTACCCTTCGAGAGCCTCAGTGTGACAGTTCGTTTGGAGAGTGTTGCTTTATTATAAGGTTTCGTAGGCTTCAATTACTCTGTTCTTCAACTACACTTCGAGAGCCTCAGTGTGACAGTTCGTTTGGAGAGTACAGTTTTGTAATTCGGTTTTGTAGGCTTCTATTATTATGTTCTTAAAGTACACTTCGAGAACCTCAGTTTGACAATTCGTTTGGAGAGTGTTGCTTTATTATAAGTTTTCGTGGGCTTCAATTGTTCTGTTCTTCAACTACACTTCGAGAACCTCAGTGTGACAATTCGTTTAAAGGTATAAAAACAAAAAAGTCTCATTACAAATGAGACTTTTTGCGGACCGGACGGGACTCGAACCCGCGACCTCCGCCGTGACAGGGCGGCATTCTAACCAACTGAACTACCGATCCATTCCGTTGTTCGGGTTGCAAATATAAGGGCTAGTTTTTTTCAAAAACAAATATTTTTTGAAAAAATTATCGAGCCAACAAAATTTCTTTTAGGGTACCATAATTATTTTCCATAAAGATGCTTTGTTTACTGCCATTTAATAACAATTCCTGCTCTTTTTGGGCTAAAATGTTTTCTCCTAAAATATCAATTATTGCAGGATTGAATTTTACTGGATGTGCAGTTTCTAAAATCATTCCTTCTTCTGTTGGATGATTCTGCAAATAGTCTTTCAAGGCAATATAACCAACAGCACCATGAGGGTCTAATAAATATTTGTATTGCTGATAAACTTCTTTGATGGCTTCTTTTGTAGCTTCATCTGTAATACTGTAACTACTCAGTTTGTTTTTAAGAGAGCCAAACTCGTTGTGAAATATTTCGAGAATACGAACAAAATTGCTTGGATTGCCAACATCCATTGCATTGCTGATTGTAGCAACTGAAGGTTTGGGTAGGTATTTTTCAGTCAATAAGTAATCAGGCACTACTTTATTGGCATTGCAAGCTGCTATAAAATGCTGCACAGGCAAACCAGAAGTATGAGCTAATATTCCTGCACAAATGTTTCCAAAATTGCCACTAGGTACACAAATAACGGGTGCATTTTTATGGGCAAGTTTCCATTGTTTATAAGCAAAGAAATAATAAAACTGTTGGGGCAACCAACGTGCAACATTAATAGAATTTGCAGATGTTAAAAACAGCTTTTCATTCAGTTCAACATCGATGAAAGCTTGCTTTACCATTTGTTGACAATCATCAAAAGTACCATCAACTTCTAATGCATGAATATTTTTACCTAAAGTGGTAATTTGTGCTTCTTGAACTGCACTTACTTTTTTGCTTGGATACAATACCACTACTTCAACCCCATCTACATTGTAAAAACCATTGGCAACTGCTCCACCTGTGTCGCCAGAAGTTGCCACCAAAACGGTAACCTTCTTAGTACTGAGCGAAGTCGAAGTATGATGCGAAGTCGAAGTATCACCTTTTAAAAAGTAGCCCAAACAACGACTCATAAATCTTGCTCCAATATCTTTAAATGCTAAGGTTGGTCCATGAAATAATTCAAGTGAAGCAATACCTTCTGTAATTGGAACCAATGGAATATTGAAGTTGACTGTTTCAGCAACAATACGTTTTAACTCTTCATCTGGAATACAATTGCCTACATAAGGTTTGATGACTTTGAAAGCGATTTCTTCGTTGCTGTATTGCTCAATGTTATCTATAAAATCTTTATCTAATTGAGGAATCGTTTCAGGAAAATACAGTCCCTTATCTGGAGCTTGACCTGCAATGGTGGCTTGTTTGAAATCTACGGTTGGGGATTGTTTGTTGAGGCTATAATAGTTCATTTTCGTTACTCGTTTGTTATTAGTTTCTCGTTACTGGTTTCTCGTTTGGTGTTACTCGTTATTATTATCAATTTTTCGTTACTGGTTTCTTGATACTCGTTAGACGTTACTTTTTGTTGTTATAAATTTCTGGTTTCTCGATGCTCGTTAAAACGTTACTCGTTGTTGTTTAAATTTGAACATGTTTACTATTCACAGTTAACTCTATAATTGTATAACGAGAAACCAGAAACGAGCAACCTTGATGACATTTATTCTTTCGTACAAGTGTGTCCTTCGACTCCGCTCAGGATAAACTGCAACCGAAGTTGATTGATGTTCTACAGTTGGTGACATAAAACCACCCCGCCTGAAGGCACCCCTCCAAAGGAGGGGAACTTTAGCTACACAATCTTTACTCCTCCTTTGCCAATATTTGTTACATAAGTTTTATAATCGATACCCAACTTTTCATAAATATCTTTCATGATTACTTCTACTTGATGGGCAGTTGATTCATGTTCGCTGAGCATAAAAATAGAAGGACCACTGCCACTGATTCCACCACCCAATGCACCTGCTTCTTTGCAATTATTTTTAACAGCATCAAAACCTGGAATCAATATGCTACGAACGGGTTCTATAATTACATCTTCTAAAGAACGACTGATTAAGCCATAATCATTTTTCAAGAAGCCACTCACCAATCCTGCGATATTGCCCCATTGCTTAATGGCATCTTTTAACTGTACTTCTTTACGCAAAATTTGACGGGCATCGCTGGTCTTCACTTCTATTTGGGGATGCACAACAGTAACAAACAAAGGTGGTGCGTCAAGGGTAACAATATCTAATGGAAAAATAGAACGAATGAGTGTTACACCACCATAAATACATGGCGTAATATTATCAGCATGTTTAACACCACTAGCCACTTTTTCACCATTCATGGCAAAGCGTACCAAGTCTTCATTACTGAAAATATTGCCCAGCAAATGATTGGCAGCAACCACAGAACCTGCACTACTTGCAGCACTGCTGCCTAGTCCACTACCAGGTTTAATTTGTTTATCAATATGCACATGAAAACCTACAGGCTTTTCGTAAGCTTCTAGTAAAGCCAATAAAGATGCACCGGCAACATTATCTTCTGGTTTGGTTGGTAAATCGTATGCAGCAGAACTACTTAAAGTAATACCCGGCTCATCTTTAAAGCTGACTTCCATAATATCGTATGGAGCTTCTAAAGCAAGTCCAAGAATATCGAAACCACAAACTAGGTTTGCAATAGTTGCTGGGGCGTGGACGGTACAGCTCAAGCCCCTATCCCCTAAAGGGGGATGTGGAGAAGATTGTAGCGAAGATTTATTTTGTAAAGAATTCATTGTATAAATTTTATTGGCACACGGATGACACTGAAAAAAAGGATAATAACGGATTTTAAATATTGCTTTGCAATATTTAAAAGATTAAAAAATCTGTGAAAATCGATTCAATCCGTGTCATCCGTGTTCCATTTTAAACAGCCCTCATGATATCTGCAAATACACCACTTGCTGTTACTTCAGCACCTGCACCAGCACCTTTTACAACCAATGGTTGATCTTTATATCTGTCTGTATAGAACAATACAATATTGTCTTTACCATATAAGTGATAGAGATTGTGTTGTGGATCGATGTGCTGTAATCCAACAGATGCTTTACCATTATCAAACTGAGCAACAAATTTTAAGATGCAACCTTTTGCTTTGGCTTCATCTAACAATTGTTTAAAATGAGACTCATATTTTTTCATGCTCTCATAAAAATCTTCCACACTGCCTTGCATACATTCCTCAGGCATGAAAGAGTTATTACTTATGTCGGCCATTTCAATTTTATGTCCAGCTTCACGTGCTAAAATCATAATCTTACGCATTACATCAGAACCATTTAAATCTAATCGAGGATCTGGTTCTGTATAACCTTCTTCTTGAGCCTGTTTAACTACTTCAGCAAAAGTTTTGGTGCCATCGTAATTGTTAAAAACAAAGTTTAATGTTCCACTTAAAACAGCTTGCATTTTATTGACTGTATCACCAGTTCTGGTTAAATCATTCAATGTGCCAATAATGGGCAAACCTGCACCAACATTGGTTTCGAATAAAAATGAAGTATTGTATTCTCTTGCTAAATTTTTCAATTTTTTGTAATAACTGTATTCAGATGAAGCAGCTACTTTATTACAAGCCACCACAGCAATACTTTTTGATAATAATTGGTCATAAACTTTAGCTACATCGCCATTGGCAGTAACATCTGCAAAAACAGTATTGCGTAAATTTCTGTTGATAATTGCCTGCACAAAATCACTTATAGTTGATGCAGGAGCAGCAACCAATTGTTCTTTCCAATTGCTTAAATCAATGCCGTCTTCATTAATTAATGCCTGACGACTATTTGCCAATCCAACCACATTTACTTGTAATTGTAAATGTTCTTTTAAATATGGTTGTTGTTGTTTTAATTGTTCTACAAATCGTCCACCAACATTGCCCACACCTGCAATAAATAAATTGATTTGTTTGTACGTTGTTTCAAAAAATTCTTCATGCAATACATTCACAGCTTTACGAACATCTTTGGTAGCAATCACTGCCGAAATATTTCTTTCGCTACTACCTTGGGCAATGGCACGAATGTTCACCCCATTACGCCCTAACACACCAAACATTTTACCACTAATGCCTTGGTGAGATTTCATGTTCTCTCCTACCAAAGCTATAATTGATAAATCGGTTTCAACAATTAATGGTTCTACTTTTTGCAGAGCAATTTCATTGGCAAAAGCTACATCAACTGTTGCTTTTGCTTTAACAGCAGCAGTAGCTTCTACACCTACACAAATAGAATGTTCAGACGAACCTTGAGTAATCAATATCACATTGATACCATCATTACTCAAAGCTTCAAATAAACGTTTACTGAAACCTGGCACACCAATCATTCCACTACCTTCTAAGCTAATTAAAGCCATGTTGTTGATGCTGGTAATTCCACGAATTAAATGTTCACTTGCTGCTGCATTGGTTTCTATAATGGTACCATAATCATCTGGAGCAAATGTGTTTTTTACCCAAACTGGTATACCCAAGCTCAACACAGGTTGTATGGTTGGCGGATAAATTACTTTTGCACCAAAATGCGATAACTCCATTGCTTCTTGATAAGAAATAGACGGAATTACTTTTACATTTTGCACAAAACGTGGGTCGGCCGTCATCATACCACTTACATCTGTCCAAATTTCAACACTATCAGCATGTACAGCAGCAGCAACAATTGCAGCAGTGTAATCACTTCCTCCACGGCCTAAAGTGGTGTTTACATGATTGGCATCAGATGCTATAAAACCTGGCAGCAAAACAACTGATGCAGTATTAGCCGTTAAATAGTTTTGAATATTCTTGTCTGTTGCAGCAAAATCTACCTGAGCATTGGTAAAATTAGAATTGGTTTTAACCAATTCTCGGCTGTCTTTCCATGCAGTTACTAAACCATGAGCATTGAAAGATGCAGCCATCATTTGAGAGCTCATCAATTCGCCATAGCTCACCAATTTATCTTTTGTACGTGCCGATAATTCGCCCAATAAAAAAATACCATTGCACAAATCTTCTATCTCATTGCATAGCTTTTTGATTAAACTCAATGCACTGCTTTGTGTTTGCACAGGTACTAATTCTTTTACAGTATCTAAATGGCGGGTTTCAATTTGCTTCATTAAATCTTTATATGTTTCATCGCCAGAAGCAGCTTTTGTTCCTGCATTAATTAATACATCTGTTGTGCCACCCATTGCACTTACAACTACAACTAACTTATTTTCTTTGGATTGTTTTTGTACAATATCAAATACCTGTTGTATGGCTTGAACACTACCTACAGAAGTGCCACCAAATTTTAGAACCTTCATTGAAATATGTTTGTTTGAATAAAAAAATTTAAAAGAATCATTCCCCGATAATTACAGCTTACGCCCAAGATTTAATATAATGATATGCAACCCTTAACGGGTTGTTGTAGTTGTAATAATAGTAGTAGTGGCAGGCATTCCACTGTTGAGAAGATTAACTACTATGATTGATAACAAATTCATTGGGATAAAAGTAGCCTGCATATTTTTTATGACCAAATAATTTAAACTAACGATAGTTATTTTTAAGAATTGTATGAACCATGCAACAGAATTGCTATTGAACTTTAGTGGCGTCGCACTCTTGTACAAATGGATCCTCCACCAACATTTCCACATACTAACAACTGTTCAATATTGCTTGTTTGCAATAGTTATCTTTACCGCCATTAACAATCTGGTTGCTCAATAGAATTGCTGCTGTTGAAGAGTGCGACGCCACTGGTGTTGAAATAAGTACTTTGGCTGGGTACAAAAAAATTCTACTGCAATCTCAATCATAAAAAAATTACTATGTTAAAAGTTGGTGTTTTTGGTGTGGGTCATTTAGGAAAATTTCATTTAAACAACTGGAAAGAAATTGAAGGCGTTAAAATTGTGGGTTTTTTTGACCCCAATAACGATAACGCTAAAGCGGTTGTTGCCGATTATGGCATTAAACGCTTTATGGATGAAGACAAACTCATGGATGCCTGTGATATTATTGATGTAGTGGTACCCACCGATTGGCATTTTGAAATTTGCATGAAAGCCGTACGCAAAGGCAAACATGTGTTTGTAGAAAAGCCTTTATGCAATACCATACCTGAAGCTAGAGATTTGGTAAATATGGTGAGAGAAGCCAATGTAAAAATGCAAGTGGGCCATGTTGAACGTTTTAATCCTGCTTATTTGGCATTGAAAGATTTGAACTTAAACCCTATGTTTATTGAAGTGCATCGTTTGGCACAGTTTAATCCTAGAGGTACAGAAGTGAGTGTGATACTGGATTTAATGATTCATGATTTAGACATTATTTTAAGCCTTGTAAAAAGCGATGTAAAAAATATTAGTGCTAATGGTGTTGCTGTTATGACAGACACACCTGATATTGCCAACGTGAGAATTGAATTTAACAATGGTTGTATTGCCAACTTAACGAGTAGCAGAATTAGCATGAAAAAAATGCGTAAAATGCGTTTGTTTCAAAAAGACAGCTACATTGGTATTGACTTTTTAGAGAAGAAAACTGAAATTATTAAACTGAAAGAAGACAGCGATAAAAATGTTTTTTCTTTTGATTTAGATACGCCTAAAGGCAAGAAAACCATTGCTGTTGCCAATCCTGTTATTCCACAAGCCAATGCCATTAAATTAGAACTGGAAGCTTTTGTAGATAGTATTGTAAACAATAAACCTACGGTTGTGAGTGAAATTGATGGTTATTTGGCTATGGAAGTGGCTCATCAGATTTTAGAGAAAATTAATAGTACGAGTATTTTGGGTGTGTAGTTTGGTTTCAGATGAAGTCTTTTTGGTTTCACACGAAGGAACGAAGGATACGAAGTACACAAAGGGTTTGAACAAATTCATTTCTTCTTTGCTTCTTTACTCTGTGGTAAATAATTATCTTCAATTCAAAAAAAATTTGACTGGTGAAATATTTGTTGACTGTTTTTATAGGATTTTTTTATTTGCAAACGGCTTTGGGTCAAGGTACTTATTGGCAACAACAAGTCAACTTTACCATTCAAGTAACTTTAAACGATACTGCTAAAACCTTAGATGGATTTGAGAAAATAACTTATACCAACAACTCTCCTGATACTTTACGTTTTATTTGGTTTCATATTTGGCCCAATGCTTATAGAAACGATAAAACTGCTTATACCGAACAAGCTTTGGCCAATGGCAGTACTGAGTTTTATTTTAGTAACGATGAAGAAAAAGGCTATATCAATCAATTAGACTTTAGGGTAAACAACATTGCTGCTGGTATTGAAGCTCATCCCCAACATATTGATATTGTAAAGTTGATATTGCCTAGTCCTATTGCACCCAAACAAACCATTACCATTACCACACCTTTTTTTGTAAAACTGCCTTATAATTTTTCGAGAGGTGGTTATACCAAAGATGGATTTCAGGTTACGCAATGGTATCCAAAACCTGCTGTGTACGATGCCAATGGCTGGCACGAAATGCCCTATTTGGATCAAGGGGAATTTTACAGCGAATTTGGCAACTATGAAGTACAAATAACTTTGCCCGATAATTATATTGTTGCTGCAACTGGTAAGTTAGACAATGAAGAAGCCCTAAATAAATTAAAACAATTAGGCAAGCAAACAGCTACCCTTCAACCCAATTATATTGCTTTTGTAGAAGCCCAAAAAAAGAAAGCCATTGTTACAAAAGCTTATGCCCCTAAGAAAAAAATTGAACCAGTTAAGCCTGTTGTACTTCAAAAACCTAGATTAATTACTTACACGTATAAACAAGACAATTGCCACGACTTTGCCTGGTTTGCAAGTAAACATTTTATTGTTCAATACGATACAGTTGCACTAAAAGAAAAAACAGTAGATGTATTTAGCTTTTATCAACCAACGCAAATCAATAACTGGAATAAAAGCATTGCGTATGCAAAAGATGGATTGAAAAAATACAGTAACTGGATTGGCGATTATCCGTACCATACGGTTTCAATTGTATCGGGAGAAGAAAATGAATTTAGTGGTGGCATGGAATATCCAACAATTACTTTAATTACTACAAATGCTGCTGAAAAATATTTAGACGCTACTATTGTGCATGAAATTGGTCATAACTGGTTTTATGGTGCATTGGCCAACAATGAGAGAAAATATGCCTGGATGGATGAAAGCATTAATACCTATTATCAAAATAGATATGAGGCCGAAAAATATGCTACTGAAATTTCAACAATGCCTAAATGGCTGCAGAATAAATTACCAGCCGATTTTGAAAATCTTATTTATACATCATTCTCCAAAATATATAAAACGCAACCCATAGATACAAGTTCAACAGCTTTTACATCGTTGAACTATTATTTAAGTGTGTATTCAAAAGGTGCAAAATGGCTTACTTTGATAGAAAAAGATTTAGGCAGAGCAGCATTTGATCAAAGCATGCAAGCGTATTACCAACAATGGAAGTTTAAACATCCACAACCCAATGATTTTAAAACTAGTTTAGAACAAAGCAGCAAAACCAATTTGAGCAATCGTTTCAGCCAACTGTACACCAGTTTACCTTTAGTAGATTCAGCCAAAAAGAAAACAACTAAACTGGTTGCTTTTTTCAATTTAAAAGACACCGATAAACACAACTACATTAGCATTGCCCCCATTGCTGGAGGTAATTATTACGATAAATTAACGCTGGGTTTAGTACTGCACAACTATCAATTGCCACTAAAAAAAGTGCATTTTTTTATAGCTCCGCAATATGCAACTGGTAGTAAACAATTGAATTATGGTACAGGCATTACCTACAATCAATTTAAACAAGGTTCTTGGCTAGAAATTTCGGCGAGTGCTTTAAAATATACTATGGATGATTTTAAACCTGCTAATGCCGATAGAATTTATCAAAATGTATTGCGTATTAATCCATCTATAAAATATACCTTGTACAACAAAAACTTAAGAAGTAAACAACGTTGGATTTTTCAGGCAAGAAGTTTTTTTATAGAAGAAAATGGGTTATCGTTTAAAACCATTACCACTCCTGGTGGACCAGCAGATGTAGTTGATAAAACAACCTTCAATAGTACCATCAACCAAATTAAAATAACAACAAGTGATAATAGAGTGCTTTATCCGTATGAGTTAAACTTAACCATTGATCAAGGTAAAAATTTTGTTCGTGCTGGTTTTACAGCCAATTATTTTTTAAACTATGCTAATAAAAAAGGTGGAATTAATGCAAGATTATTTGCAGGAAAATTTATTTATACTACCGATAAAACTTTTGTTCAACAATACGAAACCGATCGCTATCACTTAAACATGAGTGGTGCTAAAGGGTATGAAGATTATACCTACAGTGGTTATTTTATTGGTAGAAATGAATTTGAAGGTTATAGAAGCCAACAAATAATGGAGAGAGATGGTTTTTTTAAAGTAAGAACCGATTTATTAAGCAATAAAATTGGTAAAACAGACGATTGGTTAATGGCATTAAATTTTAGTGGCGATATTCCTGAATCGGTGAATATTTTTAATGTGTTGCCTATAAAAATTCCTTTGAAATTTTTTGTAGATATTGGTACTTATGCCGATGCATGGAAAGACAATCCTGCAACTGGCAGATTCTTATACGATGCAGGTTTGCAATTGCCCATTGCCAATGGTTTAGTCAATATTTATGTGCCCTTATTATACAGTAAAGTGTACAGCAATTACTTTAAAAGCACATTGGGTGAAAAACGTTTTTGGAAAACCCTTTCGTTCTCTATTGATATACAAAAATTACAGATTCATAAGTTGAGCAGAGATTTGCCATTATAATACATGCAAACAATTAGCATTATACCATCTACCGAAATAAACACTACCAAATGGGATGCTTGTGTAGCCAATAATAACAATGGTTTAATCTATGCTTATAGTTATTATTTAAACCACTTGGTTGATTATTGGCATGCAGTTGTAGTAAATGATTATGAACTTATTTTTCCCATTCCACATAAAAAAAAACTAGGCATTCAATACAGTTATATGCCTGCTTTTACGCAACAGTTGGGGTTTATTGGCAACATTGCACTGATTAACCCAACAGTAGTAAATGCTATACAATCATTTGTGCAATATGCATCGCCTTATCTTAATTTTAGTAACCAACAATTTGCAGTAGAACATGAATGTAAAGAACAAAAAAATTACATTCTTAATCTACATCAACCTTATGAAAGTTTAAGGCAGCATTACCAAAAAACAATGGACTATAGTTTAAATAAGGCAGCAAAATTTAATCTTCAATACAACCACTCCAATAATTTTGAACATGCGGTAGAAGCTTATTACGATTACAATAAAAATAACATGCGTCATGTTACAAAAACAAATTATGAGCAGCTAAAAAAGTTAATGTATTTTTTACAAGACAATCATCAATTATTGGTTAGAACAATCACCAATGAACAAGAAGAAGTATTGAGTGAAGTAGTTTTAATGAAAGACAATAAGCGTTATTATAACATTATTAATGTAACAACAGCATTGGGCAGAAAGCAAGAAGCCAATTATTTATTGTATGATAACTTATTGAAGGAGCTTTCAAATCAGCCAATGCTATTCGATTTTGAAGGCAGTGATTTAACAGGTGTACAAAAATTTTATGAAAAATTTGGTGCTGTTAATCAACCTTATTTTCATTGGCATTATAACTTATTGCCCAAGCCTTTACAATGGCTGAAGAAATAATTTTTGAAGAGAAGATATTAGGTTGAACCAATAGCTATGACTGCCAAAACTATAGAAACCTTAAATCGTTGAAACCCATTTAAAGCAAATCACTTTTACTTTACCACAAAGGCACGAAGTACACAAAGTGAAAACTTCGTTTTCTTTTCTTAGTGACCTTAGAGCCTTCGTGGTTAACTAGTTATTCCAGTCTTCCGTCAGGCAGGTTCAAAGTGCTTTTGTATGAAGCAGAAATTCTTTACTTAAGCTGACAGCTTTCTTTTAATTAAAATTAAAAGCCCAAATAAGTTCTTAGTCAAAATACGTTAATCGAACGGTAAATTTAGCATCTGTAATTCTTAAAACCGATGCAGCTGCATTACTCAATCTTACCAATAAATTATTGTTCTCTTTCATTACAGGTAATGGACCTAAAACTTTTGCACAAACACTTTTATTATTAGCAGCAGTAATACGTACAATAGTTCCTGGAGCAATATCATTTACTAAAACATAGTATTTTCTATCTGTCCAGCCACTGGTGGTTTTAAAAGTTGCACAATCCCCTACTCTAGTTACATCTTTGCCTTTGACTGTAAATGTGCCAGCAAAAACACCTTCATCATCATCGCCATTGGTTACGGCAACTGGTGTTGTTTCTGTAGTAGTGGTAGTTTGCGTAGTTATAGGTTTTGCAGGTTCGGAACTTCCATAACCTTGACTGTTTTTTTCTTCTTCCTCTGTTGTAGTTCTTGTAATAACTTCAGCAGTTTTTTTCTTATCTACTTTTAAATGTCCGATTATAATATTTTGCCCTTGTTGAATTACATCATTATTTAAATCGTTCCATTCTCTTAAAAAGTCAATTCTTACTTTACCATAAGTTTGGCTAATTCTAAACAAATTATCTCCAGCCTTTACGACATGATGTAAAGGCACTAAAGCTTCAGCTTCTGTACTTTGACCATCTTGTGTAAAATTCTTTCCATCTAAGCTAATCTTCATTACTTTATCAATTGCCAAAACTGCTGAACCATCTAACCCATTTTGTTTAGCAACTTGATCAACAGTTAAATTATAGAGTTTACTAATGCTATATAAAGTTTCTCCAGAAACAACTTTATGCTGAATAAATAAATTGGGATAAGTACCTTGTACAAGTACTTTTTTTTGTGCAAATGCAATTATTGTAGCACAAATGAACACTATTAGCAATGCAGTTCTTCTCATAAAAATTGGTTACAAACTGTATGAATTAATCTTTTAAAATTCTCCACTCTTGCGGATAATAATTGTTGTAACGATTGGGTAACACCTTCAACCATCCTAAGCCCAAACCATTCAATGTTGCCAGTACCCAACCTTTTACAGTGGTTTCAATAACCAATTCTTGCTTACGCAAATACTGCAAAGCTTGCTCATTGGTAAAAGAAACGCTTGCAATATTACTTAAATTGAGTGTACTAACCGCCAATTCGTGGTGAGGCACCAAATCTTTGCCTTTTACTTCGCCTATACATAAACCTGCTTTTTTAATGTATAAATAATTGGCCAATGTTTTTAAATCGTTCAAAAATGAATGATCTAATAATCTAATTTGTGTAGCATGTTTAAATAAAGAAAACGCTGGTTGAACAGGTAAAAAAGATTGCAGAATATCCACTTCTTGTTTACTTGGCAATAAAAGTGATTGTTGTTTTAACTTCACTTCCTTTTCAGCAGTTGCTTTTTGTAATACCGCAATAAAAAAGCCTTCTCCTTTTAAATTGTATGGATAAAATCGATATCCTTTTGCATGAGCAATATCACTTTCGGTTTCTACAATTCCCCAAGATGAATCAATCTTTAATGGAACAGAAGTTAGGTTGAAAGTTGCAATCATCCAATCTAATACATCTTCATTTTCTTCTTTAGAATACGAGCAAGTAGAATACACTAAAAATCCATCTGCTTGCAATGCAGGTAGTACATCGGCTACGATTCTTTGTTGTCGTTGGCTGCATAACGCCACATTATTTAAACTCCATTCATTGGCTGCATCTGCATCTTTTCTAAACATGCCACTTCCACTACAAGGAGCATCGATTACTATAGCATCAAAAAAATTATTCAATGCAGTAAAATCTTTTGGATCATTATTGGTTACAACCACATTGGGCGTTCCCCACTTAGTAATATTTTCAACCAAAATAGCAGCTCTCGATTTTATTACTTCATTACTCACTACCAATCCATTGGTAAAATAACTAGCCAATAAAGTAGATTTTCCGCCAGGTGCAGCACAAACATCTAATACTTTTTTGTTCGTATGTTCACCAAATAATTGTTGCATAATTTGCCATACAAACATGCTACTAGCTTCTTGTACATAATATGCTCCTGCATGAAAACTTGGATCGAATGTAAAAGAAGGACGTTCACTTAAATAATAGCCATGCTCACACCAAGGAATATTTCCTGCCAATAAATCTTCTATGTTTTTGGTTGAATTATTTTTGAATGGATTTGTTCTAACCGATGTTACTTGCTCTTCAGCTTCATGAACTGATATAAACTTAGATGCATCAAAACCTTTGGTATGTTGAATAGAGGCAAGAAATTGATTGGGTAACATGGTTACGAAGATAGGAAAATTGATTAGGCTGTCTTAAGAGTCTTATTGATTGTCTTATTGAGCTTGTCGAAATATAACAATCAATATGACTCAAATTTGTAACCATTTCGATAAACTCAATGTGACAAATTTAATTACCTTTAAGATACTCTAAAATATACTTTTATTTGCTCAATAATCATTTAACCATTACCCATTTTTTCCAGTAAGCATAGGCACAAAAGAAAAATGTTCAAATGCTTCTTCACTCATTGTACCATCGGCCTGTTTGGTTAAACGCAACATACGCTGTACATCTCCTTCATTTACAGGTATCACCATCATGCCGCCTACTTTCAACTGAGCTACCAATTTGGGTGGAATAAATGGTGCTGCGGCGGTAATAATTACTTTATCAAAAGGTGCATAAGTAGGCAAACCTTCAAACCCATCGCCATAAAAAAATTTAATATTGGGATATTTTTTTTTGAAGAAGAAATCTTTGTTAAGATCGTATAGTTTTTTTTGTCGCTCAATGGTATAAACCCAAGCTCCCATTTCGGCTAAAACAGTTGCCTGATAAACACTTCCTGTACCAATTTCTAGTACTTTGTCGCTTTTTTTGATTTGTAATAATTGGGTTTGATAAGCCACTGTAAATGGTTGAGAAATGGTTTGATCTTCTCCAATAGGAAAAGCCCTGTCTTCGTAAGCAATTTTATCAAACGCCGAATCCAAAAAAAAATGTCTAGGTATGGCATTCATGGCAGTCAATACCCTTTCATCAGAAATATGTTTTTCAGTTCTTAAAAAATCAATGAGTTTTTTTCTTAAGCCTTTGTGTTGGTAGGTATCTTCAAACTTGTTCATAAGCTGTACAAATGTAGGTGTATGCTTAAATGTGTAGAGTAGTTGTTACGGATTGGGGAAAGAAATTAACCTTTTAAATTTTACTCACACCTCTAGTCCTTGAAGATGAAAACCGCTTTTTTTATTGCCACGAAGTTGCTAAGACACAAAGAAAAAGCTTCGCTTTTTTTACTTCGTGCCTTTGAGCCTTTGTGGCAAAAATTATCTATTAAAATAATTTAAACAGGTTCTTAACCTAAAACAGTTTAAAACAACTTCGCTTCATTGTACATTTGCCATCCCTAAAAAAATAACTTGAAGAAAATTTGGCAAAAAATAACTAATTGGGAGCTGTGGCCTTTTTACCTCATCTATACACCATTGGTGTTGGTGTGGCTTTATTATTTTTTACGTAGTAAAACTTTTTGGTATTTCTCTAATGTAAATCCTACTTTACAATTTTCTGGGTTTGAAGGCGAAACAAAAAAAGAAATGTTTAACCAATTACCGCAAGAAAGTTTTCCTACAACCATCTACATTCAACCAACACAAAAGTTTGATGAAGTTTTGCGATTAATACAACAGAATAATTTACAATTTCCTGTTGCAGTAAAACCAGATATTGGCAGCAAAGGTTTATGCTTTAGAAAAATTGACAATGCTGAACAACTTAAAAAATATCACACCACTTTGCCTTTTGATTATTTAATTCAAACCATGATTGAATGGCCTGTTGAAGTAAGTGTATTTTATGTTCGTTACCCCAACAGCAAAAAAGGAAAAGTAACCGGATTTATTGCCAAAGAATATTTGCAAGTAAAAGGCGATGGAAGACATACGTTGTTAGAATTAATCAATCAACATCCAAAAGCACAACATCGTTTAACTGAATTAACTATTAAACATGCTGAACATTTAGCAGATATTATTCCTGCCAATGAAACTTATTTTTTAAGTATTACTGGCAATCATAATAGAGGTGCAAGATTCAATAATTTGTATAAAGAAATAGATGAACATTTAACAGCAGTGTTTGATGCATTGAGTAATCATAGTCAGCATTTTTATTATGGAAGATTTGATGTTAAAACAACTTCTATAGCCGATTTAAAAGCTGGTAAAAACTTTTCGGTATTAGAATTTAATGGAACAGGTGCCGAACCCAACCATATTTACGATTGCAATATGAGTTATTTTACTGCACTCAACACCATTGCTACACATTGGAAATATATGTTCGAAATTGGTCAACTCAATCATGCAAAAGGCTTTCCATATGTATCTTACAAGCAAGGAAGAAAATATTTGAACGATGCATTTGAACGATATGCAGCATTAGAAAAATACGATTTGCAACTCGATTAATTTATATTCACCATCATGGATATTTTATCTATTCTTTTTATTGCATTTGGCATTAGCTTTTTAGGGCAAATTGTATTGAGTAATATGAACATGACTGCAACACAATTGAGTGTGCAAGAGGGTTTTAAAAAAGCATGGTATTTTGGTATTGGTGTTGCAATTGTAGAAATTATTTATTTGCGTTTTGCCTTAACTGGTATGGATTGGGTTGCACAACATAAATTAATTTTTAAAATTTTAGGTTGGCTCACCGTTGTCATTTTTTTTGTACTCGGTATTGTTGCATTTATTACAGCTCGTAAACAAACCATACAAGCAAAAAGTATTTTACTCAACAATAAACTACATCGCTTTTTTTTAGGAACAAGTATGAGTGCATTGAATCCATTACAAATTCCATTTTGGTTTTTATGGAGTACACAACTTATTCAAAACAATGTATTAAAAACAACTACACTGCATTTTAATGTTTTTTGTATTGGTGCTGGTCTTGGTACATTAGCAGGTATGAGTATTTACATTTATGGAGGCAATTGGGCCATCACAAAAATGAAAACAAGCAATAAAACATTAAACCTAATAATGGGTTGTGTTTTTTTTGTTACCGCACTCATTCAATTGTACAGGGTTATTTATAAGCCTTGGATTTAAGCTGCTTTTGTTATATTAACAAATAGAAATGTTTTAAAAAAAGAAAACAATAATCACCATAACCAAACAGCTCACCTTATTTTTGTACTAACGATTGTTCATATTTTGAGCTGATGATATATTCAGTTCAACAAAAAATTCAAACTCAGCACCATGGCAGTAAGAGCAGATTTATTTCAAAGTCCCGATTATTTTTTAGTAGATGATTTATTAACCGATGAACATAAACTCATCAGAGAATCGGTTCGTAATTATGTAAAAAAAGAAATTTCGCCCATTATAGAAGATTATGCTCAACGTGCCGAATTTCCTACACAAATTGTACAGCAAATGGGTGAGTTAGGCTGCTTTGGCCCTACAGTACCTATTGAATATGGTGGTGGTGGATTAGATTATATTTCCTATGGTTTAATGATGCAAGAATTAGAACGTGGCGATAGTGGAGTACGTTCAACTGCATCGGTACAAGGCAGCTTGGTCATGTTTCCCATCAATGCCTATGGCAGCGAAGAACAAAAAAGAAAATACCTACCAAAATTGGGTAGTGGCGAATGGTTGGGTTGTTTTGGATTAACAGAACCCAATCATGGTAGCGATCCTGGTGGAATGTTGACCAACATAAAAGACGCTGGTGATCATGTTATTTTAAATGGTGCTAAAATGTGGATTAGCAATGCACCATTTGCACAAGTGGCGGTGGTTTGGGCAAAAGATGAACAAGGCATTATTAGAGGCGTAATTGTTGAAAGAGGTATGGAAGGATTTAGCACACCCACCACACACAACAAATGGAGTTTACGTGCAAGTGCAACAGGCGAATTGGTGTTCGACAATGTGAAAATTCCAAAAGAAAATATTCTGCCGAATATACAAGGCTTAAAAGGTCCATTGAGTTGTTTAACCAAAGCCCGTTATGGTATTGCTTGGGGTGCATTAGGTGCAGCAATGGATTGTTATGATACAGCTTTACGTTACACTAAAGAAAGAGAACAATTTGGCAAACCCATTGCAGGGTTTCAATTGCAGCAAAAAAAATTAGCTGAAATGATTACTGAAATTACCAAAGGTCAGTTGTTGGTTTGGCGTTTAGGTGTTTTAATGAATGAAGGAAAAGTTACACCAGCACAAGTAAGTATGGCCAAAAGAAATAGTTGTGAAATTGCTACCAATATTGCACGTGATGCAAGACAAATGCTAGGTGGCATGGGCATTACAGGAGAATACAGTATTATGAGACACATGATGAATTTGGAAAGTGTAATTACCTACGAAGGCACACACGATATTCATTTATTAATTACAGGAATGGATGTTACGGGTTTAAATGCATTTAAGTAAATTGCAACTGCAATTATGAATATACAAGGATTAATTATAAATGATCGAGTACTTTGGGATGCCGACCCAAATGAGTTAGATGCTTATAAGCATAAAACTTATTTGGTAAGTCGTGTTTTAAGTAGAGGGAGTTTACAAGATATAAAAGCAATTTTAAAGTTTTATACTGATGATGAGTTGAGGGAGGCTGCTGTTACATCAAATACCCTAACAGAAAAATCTATGTATTTTATGAGTAGATATTTAAATATTGATTTAAAGCAATTCAGATGTTACAATCTTATACAGCAGAACCCATTCTTATCAGCACATTAAATCAATTAATGGAGGTTCCCTTTTTACAAGAATTTTATTTGGTTGGTGGAACTGGATTAGCATTACAAATTGGTCATAGAAATTCAATCGACATTGATTTATTTACCCATAAAGATTATTCACCAGAAAATCTTGCCGACAGTTTATCAGAATATTTTGGAGAGGCTTTTCAAAGAACAAATAATAATAAGTCGATGTTATTTTGTTACATAAACGACGTAAAAGTTGATTTTGTTAACAATCTTACCCCATTAAAATATCCAATAAATTTCATAGAAGGAATTAGAATTGCCGACATTAAAGACATTGCTCCTTTAAAAATGAAAGCAATTTTTGGACGAGGCAGCAAAAAAGATTTTATTGATTTGTACGTTTTAATAAAACAGTTTGAGGTTGAACCTTTAATTGCGTTGTTTAAAGCTAAATTTCCATCTTATGATATTGGTCAGCTACTAATGAGTATGTATTATTTTGGTGATGCAGAAAAAGATGCAATGCCAAAACTTTATATTAACACCAATTGGGAAAAAATTAAAACATTTATTGCCCAAAAGATAATTGACTATTTAAAAAGTTAAGCATGGAATTATTCCAGCTCTAATAAGCTTGTGGCTTCGTTAGTAATATTCTGTTGCTTTGAGCAATATAGCATTCCTAAATAAAATAATATAGCATTCCTAAATAAAATTTAGCACTAACAAAAAAGCACTTCCCAAAATATCCTTTTTTGTCTTTGTTGGTATTGTAAAGCCTTCCAACAGTAATCCCAATTTAGCATAGTGTAAATAATATATAATCAAGACATGGCTTTAGCTGTGTCTTTTTTTATGTTGATAGGAACACGGATAACACGGATGAAACTGATTTGCACTGATTTTTCCTACTTTACCAAATTCCTTATTACTAATCACTTCTCCCCTTCACCTTCTGTCTTCTGTCCTCTCTCTTCTCTGACAAAAGATAGGAACACGGATAACACAGATCAAACTGATTTGCACTGATTTTTCCTACTCTACCAAATTCCTTATTACTAATCACTTCCCCCCTTCACCTTCTGTCTTCTCTGGCAAAAGATAGGAACACGGATAACACGGATGAAACTGATTTACACTGATTTTTCCTACTCTACCAAATTCCTTATTACTAATCACTTCTCCCCTTCACCTTCTGTCTTCTGTCTTCTGTCCTCTCTGGCAAAAGATAGGAACACGGATGACACGGATGAAACTGATTTGCACTGATTTTTCCTACTCTACCAAATTAACAATTACTCATTACTGCTCACTAACTACATATTACTCCACTACTTTCCATTTATTACTTACAACTCACTACTTACTACTCATTACTTACAACTTATTACTTACAACTTATTACTTACTAATTCCTACTTACTACTACTCCCCAATTCCTAATTCCTTCTCCCCTACACCTTCTCCCTTCCGTCTTCCCTCAAAAAATAAACATTCAATTTCCTGTAATCTTTCACCTCAATCCAATACTTATATGCAAAATTCTTATCTTTCAATTATGGAAATATTCAATCAACTAGCACCCATGCTAAAAGTATTCTGGATAATAGCTGCTATCTCCAGTTTAATTTTTATCATTCAAAGTATTATGACCTTTACTGGCACAGATGCTGCAGATGGCGTAAGTGCTGATTTTGATGGAGATTTAGCCGATGGTGATTCTCCATTTCAATTATTTTCTTTTAGAAATTTAATCAACTTTTTATTGGGCTTTAGTTGGGCAGGTATTTCATTTTATAGCACCATAGAAAATAAAACGGTATTGGTAATTATAGCTTTTTTAATTGGAGCAAGTTTTTTGGTGGCTTTCTTTTTCATTATTCAACAATTACAAAAACTAGCCGAAGACAATACTTTTTCCATTAAAAATACTTTGAATAAAACTGGAGAAGTGTATCTCACCATTCCAGCAGAGAAAAAAGGAAAAGGAAAAATTTTAGTGAGTGTAAATGGAGCCGTGCATGAAATTGATGCAGTAACCAATGGCAACACACTTGCGTCAGGAGAAATAATAAGAGTCATCAGTATTTTAGACGATAACCTTTTACTAGTAGAAAAACTTTAAAAAAACAATTGTAATTATGAGCCCTTTATTAATTATTGTAGTAGCTGTAGTAGTATTGTTTATTACTATTTCAGCATTAATTTCTAGGTACAAACGCTGTCCTTCAGATAAAATTTTAGTAGTATATGGACGAACAGGCGGTACATCGGCCAAATGTATTCATGGTGGTGGTGCATTTATTTGGCCTGTGATTCAAGACTTTGCTTATTTAGATTTAAAGCCATTGTCTATTGAAGCCAATTTAACCAATGCATTGAGCCGTCAGAATATTCGTGTAGATGTGCCGTGTAGATTTACCATTGCCATTTCTACCGAATCAGAAAATATGAATACGGCTGCTGAACGTTTATTGGGCTTGAGTTCTGAGCAAATACAAGAGTTGGCAAAAGATATTTTATTTGGTCAGTTACGTTTGGTAATTGCCACTATGACCATTGAAGAAATCAATTCAGACAGAGATAAATTTTTAGACAATATTTCTAAGAACGTTGATAGTGAGTTGAAAAAAATTGGTTTAAAACTCATTAACGTAAACGTTACAGATATTAAAGATGAAAGTGGTTATATAGAAGCATTGGGTAAAGAAGCAGCAGCCAAAGCCATTAACGAAGCCAAAGTAAGTGTGGCAGAACAAGAAAAAATTGGTGAAACAGGAAAGGCATTGGCCGATAGAGAAAAAGATACACAAATTGCCGAAACACATAGAGACAGAGATGTAAAAATTGCGATTACCAATAAAGACAAAGAAATTAGCATTGCATCTGCGGTGAAAGATGAATCTATTGGACGTGCAGAAGCAGAAAGAGACAAAAGAATTAAAGTATCTGAAGCCAATGCATTGGCTATTAAAGGAGAAAATGAAGCCAAAATTTCTATTGCTAATACCGATGCTTTAAGAAGGGAAAAAGAAGCAGAATCTATGCGTATTGCCATTACAGCAGAAAAAGTACAACAGGCAAAAGCATTAGAAGAAAGTTATGTGGCCGAACAAAAAGCTGAGTTAGCCCGTTCTGAAAGAGAGCGTTCTACACAAATAGCCAACGTGGTAATACCAGCAGAAATTGCTAAGCAAAAAGCCATTATTGAAGCACAAGCAGAGGCTGAAAGAATTAGAGAAAATGCAAAAGGTGAGGCCGATGCCATTTTTGCAAAAATGGAAGCCGAAGCAAAAGGTTTATTTGAAATATTGACCAAGCAAGCCGAGGGTTATAAACAAGTGGTAAGTGCAGCCGGTGGCGACCCAACCAAAGCATTCCAATTGTTGTTGATTGAAAAATTACCAGAGTTGGTAAAAACCCAAGTAGAAGCTGTTAAGAATATTAAGATAGATAAAATTACTGTTTGGGATTCGGGCAATGGCAATAACGAAAATGGCAATTCCTCTACCGCCAATTTTGTTTCAGGTATGATGAAAACCGTACCACCATTGAATGATTTATTCAATATGGCAGGGTTGAATTTACCCACTTATTTAAAAGGTGTAGATCCCAAAGATTTGAAAATAGAAGAACCGAAAAAGGATTAAGTAATTAGTATTTAGAAAAGGGCATTTTACAATGCCCTTTTTTGTGGTGAATGTTTTATTTAGCAAAAGGACTATTATTATTTAATGACTCACGAATTACAAAATTGATATTTGTAGCATAAATAAATAATATATTTTTTTGGGATTGAATATGGTTCGTACATTTAATTGTTGGCTGAAACTTTATAAACTCAATTCATAAAATAAATAATATGATACAAAAAAATATTAGAATAACATTTAGCTTTTTTCTAAGTTTTCTTTTCTTAATTGTGAATGCCCAACCTATTATAACTAGTACAGGCGTAAACCCAAGTATAGGCGATAGTATTATTATAGTAAAAAATGGATTGTTCGATAGTCGTACTATTAATCCTCCTATCTCTAATGGTCAGAATTTAAATTGGAATTATTCAAACTTAAACGACACGAATAGCATTTACAAAACTTCACTTAAAATTAATGCTTCAAATGGTTTTGTACGTTCATTCGCAACTAATCAATTATATCCTCAAAATTTGATAAGTGCAAATGCTTACATATATGATTCATACAATTCTATTTTTTTTATTATTATGGACAGTATATCTAATAATAGTTGGAAATATGCTGGTTCTTATGAATCATTCCCAACATCTGGAAATTTTACATTTAAAGACAGTTTACATAAACCATTATCTAGATTAATTTATCCAATGACCTTTGGTACTATTAATACTGACTCTACTTTATCAACTGAAACCACTGGAAATACTTCTAAAGTGGTTAAAATTTATGACACAATTAGATATGAAGCCTTCGGTACATTGAACTTGCCTAATGGCATCTTTAATGATGTTATTTTAGTAACAAATTCAAGAAAAAGAATTAATTCAAGTATTTCTAATGCTGGAACTGATGGATATAATATCGAATATACTTTTTTCAAAAATGGATTTAATTATCCATTATTAAGAATTTTTAAATATACACCAACTAAATGGGCAGCCTACTATTATGTCAGAAATTCTAATAGAGTATTACCACTAAACTTTGGAAATATTTTTGCGGAATATAAAAATGGTTCTGTTATTTTAAAATGGAATACAACTAATGAAATGAATTTGAAAAAATTCATCATTCAACATAGTTCAGATGGAATTACTTTCAGCGACATAGCTAACATTGACTCAAAAGGACAAAATGTGAATAGTTATGAATTTGTACATAATGCTCTAACAAGAAGATTGAATTATTATCGTATTAAAAGCGTAGATATAGATAATTCATTTCAATTTAGTAAGACAGTTATAATAGACGTAAATCAGAAGACTGACTTTTCAATTCATCCTAACCCTGCTAAAGACTATCTTCAAATTGAATTCAAAACTAGAATTAACAATGCAAAAATTACTATCATATCCCCTTTAGGAAATATAATTCTATCTGAAACTAAAAGTAATATTTTAGATAATCATAGACTAAATATTTCCAGAATAAACAATGGTATATACTTTCTAAATATTGAAACAGAGTTTGGAAGTTACACAAGAAAAATAATAGTAAATAACTAGGTAGTTTTATTAATGTAATTTCCAGCCCCTAACTCAGCATAGCTTACCATTAAATAACCTAAACTGGGCGTATGTATTTACTACGCCCTTTTTTATTGCCCAACTTTTTAGTGCAATAAAACATTTGTTAAAACCAATGAGCTAATCATTAAAAAAGTAAACCCAATAAGTAGGGCATTAAAGAAAACCAATTGGGCTGCTTTAGTTGCTTGCTATAAAATAATCATCAGTCACTACAATTGATTTTCAATGTTTTATATCAAAATTGGTGTACTAGCATAGCTCATTTTTCAACCTTTTAAAAATAAGTATACAAAAAATAGTTTGTCATAAATGATTTGTCATAAATAAAAAATATGACAAACCCAATAACTCAGCGTAGCTTATGATAAAAAACGTAAACTGGGCGTATGTATTTACTACGCCCTTTTTTATTGCCAATTTTTTTAAGTGCAATACAACTATTTGTTAAAAACAATAGGTAACCATAAAAAAAGCAATCCCAATAAGAAGGGCATTTTCGCCCTTGTTGGTATGGCAAAGCCTACCAACAATAATTTTAATTTAGCATAGTATAATTTTTGGTAAAGAACACCAACAAAGTCAAAAATTTTCAACAAACAAAACTGAATTTTTATTTCATTTTAATATTTTTTTATTGTTTTTCAATAAATATTTATTATTTTTGTTTTCAAATTAAAAAATCACCATTATGGAAATAAAAATTTCAACAAAAACAGTATTGAAAATCCTAGCCATTTTTTCTTGGATAATTTTTATTGGTTTATGTATTGAAGCAGGTGGAATACTTTTCAATGCTTTTTACACTTTAGCCATCAATCCAGAAGGTGCTAAAAACTTTTGGATGAAAGCCAACTTATCTAATCTTTATCAATTTGATAAAGTGTACTTTTCAACCTTAACTTTTACAATGATTGTGGTAAGTGTTTTTAAAGCCATTCTGTTTTATTTGATTGTAAAAATATTGCACAACAAACAACTCAATTTGTCTCAACCGTTCAACTTGCATGTAAAAAAATTTATTCAAAACACTGCCTACTTAACCATTGGTATTGGCATTTTTTCTTTTAAAGCCTCTAACGATGTGCAGTGGTATATTTCAAAAGATATTACAATGCCCGATATACAATCGTTAAAAGTTGGTGGTGCAGATGTTTGGATTTTTATGGGCATTGTATTATTTATAATTGCTCAAATATTTAAAAGAGGAATTGAAATTCAATTAGAAAACGAATTAACCGTATAAGCCATGCCAATTATAGTAAACTTAGATGTAATGATGGCAAAGCGTAAGATGTCGTTAAATGAGCTGTCAGAAAAAGTAGATATCACCTTATCAAATCTTTCTATCTTAAAAACAGGAAAGGCTAAAGCCATTAGATTTAGCACATTAGAAGCCATTTGCAAAGTTCTAAATTGTCAGCCTGCCGATATTCTTGAATTTGTTGATGAATCATCAATGTGATTTTTTATTGCCCTTGTTGGTATGGCAAAGCCTACCAACAAGAATCTTAATTTAGCATAGTGTAATTGTTGGTGAAGAACATCAATAAAGGCGGAATATTTAAATCAATAGAACTTTTTTGATTAGTATGTGAGTCTTATAATTCTTACAAACAATACACAAAAACAATAAATTTGTACCATTAACAGAATACAATGAAACAATCAATAAATATCGCAGATATTAAAGCACTATATCCAGATGAATGGGTGTTGCTTGGAAACCCAACTATGGACGATAGCAAAATTGATATAATTGCTGGAGTACCTCTATTTCACAGCAAAGACAAAAAAGAAGTTTGTTATATAGGCAGAGATAAAACATCAAACTTTGATAAAATTACTTTGATATATACTGGCACTTTTAGACCAGCAAGAAAAATCACAGGCATTTTCAATCGTATTAAAAAATGATCTACAAATTTAAACGAGAAGTAGAAAGTGGACTCATACTTGTAAATATTGAAATTGATAACAAGTACGAATTAAAAATGATTTTAGACACTGGTGCAACAAACACCACTATAGATAGCAACGCCCTATACTTACTTGGTTATGATTTAAAAGACAATATTGGAACTGTTGAAATTGAAACAGCGAATGGCATTATTGAAACAGAAATTTTTGAAATTGATACATTTGCATCACTCGGTTTAAAGAAAAATAAATTTCAAATTCAAGTATACGACTTCTTAGCTCATGGAATTTTTTCAGACTATAATGGTCTTCTTGGGTTAGATTTTTTAGAGGGTACAAAATTTTGTATTGATATGAGAGAGAATACAATTACCCTATCGTAATAAACAGCATTTTAGTAAAAACTAGCTCTCAAAACTATTAGCTCAATTAACCTTATTTCTTTGTATTTACTACAAACAACTTTTTCATAAAAGCAGGTCCCAAAACATCCTTTTCTTTTTAACCCTATTTAGTAGTATACTACATTTATTGCCCTTGTTGGTATGGCGAAGCCTACCAACAAGAAACCTAATTTAGGATAGTGTAATTGTTGGTGAAGAACACCAACAAAGGCGAAAAGCAGTTCCTAACACATCCTTTTCTTTTAACCATATTTAGTACTACACTACATTTGTCCATTAATAAGTTAGCATGAAATTATTTTTAATTGGCATGATGGGTAGTGGCAAAAGTTATTGGAGCAATATTATTGCCCATCAATTACAATTGACTGCTTACGATTTAGATACTGTGATTGAACATAAATGCTCACAAACCATTGGCTCTATGTTTGAACAATTTGGAGAAGCTTATTTTAGAGCACAAGAACGTATTGCATTGCATGCGTTTGAACACCAACAAAATTTTGTATTGGCAACAGGTGGTGGTACAGCTTGCTTTAACAACAATATGCAATGGATGAACCAACAAGGCATCACCATTTTTATTGATGAACCTATTGATATTTTAGTGAGTAGATTGAAAAAAGAAAAAGACCATCGCCCCTTAATTAAACAACTGAATGATGTGGAGTTAAACAATTTTCTTACTCAAAAATTAGCAGAAAGAAAAGCTTTTTATGATCAAGCAAAATATTGTTTGAATAGTGACAAACTAAGCACTCAACCAATTGTTGAGCTACTGGGGTTGAAAAACTAAATAATAAAAAACTAAAGACTAAAAGTTTAGAAACTAAAAGGGGAAAAACTAAAGACTAAAAGATTGAAAAACTAAAGATTGAAAACTAAAAGTTGAAAGACTAAAAAACTAAAAACTTTAAACCTTAAACTTTCAACGTTAAACCTTAAACTTTAAACCTTAAACCATTTAACTATAAAAAATGCATAAAACCTATTTAAAAACTGCGGCATTCTTAGGAGCTTTAACGGTTGCTATGGGTGCTTTTGGTGCTCATAAACTAAAAACCTTGGTTGCCGAAACTGTGGTGAATACCTATGAAACGGCTATCAAGTATCAGTTTTATCATGTGATTGCTTTATTGATTACTGGTATTTTATATGGCACTTATACCAATAAACTCATTAAAACTGCAGGTGTATTTTTTATATTGGGTATCATTTTTTTTAGTGGTTCTCTATATCTCTTAACCTATAAAGAAGCTTTGGTTTTACCTGGTTTAAAATGGGTAGGACCCATTACTCCAGTAGGAGGTTTATTTTTTATGATTGGCTGGATTTGTTTGGGCTTGGGGATTGGTAAAAAGTAAAAACATTTTTTCTAGCAGTTTAAAAAGCTCAATAGAGTTATCCACGTACAAGTGTGCGATACTTCGACTACGCTCTGCATAAACTACACCGAAGTTGAAAAGTAATCCACATGCTGGTTACATAAGCCTTTACTTACTTAGCTTACAATAGTTTTGTAACTTAATTAAGCTATGGCCAATCGTTTAAAGAAAAAAACACCTTTACCACCCAATCCCGAAGAATTGACTTCCGATAAAGTGGAAGAAGTAACTGTTACCGAAGTGGTAAAGGATGAACGTACTACCAAAATTTTTGGTGCTACTAGTTTATTGTTTACTATATTTTTATTTGTTGCCTTTACCTCTTACCTATTTACTTGGCAAGAAGATCAAGATAAAGTACATCAATTTGGAGTGAAAATTTTTGATGTAAACGATGTTCATGTAAGCAATTTATTGGGCGTTTTAGGTGCTTACACTGCTCATACTTTTATGTACAAAGGTTTTGGTTTGGCCACATTTTTATTCTGCACATTCTTTTTTGTATTGGGTGTAAACTTATTGTTTGGTAAAAAAATATTCTCGTTACAACGCAACCTTAAATATTTAATTGTTGGTTTAGTGGTATTGAGCATGGCATTGGCATTTATGAGTGAAGCTGCTGGATTTAGTTGGGGTGGTGCTGTAGGAGAATTATTGAATGGTTGGTTTGTAAAATGGATTGGTACTGTTGGTACGGGTGCATTGCTAACATTGAGTGTTTTTGCCTATTTTATTTGGCGTTTTAATCCAACCTTTACTTGGCCTGAAGAAAAAATAAAAAAATTATTTGAAACAAAACCTACACCTGCCGAAACATTTGCAACTGAACCAACAGTGAATGACTTAGCAGCAAATAATGAAGCAATTAATGATGAACAAGAAGCTCCTGAATTAGGCAAATTATACATTGATAAAGCCTTTGAAGAACCTGTAAGCAACAACAAACTCAAAGCCGATGGCAAAGCAGTTACAGTGATAATGCCTGATATGGTTGACGCAAGTCCAGATCCATTAATTGAGTTTGATATTAATGAGAAACCGATAGAAGAAGAATTGATGGTTGATGAACCCATACTTGCAACTGATGAACCTTTAATTGAAGAAATGCCTTTATCAGTCAATGAAGTATATGCTCAAAAAGTAGCTGCAGGATTAGAACTAGAAATTAAACCCACCATTGATGAAGAGGTGGAAGATATTCCTCTTGACGTAACTGTGTTGCCAGCTAATGAAACAGCAGATGAGCTTATTGTTGAAAATATAGAAGGTGATATGGATGATATTGAAGTAGATGAAACTGCTTTAGAACTAAGAAGCGATGAATTGGCTACCATTAACTACGATCCTACTTTAGATTTAAGAGATTATCAATATCCTGATATTGCTTTGCTGGAAACACATGGTAGCGAAAAAATTGTTCATGACCCAGCTGAGTTGGAAATGAACAAAAATCAAATTATTGCTACTTTAAAAAATTACGATATTGCTATACAACGTATTGCAGCTACTGTTGGTCCAACAGTAACCTTATACGAAATTGTACCAGCACCAGGTGTAAGAATTAGCAGAATTAAAAATCTGGAAGATGATATTGCACTCAGCTTAGCAGCATTGGGCATTCGTATTATTGCTCCCATTCCTGGTAAAGGAACAGTGGGTATTGAAGTACCGAATGTGAATAAGAGAGTGGTGAGTATGAAAACTTTATTGAGTAGCGACAAGTTTCAAAATAACAATTACTCATTGCCTATTGCCATTGGTAAAAAAATTGATAATGAGAATTTCATTGTTGATTTAGCTGCCATGCCACACTTGTTAATGGCAGGTGCAACAGGGCAAGGTAAATCGGTTGGGTTGAACGCCGTGTTGGTGTCTTTGTTGTATAAAAAACATCCATCGCAATTAAAGTTTGTGTTGGTAGATCCAAAAAAAGTTGAATTAAGTTTATATAGAATTATTGAAAAACATTTCTTAGCCAAATTGCCGGGTGAAGAAGAAAGTATTATAACCGATACTAAAAAAGTAGTTCATACATTAAACGCTCTTTGTATTGAAATGGATAACAGATACGATTTGCTGAAAGAAGCAGGTTGTAGAAATATTAGAGAATACAATGAGAAGTTTGTAAATAGAAAATTGAATCCACAAAAAGGTCATCAGTATTTACCTTTTATTGTTTTGGTGGTAGATGAATTTGCCGATTTAATTATGACTGCTGGTAAAGAAGTTGAAATGCCGATTGCACGTTTGGCACAGTTGGCAAGGGCTATTGGAATACATTTAATTATTGCTACACAACGTCCGTCGGTAAATATTATTACAGGTACAATTAAAGCCAACTTCCCAGCACGTATTGCTTTTAAAGTATCGTCTAAAATTGATAGTAGAACCATTTTAGATACAGGCGGTGCAGAGCAATTGATTGGTAAAGGAGATATGTTGATTAGCTACAATGGTGAAGTAACACGTTTGCAATGTGCTTTTGTAGATACGCCTGAAGTAGAAAATATTTGTGAATTTATTGGTAAACAAAGAGGTTATCCTGATGCATTTTTATTACCAGAATATGTAGATGAAAAAGAAGAAGGTGGTAAAGATTTAGATGAAGGCGATAGAGATGTTTTATTTGGAGATGCTGCAAAACTGATTGTACAAAATCAAGTAGGTAGTACTTCACTGATACAACGTAGAATGAAGTTGGGTTATAACCGTGCAGGCAGATTAATGGATCAGTTAGAACGTGCAGGTATTGTGGGGCCAAACCTAGGAAGTAAAGCTAGAGAAGTGAGATTTAAATCGGAAACAGAGCTACAAGAATATTTAGATTCAATTGGCAGTTATTAAAAGAAATTCAATTTTTGAAAGTAATTTTTTTATAGCCACGAAGACGCTAAGACACGAAGAAAAAGCTTCGCTTTTAAAGGGTTTTGTTCCATTGAGCCTTTGTTGCAAAATTCAATGGCTATGGGATTAAACAACCGATGAAAATTTTAAGATAGCCCCATTTTTATTTTAGATAACTACTCATTTCTACTTGATACTGCATGGCAATTTCTTTTGCATCTGTAGCATAAGTGACTTCATTTCCTGCATAAATAATGGCTCTGCTAGCGTTAATGAGCAATCCACAATCGCTGTTTAAACCAAACTTGCTTACGTCTTGTAAACTTCCACCTTGAAAACCTACTCCAGGTACTAAAATAAAATTATCAGGAATAATGGTTCGTATGTTTTGCAATTCACTTGCTTGTGTTGCACCAACTACAAACATGAGGTTTTCGGGAGTTCCCCATTGAGCAATTGTACCAATTACTTTTTCGTATAAATATTGCTCTCCTACTTTTTGTAATTCAAAATCTTGTGCCCCTTTATTAGAAGTTAAGCCCAATACAATGGTGAATTTATTATCATATTCTAAAAACGGACGAACACTGTCTTCTCCCATATAAGGAGCAACAGTAATGGCATCGAAGGGTAAAGTTTCGAAAAAAGCTTTGGCATATTGTGCCGATGTATTGCCAATATCGCCTCTTTTGGCATCTGCAATTTTAAAGTGTGTAGATGGTATATAATGAACTGTTTCTTCCATTGCTTGCCATCCCTTCACTCCCATTGATTCATAGAATGCAGTATTTATTTTGTAGCTAACACAGTAGTCTTTAGTAGCATCAATAATGGCTTTATTAAAAGCAACAATAGCGTTAGGTTGTTGTTGCAAATACTTGGGAATTTTCTGAATATCGGTATCTAATCCAACACATAAATAACTTTGTTTCTCTTTAATTTGATTTACTAAATAGCTTTTATTCATGCTGCGAAACTAATTGCTTTGCAATAAAAAACCATCGTTAAACGATGGTGTAAATTTTAAAATGTGAAAACGGTATTCAACAGTTTGGTTTTAAGTTTTCCTTTCACCGATTTTTGTAATACATACTTGTTATTTTTTAAATAGTAGGTAACAACCGTTTTATCATCGGCATCTACAATAAAATATTCTTTTACTCCATATTTTTCGTACTGATGTTTCTTTTTAATTAAGTCATCATTTTTATTACCCGGAGATAATACTTCAACAATAATATCTGGTGCACCATGTACTCCATCATCTTTAATGCAATGTGCATTTTCGTTGGCAACAAAAAACACATCGGGTTGAACAGCGTTATTGGCACCTAAATACACATCAACTGGTGCAAAAGCAACCTTACCCAAATGATGCTCATTTACAAATTGTTTGATTGAACAAAATATGGCTTCTACCGTTTCAAAATGAATAAATCTTGGTGCTGGACTCATGTATAATCGATTATTAATTAGTTGAATAGGTGTACCTTCTGGTAACAGTTTGTACACATCTAACATTGATTGTGGTCTTGACAATACCTTTTCCATGCACCAAATTTAAAATAAAAAAGCCGATTGAAATCAATCGGCTTTACAAAAAATAAATCTATTTATTTATACTCATACACTACATAACCCCAAGGTTCTATTTGCCAATTACTATTTTTCAATTCCTCTGAGCTGCCCATAAAAACATTGTAAGCTTTGCCCAATAAACCTGCATCTTTAATTAAAATATTTTGTGGGTTAGCACTTAAATTCAAAATAACCAATACTTTGTTTTTGTCTTTTTCCCTTACAAAAGCATATACAAATTTATCATCACCAACCGATACTTTTTTGAATGATGCATTTGCACTTAATGCTGCATTGTTTTTTCTCAGCGTTAATAATGTTTTATAAAAATTGGCTCTCTCGTATTTACCAAAACTAATAGTGTCTTTATAAAAGAAACTTAGGCTATCTAAAAATGGTTCTTCTTGTCCGCTATAAATTAATGGAACCGATTGTTTCATGGTTTGTGTTAACACCGCAAATGGAGCATGCACAGCACCTGGCATTGTTGCATAGTCGGCTTTGTTCCAAGTGTTTTCATCATGATTGCTGGTAAAGAACATTCTTGTTGCATTTGAAGGATAGAGTGTATCTGCTTTTGCAATTACACTATCTAAGCTGCTGATATTTCGGCTACCATTGGCAATTTGTTTCAACACAGCAAAATCGTGCCATGCATAGTTGGCATCAAAACCACTTTCATGTAAGCCTTTTTTATCGCCTTCGGCCAACATAAAAATATTTTTTTCTTTCTTCAATGCTGTAATACATTTTTTCCAAAATTCATTTTTTACTTCACCAGCAACATCGCATCTAAAACCATCAATATCGGTTTCTGTTATCCAAAATTTCATTTGTGCAATCATAGTATCTTGAAATACTTCATTTTCATAATTCAATTTTCGGGTATCAGTCCAATCAAATGGAGAAACTGGTTTTTTAGTTACACTATCCAATACATAAAAATCAGGATTGGTGGTTAACCATTTATGATCGGCTCCTGTATGATTGGGCACCCAATCTATAATAACTTTCATGCCTAAAGAATGGCATTTTTTTACCAAAGATTTCCAATCTTCCAAAGTTCCAAATTCTGGATTTACATCTACATAACTTTGAACTGCATAATAACTACCCAGTGTTCCTTTTCTATCTACTTTACTAATAGGATGAATGGGCATAAACCACAATGTTTGAACCCCCATTTCTTTTAAGCGATCGACATGTTGTTCAAATGCTTTAAAAGTACCTTCTGGTGTATATTGACGAACGTTTACTTCGTAAATATTGCCTTGCATAATCCATGAAGGATGACCATCAATGGTGGCAGTATCTTTTGTTGCAACAGTATCATTATCATTTTTACAAGAAGATAGCAAATACATTAAACTAAATGCACTTAACAGAAATTTAAATTTCATAACAATCGTTTTTAGAAGCTAAAAGTAAGTAGTTAATGTGTAAATTTGACACATTTGTGAAAAATTCTTTTTGAGTATTCAATTCAGCATGAAAAAAATGGATTTATGATAAGTCTTAGGCTCAAAACTTCTAACAGCTATCTTTGTTACACACATTAGAATACAAACATTATGAAGGTTTTTAAATTTGGAGGAGCTAGTGCCAATAGTATAGAGAGAATTCAAAATATTGCATCAATACTTGAAAGCTATAAGGAAGAAAAAATTGTAATGATTATTTCGGCAATGGGTAAAACTACCAATGCTTTAGAAAAAGTAGCTAACTCATTTTATGCAGGCAACAAAGAAGAAGCACTAACTTTTTTTGCTGCTATTAGGCAACAACATATTACTACTGCAAAATATTTATTGGTTACACATTACAACCCTTGTATTACACAATTGAATGATTATTTTACTGAAGTAGAATGGTTGTTACATGATAAACCCGTGAGAGATTATGATTATTATTATGATCAAATTGTTTGTGTAGGCGAACTCATTAGCACTTGCATTATCAGCTATTATTTAAATGAAGTGGGCATACACAATACCTTGTTAGATGTTAGAGATATTTTAAAAACAGATAGCAATTTTAGGGAAGCCAATATTAACTGGAACAAAACCATTGAACATAGTACTGCATTAACTTCTACCAATTATAATTTGGTAATTACACAGGGTTTTATTGGCTGTACAGATGACAATGAAAGTACTACACTAGGCAGAGAAGGTAGTGATTATACAGCAGCCATATTTGCCAATATTTTAAACGCAGAGAGTGTAACCATTTGGAAAGATGTTGAAGGTGTAATGAATGCAGACCCCAAAACTTATCCTGACGCAACGCTAATATCAGCATTAAGTTTTACCGAAGTAATTGAAATGGCTTATTACGGTGCTCAAGTAATTCACCCAAAAACCATCAAACCTTTACAAAACAAAGGCATTCCATTGCAAGTAAAATGTTTCTTAGATCCTAGTTTACCGGGTACAATCATTAATAATAAAAATAGTAAGCAATTACCACCAATTATTGTAGTAAAAGAGCATCAAGTATTAATTCACTTACATAGTCAAGATTTTAGTTTTGTAGGCGAAGCTCCAATGGCCAAACTATATGAAATTTTTGCACAACTGAATATTAAACCCAATTTAATACAAACGGGAGCCATTAGTTTACAAATTGGCTTAGACGATAGACCAGAAAAAATTGAACAATTTGCAGCAGCAGCTTCTTCCATTTTTGATGTGCAAGTTGAAAAAGGATTGCAACTATTAACCATCAGACATTATACCTCGGAGGTTTTAAACAAATTAATGTTGGATAAAGAAATTATTCTAGAACAAAAAACAAAAGAAACCGTTCAGATTTTGTTTAAATGATTTATAACAAAGTGTATTAAACTTAATGTTTGAAGCTTTGTTGTTTCATTAACAATTAATAGTCTTAGTGCTACGTATTTACTTACAAACATTTCTTATGCAAAAAATATTTTTCAGCAGTTTATTAGCAATGGTGTCTTTATTATCCTGTGCTCAAACAAAAACAAAAAAAGAACAAAAAAATATGATTGAAGTTAAAATACCCGATGGAGTACAAACCGAAATTGCCGATTTTGGCTCAGGTTGTTTTTGGTGTACCGAAGCCATTTTTCAACGTTTAGAAGGAGTATATAGTGTAAGAAGTGGTTATGGTGGCGGACATGTTGAGAATCCAACTTATGAACAAGTATGTGATAAAACAACTGGACATGCAGAACTAGTACGAATTCTTTACGACCCTAAAAAAATAACCTTTGATGAACTGTTAGAAGTATTCTGGAAAACCCATGATCCAACAACTCCAAATCAACAAGGTGCCGATGTTGGTCCTCAATATAGAAGTATAATCTTTTACCATTCTGCCGAGCAAAAAGATAAAGCAGAAAAATACAAAGCTGCTTTAGATGCAAGTGGTGCTTGGGATAAACCTATTGTTACAACAATTGAGGCGTTTAAAAATTATTATCCTGCCGAGTTGTATCATCAAAATTATTATAACGATAATCAAAATCAAGGTTACTGTCGTTATGTAATTCAACCTAAGTTAGAAAAATTTGAAAAAGTGTTTAAAGCAAAATTGAAAAAAAGCACCACAAATCAATAAATAGTTTTAGCTATCAGATTAATTACTTCGGCTTAGAAAAACTTAAAAATAGTTTTGGGATAATGATGAATTTTCTCAAAACTATTTTTTTGCAAGAAAGAATAGCCCTAATAATCAATCGTTTATTCAGATATATTTTCTTCTATAATTGTGAATAAAAAGGCTTTGAATGTTACTAACTGAAGGAATGAGGAAGTTTTCTAAGTAAAAAGCAGCATTTTTTCATAAAAAAGAGCCTTGAATTCAAGTTGAATCGAGTTTTTAGATAGATTCGTACAACTTTTTAAAGTAAACTATATTTTAATACAGCATGTATATACAATTTTGTATCACAGTATTATGAGGAAGCATTAAATTTTAGACTGATTAAACCTTTACAGGTTTTTACATTCAAACCAATCTTTCTCATTTCGGCTGCTAATAAAAGATAAACCAAAACAACATCGTTCAATCTTACAATACTAACTCATGCAAAATTTTTTACGCAAATGTTTCTCTTTTGCAATCCTCTTGTTCTTTTCTAACAACATTCATGCACAATTAGTTTCTAATAATGCCTTTTTAAAGGGCAATTTTGTAGAAGTTGGTATTGCACCTTGTGGTTCATTTGGTTCATCGGTTAGTGCACCAACTGGATATCATCCAAGAGGGACAGGTAACTCATCAACAGCAACTCAATTAGGTTTTGTGGCCAACGTTGCTCAAGATAATTGGACTTCATTTGTTGGTGACTACTTTTTGCCAGGAACACCTGAAGAAGGTTGGGGAATGACGATTAACGGAACAAGCTATACCAATAGTTTGATTTGTAACTCTGCTTTAAATAGTAATCAAATTCAAGGAGGTTTTACTGCATACTCCTCTACTGCATCAGAAGTCTCGGCTACTTGGCAAGGTATTATAGGAGGGTTAAGTATAAGCAGCAGAACCTACATACCTATGAATTCATTGTACTTTATTACAGAGGTAACTATAACCAATACATCATCTGCACCAGTAAATAATATTTACTACATGAGAAATGTAGATCCAGATCAAGGCGTATTAACACCTGGTGGCGGAGGTACATTTATTACCAGAAATACTATTGTAAATCAAACACCCAATACTTGTAATCAAGCATTGGTTTCTGCAGTAACACAAGCCGGTAATTATTATTTAGGTTTAGGATCTATAGATGCTAGAGCTAGAGTAACGCATGGTGGCTTTAGTAATAGAAGTGCAATAGATATTTGGAATGGTACTGGTTTCTCTACTTCAGGAACTATTGTTGCCGACAGAGCAATTTCTATTGCATTTAATATTGGCAATTTACAGCCAAATCAAAGTACAAAAGTTGCATATGCATATATTTTAGATGCAGCTCAATTAACGCAAGCATTGGCAGCAACCAATATTAATCTAAATTTAGATGGTGTAAACGTTACTTCTGGAAACATGAGTAACGTTTGTTCTGGAACTGCAGTGCCAATTACTTTATCTAATACAGGTACTTTCACCAATTGGACATGGTCTCCAGCTACTGGATTAAACACCACAACAGGCACATCTGTTATTGCTACATTAACAGCCCCTATTACATATACTGCAACAGGGGTTGGCGATTGTGGTACAACGAGTGTTACGATTGTTTTAAATCCTGTAATACAATCACCACCAGGTAATGCTGGAGCGATTTCGGGATTGCCAGTAATTGGCTTAGGGCAAACTAATGTAACTTTTTCTATTCCCCCAGTACCCAATGCAACATATTATACTTGGACGTTACCTCCTGGTGCAGTTATTACATCGGCAAAACCCGATTCAAATGTTATAACCTTCAATGCTCCTAATTCTACATGGTGTGGTAATGTATCTGTAACGCCAAAGAATAGTTGTAGTTCGGGTGGGTCAAGTAGTATTTCAACTTGCATTTCAAATATTTCTACAGGTTCAGTTGCATCTCCCATTTGTGGAGGAAGTACTGTTAATGTGCCTATTTCTACTCCATTAGGCTTCTTTTTAAGTACCAATGTTTTTACAGCTCAACTAAGTGATGCTAATGGAAGTTTTACAAACCCAACAAATATTGGCACCTTAAATGGCAATGGTAGTGGTTTCATTAGTACAATTATTCCTGCAAATATATTGAATGGAACTAGGTATAGAATAAGAGTAATAAGCTCTAACCCAGCAACCATTGGTACTGACAATGGAGCAGATTTAGTAATTAACACTGCCCAAACACCAACTATACAAATTAGTGCTAATCAAAATAACCTTTGTTCTGGCACTACTATTACATTCACAGCAGCAATTACAGCTGGAGGTACTACACCAATTTTCCAATGGAAAAAAAATGGAAATAATGTTGGTACAAATTCAATAACTTATACAGATAATGGATTGGTTGCTGGAGACATTGTTAGTTGTGTATTAACTAGTAACGCTATTTGTGCTACAGTTACAACTGCAACTTCAAATTCAATCTCCCTTACTGGAACACCTGGTACTCCATCTATTTCTATAACAAGTAATGTGAATAATATTTGTTCAGGAAGCCCAGTAACCTTCACTGCGAATGCAGTTAATGGAGGTACTACACCAATTTACCAATGGAGAAAAAATGGTAATACTGTTGGCACAAATTCACCAACTTATACTGATAATACTTTAATTACAACAGATATTATTACTTGTGTACTTACAAGTAATGCTACTTGTTCTGTTAATACTACTGCTACATCTAATAATTTATCGGTAACGGTAAATAACAATTTAGTGCCATCGGTTAGTATTGCTGCAAGTCAAAATTCGGTTTGTAGTGGTTCTAATGTAAGTATTGTATTTACTGCAACTGCAGTTAATGGAGGAACGAACCCAATTTATCAATGGAAAGTAAATGGAGTAAATGTTGGAACAAACGCCAATACTTACAGCACTAATACTTTGGGAGGAACTGATGTTGTAACGTGCGTAATAACTAGTTCTGAAACTTGTGTTACTACGCCATCAGCCACTTCAAATGCATTGAGTATTATCATTATTCCAGCTATTACACCAGATATTGATATTACAGCTTCTCAAACTGCAATATGTATTGGTACACCTGCTACAATAACTTTTACTGCTACTGCAACTAATACAGGTACTTCACCAATTTATCAATGGAAAAAAAATGGGGTTAATGTGGGTACAAATTCACCCACTTACACAGATAATTCATTTACCAACAATACAGAAATAACTTGTTTTTTAACAGCCAACAATACGGGTGTTTGTGTTACATCTGATACAATAACAAGTAACTCAATTATTATAACTGTAACTAATGTATTAACACCAAACATTAATATTAGTACTACTTCTACAAATGTTTGTAATGGTGCACCAGTTACATTTACTGCTACAATTATTAATGGGGGAACAAGCCCAATTTATCAATGGAGAAAAAATGGTAATAATGTTGGTACGAATACATCTGTGTATACAGATAATACATTAGTTACAGGCGATCAAATTAGTTGTGTACTTACTAGTAATTTCCCTTGCGTTACTACAACAACAAGAACTAGTAATACACTCACCATGAACGTAAATCCTTCTGTGGTACCATCTGTGGAAGTATCGGCTAGCCAAACTGTTATTTGTACAGGAACAACACCAAGTATTACATTTAGGGCTACAGCCACAAATGGAGGCACTATACCTCAGTTTAGATGGTTAAAAAATGATATTCTTTTTGGAATTGGTGCCAACTTTACAACAGCTAATGTGTTGCCAGGAGATGTATTTAAGTGTGTTTTAGTAAGTAATGCAACTTGTGCAGTACCTGCTACAGATACAAGCAATAATCTTACTATTACAGGAGCATCAACAGCCATACCAACATTGACAGTTTTTACAGCTCAAACCAATGTTTGCTCTAATACCAATGTAACATTTACAGCTATTTCTACCAATGGAGGCAACTTACCTATTTTTTCATGGTTTAGAAATGGAAACTTAGTACAACAAAGTAACAATGTAAACTACACTACAAATACATTGAATGATAATGATATTATTACTTGCTCTTTACAGAGTAATTTAATTTGTGCAAATCCAACAAGTGTTAACAGTAGCAATAGTATTACTATGACTGTAACACCTAGATTAACGCCTTCGGTGACCATTGTTGCGAATCAAAATTCAATATGTTTAGGTTCAGGTGCTAGCATAACATTCACTGCAACACCAGTAAATGGTGGTACAAGTCCTATTTATCAATGGTTTAAAAATGGCGGATTGGTTGGTACAAATTCAAATACTTATGTTGATAATGCTCCAAGCAATTTAAGTACTGTAATTTGTAGAATTACCAATAATACTTCAACTTGCTTAACAAGTACCACCGCAAATAGTAACTCAATTACCGAATTGGTAACAAACCCATTAACCCCAACAATAAGTATTGGTGTTTCATCAAGTGTAATTTGTGCAGGAACTCTTGTAACATTTAATGCCTCTATATCAAATGGTGGTACAAATCCCTCTTACCAATGGAAAAAGAATGGAATTAATGTAGGAACAAACTCTAGTACTTATTCTGATGCAACACTTACAAGTACAGACATTATTGCTTGCCAACTGACTAGTAATTTAGGTTGTTTGGCAGCTAACAATGTATTAAGTAATACTGTTTCTGTAACTGTAACCCCTAATACCAACTTCAGTTTAGTAATCACTGCTTCACAAAATGTTTTATGTAATGGTCAAGCAACAAACGTATTTTATACAGCAACATCTAACGAACCTTCAATTTTAAAAACTTTTACTTGGAAAAAAAATGGTGGAGTTGTAATTAATTTAAATGGTTTTGCTACAAATTCAACTACAATATCTGTTTTACCTACCGATATTGTTACATGTGAAATAACTAATAGTAATGCAACATGTGCTACTTATCCAATAGTAAGTAATAGTTTACAACTACCAGCTGCACCATCTGCTACTCCAACAATTTCTATCAGTGCGGTAACTAGTACAAGCATTTGTACGGGAGGTTCTGTAAGATTTACTGCAAACACCACAAACGGAGGAAGTGGTCCTGCTTTTCAATGGAGAAGAAATGGCATTGTTATACTTAGCAATTTTAATTCTACTGTTAACATCAGTGGTTTAAATAATGGTGATATAATCACCTGCACTATGACTAGTAATTTACCATGTGCTGTTGGAGGTGGAGTTACTAGTAATGGTATACCTGTAACAGTTTCACCAATTTTAATCCCAAGCGTTACGGTGAGTGCATCTCAATCTAATGTGTGTGCTGGAACCAATATTACATTTACTGCAAATCCAGTGAATGGTGGCTTAGCACCAACTTATACTTGGACTAAAAATAACATTACCATATCTGGAGCCACTTCAAATACCTATACCTCTAATAATTTTATTACTGGAGATGTAATAAGATGTACCATGGTTAGTAGTGAAACATGCGTTTCTACAACCAGTCCTGTTACAAGTACCAATAGTATTAGTTTGGTTGTTACAGGAGATATTCCAACTGTAACAATATCAACTCCGCTTAATACTTTTTGTGCAGGAAGTAATTCTGCAACATTTACAGCAACAGCTTTAAATGCCGGCACTTCTCCAACTTATCAATGGAGAAAAAATGGTATTAACGTTGGTACTAATTCTGCAACCTATACAGATAATAATATTGCTCATAGTGATACTATAAGTTGTAATTTAACAAGTAGTACTATATGCCCTGCTACAGTAAGTAGTAATAAAATTGGTTTAAGAGTTATTAATGTTCTTGCACCAACTGTAAATGGACCATTCAATATTACTTGTGGAGATACTGCTACTTTAGCTGCAACCACAACAGGCACTAATACATTGGTAAGATGGTTTAATACATTATTGGGGGGAACAAGTATTGGAACTGGGAATAGCTTAAGAGTTACTCCAACAAACACTACAACATATTACGCTGAAGCTTTTGAAAACATTTCTGGAAGCAGAGTTGATAGTATAAGAACAATAGGTGCTTTAACTGCAAATCTTACTCCTCTTGGAGGTTCAATTGCTAGTAACGGAATTGCAGCAAGCCCATCTTTTGCATACATTTCATGTGTTAATAGTGTTGTTAGGTTTAATAAAAATACACTTACAACAAGTGCTGCTCTACCAGCAAGAACGATGTTTTTCTCAAACTTGCTTAATGGAGATTTATGGCAACTTGGAAATGATGTAAGTAATGGTAATAGCTTTTCAACAGGAATTATTTCAAGGTTATATAGATTAGATGAAAATTTAAACCCAACAGGAACATTTTTAACTTTATCACAATCATTTAACTTGAACAGTTTTTGGTCAATGATTGCACCTGGAGAAGGTTATTTATTAATCTTAGATTATAACACAGCTACATGTAGAAGAATTGATTTAATAACAGGGGTTGTAACAATACTTAGCCCAAGCAATTTGAATTCAATCAACTTTAATGGCATTAATGGAATTGCGTATGGTTGGGCTGAATTTGATGGTAGTGATTACTTTTTACAATATAGAATCAATAATTCCATTTCAAGAACTAATTGTAGAACTGGTGCAGTATCAATTGTACAAGACTTTGCCAATTTAGGTTCTTCCATGGGTAATGTTTTATATGATCCAACTATTAGAAAGATATTTGCAGCATCTAGCTCAAATCAGTTTACTGGTTTGAATAATTCAATATTCTCATTAGATGCATTAACCTCAGTAAATTCTTTAACAACTAGTTGTTCAAGCACAAGAATTCCAGTTACTGTAAACGTTGCTCCAATTGTTCCTACAATAACTGCTTCTGGCCCTACTACTTTATGTTCAACAGGCTCATTAACATTAACATCAAGTACAGGAGCAAGTTATCAATGGACAAGAAATGGAAACACCATTGCAGGTGCAAATTCACAAACATACGTTCCAACACAATCTGGTAATTATGCCGTAAACGTAACATCTAGCAATGGTTGTATTGGTGTATCTGCTGAAACAGAAGTTACCATAACTGTTCCAGTTACACCAAGAGTTTCAATCACAGCCAACCAAACTACTATTTGTAGTGGTACAACTATTACGTTTACAGCTGTACCTGTTAATGGTGGAACAAGTCCAAATTATCAATGGCAAAAAAATGGAAACAACGTAGGTACTAACGCTTCTACTTTTAGCGATAATACTTTGGTAAATGGAGATGTTGTTAGTTGTGTTCTTACAAGCAATGCAACTTGTGTTTCTACAACTACAGCAACATCAAATAGCATTACATTAACAGTAAATTCTGCTGTACCTTCTGTAAGTATAACAAGTACTCAAACAAATATTTGTTTTGGTACAAACGTAACATTTACTGCAACAGCAATTAACGGTGGTACTTCACCCGTTTATCAATGGAGAAAAAATGGAAATAGTGTAGGCACTAACTCATCCACTTATTCTGATAACGCATTAGCTCATAATGATATAATTACTTGTGTACTTACTAGCAATGCTACATGTGCATCAACTGTACCAGTAACTAGTAATAGCATTACAATGGTTGTTACTTCAGTTTCTACTCCAACTATTAGTATAGCTGCTTCGCAAAACAATATTTGTTCTGGTGTAAGTGTAACTTTCACAGCAACAATAACTGGAGGCGGAACAAACCCTATTTACCAATGGAGAAGAAATGGAATTAATGTAGGTAACAATAGCAGTACCTATTCTTCAAATTTATTAACCAATGGAGATGTAATTACTTGTCAACTTACCAGTAATTTACCATGTGCTACAAGTTCTACAATAGCAAGTAATGCCATTAATATGGTTGTTAATGCAGTAGTTACTCCTTCTATCACAATAAGCACACCGCAAACTTCAATTTGTGCTGGTTCAAGTGCATTATTTACTGCAACAGCAAATAATGCTGGAACTAGCCCAACTTATCAGTGGCGTAAAAATGGGAATAATGTAGGTACTAATAGCAGTACCTATACCGATGCAGCCTTAGCTCAAAATGATATTATTACATGTGTATTAACAAGCAATGCAAATTGTGCTAGTCCTATTAATGTTACATCTAATATTATAAGAATGTTAGTAACAGCAAATGTGACTCCTTCTGTTACTATTAGTACAATAAGCACAACAATTTGTAGTGGCTTCTCTTTTAATACAATTTCTGCTACACAAATAAATGGAGGTACCTCGCCTACTTATGTTTGGTTTAGAAATGGTATTGCAACAGGTAACACAGGAAATAGTGTATTTATACCAGTTATCAATGGTGATATTGTTACTTGCGTTATGACCAGTAGCTTAGACTGCGTAACTAGTAATACTGCAACAAGTAATAGTTTAACTTTCACCGTTCTACCACCAGTAAATCCTGAAGTAACTGTTACTGCAACAGAAACAACAATTTGTATTGGTTCTAACATAACATTTACTGCTAATGGTAGGAATCTTGGAACATCACCTTCTTACCAATGGCAAAGAAATAATAATCCAATTCTAGGAGCTACTTCATCAACCTTTACAACTTCTGTGATCAATAATAACGACCAGATTAGGTGTGTAGTATCAAACATAAATACTCCTTGTGTAAGTTCCACTGTTGTTAATAGTAACTCAGTCACAATTACCGTAATACCTCCTGCTTCAGTTAGTGTTAGTACAAACGCAACTACACTTTGTAATGGCAATAACAGTGCTACTTTTACAGCAACACCTAGTAATGCCGGTATTGCACCTACTTATCAATGGAAGAAAAATGGCAATAATGTTGGTATCAATTTAAACACTTACACTGATAATGCTTTAGCTCAAAACGATAGTATTTGGTGTGTGTTAACTTCTAATGGCACTTGTACTAACACTGCAACTAGCAATAAAATTGGCATTAACTTATTAACCATAACCAACCCAATTGTTACTTCGCCTGTAAATGTTAATTGCGGAGATTCTGTAACATTATCAGCAACATTAGCTAGTGGTAGTCAAGTAAGGTGGTTTACGTCAGCTACATCAACAACACCTATTGCCTCAGGTAATAACAGTAAAGTTTTCACCAATGTAAATACAACTTATTTTGCAGAATCATTTGTTGGCTCATCTTCAAAATCAGTAACAAGCATTGCAACAACAGGTGCTACAATTATTGACCATGATGCAATTACAGGAGATGATAGATGTGGAGTTGCAATTAGTCCAAATTACGTATATGTTGTTGGTGATGGTTTCACAGGAAGATACAATAAATCAAATTTAACTGGAGGAATAAGGCTAACACTTAGAGACGGCTTTTTCTCTAATATTGGCAATGGAGATTTGTGGCAATTGGGTAATTCTTCTACCAATGGAACTAGTTTTGGTGGAGGAAATGTAGATAGGTTATTTAAATTAGATGAGAATCTTTTAGTAACAGGATCTCCATTAATATTATCGCAAAGTATTTCTATAACTGGAGGTAACTTCCTTGCAGCTGGAGATGGTTTTGTGATTTTGTATAACCAATCACCAAACGGCTGTTGGCATATAAACTTAACAAATGGAATAGTAACAACATTGTCTAATTCTTTATCCTTTTCATTTACAGGTAGTGAAGGATGGGCAAGTTATGGTTGGGCTGAAAATATAGGCAATGAGTTTTTTATTGTTTATGCAACAAATACTGCAATAAGAAGAATAAATGTTGTTACAGGTGTTATCACAACCGTACAAACATTCTCAAATATTGGTGAAACTGCCAATATTACTTTAGACCCACAAACAGATAGAATGTACTTTCACTATGAAAATACTACTCAATTTGGAGGCTTTGGTGAAACATTAGGTTTTGTAAATGTTACTAGCACAATCACATCGGGTGCCGCTTCAAGTTGTGTTAGTACAAGAGTGCCAATTAATGTTGTAGTTGCAAGTGGGCCAGTTCCAACTATTTCAGCAAGTGGTACAACAACATTCTGTGCAAATCAAAGTTTAACACTAACTGCAAGTAGTGGTGCTAGTTTTCAATGGATAAGAAATGGTAATAACATAACAGGTGCAACCAATCAAACTTTTAATCCAACGCAATCAGGTGATTACACAGTAAGAGTTACTACTAGCAATGGTTGTACAAATACGTCTTTAGCTACAACAGTTACAGTTACCAATCAAGTTACACCAAGTGTTACGATTGTTGCAAACCAAACTACCATTTGTGCCGGAACCAACATTGTGTTTACTGCTAACATAACCAACGGAGGAACTACTCCTTCTTTTCAATGGAGAAAAAATGGCAATAATGTAGGTTCAAATGCAAATAGCTACTCAGACAACACATTAGTAAGTGGAGATATTATAAGTTGTATTTTAACTAGCAGCGAAACTTGTGCTACTTCAACTACAGCAACCTCTAACAACCTCACTATGACTGTTAGTTCTGCTATTCCATCCATTTCTATACAAGCTAGTCAAACGAGTATTTGTGCTGCAACGAACGTAACTTTTACAGCAGTTGCAGTTAATGGAGGAACAAGTCCAATTTATCAGTGGTATAAAAATGGTAATACAGTTGGAACCAATGCTGCCACTTATACAGACAATGCTTTAGCAAATGGAGATGCTATTATTTGTGAACTTACTAGCAATGCAACTTGTGCTACAACTAGTAATGTTATTAGTAATGGAATTATAATGGCAGTAACTCCTGTGGTTACTCCAAGCATCAGCATATCTACTTCTCAAACAACTGTTTGTGGTGGCACCAATGTAGTATTTACTGCTACCCCATCAAACGCTGGCTCTTCACCTATTTATCAATGGAGAAAAAATGGAGTAAATGTTGGAACAAATGCAAACGTTTATTCTGATAATACTTTAATAAATGGCGATGTAATAATTTGCCAATTAACCAATAATGCAGTTTGTGTAACAACTAATACAGTAAATAGTAATTCAATTACAATGACTATCAATGCAGTTGCTGTTCCCACCATTGCTATAAGTACTGCACAAACAAGCATTTGCACAGGCACAAGTACAACATTCACTGCTACAGCAACTAATATTGGCTCTTCTCCTATTTACCAATGGAGAAAAAATGGCAACTTAGTTGGAGGGAATTCTACTACTTATACTGATAATGCATTGATTAATGGAAACACAATTACTTGTACTTTAATTAGCAACGCCAATTGTGCAAGCCCAACTTCTGTTGCATCCAATACTATAACAATGACTGTTAATACTAGGTTGAATGCAAGCGTTAGCATATCAGGAAGTAACAACATTTGTGCAGGTGCTAGTGCAACATTTAATGCCATTATCACTAATGGAGGAACTGAACCAATTTTCCAATGGAGAAAGAATGGTATAAATGTTGGTTCAAACTCATCAACTTATACTACAAGTAGTCTTGTGAATGGAGATGTAATTAGTTGCATTGCAGTAAGTAATAGACCATGTGTAAACAATCCTACAGTAACAAGCAATAATATTACTATGGTTGTAAACCCAATTACTACTCCTTCAGTTTCAATTGTAAGTAATATCTCTAGTGTATGTTCTGGTTCGGCAGTAGTATTTACAGCAACAGCAATTAACGGAGGTACATCTCCATCTTATTCATGGTTTGTTAATGGCATAAATGTTCCTTCAAGTGGAAGAATACTAAATACAACAACTTTACCTTCTGGAACACCAACAATTGTTTGTACTTTAAATTCAAATGCAACTTGTGCTACCACTAACACATCAACAAGTAATACTTTAACAGTTAATGTAACTCCTTCAGTATTACCTACAGTTACTGTATTTACTCCTACTACCAATATTGTTGCAGGACAATCAGTAACCTTTACCGCTGCTGCTACTAATGGTGGTACTTCTCCTCTATACCAATGGAGAAGAAATGGATTTAATATTGGAACTAGTTCTAGTACAAATACATATACCACTAACACATTAGTAAATGGTGATGTTATTAGTTGTGTGCTTACTAGCAATGCTACTTGTGCTTCTCCAACAACAGCAACATCTAATAATGTAAACATGATTGTAAATAGCAATTATGCGTTGAGAGGAAGAATGATTTATCCAAATAACTTACCTATTCCAAGGGTATGGACAAAAGTAAATACTACTGATAGTGTACTTACATCTTCAGATGGTTCGTATAATTTTAGCTTATTAGCCAATAATAATTATACCATCACACCTTCAAAAAACAATGATATTGCAAAAAGTAGTGGAGTGAATATTTTTGATATACTCTTTATGCAAAGACATATTGGAGGAACAGCTTTGTTAAATACACCTTATAAAATAATGGCTGCCGATGTTGATAATTCTGGAGCAGTAAACATTTTTGATGTAATTAGAACAAGACGTTTAATCTTAGGAACTGATACTACTTTCCCTGGTAATCGTTTATGGGCTTTTGTAGATAGTAGTTATGTTTTCCCAGATCCTACCAACCCAGGTAATACTTACAAAACAACTATTACAATCAATAACTTATCTGCAAACCAAAATAATCAAACTTTCTATGGAGTTAAATTGGGTGATGTAAACTTAGACTTAGTTCCTACAGAAGGAGTAAATAGAGATGCAAGATTTGGCACCCCTGTGAAGCTCTATTATGATACTGTTTATTCAAATAAAAATGATAAACAAATTATATTGAGCATAAAAACTCAAAACTTCACCAATTTACTAGGAATGCAATTCACTTTAGGATTTAATCAACAAGCACTTGCATTTTCAAAAGTAAACAGTAAACAAATTGCTGTAGAATATGGTGTTCAACAAGCTCAAAAAGGATTGATCAGTTTTATTTGGACAGATAGTACCACCACTCAAAAAACATTACCTGACGGTACTGTATTGTTTGAATTAGTTTTTGATAAGATTAGAGATATTACCAATGAAGATATTTCTATCAACTCATCTATTACCCAAGCATTTGCAGTAAACAATAGTTATGTTGCAAGTGATGTGCAAAAAGGTAAAGGTGTTATTATTGGAATTAAAGAGCCAATTTATACTACCGATAAGTTTGAAATAAGCCCTAATCCTACTAGCACAGGTTGGGTTAAAGTAAAAATTCAAGCAATAGAGGATAAAGAAATTACTTTAATTTTTACCGATGTTAGAGGCAGACTATTAATGCAAAAAAGAATGGGAATATTTAAAGGAATGAACGAGTTTATGCTGAATTTACACGAGCCAACTTTTAGAAGTCACGGTACATACTACCTTAAAGCATTAGGTTTAAAAGGGAAAGATGTACTACCAATAATCATAGCAAAATAACTTACTAAAATCAAAATATTAGGTTGCAATACATAATATTGCAACCTAATATTTAAAAACAAAAAATAGAATAATATGAATAAAAATTCACACAAATCAATTATTGCAGTTCTTTCATTTTTTTTATTAATGCTTGGCAAACAAGTATTTGCACAACCACAATTTATTATTGGTAGCATTCCTAATGCAACAACAGCTACTGTTTCAATTCCTATTACTACTCAAAATTTTACTCAAATTTTGGGATTCCAAGGTTCAATTAATTGGGATGTTACAAAGCTTACTTTTAATAGTACCTCCAATCCTGCAAGCCAATTAACAGGTATAACATTTGGTAACAGTGTATCTGGTAACACAGGAAGACTAACTTATATTTGGACAGATGGCGGTGGCAATCCTCAAACCATTCCTAATGGAACTGTATTATTTAGATTGGTTTTAAATTTAGTACCAAATGCAACAGCACCTAGTGGTACTTCAATTTCATTTTCTAATACACCTACTCCATTATTGGTATCAGACGAAAATATTAACCCAATAAATGGTGTTATTTATACACCTGGTACGGTTACAATTCTTACAGCTTTACCTGCTAGTTTAAGTTGGTTTAGTGCAACTAAAAATAGAAATACAGTTACAGTAAAATGGACTACAACCGAAGAAAAAAATACAAGAAGTTTTGATGTTGAAAAAAGTAGCAACGGGGTAAACTTCTCTTCTATTTTTAAAACAGATGCTGCTGGTATATCTAGCGTAACAAAAAACTATTCAGTTGAAGATGCATCTTCAAATTTCTTGGTAAATCCAATTGTATATTATCGTATTAAAACAACCGATAACGATGGTCGTTACACTTACTCGAAAATAGTGATGGTTAAAAATGATGATAAAGGTGCTAACTTAACTTTTTATCCAAATCCTGTAAAAGAACAAATGAATGTTCAAATTAAATCTGAAACCGCTGAAATTGCAACAGCTCAAATTGCAGATTTAACTGGCAAAATAATAATGGAACAAAAAGTACAGTTAACACAAGGTTCTACAAGCTTTTCATTCAATGTATCTAGCTTAGTGAGTGGTAACTATGTATTACTATTAAAAGGCACTAAAAATATTGCTCAAAGCTTTATTAAAGATTAAGTAAGTAAATCAACATACAAGAGGCTGTATTAAAAGAAATTAAACCACTTTTAATATAGCCTTTTTTGTTTTATGCCCTTTTAAAATAGAACTCTATTCAATTAAAAACATTTTTTTTCTATTCCATAGAATATATAACAATATATTTTAACCAAGAGTCAATACAATTAAACAAAGTATAGAATAAACATGTTATACACTGGAAATTGCATAACAAAATTCACAGATACATATAAATTTGGGAATGCTTAAATCTTCTATTACAATTTCACTTCTTATATTATGCTTGAGCAACATTCAAGCTCAAAAAAGATTTAATGCCGAAAGAAAATATGCAATTGTTTTACCTGAGCGTTGGAAGAACAGCCCCAAATTATTGTTGAAAATAACTTCCTTAATTACAGAATTTGTACCCGAGTTAACAGATAAACAAGAATGTTTAGATTGCCCAGCTAATTTTTGGATTAAGTTCTACACCACGTCATTACAAATAGACAATATTATGTATAGAAATATACAAGAAGAATTTATTACAAGGTATAGATTTCTTGGCTTTATTGATGTGTATAATATTGATGGATATTTATTGCGACGATTATTTATTAATACAAAAAAAGAAAGTTATACCTATTCATCAAAACCTTTAGACTTATCAAGAAGTAGAGAAGAAAAAAGTTTACCCTTCGATGCAGAAAGTTATATTCAACAAAATACCTACAAACTCATACCTACTGAAAATGAATTATGGGATCAATTAGAAGCAGTAATTAAAGACATTAAAATTGCTAAAAACTAACCCTTCTTAATTCTAATAAATTCAATGCATTGGCATGCATATTTTTAACTTTAGTGTTCACTAAATGTATAGCCATATCGTACCAAATAGGCACAATGGGTGCATCATCAATTACTAGTTGATCCATTTGCCTATACAAGCTATAACGCAAGCTATCATTGGTTTCCAGCAAAGCTTTTTCGTATAATACATCAAAAGCCTCATTCTTGTATCTTGTATAATTAGGTGGTGCTGGATTCTTACTATAAAACACTGCTAAATAATTTTCAGCATCTGGATAATCGGCAATCCAACTTGCTCTAAAAAACAAAGCCTTGCTTTTAGATGTTTGCTCTAGTAACAAACTTTTTTGTACTACTTCAACTTGAATCTTAATACCAACATCCTCACATTGCTTGGCAATAAAACTTCCTATATCGGCATAAATAGGAATGGTTAATAATTTTATAGTAGGAAAATTTGCATTATAATTTACTTGCTTCAACAATGCTTTTGCTTTTGCAGGATTGTATGTATAACCTTTTACCAACTCCATGTTATTGCTAGGTAATCCACCAGGAACAAATCCACTTTCGGCAGGTGTACCAATGCCATTACGCATATACATCATCAATTGTTTTCTGTTGATGGCATAATTAATGGCCTGCCTAACTGCTTTTAATTTTGTAGGTGAATTCTTCACCAACTCATTATTTTCATCTACCAAAATGCCTAAATATTCTGTATTCAAATATGCATGTTTATGCATTAAAAGTTTGTTTGTCCATTCGCTTCTTAACTCACCTGTTTTTGTTAATACTTCATCTTTAAAACTGGCATCAATATCATTAATAAAACTCAACTTACCCTGACGGAATTGTAAAAACTCCGTTGCCTTATTATCAAAAAAAGTAACTTTTACTGCATCTAATTTGGGTAACCGACTTCCGTCAGCATCACTTTCCCAATATTGTTCATTTTTATGTAATACCAAAGCCTGACCTTCTTGCCACATAAAAAATTGAAATGGCCCTGTGCCACAAGGATTTCGTCTAAAATCTTTCCCATATTTTTCTACTACTTCTTTGGGTACTATACTGCAATACTGCATACTTAAAATGCCCAAAATAGGATGAAAAGGTCTCAACAATTTCACCTGAAAAACGCTATCATTCAAGGCAACAAAAGGTTGTACAGCATCTACTCGATTATTAAAAATCCATGCTCCGCTGCTAGCTGTTTTTTTATCAATAATTCTACTTAAACTATATACAATATCGCTGGCAACCAACTTACGTCCTCTCCCATTTTCAAATGCAGCATTATCATGAAAAAAAATACTGTCTCTTAAATAAAAAGTATAGGTTTTTCTATCATCACTAATTTCCCAACGTTTAGCAACCGATGGAACAATGTTCAAGTTACTATCAATCTCCACCAATGTATTATACAATTGATGTACAGCCCACATGACGCTTTGATTTTTTGCAAATGCAGGATCTAATGTAGCTATGCCGGTACTTTCATTGTAGGTGAAAACTTTTTTATTGGATGCTTGCTTGTTGGTGCAGGAGACCAAAGTCAACAGAACACAGATAATAGTCAACAGACGACAGACCACAGTCCACAGACCACAGTCAATAGTCCAAAGACGACTGCCAACTGTCAACTGCCTACTATCAACTATAGATTGTTCATTATTCATTGTCAATTGTAAACTGCTTTTTTTATCATTTCCTTTCAAAATCATTAGCCCGAATATCTTACTTTTAAAACATGATTAAGAATTTTTTTGTAGCCAACTTTTGTACTACTATGAAACACCTGTTGCGTCGCACCCTTCAACGTTCTGTACAAAGCTGTACTGTCATTCCAATCATAGGAGGAATTCAAACATTGAATGTCATTCCGACGATAGGAGGAATCTGTTCATCGTTAGCACAAAAGTTTGGCAGATGTCTCCTGCGTCGACATGACATACAACTCAGCTTGGCAATACTCCTATTAATATTATTCACTACAAATTTTACCCATGCTCAACTCTTAAAAAACAAACCCACATTTACCAAAGCCGATACATTGAGAGGCAGCCTCAACGAAAACAGAGATTGGTGGGATGTGTTGCGTTATGACATAACCGTAAAACCTGATTATGAAAAGAAGGAGATTGAAGGATTGGTGGAAATTCAAGTAGCATTGAATGGTTCGAATTTTTTAGGCAAAAAAATACAAATAGACTTACAGAATTCTTTAACCATTGATAGAATACGAATAAATAAAAAAGTTGAGCTTTCTTTTGAAAAATCATCTGAAAATACTTGGCTTTTGACTCCAACTAACCTTACTCATGAGGAAGAATTTGCTAAAAAATCAAAAAAAAATATTCCACTTTTATTTATTGAAATCTACTACCACGGCAAACCCATTGAAGCAAAAACGCCACCTTGGGATGGTGGTTGGATTTGGAAAAAAGATAAAAATGGTAATCCATGGATGAGTGTTGCTGTGCAAGGTTTAGGAGCAAGTGCATGGTATCCTTGCAAAGATTATCAAGGCGATGAGCCCGATAATGGAGCTTCTTTAACCATGATTGTTCCTGATACTTTGGTTGCAATTGCAAATGGCAAATTAACCTCAACAAAATCGCTAACGGGTAACGAGAAACGAGAAACGAAGTATACTTGGGAAGTCAAAAACCCCATCAACAATTATTGTATCGTTCCATATATTGGTAAATATGTAAATTTCACAGATACTCTTATGGGCGAAAAAGGTAACCTCAACTTAAATTATTGGGTACTTGATTACAACTTAGAAAAAGCAAAAGAGCAATTTAAACAAGTAAAACCAATGCTTAAAGCTTTTGAATATTGGTTTGGTCCCTACCCTTTTTATGAAGATGATTATAAATTGGTTGATGCACCTCATTTAGGTATGGAACATCAAAGTGCAATTGCCTATGGTAATCAGTATAAAAATGGTTATTTAGGTAGTGATAGAAGTGGTAAAACTGGTTGGGGTTTAAAATGGGATTTTATTATTGTTCACGAAAGTGGTCATGAATGGTTTGCCAATAATATTACTGCAAAAGATATTGCTGATATGTGGATTCATGAGGCCTTTACTACCTATAGCGAAACCTTATTCACTGAATTTTATTATGGTCAACAAGCTGCCAACGAATACAATTATGGTCAACGTAGAAATATTAGAAATGATGCTCCCATGATTGGTACATATGGAGTGAATAAAGAAGGTAGCAGCGATATGTACGATAAAGGCAGCAACATGATACACAGTATACGTCATGCCTTAAATGATGATAAAAAATTTCGTGCAATCTTACGTGGATTGAATAAAACATTTTGGCACAAAACTGTTACTACCAAAGACATTGAAGAATACATTAGCAAACAAGCTGGTTTTAATTTTCAACAAGTCTTCAACCAATATTTAAGAACTGTTGATGTACCAGTATTTGAATATTCAATTGATGAACAAACTCAGAAATTACATTTTAAATACAGCAATTGTGTAGATGGTTTTAACTTACCAATATGGCTGAATATAGATGGAAGGGATATTCAGTTAAAGCCAAGTACGCAACTTATGTCTATATCATATAAAAACAAACTGAGTGCCTTAAAAGCACTCAGTTCAATAAATTTTAATTATTATGTAAACACAAAAGAAGTTAAAGAATGATATACATGTTATCTTCCACTTAATAAAATTGATTTTTTTAAATCACTGTTAAAAGCATCTTGTTGTTGTAACTGCTCTAACGTCATGTGCATTCTGTAACACCAATAATGTTTAGGGTTTGCAGGTACATTAATACGTTCATCATTAGGATTTGCTCTTCTAATTTGTTCATCCATGCCCAATAAATCTTGCAATTGAAACACACTCCACATAGCAGGTGAGTATAAATGCTGAACAATAATAGCTCTATTAATCCAGGCTTCACAATATTGTGGTGCATCGCCCCATTGACCTAGTTCATGATTGTAAAATTTTTGAGTAGCATTTCTATCTTCTTCCCACCAACCTCTAATGGTGCTCATATCATGTGTTGAAGGTGTTACAACACTTAAATAAGGTGCATCATTTGGATGAAAGAATTGTTTCTTAGGATCTTTAGGCATACGCTGAATTTCTAAACTCAACAAGCCCAATTGCTTCATCACATCTGGCACACATGCTGGCACCATTCCTAAATCTTCACCACAAATCAACATATTGGTAGTTCGCTTTAAAGCTGGTAACTTTTGAATGGCTTCTTTCATCCAAAAATCATCTTGCCTGCGGAAGAAATAATTTACATACAAATCTTTCAATTGTTGTTGCGTAGATGCATCTAAATTTTTGAAAGAAGAAGTACTATCTATTCCAAATCTAAAATGAAACTCTTGTCCATTGGTATTAGGAACTTCAAATAAAATAACATTACTAATTAAATCAAACAAACCTTGTTTAATATTTGCATTCCAATCATTGCTTTCTAAAGAAGCAAAATGTTTTTCAACTTGTTGTTGTGTTGTAAATGCTGATTTTAAAACATAATTACCAAAGCCATCATATTGTAAAAAATTTTCTTTTACATATTCATTATCGTTACCAAATATTTCCCAAAGAATAGCATCATTAATAAATGGTTTGGTATATCTATAATAATCGAACCAAATTCCTTTTTCATGAAACTCGTTGATATGAATAGGAATAGCAGGAACAAAATAACCCATAATTCCTTCTACAGCATGTATTGGTATACTCCAAATTCTAAAGAATCCAAGAATATGATCTATTCTAAACGCATCAAAATAATAACTCATTTGCTCAAAACGTTGCTTCCACCATGTAAAGCCATCTTCTTTCATGCGTTGCCAATTGTAAGTTGGAAAACCCCAATTTTGACCCTTCACTGCAAAATCGTCTGGTGGTGCACCTGCTTGCACTTGCATGTTATATAATTCTGGTGCTTGCCATGCATCGGTTCCATATCTATAAATTCCAATGGCTATATCTCCTTTTAAAATAATGCCATTATTATGAGCATATTCGGTTGCTTCTTTCAATTGTAAATGCAAATGATACTGTATAAAATAGTGTATAGCAATATCGTTATAAGCTGTAGAAGTTTTAGCTGTTAAGGCTTCAATATCTGCTGGATTGTAATTTCTAAATGCTGGCCATTCATCGTAATGAGCTGTGCCATATTCATCTCTTAAACAGCAAAAAGCAGCATAAGGCACCAACCAATGTTTATTTTGTTCAAAGTATTGTTGATAGTCTTCTGAAGCAAATGTTTCTTTTTGTTGAGAAGGAAATATTTGTTGAATAAAGCTCAACTTAATTTTCATCACCGTTGTATAATCAACGGTGTTTAAACTATTCAACTGTATTCTTTCTTTTTCTAATGCCGTTAATAATTTTTTATTTTTTGCATTCACTACCTTAGAAAGATTCAAATAAATAGGATGCAATGCAAAAGCTGAGATTGCTGCATAAGGATAAGAATCGGCATTAGAATGCGTTGCTGTAGTATCGTTGATAGGTAATATTTGTACCATTTTCAACCCTACTTTTTTGCTCCAATCTACCAATTGAAAAATATCGGTAAATTCTCCAACGCCAAAGCTTTGTTCACTTCTTAAACTAAATACTGGTATTGCAATTCCTGTTCCTTTCCAAGTAGTGTTAGGCAAAATGGCAAATGCATCGTTTACAACTACATGCTTAAACTTAATATCGGCTGCATGTAAAACTCTATTATTCCCTTCCTCAAAATGTACAAACTTATTATTGGTAGTATCGTAAACACCATACTTATATTCAATAGGATAATTTGCTTTGCTTAAATCAATGGAAACTGAATAGTAAACACTCTTTTCTTCTTTATACAAAACAATAGGTGAATTGGTGTTCCAACTATTTAGCTCTTTAGTATTACCCACTAAACACAGGGTTTGATTTTTGCCAAGTAATGGAGCTTTAACCTTGAAAGTATGTGTACTATTTTTAGCTGTTTTTTGTTTTGAATTAGTGGTAGATTTTAATAATACATTTTGAAAAGGCTCTGAGTAAAAAGCATTTTCAAAGTAACCTGCATGATTCCAACTATCTAAAATGAGTACTTCTTCTGAATATTTTTTTGGATCTATTTGTTTGTCTTTGCCCCAATCGTAAGAAACAGTACCATCGGCATTTTTTACAAAATAATTGTAGCTAAATGGTTCATCATTTTGTACAAATGGAAGGGTTAGAGTCCAGTATGATTCATTCAAATATTGCATTGCAACGGCATCAGCTATATTTCCATTACCTAATAAAGGATGATTGCCAGTAATGAAAATGGTTTGACCAAAACCAGTACCAAACTTCAACTGAAAGGTTATTACTGTGCTCATTGGCTTAACTTCTACTGCCTTTTTTGTATTCTTCTTAGTAACAGTTGCTACTTTTTTTGTAGCTGATTTGGTTACTTGCTCAATAGCATCTTTTGCCTTAGCAGTTTTTGTAGCTGCTGCCTTCTTTGGAGCCTTTTTTTCTTTTGAGGTTGAAATCTCTTCTACTTCTTTTTCTGAAGTTGTAGCTGCAATTGCTTGATTATTTTGTGAAGTAGTTCCGTTATTAGTATGTGTTATAATTATAGCAGGACTACTACCCTTTTTGGTGTTTGATTTCATTACTAATCCATTAAGTACAGGTGATTGTTCAGCTAGAATTTCGCTGGTATTTTTTTCTGTGGTCAAGGTCAATCGTTTTAGAAATCCAAAGTAATGAAATTTAATGTGTAAATCCAACACATTAGTTCATTTTTTTAAAATTCTTTATTCTACCTTAGATTTTGCATATGCAATTATATCTAAACCATCATAATTACCACTACTCATAAACAGTAAATTGGTGTTATAATAATTAAGCTGGTTTAAAGTTGTTTCTAATTCGGTTTTGTTATTTAGCACAATTAAATTTTCTTTATTAAATCCTTGTTCTACCATGTTTTTAGGTAAGGGAGGCATACGTTTAAGTTCTAAAGCATGATTTGAGTAAAATACAATGGCTATATCAGCTTGATCCAAAGCTCCACTATATTCTTTCATAAACTGCTCGTTTAAACTACTAAAAGTGTGTAATTCTAAAACAGCAACTAATTGTCTTTCAGGAAATTGTTTTTTTACTGCTTGTACAGTTGCAGTTACTTTACTTGGTGCATGGGCAAAATCTCTATACACATTGGTTCTATTATTTTTTGCCAATAACTCTAATCGTTTTGATGCACCTGTAAAACTTTGAATCGCTTGTAAAAACTCATGAGCATGAATGCCTAATTGATTACAAGCCCAATAGGCTGCATGTAAGTTTTGTAAATTATGATTTCCAAAAACACTTAATCCAATACTTTCATTATTTATGGTAACTGTTGTTACACCATCAATAATTTGGTTGGTTGGAACTGCATAAGGTTGATATTCAATATCGCTTCTTTTGTTTTCTTCAACCAACTTTTTCAGCACTTCGTCGGTTTCGTTATAAATTAAGATGCCACCTTTTTCAATTTTATGTATGAAAGTGATGAACTGTTCTAAATAAAAATCGAAGGTTGGAAAAACGTTGATATGATCCCAGGCTATGCCAGTTAATATAGCAATATGCGGAAACAAAAAATGAAACTTTGGTTTCTTTTCAATTACACTTGCTGGATATTCATCGCCTTCGCAAACAATAATTGGAGCATTGGTAATATTTACCGATTGGTTGAATCCTTCTAATTTGGCTCCTACTAAATAATCAAAATCTTTATGCAAGATTTTTAGCACATGCATAATCATACTAGTAGTAGTTGTTTTGCCATGACTTCCACCAACAACAATTCTCTTTTTTTGTATACTTTCTTGATAAATGTATTCGGGAAAAGAATATATTTTTAATCCCAATTCTTTTGCCTTAGCAATTTCAGGATTATCGGCTTTGGCGTGCATGCCTAAAATAACTGCATCTAAATTACTGGTAATTAAGTCAGGATTCCAACCAATTTCTTTGGGCAATAAACCTTCTTGCTCTAAATTAGATTTTGCTGGTTCAAAAATTTCATCATCGGTTCCAGTTACTTCGTAGCCTTTTCTTTTTAAAGCAATAGCCAATTGATGCATTACGCTTCCACCAATAGATATAAAATGAACTTTCATGTATAAGTTTGAATTATTTTTTTGCAAAGTAGATTGAATGTAGCAAATAATTAAAAAACTTAGAACGATTATTTATCAAAACTCTGTTTTTAGCAAAAAACAGAACCAATTCACCTTTTTGTGTGAATGATTTATACTTTTTTAGCCAAAAAACAACTAATAAAACGTTTCTTAAATACAGTTTAAGCCATATTTATACCTATTTTGAAGTTTTTTTTCCCTTTTTGCATAAATAATAAATCTACTTTTGCAACGTTTTTAAGCAAAAACCTATCTTCGTTATAAATATGCTTTTTACAAAAAAGCAAAAACTTAAACATCATCTATGAAAAAAGTATTCATTGCAACAATTTTTGTTTCGTTTGTAGCTATTTTACTTACCTCTTGTGGAGCTGCACGTTATGGTGCTGGTAAAGGTTGCCCTACAACCAATCCAAGATATTTTAAAGGTTAATTCAACAATATCATTCATTTACTGTTGATTTTGTATGAATTGGATTCCTTTAACCACATTAGAGCAGTTAAGTTCTATTAAAGAAATTTCTGCCACCAAGCCACAAGTAATTTTTAAACATAGTACTCGTTGCAGTATTAGCAGCATGGCACTTACACGTTTAGAAAGAGCAACAACAACTCCCCCAGCCGATTTTTACTATCTTGATTTAATTGCATACAGAAATATTTCTAATGCAATTGCAGATGAGTTTAATGTATATCATGAATCTCCTCAAGTTTTATTGATTAAAAATGGTGCATGTACTTACGATGAAAGTCATAGTGGTATAAATATGGATGAACTCACCGAACAAGTTTTACAACCTCAATAATGTTTTGCTAACTACCTTTAGCAAAATACAAGTATGACAATTACTGTTTTTGGTGCTACTGGTCAAGTTGGTCAACAAGTAGTCAATCAAGCATTGGCTTTAGATTTTACTGTAAAAGCATTTGGAAGAAATGTTGAACATTTAATTGATGCCGATAATCGCAATACAAAATTGGAAGCTATAAAAGGCTATGTTTTTGATGCCAATGAAGTACTTGAAGCCATTCAACATTCAGATGCTGTTATATCTGCAATAGGAGGCAATTTTGATGGAACAGATAAAACAAGAAGTTTAGGCATGAAGAACATCGTTTCACAAATGCAAATTGCAGGAGTAAATAGAATAATTGCATTGGGTGGTTTAGGTGTGTTGAATGCCGATGAAAAAACATTCATTATAGATTCGCCCAATTATCCTGAAGAATATAAAGCAGTAGGATTAGAACACTTACAAGCCTACCAATATTTAGCAGCTAGCTCGTTAAATTACACCTTTGTTTGTGCACCCAATATTTTAAATCAAGACAAAACAGAGCATTACATTACAACAGCCAACTACCCTCCTACGCCTAATCATTTTGAAATAAATGCAGGCGATATTGCTCACTTTATGTTGCACGAATTAAAGAACAATGAATTTGTTGGTAAACGTGTAGGAATTAGCAGAGTGTGAATGTTTTTGTAAAGTAACATGTTGAAAGATTACACACTTAAGAAAAAAGTTAAATCAAAACAATCAACCCGATCTCCGTTTTATCAAAATTTGTACAGCAAGCAAATTACCTTGTAATATTTTTCAACTTACTGCTACCAACTACAAAAATAATTCAATGAAACAATTACTAATAGCCACGCTATCGGTGTTAACCACTTTTGCAAGTACAGCACAAAAGCCAAAAGAAAAAGCTTTATTATGGAAAATTGAAGGAAAAAATTTACAAGCACCTTCTTACTTGTATGGTACATTTCATATGCTTTGTCCCAACGATTATTCAATGAACGATACCATAAAACATCTCTTCACAAAAACCAAGCAATTATTTTTAGAATTTGACATTGATGATCCTTCACTGAATTCAAAAATGATGAAGAATATGGCCATGAAAAATGGCATTACACTGAAAGATTTATTATCGCCAGCAGACTATGATTCGGTTGCTAAACTATTTAAAGCAAAAACAAGTATTTCGTTAGACATGGTAAAAACTTATAAACCATTTATGCTAACTTCTATGTTATATCCTTCGTTAATGGGTTGTGCAACAATATCTTTTGAAAAAGAATTTGAAAAAATGGCTAAGGCCGATAAAATGGAAGTAAAAGGATTAGAAACTATAGAAGATCAAATGAATGTTTTTGAAACCATTCCATATAAAGCACAAGCCAAAATGTTGGTGAAAACTTTATACGAAATAGAATCGGGTAAAGCTCAAATGAATGAAATGGTGCAATTGTATAAATCGCAAGATATTAATGCCATGCAAGGCAATATTCAAGGCGATAGCGATTTAGGAAAATATGAAAAAGTATTACTCGATAAAAGAAATAAAAATTGGATTCCAGTAATAGAAAAAGAAATTGCTACCATGCCTAGTTTTATTGCAGTTGGTGCAGGACATTTAGCAGGTAAAAAAGGAGTTATTTATTTGCTGAGAAAACAAGGATATACTGTTACACCTATTCGATACTAAAAAAATTAATATTCATTATTTAATACATTGTAGATTTAGTCATAGTTTTATAAACCATGCACAACGAACAAGAATTTATACAACTGCTTAATAAACATCAAAACATTATACACAAAGTTTGTAGTGTATATATGAATGATTATGCAGCTAAAGAAGACTTGTTTCAGGAAGTTACTTTACAAGCATGGAAAGCCTATCCAAACTTTAGAGGAGATGCAAAATTTAGCACATGGCTTTATAGAGTGGCATTAAATACAGCAATTACATTTTACAGAAAAGAAAAAAAGCAAGTACCCACTTTTACAACTGAAATTTTACCTGAAGCATCAAGTGAAGAATACAACCCAATTGAAGAGCAAGTAAAAGCTATGTATAAAGCAATTGGTGAATTAAGTAAAATTGATAAAGCTTTAATTATGTTGTATTTAGAAGATTACAATTACAATGAAATTGGAGAAATGTTAGGTATTAGTGCCAACAATGTTGCTGTAAAAATGAATAGATTGAAAGCCAAATTGAAAGAACAAACACAAAAACATTATCAGTTGTCCTAAAATAAAAACACCATGGAACTAGACGAACTGAAAATACATTTAAAGCAAAAAATTGATGACGACAGAGGACAAAAAACCCCTGCTGACATTGCTATTTTATTAACCCGTAAAACCAATTCAATTGTTCATAAACTTAAAAAAAGTTTGTGGTTCGAAATTGCTTCATGCGTTGTATTCATTTTTGCTTTTGGTTACTTGAGTATTTTTAATAAATACCCTAGTTTAAAAACATATTCTACTGCATTTGTATTTTTAATTATTGCCTTTTTAATATTACTATTTTTTCTACTTAGAAAAGTAAATCATTTAAGCGATTCCAACCTTCCGGTAAAAGAAAATTTAGTTGAATTGCATAGGTTGTTGCAAGAGTTCACTAAAAGATATTTTCAATTTACCATGAGTTTAATACCTATTTGTTTACTCTTCTCTGGTTATTTAGGCTATCAAGATGGTAAAAATGGAGTAGTTATAGAAGAATTTGATTCTTTGGCATCTAAGTTTAACAACGGTAAGGAATTAATTATTTTTCTAATTGTATACATCATTATTCTAACAGTAGGTACTTATTATTTTACCAAGTGGTACATTAAAAAATTGTATGGTAAATATTTAGACCAATTACAAGATTGTATTAATGAGTTAAACTAAATGAACTCTAATTGAATTGTCTATGTTTAATCAGTTAATTTGCATTTGTTAATATGCTACAACTGAACAACATAACATTGGTACAATTTAGAAACTATCTTACTCAATCATTTAGTTTTAATAAAAAAGTGGTAGGTATTTGTGGACTGAATGGAACTGGCAAAACTAATTTACTAGATGCCATTTATTACTTATCATTTACTAAAAGTTATTTTGGTAGAACCGATGCTCAAAATGTACATCAAGGACTTGCAGGATTAAGAATTGAAGGACATTATCATTTAAATAATCAAGCACAAGAACTTATTTGTATTGTACGAGAAAACAATAAAAAAGAATTTTTAATTAACGGAACTGTTTATAAAAAATTTAGCGATCATATTGGTAATTATCCATGTGTAATAATTGCTCCAGATGATGTTGAACTAATTACAGGCAGCAGTGAATTAAGAAGAAAATTTTTAGATACTATTCTATCGCAAATTGATAGTTCTTACCTAGAAGCATTAATTGCATACAATAAAATCATACTACAAAGAAATAGCTTATTAAAGCAAGCGAATGAAATTGGTTCAATAGATGATGCATTATTAAATATTTATAATGATCAATTAATAGAAAAAGGCAATTATATATTTGAAGCAAGAGTAGGTTTTACAAAAGAATTATTACCACTTATTATATATTACTATACAAAAATTGCTACCCAAAGCGATGATGTTGAACTTGTATATAATAGTCAACTAATTAACCAATCATTTATTAAATTATTAAATGAAAATTTATCAAAAGATATTGCCTTACAACGTACAACCATTGGCATACATAAAGACGATATTTTTATAACTATGAATGCCAATAGTTTTAAAAACCAAGCATCACAAGGGCAAAGAAAAAGTTTATTATTTGCATTCAAGTTAGCCGAATGGCAGCTACTAAAACAAAAAAAAGGCTTTGCTCCAATTTTATTATTAGACGATGTTTTTGAAAAGCTAGACGCAACTCGTATGTTTAATTTATTAACCTGGGTTTGTAAGGAAGACGATGGTCAAGTGTTTATTACAGATACGCATAAAGAAAGACTTTCACTTGCATTAACCGATGCAAATATTGCTTTTCAGTTAATTGAATTAGAAGCATAAAAAAAGGAGATGATTAATCTCCTTCAAAACTCATATTAATTACAATTTCGCAATTGGGTAATAATTCTTTTATTTTTAAATATTCTTCAGCTGGATATTGATTGGGCAAATTTAAACGCCTTAAACTTTTAAGCTTGGTTAAACACCTTAAAGATTTTTCTGTTAATACACCAAGCTGACGTAAGCTCATTCTCAACTCTAAAGCTTCTAACTGAACTACTTTAGTAAGATTACAAAAAAATGTTTCTTGCTTAAAGTTTAAAGGAGTTCCATTTAAGCGAATGGTTCTAAGATTGTTTAACTCTGCAAGTTTCTCAAAAGGTGCATCTGGCCTAGGTTTTCCTTCTTCTACATCAAAAATCATTCCTCTAGTGTAATACACACTAATGGTAGAGATAGATGCAGGATCCATCAATGCACCTCGTAGAGAGGTAGCATACCCAGTAGGATTAAAACTATTTTGGCTATTAGCCACTAACACAGTTAAAAGGAACATCCATAGAAAATGGATGTAAAGTTTTACGGACTTCATAGATAAACGGATTAGTAAGCAGCGTAAAAATAACTTCTTGTTTTCAACGGAATAACAAAAAAGCATATTTGTGTATAAAGAAAAAACAAACTTTCAGTTATTCACAAAAAGGTTCTTAGGGAAGTATGTTAATTGTATTTCTTCTTTTTAGTATAAAGAGACAACTACAATTTATTAAGAGTTGTGAGACGGGAAATTCTTTTCTGCATTTGCTGGGAGAAAAATATTGCAATTAAAAAACCCATCGAATTCGATGGGTTTTATTCACTAGTTCAAGTTCCATTTTCTGGTATAACCTACGGCTGTTTTTCTGTTCTTTTCAATTTGCCATAAATCAACAGAAGTAAATTTTTTAACTATTGCTTCAGTTACAACTGTTTCTTTTACTTCTTCTAATAGTTCATTCAATTCGTTTGCACTCATGTTTAAACGAGTTTGCATTACATTACTGTTCATAAATCTTTCCTTTTAAATCGTGTTAATAATCCCCCCCCAAGTGTGGCAAACAAAATGTTAGTGTGCAGATAATCTATAAATAAACTACTGGATTTTTTTGTGGCTGCAAATGTATAAGGTATTACTATATTAGAAACGTTTAAATAGATAATAAGTTGTTAAAGCATGAAATTATTTCTTATAACGATAAGCATCACTTAGTATAATTTCAATTATACTTGTTCTTCTTCCTTCATCTGATTGCTGTACAATTCGGTATATAAGCCATTTAATGCCATTAATTGAGCATGTGTGCCTTGCTCAGCAATTGTGCCATTATCTAACACAATAATTTTATCAAAGTTAAATTTAGAAAAAATTCGGTGGGTAATGATTAAAGCTGTTTTATCGTGTAAGTATTCATACAAATGCCCAATAATTTCATTTTCAGTTTTTGCATCTACTGCACTTAAGCAATCATCAAACACAACAATTTCTGGTTGTTTTATTAATGCTCTAGCAATAGAAATACGTTGTTTTTGCCCACCACTTAAGGTTACGCCTCTTTCACCAATTAATGTATTGTATTGCTTTTCAAACCCCATTATTTCGTTATGAATATTGGCAAACTTTGCAGCTTGCTCCACTTTTGTTTGAGTAGCTTTTTCGGCCAAACCAAAACTAATATTATTGGTTACTGTATCGCTAAACAAAAAAACATCTTGTGGCACATAACTAATTTGTTCTCTTAATTGGTGTAAGGAAATTGATTGAACACTATTTCCTCCAATACTTACTGAACCATGGGTTGGATTATAAAAATGTAATAGCAATTGAGCTATGGTACTTTTTCCACTCCCTGTTTTTCCTAATATTAAAACTTTGTTGCCTTTATTAATTTTTACACAAAAGTTTTTTAATGCAGTTATGCCTGTATGTGGATAGATGAATGAAACTTCATTAAATTCAATATCGCCAGTTACTGTTTGAATATTGGCTGTAGTGGTTTGTTGAATTTCGGGTACAGTTTGCAAAAACTCATTTAATCTTTTTTGAGAAGCAGCAGCACGTTGAATCATGCTTGCCGTCCACCCAATTGCACTTACAGGAAATGTGAGCATATTTATGTAAATAACAAACTCTGTAATTGTACCTGCTGTTACATTATTGGCTCCTTCTACTACATACCAACATCCTATAGCTATAGTTAATAATGTACTAATACCAATCATTAATGCCATTGATGGGAAATAAATAGCTTCTACTTTAGCTAAGCCAATAGCATTTTTTTTGTATTCTTCACTATCATTATTGAAAAAATTAAAAATGGCTTTTTCTTGCACAAATGATTTAATTACTCGAATACCAGAATAAGATTCTTGTGCTGTAGTAGTTAAATTAGATAATAAGCCTTGAATTTTTTCACTTTTTTTATTAATAACGGTATTTACAAAATAAATAGTAACCGCTAAAATGGGTAATGGTGCTAACACATACATGGTAAGTTGCCAGTTTTCTCTCAACATAAAATAAACACAAAAACCAATGGTAGCTGCAAGGTTAATTAAGTACATTAATGCAGGTCCAGTGTACATACGAACCCTACTTACATCTTCTGAAATTCTATTCATTAAATCGCCGGTACTGTTTACTTTATAAAAGCTGGTATTGAGTTGTTGATAATGTTTAAATATTTCATTTTTTTGTTCAAACTCAATATGCCTACTCATTACAATAATGGTTTGCCTCATTAAAAACATAAACAAACCGCCTAAAATTGCTAAAATCAATAAGGTTAAGGAACAAATGACTACAACCTTTTTCAAGTTCATTTCATGCAGTTCCATGTAATTAAGTAATTGTTTTACCAAAATATCGTAATTACTTCTTGAATGGTTTTGAGCTGTTAATGTATTGGCACTTGCAATTTTTTGCTGTACTTGATCTACCACAAAGCCAGCAATTTGTGGACTTAAAATTCTAAAATAGTTAGATAGAATAATAAAAACGATGCCTAGAAAAAAGTGTTTTTTATACTTCCAGAAATATTTATTTAAAACCGATAAGTGCTTCAATGGGTGAAAATTTTAGCGAAGTTAACTGTTGAAAAATTATTTTTTTGGCAGTTACATTCTCAACCTATTATTTTGCACTCGGAGAGATGGCAGAGTGGTCGATTGCGGCAGTCTTGAAAACTGTTGACTGTTACAGGTCCGGGGGTTCGAATCCCTCTCTCTCCGCCAAAAACCTCAAAAAATATTTTTGAGGTTTTTTTTTGCAGTTTTATTTTTCGTTTGTACAATGCAAAGTGGATAGAGTTTTTTACATATAGTTATAGAAATTTGAATTTAAATATCAATATTATAATTTAAATAAAAATCTAAACAAACATATCCAACGTTAGGATTCTACTTTTAGTAAATTTGTTGGCATGATAGCAGCAATAGATATAAAACCACTCACTAATGAGTTACCAAGCCTCTTCGCCGATAGGGTTGGGCAGCTTTATGCTAAAACTGTTACGACACAACACAAGAAGGACAATGGACAGTTTTTTACTCCCACAGAAATTGCTCATTTCATGGCGGGACTGACCAAACAAACAAAAGACAAATTCAAAATACTTGATCCAGGTTGTGGTACAGCCATTCTTTCAAGTTCACTCATTGAGACACTTGTAAAACAAAATGAAAACTTAAAAGAAATAGAACTCATTGTATATGAAACCGACCAAGACATTTTACCTTACACACAAGCAGTGCTTGACTATTTAAGCAAATGGCTAAAGCAACATAAAATTAAATTTAAAGCAACGCTTGACACAAATGATTTTGTACTTGAAAACAAAGATTGCTTTCAAGTTTCAGCGACACTTTTTTCAGAACCGAAAAATGCCACTTACGATATTGTAATTTCAAATCCGCCCTATTTCAAAATATCAAAGGATGATAAAAGGGCAACTGTAGCTAAGTCTATTGTTTGGGGGCAACCAAACATCTACTCAATCTTTATGATGGTTGCTACAAAACTTTTAAAAGAAGGCGGCGAACTAATTTTTATAACCCCCAGAAGTTTTGCATCAGGCAATTATTTCAGAGCTTTCCGTGAAGCATTCTTTCAGGAAATAGAAATTGAACAAATACACTTATTCGGTTCAAGGACTGATACTTTTGACCGAGATAGTGTTTTGCAAGAAACACTAATATTGAAAGGCAAAAAGCAAAAGCAAAATGAGCAATTACCTTCAATACTTGTAACACATTCAAATGGAATTAAGGATATTGAAAACTTTACCGAAAAGATTTATAAAACTGATGAACTAATCGATTTAAAATCAAAAGAAAAAATCATACACCTTCCAATAAATGAGACAGATGATAACGTAATTAAGCTGTTTAAATCATGGGTTGGAAATTTACAGCAATACGACATCCAAATTTCTACAGGCCCAGTTGTTTCATTCAGAGCAACTCAATATTTGTTTGAGCAGTATCAAAATGGAACTGTTTTTTTAGTGCCGTTGTATCAACTCATCAACACAGCTAAAATGCAATTTGATTGGCCAGTTATTAAGAGGAATAAACCTCAATACATTCAACTTTGCGAAGAAACCAAATCCCTTTTGCTTCCAAATAAAAATTATGTTTTTCTTCGTCGCTTTAGTGCAAAGGACGACAAGAGCAGATTAGTTGCAACTCCTTACTTTGTTGATATTACACAAGCGGAATATATTGGCGTTGAGAATCATCTCAACTATATTTACAGACGCAAAGGACATCTTGAAAGAAATGAAATATTAGGACTTGCTGCGTTATTAAATAGCAATCTCTTTGACACATATTTCAGAACCTTCAATGGAAATATAAATGTTAGTGCTACCGAATTAAGGGAAATGCCTTTACCGCCATTGGAAGACATCAAACAAATTGGAAATCAAATAATATTATTAAACGACTTTTCACAATTAAAGGTTGACGAAATCATAAACAACTACTTTGATATAGAACATATATTCGCTTATGAGCAAAATTGACGAAGCAAAAGAAATTCTTAAAGAATTAGGATTGCCAGCAGCACAACAAAATGAAATTTCAGCCTATACTTTACTTGCTCTTTGCGATATTAAACCCCGTGGCAATTGGAGTAAAGCTACTAAAGCAAGTTTGAAAGTTTCAAAAGGTATCATGGCATTTTGTAAAGACATTTACAAAAAAGAATATGCTCCTAATACAAGGGAAACCTTTCGCAGGCAAGTATTGCACCAATTTGTTCAAGCAAGAATTGCAGATTACAATCCTGACAATCCAAGTCTTCCAGTTAATAGTCCTAATGCACATTATGCAATTACAGCGGAAGCATTAGAAGCTATAAAAACTTTTGGAACAAAAGCATGGAAAGAAGGAGCAGAAAGATTTAAAACGGAAGTTGGCGAACTTTCAAAACGTTACCTCAAAGAAAGAAAACAAAATTTAATTCCTGTAAAATTAAGCAACGGCAAAACGCTCAAACTATCTGCTGGAATACATAATGTTGTACAAGCTGCAATTGTTCAAGATTTTGCTGCACGTTTCGCAAACGACAGCGAAGTTCTTTATTTAGGCGACACAGCAAACAAAGACCTTTACGTTGATAAAAAAGTATTGAAAGAAATAGGCATCCCAATAACGCAACATAGCAAACTACCAGACGTAGTTTTATTTGACAGAAAGAAAAATTGGCTTTACTTAATTGAAGCGGTCACTTCACATGGTCCTGTTTCACCCAAAAGAATTGTTGAATTGGAGGAATTACTAAAAGATTGTAAAGCAGGTAAAGTTTATGTTTCAGCATTTCCCGACTTTGCAGAATTTAAAAAACATTCTACAAATATTGCATGGGAAACTGAAGTTTGGGTTGTAGATTTTCCAGAACACATGATACACTTTAATGGAGATCGGTTTATGGGTCCAAGATAATCTTACTACTTCGCTTGAAAAATAACACGTATGTATCAACTCATTATTAGTTTTAATATCAATAAAAATCCATCCCCCAACCAAATAATATATTCTGCTTCATTTCGTTCTATACAAAAAAATGATACCTTTAATTTAAATAGAATACCCAATTAGGGGTATTCTATTTAAAAAATATTTTTATAACATTGCAGCATGCTATCTAAGAAAACTCAATATGCACTGAAGGCTTTAATTTATTTAGCTGAAAAAAAATCTTCAGGGCCAGTACTAATTGCTGAAATTTCGAAGAAGAAAAAAATTCCTTTAAAATTTCTAGAAAGCATTTTGTTAGAACTTAAAAAATCGGAAATATTAGATAGTAAAAAAGGAAAAGGCGGTGGTTATTTTTTTGCTCAAGACCCCAAAAAAGTTCCTCTTGCTAAAATCATGCGATTAATAGATGGACCTATAGCTTTATTGCCTTGTGTAAGTTTGAATTTTTATGAAAAATGTAAAAACTGCGATGAAAAAAAATGTGGCTTAAGTAATGTAATGACAAGTGTAAGAGATGCCAGTTTAAAAATTTTAGAAAATAAAACCATTGCCGATATTGCCAATTTATAATCTTTACCTTTAAAACATAAGTATGAAAAAAATAATCATTTTATTAGCAGTAATTCCTGCTTTTGCACAAGCTCAGTTATTGGGCGGGAAAAATATTATTAAAGCTAATCTTAGTTCTTTAGCATTTGGTAATTATCACGCTACTTTCGAAAGAGCCATTTTAAAAAAAATGTCTATCTCAGTGTCTTATAGATATGGCGAAAAGAAAGCTTTGCCTTTAGAAAAACTAACTAGAGATTTTATTGACGACCCAAACTTAAACTTTGGTCGTTTTATGCTTGGGAACTCAGCCATAACTCCAGAACTACGTTTATATTTAGGTATGGGTAAAATGAAAGGTTTTTATGTTGCCCCTTATGCAAGATTTGCCAATTTCGATTTTACCATTCCCGTTAAATATCAAACTGGTTTTAATGTAACTGCAGATGCAGATTTTGTGGGAACCATAAAATCTACCAGCTATGGAGTTATGTTTGGTACCCAATATCAAATATTGAAAAAATTGGTATTAGATATTTGGATTGTTGGTGGCCACTACGGCACAAGCAAAGGCGACCTTGTGGCAACATTTCCTAATTTGCCAAACGGACAACTCTCAGCTTCTCAAAGAGCCGACTTAGAAAAAAGTATAGAATCTATTGACTTAACTCCTTTTAAAATTAAAGGTACTATTGCTGCAGACAATAAAAGTGCAACTATTGTTTCTGATGGACCTTGGGCTGGTGTAAGAGGTTTAGGTTTAAGTCTTGGATTTAGATTTTAGAATATATTTGAACATTCTGAAAAAGCCTGTAACAATTATTGTTACAGGCTTTTATGTGCTTAAACTATATATATATTAGTCTTCCATTTTATTTTTTAGCTTTCCTAAAAGTGAATAAGCATTTTTAATGACCACTTGTTTACCTTCAGGTAAATCTTTGTTTTTGATTTCTACAAATCCACCTTGCTTAATACCTGTTTCTATTGCTAACATTTCAAATATTGCAGTATCTTTTGCTACAAAAATATATTCCTTGCCTTCGTAACGTATAACTGCATCTTGAGGCAGTGCTTTTACTTGGGCATTACTTATTTTAAATTCTCCAGTTAAAAACATACCCGGTAGTAAATCATGATTGTTATTTTCAAAATGACAATGCACCAATCCTGCTCTATTTTCGTTGATGTTTTTAGTGGCTAATATAACATCTACTTCATATTTTTTTTCTGGCTGATCAGCTAATGTTACAGTTCCTTTCATACCTTTTTTGATGAACCCAAAATCTTTTTCAAACACTGTCATTGCCGCATGAATATCATCGGGATTTACCAACTCAAACAGCACATCACTTGGATTTACATATTTACCAATATTTACATTTACATGCGTAACATAACCAGCTATTGGACTTTTTATACTCACTGTTCTAGAAATATTTGTCACTATTAAATTAGTTGGATTAATACCAATAATTTTTAATTTTTCTTCCAATGCCTTAATCATTATTTGTTGGGTTTTAAATTCACTCAACACCAACTGATAATTTTTTTTGCTTGCAGCATCAGCATCGCTTAACTCTTTTTGTCGTTGAACATCTACTTGCAAGTATTCCATTTTTGCTTTGGCTACTAAAAAATCTTGTTGTAATTGCACATAACTCTGATCTTCCATTATTGCTAACACTTCTCCTTTTCTAACACTTGTACCAGGCAATAAATGAGAATTTTTTAAATAACCACCTAAAGGAAAACTAATACTTACTAAGCTTTGAGGTGGCACATCTACCACCCCATTAACCTGAATAACAGCTTGCATATTTTGGGTAGAAATATTCCCCATAACCAATGCTGCATTTTTCAATTGTTCTTTATTTAAACTAACTACAGTTTCTTCTATTGGCTTTTCAGCAGATTCTTTTGCTGGTTCTTTTGTACTACAACTCAACAATAGCAACACCATTAATGCCATTAAATTAAAGTACTTGAAGCGATGATTGCTATATTGATGATTCATTGATTGATATATTGTATTCATAATAATTTATTTGTGATTGATACGATTGATTTGAGCCAATAACTATTATTGTAATAAATAATTTAATTCAACAGCAGTTAATTGTTTGTTCTTTAATGCTTCTATATAATCGAACTGAATGTTAAATGCATCTTGCAATAAACTACTCCACTCAAAATAATTTATTTGTCCTGCTTTATAATTTAACCCAGCAGTTGTTATCATTAAATTACTTTGAACAACCCCTTTTGTAGTAAAGTATTGAACTGCTTTTTCAAATTGAACATAAGTAATAAAATACTTTTGCACTTGCATGTTCAATTGTTGTTTGGTGAGTTCCGTCATAGCAGCTTGAGTTTGTTCATTTGCTTTGGCAGCTTCAACTTTTGCTTTTTGTGGTTTTGAAAAAATAGGAACATGCATACCCAATACAATAGAAGAAAATCTTCTTCCTCCATCATAAAACACTTCTGATGCATCTTTTCTTTGTTGCCAACCCATTAAAGATTGATTGTTGTAACCTACAAACCAATCTGGCTTTAACATCGACTTTTCTACATTGGTTTGTGCCATTGCCACTTGTTGCTGTTGTAATTGAAATATTAAATACGGATGATTAGCCACTAAACTTGTATCGAACAATTGATGTTGATGGGTTAAACTTTCAGCAGCTACAATTCTAATATTGGTTTGCAATACAATACCCAACTGTTGTTGTATGGATGACACTTCATCTTCAATTAACTGCAAGGCTAGTTTACTTTGATTGGCTTTATTTTCTAAAGTTGTTTTTTCTAATAAGCTAGTTTCTCCTTTTTCAAATCTTAATTTAGCAATTTGATAATAATTATTGTACATGCTATCTATTCTTAGCAACAATAATTGTTTAGCTTGTAGTGTTTGCAATTCAACATACAATTGTTCTACCATTTTTTTAAGCTCAGCTTTTTGTACTAAAGTTTGTGCTTTAGCTACTTCTAAATAAGTACCTAATAAATTCTTTTGTTGCTTATAAAATCCTCCAGATGAAAAGGTTTGTGTAGCAGAAAATTTACTATCAAAAAAAATACTGTTGTAATTGCCCAATTCTGTATTGAACTGTGTTTTAGGCAACTCACCAGCAGTTTTTAACATCAACTGATGATATTGTTCTTGCAGCTTACTCACTTTTAAAGATTGAGCATTGCTTATTGCTAAATTACTCACTTCTTGCAAAGTCATTTTTTGAGTGTTTGGTTGAGCAAATACTACATCACTACTCATCAATAAACATAACAAAATACTTGCTGTAACAACAGTAGATTTTTTCACGATTTTCTTTTTTTCTTCTATCAGTAAATACAAACAAGGCAATACAATTAAGGTTAATAAAGTAGCTGAGAGTAATCCACCAATAACAACTGTTGCTAATGGACGTTGCACTTCGGCACCAGCTCCATTACTAATGGCCATTGGTAAAAACCCTAGTGAAGCAACAGCAGCAGTCATTAATACTGGTCTTAAACGTATAACTGTAGCTTGTACAATAATTGCTCTTATGCCATGTACATGTTCAGTTTTTAATCTATTCATTTCGGCAATTAAGACAATGCCGTTTAATACTGCTACACCAAACAATGCAATAAAACCTACGCCTGCACTAATACTAAAAGGCATATCTCTCAATGTTAAAGCAAATACACCCCCAATAGCCGATAATGGTATAGCCGAAAAAATAAGCAAACTATATTTCAGTTGATTAAAAGCAAAATACAACATCACCAAAATAAGCAGCAAAGCCAATGGAAGTGCAATACTTAAGCGTTTAGTTGCATGCTGTAAATTTTCATAAGATCCACCATAAGTTATATAATATCCACTTGGAAATTTTATTTGTGTACTTACTTTTTCTTGTAATTCTTTTACAATACTTTGTACATCTCTTCCTCTAATATTAAAGCCAATGGTAATTCTTCTTCTTGCATCTTCACGTTGTATTTGATAGGGGCCATCTTGCAAAGCAACTTTTGCTAAAACATTTAATGGCACTTGATTGCCATTGGGTAAACCAATCATTAAGTTTTCTATTCCATCTACATTTTGTTTTTGTTCATTATTCAATCTTACTACTAAATCGTATCTCTTGTCTCCTTCAAAAACCAAACCTGCAGTGGCTCCTGCATAGGCCGATTCAATGGTGGTATTAATATCATTTATGCTTGCACCAAATCTTGCAATAGCTTCTCTGTTGTAAGTAACCACCATTTGTGGCACACCTGTAACCGTTTCTATAAACAAATCTTTTGCTCCTTCAACACCATTGATAATTTTGCCTAATTCATTTGCATGTATGGCTAAACTGTCTAAATCGTCTCCAAATATTTTACATACCACATCCTGACGAGCCCCTGTCATCAATTCATTAAAACGCATTTGAACCGGAAACTGAAAACCTGTTGCAATACCCGGAATATCTTCTAAAGCGGTACTCATTTTTTCGGCTAATTCATCAAAAGTTTTGGCCGATGTCCATTCTTTTTTGGGTTTTAAAATAATCATCAAATCGGCTGCTTCCATTGGCATTGGATCAGTTGGAATTTCTCCTGAACCAATTTTTACCACTACTTTCTCTACCTCAGGAAATTGTTCTTTCACCAATTTTGCAGCTTTTGTACAACCATCAATGGTTCCTTTCAACGATGTACCTGTAAGCATTCTAACTTCTGCGGCAAAATCGCCTTCTTCTAATTTAGGAATAAACTCACCTCCCATATTTGAAGCTATTAATAAAGCAACACCAAATAATACAATAGATGAGCTAATGATTAATTTGGGATAATTGAGCAATTTCAATAATATAGGTTTATACCAATTTTGTAATTTCTCCATTACTCTTTCCGAAATATTGGGTTTATGACTTACTTTTTTACTTAAACAAAGTGCAGTCATCATAGGCACATAAGTAAGCGATAAAATAAATGCACCAACAATGGCAAACGATACTGTTTGTGCCATTGGCTTAAACATTTTACCTTCTATACCTTGTAAAGAAAGAATGGGTAAATACACAATTAAAATAATGATTTGTCCAAATACTGCCGAGCTCATCATTTTCCCGGCCGAACCTTCTACCTCAACATCCATTTGATGTTGATTCATTTTAGTAGCTTCTTTAAAACCTGTATGATGCTTTAGTTTATGTATTACAGCTTCTACAATAATTACAGCCCCATCTACCAATAAACCAAAATCCAATGCTCCTAAACTCATTAAGTTTCCACTTACACCAAATGCATTCATCATAATAATAGCAAACAACATGCTTAATGGAATTACAGATGCAACAACAAATCCTGCTCTTAAATTACCTAAGAAAAGCACCAACACAAAAACCACAATCAATGCTCCTTCTAACAAATTGGTTTCAACAGTACTTATAGCATTGTTCACCATTTTTGTTCTATCTAAAAAAGGTTCAATCAGTACACCTTCTGGCAAGCTTTTTTCAATGTTTTGAATTTTAAGTTTAATGCTTTCAATTACTTTACTACTGTTTTCCCCTTTCAGCATCATTACTACAGCACCAGCTACTTCACCAGTTTCATTGTATAGAGTTGCACCATAACGTATGGCTTTACCATATTGCACGGTTGCTACATCTTTAATTAAAACAGGTACAGTTTCATTTACATGTTTTACAACAATGCTATTAATATCATCCATGTTCTTCACCAAACCTTCACTTCTTATAAATAATACATTAGGACCACGTTCTATATATGCACCTCCTGTATTTTGGTTATTTTCTTGTAATGCTTTAAATACATCGGCAATTGTGAGTTGAAAACTGCTTAACTTTTGCGTATTAACTGCAACTTCAAATTGTTTTACATCGCCACCAAAACTGCTTACATCTGCCACACCTTCTGTACCTAATAATTGTCTTCTTACAATCCAATCTTGTATATCTCTTAACGCAGCTAAATTGTATTTACCCTCATAACCTGGTTTGGCTCTTACTACATACTGAAAAATTTCTCCTAAGCCTGTAGTTAAAGGACCTAATGACGGAACCCCTAAACCAGCAGGAATTTGTTCTTGTACTTGTACCAATCTTTCACTTATTTGCTGCCTTGCCCAATACACATCAACATCATCATCAAACACAATGGTAACAAGGCTTAATCCAAATCGGCTGAAGCTTCTTTGTTCAATAATTCCAGGCACATTTCGTGTGGCTTGTTCAATAGGTACAGTAATAAAACGTTCAACATCTGGAGCACCTAAACTAGGTACAGATGTAATTACCAACACCTGATTATTGGTAATATCGGGCACTGCATCAATAGGCAATTTAGTAATGGCAAATACACCACCAATGATTAAGCCCAATGTAAGCAAGCCTATAATTAATTTATTTTTTATAGAGAATCTAATAATGCTATGTAGCATAAGTATAATTTAGAAATAAAGAAATAATGAGCCAAGCAGAGAATAAAAATCATCGTTCTCGGCGTCGCACCAGTTGAGGTTCGGTTCTTCTATCATCATTAAAAAGAAGAGATATACTAATACAATTGTATAACTTTTAATGCATCAAAAGACCAACCCAAAATAAAAAGAAAAACTCTTTGAATAAGAATGATTAATTACACTGTTTTCGGAGGCTGAAAAATATCTTGGGTAGATAAAAAAGAATAAGAAGGATCATTGATAATAGGAATAGTTTGTTTAACAACAGGTGTTACAACTATATACATTTCAAATTTTGGTGCAGGTAAAGACGGCACTGCAATTACACAAAAATTTTCGGCATGTGTTTTAAATGGTAATTGCATGTCTTGAGCATAATCATTATCATACACTACCTTCTCGTTATAGTGCATGTTTAAAAAACTCAATAAAGTTAAATTGTTGTTTTCGGCTTTGTGTTGAAAATAATGCTGTACCAATAAAGGCAATTTGAGTAGCTGATGAGCTTCTGTTGTACTAAATAAGTACAAACTCAATAAAAATATGGCTACACATTTTTTCATTGCTTCAAAAGTACAGCATTCTAGTACAAGAGATTTTATTTTTTACTTGAAAAAGTTAAAAAGGTTGTATTCTAACTTCAAAATAAATCCATTGGGGGCTGTTCTTACCATATTACTATAGAGTTGATAACGATAACCAAAATCAATCCTAGCTTGACTTTTAATAATGAATTGAATCGATGGTGCAGCATCTAGAAACGATTTTCCATTACTTAAACTTTGCCCTAACATTTCAACCATTAAGTTTACGTTGGTTTGATTGTATGAAGTGTATTCTTTGGGTAGCATTAATTTACCAACAGATAAGGTGTAGTTAATTGCATTATTGGATTGTGTTGATGGAAATTTATAAGCACTGCTATTATCCATTGCCTTTTCATAACTCACCGATGCACTAATGGCCACTTTATGCAATAGTTGAGTAGCAATTAAGCCCACTTCATAACCACTATTGTGCCCCATCGTTTCAATTTCGTCTTGATGAATATCGCTGTTATTCATACTCAATCTTCCATAAGAAGCCATGCGAAAATGGCTGTGCACATCATCAATACTTAAAAAACGATACTTGGCATATAAACTTCCTCCTTCGGTTACTAAACGGTTATTTCTGTTACTTAAAAATCCTTGTGCATGTACCATCCATTTATTATTAATGCCCCACATAATTTCAGGCATTAAATGATAATTTATTCCACTACCATCCAATTCATTCATAAAAGAATTCATGGCTCTAAAACCCAATGATTTTGCTGCCATATTACTAGCAGGTTCAGTTAATACAAACAGTTCTTGTGCTTGTAAATTGGTATTAAAAAATAATAGTAACCCTATGAAATATTTTTTACTCATAATAATTTTTTTATTTCATTCTCTAAATCTTTTGCTTCTAAGTCGGCAGCAACAATTTTGCCTCTAGTGTCTACAATAAATGTAAAAGGCAAATAACCAATACGCCATTGGGTAGCTGTTGTCATTTGTTCATCAAACACATTGATCCAAGTCATGTCATCACTTTTAATGGCACGTTTCCAAGCATTTTGATTTCTATCGGCCGAAATACTATAAATTTTTAAACCTTTGTCTTTATATTTTTTGTACAACTTAACCAATGTTTTATTAGCTAATCTGCATGGCCCACACCAACTTGCCCAGAAATCTATAATCACTACCTTACCTTTTAAAGAAGAAAGTGATACCGGACTTCCTTCAACATTATTCAACACAATTTCTGGAACAGCTTTACCTATTGGAGGTTGTGCATGTGCATGGATGATACCCAATGCTAAAAAGATGAGAGCGATATAATATTTACGCATACTATATTTTTTATTAAAGTAATTCTACAAAATAGTGGCATGATATACTCTGGTACTGTTTGCAGCAGTGGTCTTAGTACAACAACTTTCCATTACACCAGTTTCATAACATTTCATAGTTGTTAGCTTACCATACTTTTTTGCATCTTTTGTTGTAACAAAATTTTTATCCACTATCCTAAACGTGGTTTCTCCTTCTATGGTTTGTGATTGGACATTTAAAAAATGTATTGTTTTCTTGTCAACAATTACATGAGTATCTTTTTCAATGTGCTGCTTTGTAAATACTGCTACTACTTTGAGTGAAGCTACAGAAAAACCAGCATCGGTAACGGCTTTCTTTAAAAAATCAAAATCAATTACTTCGTTTTCTTTAAAAGAAAGAATGAACGCTGAATTTTTTATATCACTTTGTACATCTTGCACAAAAGGTACTGCTACTAATGACTTATAAATAGATTTACTACACATACTACAAGTTAATCCACTTGCTTGAAGTGTAACTTTTTTGATTTGTGCAGTTACCTGAAACGACAAAAAAATGAAGAAGATTAGATATATTTTTTTCATGTCAAATAGATATTGTTTCTTAATTGTAGAAGTAAGTTTTCTATGAGTAATTAAGAGGCTAAGGTTAAAGAAAGAATAATGAATGATTCATATTAAACACTAACATGAACCACTCATTACTCATTGTACATTTTTCATTGTACACTGTTCATTTTTCATTGTACACTGTTCATTGTTCATTGTACACTGTTCATTATTTACCACAACAAGATTTTCCATCCTTACAACATTCGTGTTTAGCATCTTTGCCAGTGCAGCAACTCATATCAGCTTTAGTGCAACAATCTTTTTTGCAAGAGGCTTTGTCTTTGCAGCAACTCATGCTTGTTGATTCTTTTACTTCAGTTGCTTTTCTATCGTATTGGCAACAGCCATGTAAATTATTATACACTTCTTCTGGTGCTGTTTCGTTTTGAGTATCATAACCCACAGAAGCTACCTTCTTTTCAATTTTTGCTATCGATGTTTTAGATGCAGCATATTTTACCGTTAAAATTTTAGCATCTTCATTCCATAATGCATAAGATGCTCCAGCATTTTTTGCTGCTTTCTCAATAGTGGTTTTACACATGCCACAGTTGCCCCAAACTTTAATTTTATCGGTTTTTAAAGTTGCTTTTGACTGAGCAAAAGAAAATATAGTAATAAATAAACAGCTAAATAATAAGGTGATTTGCGTTTTCATTGTAAATGTATTTTGAACAATCTTAGAAGCATTGAAATATATTAATCAACACATCTAGGAATGTTTGTTTTAAATTAATTGTATAAAAAAGAGAGAATATTGAGTGTGTAGTAAAGTAAAAAATAGTGCTATGTATAAATTGAGTAATTATATAACATAAGCTAACACACTGCTAAGTAGTGGGTATTAAATTCTGAAAACGCAATGAAGAATACACTTATCTGTTGATAGAATATCAGGTGGCGAATGATTGTTATAGGCTAAATCATTCTTTAAATCTATGAAAGATGCGTTTTGAATAATGTAAGATGAGGTAACTGTTGCTACTGGGGCTTCAACAATAAACTGTGTAACAGAAGCTTTATGTGTATCTTCTAGTTTTACTAATTTGTTATCGGTTTTGCAACATCCCTTGTCCTTTTTTTTCTTACAAGCACAAAGGTCTTTTGCTAATACATCTACTTTTACCGAACTTATTTTGCCACGGCAATAATGTATATTTAATACAATACCACTCGTCATGGTAAAGTATAAAATTGCCAATATGCCAATGGTAAATTTTTTCATTACAATGTAAAAGTAAACAAATAAACATTAACATCTACTATCTGCATCATAAGGTGATGCTAAAACTAGTTTACAAAATTCCACCAAATGCCCAATCTAAACCACAATGCATTGTTAGCATAATGTTGTGCCGAGAAATTATACTTGCCGCTGCCCGGAATTAATGTATTGATATTTTCTAAACGTACAAATGCTTTAAAACTCTTGATTCTCAGATGTAAAAAAGCATTTATTTCTGGTCTGTTGGCTACATTAAATGTGTTTTGAAAGAAGAACTGACCTGTAAATGGTGAATAATTGGCTGCTTTATAATTAGTGTAATATCTTAATTCTACACCTGTAGATAAAAATAAGTTGGTATAAAAATTTCCTTCAAAAGCTAGTCTTTGTCTAGTTAAAATCAATGGCAAGTTTATAGGTGCATTGGCTGTAGTTTGTTGTACATGCACTTCTGCATACCAATTCCAATGTTTACTTATTTTAAATTTTTTCTCAGCACTCACATGTAAAACATTGATGACTGTACTTTCTTGTTTGGCCACAAAAAAACTATCGAAGTAAGCAAAATTATTCACCAAAAAGTATTCACCTGCTAGTTTAAAATGTTTAGCAGGATTATCATATTGAGCAAATAAACGAACGGTATTTTCTTTTCTATTTACACTAATTGCATTAACAAAAAAATTATTTTGAGTATTGAAAATAGTTGACGGAGTTCGGTTAACATTTTGAAAACCTAATTCTAAAAATCCAACACGTTTACTCAGCAATCTTTTTAAACTCACTAATGCGTGATAATCTCCACCATTCAATCCATTGAGGTATAAATTACCTGTTGCTTCAATATCCCAAATTTTATTTTTAGTTCTATTTCTATATTCACCTGTTATAAATATATTATAGTCAGTGGTTCTAATTGTTCCCAATGTACCTTTTATGTTTTGTAAAGCAGCACCTAGCTTTAAAAATTGGGCTTGATTGTTTTTGTCTGGAAAAGTAATGGCATTGAATTCGTTGGTTACAATATTCCATTTATTTTGAAAAATCAATGGATTATTATTGAATAAATTCAACCCAAAATAAGTTGCATAATTAGCCACGTTTACATTATTATCAATAAATTCATAATTAAAACTGCTAATGTTTAAATTATGCTGTAGCCTTATTCTTGAGTAAAATATTTTATTGTATACAGAATCTTCTTTATTAAATATTGAATCTACCTTACCTAAATCATAATGCTGACGCAAATAGAAAGTAGAGTTATTATATCGATTACCTGTTGAAATATTGGTGTTGAAAGGATTTTGAGAAAATGCTCCCGAGGCTCCCATTCTGGTATCTAATTGAAACGGATTACTAAATGCCAAACTATCTAATAAAGTTGAATTGATTAGTCCACCATTTTCCGATGATACATGTTTATTAGAAACCAATATAAAGGTTGCTCCATATTTTCTATTATTCGATTGATAAGCCGCATTTAAACGAATATAATTGTGGTTGTTATTTTGGTTTTTAAAACTACCAGGAGCATTGATAAATCGATATTCAAAAGCAAAATTAAAATTAGTCTTTTTATTTTGTGTATGCACTAAATGAATGGTTTGTTCAGATTTTGAACCCAACACATAAGCCAATTCAGTAAATGGTCTTGTAGTTTGATAAAATTTAGTGTTTTCAACTGTAAAAGCATATAGATCGTATTGATGAAATCCTGCATCCCAACCGGGTTTCATTAAAGGTGAAAACAATAAAGATCTTGCAGCAGTGCCATAATTGCCTAAATTAATATAATCGTAAGGTTGTTGAAATCGTTTGGCAAAATCGTTGATCGAAGAATCTAAATAACGAATATTAGTAGAATCGAAATAGCGATAATAAATGGTAATTGAATCGGCAAACTGATCTCTTTTTTGTAATGAATCGTTTCCTTTATTTCTGTTGGGCAATCTTCTTCCTTGCCTATCATACACTACATCGGGATTATTGGCCTCACTAGTACTTTCTGTATTGCTTCTTGTAATACGACCTTGACCATAAGAAAAAAATTGCAACACAACAATGCATGTACAAAATAATGCGATGTGTTTGAATGCAATAAATTTCATGGCTGCAAAATAACTGTAAAGCGTTGAATGAAATGTAAAAGAATGTGAAAACCTGAATGAATGGTAGTGAGTGGTGAATGGTGAGTGGTAAGTGGGGGAATTTTTAATAAAAAAAAGTGGTAAGTATTTCTATAAACACTTACCACTTTTATCATCAATTCAACCTATAATGCGTTCACCAATTCTTTAAATATTAAAGTTAGCTTAGGTTCGGCTTCTTTAGCTGCTTGTAATACTTCTTCGTGAGTTATAACATTATTGTCTTCTCTAATGCCTAAATCGGTTACTACACTTACTGCAAAAACTTTTAAGCCACAATGCACGGCTGCAATAGTTTCTTGTACAGTACTCATACCTACCACATCACTTCCTACTACTTTAATTAAACGGTATTCGGCATGGGTTTCAAAAGTTGGACCTGTAACTGCTGTATAAACACCTTCATGCACATGAATATTGTTTGCAACAGCAATGGCTTTTGCTTTAGCAATAATTGCTTTGCTGTAAGGCTCACTCATATCTGGGAAACGAGTGCCTAATGCTTCTTCGTTTTTACCCATCAAAGGATTCTCTGTGAAAAAACTTATATGATCGTTGATGATCATCAAATCGCCTACTTTATAATCTGGATTTACAGCACCTGCTGCATTACTTAATAACAAGGTTTCTACACCCAACATTTTCATTACTCTTACTGGAAAAACAACTTGTTGTGCTGAATAGCCTTCATAAAAATGGAAACGACCACTCATTACAATTACTTTTTTCCCACCTAACTCACCAAAAATTAATTTTCCACCATGACCTTTTACTGTACTTACTGGAAAATTGGGAATTTCTGTATAAGGTAATGCTACATCGGTTTTTATTTCTTCTGCTAAATTACCTAAACCACTTCCTAAAATAATACCTGTAGTAGCTTCAACGTTTACTTTGCTTTTAATGTAAGCAACCGTTTCGTTTAATTGATGCAATAAATCACTCATAAAAAAAATATTAAGAGGGCAAATATAAAGTGAACCTTAAACAAAAATGGCAAATGTGCACATGTTTAGTAATCTACCTTATCAGTTTTTTGTTGCCAAGCTTCAAATACTTTAATGGCTTCTGTTCTGCCTAAAGCTTGCATGGCAATTTTTCTTTGTTCAAAAGGCAGGGTTAACTCTTCATAAATTAAAGAATCATCAAATCCAATATTGGCAGCATCTACCCTAGTGTTGGCGTAAAAAACTTTTGCCGGACGAGCCCAATAAATAGCACCCATACACATAGGGCAAGGTTCGCAAGAAGTATAAATTTCACATTCAGTTAATTGAAAAGTACCCAATGTATTACAGGCGTCTCTAATAGCAGTCACTTCTGCATGTGCTGTGGGGTCGTTACTACTAGTAACTTTGTTCCAACCTTTACCCACAATTACTCCATCTTTCACCACCACACAACCAAAAGGACCACCATCGTTATTCAACATTCCATTTTTAGACAGTTCAATAGCTGCTAACATAAATTTCATTCTATCTTCCATAGTTAAAATTTTATAGAGCCTTCAAAAATATAGAATAGTTATTGGGAAGTAATAACTTGATCATGTATTATTTTTTTGCTTTATAAAAATCGTCATTATGAAATGTATATTGGTAGAAATATTCAACAGTAAACTATTTTAAAATTCATCGTTTTTTTATTCAGGAAGGTATTGTCAGAAACCGGTATTTACATCTATTTGTGTGAAAATGAGCTATCTACAATATGTAGAAATACTTATAAAAGGTTATTTAAAATATTTTTTGGTTTTATCAGATTAATTCAACTAAATTCGCTTTGTGTTATATTGACACATAGCCATTTTAATTATTTAAATTAAATTTATGAAAAAAATTCTAGCTTTTGCGACTGCCTATTGCTGTTTTGTATTAAACAGCTTTGCACAACCTACTACAAATCCTGATGCATTAACTGCAAGAACTGCAGCTCAAGTAACTTCAATTTACACAGATAATTTTTATGCCGATTTATCTGGCGTAAATTTTAATCCTAATTGGGGTCAATCAGGTTTTGGCTCAGCAACCACATTTACGCTTAGCGGTAATAATATGCGTCATTACCCAAATATGAATTACCAAGGCATTGCAATTGGTAGCAACAGAAATGTAAGTTCTTTAGATACTTTGCATTTAGATGTATGGTCGGCAAACTGTAGTTCTCTTGATATATTTTTAGTAACTGAAGGCTCTGGTGAAAGATTGATTAATAGGGCATTAACACTAAATTCTTGGAATAGATTAAAGATTCCTCTTTCTGCTTATGCAGCTTTAGGAATTCCTCTTACTGCAATTAAAGAATTTAAATTTGTAACTGTTACACCTAGTTCAAATGCTAGTATTTATGTAGATAACATATTCTTTTATACAAATAATGTATTGCCTACATTGTCTAATTTTTCTATTCCTGCAAAAATGCTTGGCGATGCTCCATTTACCATTACTGCTCCAACATCTAACAGTACAGGTGCATTTAGTTACATTAGTAGTAATACAGCTGTTGCAACTGTTAGTGGCAATACAATAACAATTTTAAAAGCTGGATCAAGTATAATAACTGCAAATCAGGCAGCAGCTGCTCCTTATGCTGCTGGTAGCATTACTGCAACGTTATCAGTTACTGTTACTCCTTTAAGTTCTAATGCACCAAACCCAACTAAACCGGCTGCTAACGTTAGATCAATATTTAGTAATACTTATTCAAATTTAGAAGGTACTACTTTTAGAACTAGTTGGAGTGGTGCTGGACCATTAGTGGATACTGCTATTGCTGGAAACGATATTAAAAAATATACTGGAGTAGATTTTGTGGGTATTGAATTAGCAAGTCCAACTGATTTGACTTTAGCAGATAGTGTTCATATACATATGTGGACACCATCTGCAGCTACATTTGGTCTAAAAATAGTGAATGCAGGTGGTGGGCCAGCAAATGAAAATTTAGTTTGGTTTGATGGTTTACCAGGTACGTTTAATAGACCTGCACCACTTCAAGGTCAATGGAATACATTTAGCCTTCCTTTATCACTTTTTGCAACTTTAAATGGAGCATTACGATTAACAAACAGAAATGCAATAATCCAAATTTTATTTGTTGGAATGCCACCATTTACAGATAATACTTATTATGTAGATAATATTTATTTCTCAAGTACAACTAATGTGTTAAACCCTTTACCAGTAGATTTTCAATCGTTTAGCATTACAAAATCTAGCAATGCTGCACAATTATCTTGGATTGTTGCTAATGAAATCAACTTAAATTCTTATGAAGTAGAAAGAAGTATAGATGGTAGAAATTTTAAAAATATTGCTACTGTTAATGCTGTTGGTACAGAAAAGTATAACTATACCGATAAAGAATTAGCTAATGGAATTAATTACTACAGAATTAAGGCTATTGATAAAGATGGTAGTTTTAAATATTCAGTAATTAAAAATATTGCACACAATACTAATGGTAAAGTAGAATATAGCATTTACCCTAACCCAGCTAAAAATGAATTAGTCATTAAAAACTTAGTTGGCACAAATGATATTAGTTTAGTTGATGCAATAGGTAAAGTTGTTTTAAGAAAGAGCAACGTTACTAGTGGCTTAATTGAATTAAATATTGCTAGTTTACCAAATGGTTTTTATACTGTATTAATTAATGATGGTACAGAAACTAAATCATTAAGAGTAGTAGTAGGTAAGTAATTATTCTTTATAAATTCTATAAAAAGGGCTGTCTAAAAAGACAGCTCTTTTTTTGTTTACATACAATTAAAATGAATAAAGAAGTACAAAAAGTAATAGCAAGATTTGTTACAATAGCTGGTAGCTAAAACTGTAAACTAAATATTAGTGAGATACTTTATAAAATTATTGTTTGACTAATAAATGTATATGAATAATTCGATATGCAATATTTTACTACTTAAAATAGAACCAAGCATTACAAGGCAAAAAAATAGTCTATTGAATTTACTTCAACAGACTATTTTGAGGATAGAATTAGATTCTAACCTAAATTCTTAGCAATTATACTTTCAGTTTCCTAATCTTGTAAGCTATACAATTCTTTCATTACAAGTTTGGGTGTTCTATCAATTTTGAATAAGCCCCAATGTTTCTCAGGTTCGTTGGGCTCTGGAGAACCTTTCCAATCTTCATCAAATGCTTCAAAAACAAAGGTTAATATATTTTCTTGGTTAGTCCATTCAACTAAATCTTCGTAATAAACTTTTTGATTTTCTTCATTTACCATTTCAGGGTTGATACCTCTACCATTTGAATTGGTGCTCCATCCAGCCTCAGTAATTATTACTGGTACATTAGGATATTTATTGGCAATAGCAAAGTAATTGTCTTTGGTATAACCTAACGACTCATGAATATGCTTATACTCCCAAACAGGATAAGTGTGTATAGAAATAAAATCTACTTCTTGAACAAGTGGTTCTAGTTTATGTAACCAAGGTACATAGTTCTCGCAAAAGCTTACAGGTTGTTTTGCAGAAGCTTTTACCATTTTTACATATTCTATTACCCTATTTACTGGTACATAATGATCTGTCCAATCTACACATGCTTCATTGCCTACTGCTAAGCAAAATACAATATCTCTATATTGATTGGCTAATCGAATTAGTTTTTCAATCTTCTTGATATTCTTTACTCTATTTTCTTGAAGTTGATCTTCATCATACACTCCGCCTCCCCAGGGGCAACCAAAATTATTCATCTCAGCTTCAATATAAGCTCCCAACATTACTTTAATATTGAGCTGTTCTTTTTCTATTACTTCTAAAACTAAAACACCATGCTTATCTACATCGTACAGCCTAACATATTTCCAATTTTGTTCTAGTAATTCTAAATCTTCTTTTATTTCATGATACGAAGGATAAGTACCACCTGGTCTTTGTCCTTGTCTAAAACCTGAATAACAAATTGCATTGCCCGGTTCTATGTTTAAAGCCTTAAAACTGTTCATATTAAAATTTTAGTTGTTCATTTTTATCCCAAATACCCCAATAAGCACCTACAATTCCTTCTGCACCAACTTTCCAAGACTCGTCGAAAGATGAAAAGTAAAACACAGGAATATCAGCTGTTTTACTCCACATTTGAGTATTGATAAAATAATCTCTTGAACTATTATGTGATGGTATTGCACCTTTTAAACTTTCGCCTAGACTTGGCCATCCAGTTTCTGTAATAATCACTTGCTTGCCATTTGCAGCATCTTTTGCTTGATGATACATTTGCTGCATGTGGCTTAATGAATATTCAAAAGAACAACCTTCCCAAAAAGGATAGCAATTACATAAAATAACATCACATATTTCTGTAATTGCGGGTCTGTGTGAAAACTCATAATAAGCATCTACATAACCTACAGGAATATTGGGAATTTCGTTTTTTACTCTTTGAATAAAAACAAGCAATTCTTCTTCGGTTAAATCTTTTCTATACATTACTTCATTGCCAACTGCTGCAATATCTACTACGCCTTCATTTGCAAGTTCTATTAAGCCTGCAATTTCTTTTTCGTTAATCTCTGGATCATCGCCTAACCAAGCTCCTACTAGAGTTTTTATTCCATATTCTTTAGCAACTCGTGGTATCCATTCATTACCTTCAGTACATGAAAAAGAACGAACCCATTTGGTATGTGGTTTCAATATTTCCATTCTTCTTCTTACTTGTTCTTCACTAATAATATCACCTGGTTTTTGCCCTTCTTCGTACAAGCTAAAACAAAAGCCATGTACACCTTCTTTTAAAATATTGGCAAATAAATCATTTACCTCAGCTTCGGTTTTATTGACTGTGTAAGAACTTTCAACTGTTGTTTCTATAGAAATTTTATGGTCTTTTCTAAATGACATATTAGAGTAGTTTATTTGTTTTTTAATTGTTCGTTTTTATCCCAAATTCCCCATCCAGCACCTACAATTCCTTCTTCTTTTATTTTCCAAGTTTCATCAAAAGAGGAGAAATAAAATAAATCTATATTTTTATTTTTTGCCCAATCTTGCGAAGCTATAAAATATTTCATGGCATTGTAAGTGGATGGTTTTGCTGCCTCTACATTTTCACCTAAACTTGGCCAACCCGTTTCGGTAATAATGATTTTTTTATTCAATGCAATACTTTCGGTAATAGCATACATTCTATCTAAGTAGGCAATGCTAAGGTTATTTTCGGCACCTTCCCAAAAAGGATAAAAATTAGCTAAAACAACATCACAAGCATTTACCAAATTAGGCCTATCTAAGAACTGGTAATAAGCATCTACATACCCAACTTGAATTGTTGAAGGAATGGCTTGTTTTACACGATGAATATATTTCAACAATTCGGATTCTGGCATTTCATTTCTATGTAACACTTCATTGCCAATAGCTGCAATATCTATTAATCCTGCATTTGCTAAGGCTATAATGGAATTTATTTCTCTCTCATTTTTTTCTTTATCATTACTAATCCAAGCTCCTACAATTGTTTTCAACCCTTTTGCTTTGGCAATTTTTGGAATTAATTCATTACCATCTGTACATGAGAAACTACGAATCCATTTAGTATAAGGTGCAATGATATTGATACGTTTGCTAATTTGTTTTTCTGATAATACATCGCCAACAGTTTGTCCTTCGGCATAGGGACTAAAACATAAACCATGCAGACCATTATTCAAAGTTTGGGTGAATAGTTGACTAATTTCTGTATTTGTTTTAGAAGATAAATCTATACCTGTAACTTGATTAATGCCACCACCATTTAATGCAATTAATTTACCTGGAATATAGGATGATGATGATTTAGTTTTGTTTTCTTTTCTTTTATTGATTAGATCTCTTACTTCTAATGCTTTGGTTTCATCTACATCATAATCTTTCATTGCCCAAATAGCAGTTAAGGTTCCTAGTATTGGAATTCCTACAAAGAAAATTCTTAACCAAAACATTGTTTCATCTGTTTGTGTGGGGGCATTAGATTTAAAAGCTACCAAGGAAAGAATTAAACCACTTAACAATCCTGCAACAGCAGTTCCAAACTTTACCATCCACCAATAAATTGCACCCAAACTTCCTTCTCTTCTTTTTCCAGTATTTAATTCATCAATATCAATTACATCAGATGTCATTGACATCATTAACGTGAACAAACTACCAATACCAAAGGAAAAGAATGGGAGGGCAAAAAGGAAAAGGTAAGGCTTGCCTGGAACAAAAAGTACATAAAGTAATATATAGCCTATTATTGAAATGGCCTGAGAAAGTAAGAAAGCCTTCTTTTTACCCATTATTTTAGACATTCTTGCTACGATAGGTATAACTAGAACCGTAGTGATTAAAGCTCCTATACATCCAAATAATGTGGGCCATAATCCAAAACCATCTTCATTTCCCTTGAATAAATAATATTTTATGATAAAGTAAGAAAAGCCAGCTGTTGTTTGAAAAGCATTAAAAATTAAGAAAGTTGCAATACAAATTTTTCTGAAAGGTTTAATTTCTATAGAGGCTTTTAGTCCTTCTTTAATTTCTCCAAAACTACTCATTATACCTTTAAAATCTATTGGGCTATAGTTTTCGTTTAGGGTAGATTTACTAGGAATAAAAAATGCTGGAATAGCTGCTAAAATGGCACAACCAATAGCCACATATACAGCCAAGGTTCTAACGGCTACATCACTAGAGGAAAATAATGATTTGTCTGCCATAATCACCCAAAACCAAGGTGCAATAACCCAAGCTAGCTGACCAATTAATTGGGATGTAGCCATGATGTTGGTACGTTCATGAAAATCGTCACTCATTTCGTAGCCCATAGCTACATAAGGAATGCTAAATATGGTAAGCCCAGAATAAAAAATTAATGAAATAACTAAAAAGTAAATAAAATTGTAAGTAACCCCATTTTCAGCATACAATTGCCACATTAAAGCAAATGAAAATCCTAAAATAATGGCACCTGCTAAAACATATTGCCTTCTTCTACCCCATTTCGATTTAGTATTATCACTAACATACCCCATTATAAGATCAAATAATGCATCATAGAATTTGGGAATAAAGTAAGTTAATCCAAGTAACAATCCACTAAAACCCAGCTTCTCAACTAGTACCACTGTAAAAATTCCAATCATTGCTGGAAACATTTGATTTGCCAACATGCCAAGACCAAAAGCAATTTTTTGCCCTATTGGTACTTTGTTGGTTGATGTGTTATGGACTGTTGACATAGTAATCGTTTATTGTTTAATTATAAGGGTTGAATTATTTCAATATAGTTACCGAACCGCTTTTTCTATCACTTATTCCTGTAGTTGTTTCATAGTTTATTACAAAATAATACACACCAACAGGCACTGGTTTATTGTTAACTGTTCCGTTCCAACCTTTTGATGCATCGGTATTTTCAAATATTTTTTGTCCTCCTCTATTAAATATAATTATATTATATTTTTTCAAACAACCGCTATTTGCAAAAGGTATAAACACATCATTGATACCATCTCCATTAGGTGAAAAAGCATTAATGGTAGAAGCTTCAAATCTGCCAGAATAAATTACATCTACCGTATCTCTTCCTTTACAGCCATTGCTACTAGTAACTTCTACCGAATATCTCGTCAATCCGTTTAAACTAATATTCGATGTAGTTTCGCCAGTGTTCCATAAGTAATCAGTAAATCCTGTTACACCAAATCTTTCTCCCAAACAAATCGTAACAGAGGCTGCACTAATAAAATTGTTTGGTCTAGGTAATACTACAATTCTATATTCATTAATAATACTATCGCAACCTAATTGATTTTTAATGGTTGTAGTAACAACTTGTGTACTGTTGTAAGTAATACTGTTATGTACCACAGAGCCACAGCCAGTAATGGTATCTCTTATTGTTACTGTTGCAGGTAAAACAATCAAGTTTAAATTAATGGTACTATCGCATCCTCCAATATTGGTGTATTTATCTTGATATGTACCTGAAGTAGTATGACCATTATAGCTTTGTCCGAAGCAAATAGTTTTATTAATTGTTTGAGTGGTGCTTGCATTTACAAATATTTTTACTGAATCTTGTTTCAGTAATACTTCGTTGAATGAAAGATCATCAATAGCAAAATCATTGCCTTGCACCAATAAGTTGGAATCTTCAAGAGCAACAGTTACCATTGATGCATTGCCAGAGAACCAAAGTGTAGAATAATTTTTCCATGAACATGAAGCAAAATCTGCTGTGATAGAATTACTATAGTACTTTCCATCTATTTTTAATTTAACAACAGCCGGATTTTGGGCAACAATGGATTGCAACCAAAATGAAAAATTATAAGTGGTATTCGGTTTTACAGTAATTGTTTGTTTCCAAAAATCTACTCCTGGTCTTGGACTACCATCAATCATCATCATTTTATCATTAGTTGCTCCTGTGGTATGATCGTTACAAGGTGCAAATGCACTTAACCAAACATTTGGATTGTTTGCAATATTATAAATTGCTTGAAGGGCTCCTGCGGTGCCAGGAAAAAAAGTGTAATCAGATTCAAAGCCTGTATTACCAAGCTCAAAATCTCCATTCACAATTAAATTATTGCCCAATGATTTTGTAGTTAAATAATAAGTTGTAGTACTAGAAGGAGTTACAGTTGGATTAACTACATTTCCACTTAAACTGTTATTTGAGGATGACCAACAAAAGTCGGCTACTGCATTATTATAAATCAATGGCACAAAACCTCCTGTGCATATAGATGTATCTTTTTTGTTGATTAAAATTGATGTGTCTGCACTAGCTATTACAGGTATTGTTTTTTGTATGGTATCAAAACAACCAAAATTGTTAAGTGTAACTAATTGAATATTGTAATTATTCAAACTTGCATAAGTATGTTGCAGTTGTACTTTATTACTATCTACTTGGCTATTGCCAAAACTCCAATAAGTTTTATGGATGTTTTGTGTTTCGGTTTTTAAATTAATTTGTTTGGGGTTACAAGCATCTTGTGTAAATGTAAAATCGGCTGCTACATTTTCTAATTGATACAATGCTGCTACTTCTACTTTGCTAAGATTGCGGTTGTAAATTCTTACTTCATCTAGTTTGCCTTTGTAATAATCTCCATTTGAACCGCCTTTTTTGCCAAATGCTATAACGCTTGTTACACTTGCATCTTGTGTAATCAATTTTGATTGAGTTAATTCTTGAGCTTCAACTTTTCCATTTATGTATAAGTACCAGAAACCATTTTTATAAGTAACCACAATATGGTACCAACAACTATTTAATTGCAAATTAGTAGTGCTATTTAAAAAATTATTTGCGGTATAACCACTCATTGCTTTATCGAGCAACATGTATAAACCATAATTCCAATTTGCATTTTGTGGATTGCTATTAAAAGTGGCTTTTACAATTAAAGCTTGTGTTGTTGTAAGTAAGTTGGTCTGGGGTTGAACCCAACAAGAAATGCTGAATGAATCGGTTGGAGCAAAGTTAAATCTTGGGGTATAGGGCAACAATATATTAGCATTAGTACCATTGAACTCATAAGCCCTGTTAGGCATATTTTTAGCATCGCTAGTTAATGATGCTCCAAAATTGGTTGCGTTTAAATTATTTCCACTAACATCAAGTGTATTTCCAGAAAAAGGATAATAAGCTACTAAGCCTTTAGAAAGGTTTACTTGTGCAAAAAGTGAAACTACTTGCAGAGTAATTAATCCAATAAAAAATATTCTTTTAATCATTCTGCAATTGAATTTTATGTGTACTTACAATTTGCATATCTATTTATTTTTTCTGGCTTTTTATTATGATTGTTTGAATTGCTTTTGCAGAAATCTGAATATTGGTAACTTGACTATTTAGTGTAAGAGATATTTTTTTAGCTGTTTCAGTTTGATTAAATACTACAACAGCAATACTTCCATCTACATTTTGTGCTGCTGTAACCATTAAATCTTTATCTGGATTTGTAAAACCAATTCTTGTTGCACCCGGGCGAATAAACTTGCTAAAATGAGCCATTGTATAATACAAAGGCGTAAAATAAACTTCATCTTTATCTTCATCTACCAGTACTGGAGCAGCACACCAATTTTTAAACCAGTTAGGCCCACCTTGTTTGTTGAGCACCATATTCCAATCAATCCAACCATCTACATAATTGTTTAAGCAACCAATAATATCTGTTGCATATCTAAATACTGGAGCATATTTTGGGTGTAAATGTTTTTCTTTTTCGCTTGCCCAATCCCAACCCCAATCTGTAGCTTCTTTACTCCAATACCATTGATCGTTTTTCCATTTGGGCACATCACTGTCTATACATGCTTCGGTATTTATTAAATGCTTAGAAGTATTTTTTTTATGTGCATATTGTAAAGCTTCCCCAAAATAATCGTATGTACTTTCGTACCAATGCACTGCAGTACCTGCATAATATTTGGTAGAATTTTTTGAACGATACATTTCATCTACCCATTCTTGAAGACCTGCACGATTTTGATCGTAACCTAAAATTTTAATTTTACCATATCCATTTTTTTCAAGTTTGGGTCCAAGATGAAACTCAACAAAATCAGTCATTTCTTTTGGACTGAATAACATGCTTTCCCAGTTATTACCATTTCCATGAGGTTCATTTTCTACGGTAATGCCCCAAAAATTAATGCCTAATTTTTTATACGCATCGAAATATTTTGAAAAATACAAAGCCCAAGTATCGTAGTGTTTTGGTAAGAGTTTTCCACCAACCCATTTATTATTATCTTTCATCCAAGGTGGTGCAGTCCAAGGCGATGCAATGATTTTAAAACCCTCTTTCGAAGTTTTTTGAGCTTCTTGAATCATTGGAATAATGCCTTTTAAATCTTCGCTAATATCAAACTGTTGTAAGCTTGTATCACCATCTGTAGTATTATATGCATATTGATGTGTGCTGAAGTCGCAAGAGTTAATATGTGTTCTTGTTAAAGAATAATTAGCCCCTTTTTCACTAAAATATGCATCAATAATTTTTTTGCGATTGGCTTTACTTAACTTGTTCATTAAGTAAGCTGTTGATTGTGTAAAAGAACCTCCAAACCCTGTAATTTTTTGAAATTTTTCTTTAGGATTGATGGTTATTTCAATTGAATTTGTACTTGTAGTTAACGGTGTTATTGCAGTTAATGAATTGCCATTAGCCGATGTTTCGAAAATTTGCACTTGTGTACTTTGTGCCTGACTATTAAAACTCATAATAATACCAATGTTGAGTATAGTGAAGTATTTTTTTATATAAATATGATTTAATTTCATGACACTTATTGAATTGTTTGAGTAGGTAGTTGTACATCACTAAATAATAAGGAATCGTTTCCTTGATAGCTTTTAACTATTGGTTTTCCGTTTCTAGTTAATCCTTTAAATTTCTGCTCATCAACCAATTTCCAAATAGTAAACTTGGCTTCATTGTTTAAATTGATTAAACCAAAATGATTTTCACTGTGTAAAGGATTCGAACTATTTTTCCAACATTCATCAAATGCTTCAAAATAAAAACAACTAATTTTTTGTTGGTTGGTCCATGTTCTCATTAAGTTATAGTAAACAGCACTTTTATATTCATCGGTTGCTTTAGAACCATTATTGCCATACAATTCATTGCAAACAGTTGCCCAACCTGTTTCTCCAATATGTATAGGTTTATTAACGCCTAATGATTGCATGTATTGAACTACACTATTGTATTGATTGATGGCATAATCTCTTGCACGTAACATGGCAGCATCAATTTGCTGTTTACTCGTTAAGTTTTGTTCTTCTTTTTTTATACCCCAAAAAGTTGGATTGTAATGGGTATCGTGCATGGGATAAGTATGCACCGAAATATAATCTACAGTTTTAATTAGTTCATTTAAATCGTTGGTATGATAGCTAGAGTCTCCCCCACCCCAAGAAGCAAAATTGTCTGAGCTAGTTATCCAAACATTCTTGTTTAATTTATTTTGCTGCTTTAAGTTTTGTAAATGTTTCACCCACTTTAAAATAATATTAGGTGTTACATAATAACTTGTTGCCCAATGTACCATTGCTTCATTTCCAACTGCAATAATTTTAATAATATCAGGGTAAGCGTTTGCCAACTGTACAGCAGTATTTATTTCTGTAGTATTACGTTCACTTTCTTCAGTATGTATGGGTGTATTATTGGTCCATGCATTTTTGCAATCTATCCATGCACCTAACATAATATACATTTCAAACCCTTCTTCCTCTTGTTTTAACTCAGTAATTGCTTGTAAAAGATAATTAATTTCTTTGTAATGAACATTGTAAGTTCTAAGAACTCTAATATTCATAGCAGCTAAAATTTTTAAATCTTCTTTTATTTCTTTTACAGTTGCAACAGTATCTCTACTACAATTTCTATAACTTCCATAGCAAATTGCTGGATAGTTAGGATTGCCTAAAATGTTTTCGGCAGTAATTGTATTGCTATTATTTACAGCAGAACAACCATGTAGTACAAAACATGCAATACAAAATAGTATGGTTGTTAAACGCTTCATTATAGCACTACAGCTTCATTTATAGTTACAGTTAAGCATACAATTGCTCCAGTTCTATCAAATACTTTATAGCTAATGGTTTCATTTAAAGTAGTTCCATCAAAAGTTTCTTTTGTTCCATCTGTATAAGTTACTTGTATGGTTTCTTGATTACCCAATTGATAGATAACAGGTACTTGACAAACTGTAAATGCCAATGAATTTTTAGGTAACTGAATGGCATGAATTGAACCATCTACCAGAACAAAACTTGCTGCTTTTTCTTCTTGCAGAAACTCTTGCTTTAACAAAATTTGTGGTTTAAAGCCGAGTTGACCATCTTTCATTTGAATACCTAGTTCAGCTAGTCGTGTAAGAATATCTTCCTTAACTTGACCAGTCATTCCTGGTTGTTGAGCTCCTTTATGCAAAGGTGTGTGTGAGTAAGGAGTAATTGGAAATGCACCATACACTCTTGAAGATTTGTGTACACCAATTCCATCGCTTATATTGTAATAATGCTCAACAAGTTTTTGAACAGTTTCTGTAGTTGCATTACTTGCAATTGCACGTAAACAAGTTTCTTCTACTGCTACAGCAAGCTTGCTCACCATATGCCAATAAATAGAACCTAAACCTTCAAAAGCAAAGAAGGTTCCTGAGCGTCCTGTAAATTCTTTATGATTGAATACTTCTTCAAAAATATCTAGTATAAAAGCTTTTTCATTTTGAACCAATGATTGATAATCGGCTGATAATTTATCTAACGCAATTGCAAGATCATCTGCATTTTTAAAGTTTCCATTAAAATGATAATCACCTAAAATATCTTTTTCAATAATGGTTGAATTATTATCGGCTAATAGTTTTTTTAATAAACTTGATTTACTAACAGAATTAGACGGAACATTATTTTTTTCTAAGAACTTAGGCAATTGTTTGTTAGGATATAAGATATAACTGTTTTGATCTGGTCGGTATAATGTACTTGCTTTCAATGCATCTAAAACTTCTACACTTTCATTTGCACTTAAATAGCCTGCACTTAAAACAGCAACTTGCCCCTCTAACATTTCACTTAAGTAAGTTATTTTAAGTTCGTTTCCTTCAAAACTTAATAAGTTGTACGCATGATATATATGATCACTACGTTTATTTGCTTTAATAGAATGTTCAGCAAATTGTAAAGCTATGTTTACAAAATCATTTAATTGATTTACTTGAATTGCAACTTTATTACCACTAAAAGAGTGTTGATAAATTTGATTTCTAAAATTACTTCCAGCAGTGCCTAATGCATCGGCAATTTCTTTTCTTTTTGTGTTAGAAATGGAACTATTTAAAAGAGAAATATTGGCTGTAAATGTTTCCTTGAGTGCTTGTAAAAAATGAGCTTGTTCTTCAGAAATTTCTACTTGTTGAACAGTGGTTTTTGCTAATGCATCATGAAGGAAATGTAAGAATCTTCTTAAATAGTAGAGCGTAACCATTGATACTCCATTACCTACTAATGCATTATTTGCATCGTTCCATTCTGGTCGTTGTGTATTCATCCAAATACCACCTTCAGGAATAAAATTCGATAGTTTTGAAAGTGTGGTTGCCAATATTTTTTCTATAAAACTTACTCTATAAATATCTCCATTATTGGTTGCTATCAAAGCACCATCGGCACCCATTACTGCTACTCTTGAATGAATATTTTTTTCATTATCGTGATCGTAAACAATGGTGTCTTTGGGATTATTTACAATGTCTTGGTAAGACTTTATTTTATAAGGAACATTTGCATAAACAAAGGCATCGTTTTGTAGCTTGGATGCAAAAAAGCCAGCTTCATGTTGTTCGGCAAACTCTAAAAATTTCAATAAATAAATAATTTGATGATCGCCCCAATAACCAATATAACTCCATGGGTTATCAGGTTCAATGGTTTCCCAATCAAAACCATCTTTTGTTACACGATATGGATTGTAACCATCAAAAGTTGAAGCATTTAAAAACTTAGTAATCATGCCTTCAATAAAAGCAGGATATGCATGTGCCAATGCTTCCCAGTTCTGAAAAATATCTCTCCAATTGCCTTGGTAATCTAATATTTTAGAACCATCAACTTCGCTTCTTGTATTAATTGAAAATTGATTCCATGGTCTGCTAGGATCGCCATGTCTTCTACTAAATTTTAAGGGTAAATATTCAGTAGCTAAACGTATAAAATCTTTATTATTACTTTCTGTAGCAATGTGCTTTAATTGGAATAAAGAAAACTCATTAGGCAAAGTTTCAATTGAGTTTTTTACTGCATCAAAAACTTGCTGATTGGCTTTTTTTAGATAAAGTTCAAAGTCCCATTTTTCTATTTGATAATTGTTATCAAAAATTCCTCCACGCATTATATTGAATAGAACGTTGCTGTAATGACGACTATCTTTTAATCCATCGGCACTGTATTGTAATCCATCGGCAGAAGCGGTTAATTGTTGTAAATTCAATGTGCCTTGTTCAATATTGTGTGTTATTTTATTGGCAAGAGAAGCATCGGTTTTAATTTGTTCAGTTAATGCAATAACATTTGATTGAGACTGATTCACATTGGCAACAAAAAACCAAGATTGTTGGCTGTTTGCCTCTGCAACTATGTTGGTGCTAATAAAGTATGCTCCCTTTTCTCCTTTTACATCTTCTTCTTGTTTAAGAGGAAGATTCCTTTTGAAGTTAGAAAGTTGGAAAGAAGATAATAAATAGGTTACATTCTTTAAGCCATAACTCCATACAATATTTGCTTTTAATGCTTCTGCTGGTTCTGCTTTATCTACAATAATGGCACTTAAAGCATAAATCCCTATTCCACTGCTTTTTACAAGTTCAGCTCGTTTGTAAGCATCTACTAAATTACTAGTGGAGTTTTGAACATCTGATGGTACACCATAAGGTAAAATATTTTGTAATCCATCTACTAAACTAATTGCTACAGCTGAATCTGAAAGATTATGTAAGGTAGATTGTTTCACAAATCCAAATTCGTTGCTATTACACCACTCGTATGTAAAGCTCAGTTGCAGATCGTGATTTGTTTCTTCAAATATTATTTTATTGCCCCACTTACTTTGGTATAAATTATTGGTTGTATTGTATTTGCCTTCATCTTTAATTGAGAAGGGTTCCCAAATAAAAGTGCTACCATTTTTATCAACTTTAAAAATAGTTTTGCTACCAGTTATTTCTGCCGATTCGGTAATCTTATCATCGGTATAATATGGAAACAATGCAAACTGTGCATTTTTTCTTCCGGCACTAATTCCTCCATTACTTGCAACAAAAAGCCAATGATTACTATCGCTTACAATGCTCATAAAAAATGGACGCATTGTATTTACATCGGAAATTTTATAATAAATTTCATTATTAATTAGAACAGAATTTAATTGGCTATCGTTTGAAAAATTTGGATTCATTACCTAAAAATTTAAAATAGATTAGCAATGCATGAATTAGTTACATGCATACATATAGCAATTAGTAATTGAAATAGATCTTTAAAAGATAATTATTTTTGTTTATATACCCTTACATAGTCAACATACATTGTTTGTGGAAATGGCGTACCTGAAGTAGGGAAACCAACATAATTACCACCAACAGCAACATTTAGTAAAAGGAAAAATGGTTGATTGAAAACCCACTGACCCTTTGCTTCAACTTGATCTTTTGTTATTCTATGAAATAAAAAGTCGTTTACAAAAAAATCAATTTGATTTTCTGTCCATTCTACTGCATAAATATGATAGTCTAAATTAAATCTACCTTTTGCCAATGCATAAGACTTTCCAATTGAGTTTCCACCTGCATAATTAGGTCCATGAATAGTAGCATATGTAATGTGTGATTCTTGCCCTTTTTGTTCAAGAACATCAATTTCACCACATTGTGGCCAAGAAACGGTTGTAATATTTTCACCCATCATCCAAAATGCTGGCCAAACTCCGGGTCCTGTAGGCGTTTTAATTTTAGCTTCAAATCTGCCATATTTATGAGCAAACTTTCCTTGAGTAGTAATTCTACCAGATGTATAATTAGAACCTGAAAAACCTTCTTGACGTGCAGTAATTTCTAATACACCATTTCCATCTAATCTTACATTATTTGTTCTGTTAGTATAAAATTGGTACTCTCCATTACCCCAACCATTTACACCAGTACCCACATTAAAATTCCATTTAGCATTGTCTGGCGATGTATTTGCTGCACCTGTAAACTCATCGCTCCAAACAAGTTCCCAGTTTCTTTCAGGTAAAGTTTGAATAGCATCTTTTCTGCAACTTGAAAAAAAGAATGTTAGTGTAGCTAACAAACATATATTTTTAAAGAATCGATTGTTTATTTTAATATTTTGTGTTTGCATAAACTTATAATTAAAGTATATTTAAATAGTTTAAAATCTGAAATTGATGAATACTATTTTATCTCCAGAAGTAAATATTATCTACATATAGAGATGTTCCATCGCCTCCTTCTAAAATAATTTGAGCCAAATTATTTCTACTTGTTAAACCAGGCATTGCAGAAAATGGAATATCAATTGAAACCCAATTTTGCGATACTAAGAATGGTGTTGTAAATGTGGTTGAATGCCTTGTATCATCGCCTCCAAAAACGCCATTAGGACCAAAGTCAACAACTATAACTCTTAGCTGTCTTCCTGGTGTTACTGCACTTGGGAAAAATGCATCTAAGTGTAAATGCGTCATTGTAGTTGCATTAACTGTTGGTGCACTAAATTCTATGCCCACAAAGTTGTAATTGGTATAATGCAATACATTATTTCCGGCAACAGAAAAATCACTTGATAATGTTGTTTGCCATGGAGCCCAATATCCGTTATAGTAATTTACTGTAATATTAGTGTATGTATCGGAAAAAACAGAAATAACATTTGATGCTGGTCTTGTTGGTGTTGGTGCTTGAACAAAATTACCTGCACAATTTATAGTTACACTTCCTGATGCTTGTACACCACCTAAGGTTGCTGTAATGACTGCACTACCTGCACTTAAAGATGACACTGTTCCTACACTATTTACATTTGCAACTGCTGAATTAGATGATTTAAATTCAAAATATGCTCTACTTAAATTTACCGATTGATTGGTACCATTTGGCATATTGAATGTGGAAATCAAACCATTTATGGTGGTATTCACTCCAACAAATGTGTTTACAGAAGTATTGTTTCCATTATTAATAGCAGCTTGTCCGCTGCCAATGGAGCCTAATTTTTCAAACTTCACTTCATCTATCCAAAATGTATAACCTCTATTGGCAATTGGTCCAGCTGCGTAATACATAAGCCCTCTCTCTTTTACCAATTTTGCTGCATCAGGAATTGGAATAATTACTTTTTTCCAACCACTTGTAACTGGTAAATTGGTGATAGAAACTACAAATTTGTTTTCACCTAAATCGTTACCAAAACCAATCTCATTCACTGTAATGGCTTCACTAGATTTGATATAAAATGTTAATGCATCAAAATCGGTTAGATTTCTTCCAGATTTACTAAGGAATACGCCACCTGCAAATGAACCATTTGGCGTATTTGCATCGGGTACATCAAAACGCATCGACTGTCTTGATCCATTGTAAGTATCTTTTGTATCTACTTGAAAAGCGGTTAATGAAGATCCTGCAAATGCTGCATAATCCATATCACCTTCAAAATCGTCGATGAATACGTTACCATTTTTAGAAAAATTAATTTCTTGTAACCCAACAAGATCTCTTTTTTTACAAGCAACTGTTAGAAGTATTACTAAACCTAAAAGGTTGAGTAAAATGGTTTTAGTTGTTCTATTTTTCATATATAAATATATTTATTACTTTAAATGAATTATTGTCCAAGATTAATTTGAATGTAGGTTCTAAATTCCCACTCGTTTCCATTTGGAAAACCAATTGCATTAGGATCTGGCACCCAGTTACCTGCACCATCTAACATTTTTGTAGGAGAATAACGTGGAGAATATTTATCTAACGTTCTGTATGTAGCTCTTAAGCCAATTTTTGTTCCTGGTAATAAGAACCAATCTGGTTTTCCTACTTCTGTTGATAGATCAGCCATTAATTGTACTGGAAAAGTTAAGTTGAAATCTCTATGATAGTCAAATGGACCCCAATCGTTAAACTTAGCCATTGTAGAAAGTTTTATTTTCTTATAAATAGCTCTTACATCGGCACCAAATCGATCAATTGTTCTTGCATCGCTACCATTCGCTTGTCCATTACCTACATATAAGTTAGCAATGATGCCAAAGTCAGGATTCAATTTAGATACAATTCTTGTATGAGCTTCCCATAAATCTTGTGCTGGTGCAGATCCAGGAAAAACAAAGGTAGTTCTACCATTTCCAAGAATACCAATTGCTGCATCTTGTAATGTAGGTAAATGACGGAACACAAAACCAGCACTTATTGCAAACTTTGCATCTTCCGCTCTATCATTATCCCACTCGTACATCCAAGTAGCAGGTGTTGGGTCGTAGGTTAATAATAACTCACCACCAACAGTTTCTCTATTTGCACGAACGGAGAAAGGATCATCTAAAATATTTCTAGGACGTGCAGGAGTACCAGCAATTCCTGGAACTGGGCCTTCAATTGGTTTTTGGTATAAGAAGTTAGGAGCTATTTGAAACTTGCCTGCATTAACTGTAAAGCCACTTAATACATTAAACATATTTCCACTTCCAACATCTTTCAACTTCCATCCTGTAAAGGTTTTGGTTTGATCGAATCCACCATTGGCAACCAATCCCATGTAAGAGGTTAATCCATACCATTGTATAGCTCCACCTGCATAAGTAAGTTTAATTTTTCCACCAAAATTATCTTCATTTCTAATTACATCTTGATAAACTTTACCTTCTCTTTCTAATTGGAATGTTCTTCCATTTAAAGGTTGACCAGCCCATAAGCCTCCAATTTCAATTCCAAATTTATCAAATTTTCTAGCTAACGCCAATGCCACTCTTCTTGTTTTAGGCACTGGCACAGCAAATGAACTTTGTAAACCACTACGCTGTGTAATGTCTTCATGTACAATTGCACTTACAGTAAATTTAGCAATTTGCGTATTGTATTTTGCTAAGAAAGCTGGGTTAGCTCCCCACCAAAGTTCTGGACCAAAAGCAACTTTTAAACCTTTTAATGCTTTTTTACCTTCAACCTCAAAACCAAATGGAGCTTCACCATTGTATATATCTATGTTTGGACCATAATTGGCTTCTTGATAAAGGTTAAAGAAATCGCCTTCGTAAGCCCAGTGGTAATGACCCGTTCTGTAGAAACCAGTTAATTTAAAATCTTTTGCATCCCATTTATAGCTTGCTCTATATAATTGAACCCTGTTATTAGAATTCATTACCACAGGGCCATTATCTGTATTTACAGTTATTTTTCTACCTCTATTTTCATAGAAAACTTCATCAATAGGATTTTCTGCTACGTTACCCAATACATTAAATTGAACATTGGCAGTAACATTAGGTGCTGGCTTTGCAGTAATACCAATATTGAAAGATTGCATTTGATCAAATCCTAATCTATTAGGATAACCATTTCTCAATGGAGCTTCTGTAGGTTGTGGTGTAGTTATTAAACTTCCACCTGTATTAAAGGTATAAAAATTTGCTTGTAAATCGCTTAAGTATAAATTACCTTTTGATTCTGCTTGTAAAGCTGCTTTATCGCCTCTTGCTAAAAGCATAGCATCGGTAATTTGAATATTATCTATGTAATTGATGTTTTCTTTACTAGCAGTATAAGGGTTAAACTGATGTACTTGCTTTAATGCATAGTAGGCTGCTCTAGGATATAAATCATAAGTACCATTTTCACTGGTTTTGCCTTTTGCACAAATACCAAACCACTCTTCGTTCATGTTATTTTCGCCTTTTACAAAATCGTTGGTATACCCTCCATTTGCCCAAGATGCTGTTACATCATGTTCATCTAAACTTACAGTTTGACCAGTCTTCCACCAACCATCACTAAATTGAAAAGTAAAGCCACCTAAGCTGTTGTTGTTTTTGCCCATACCAGCTGCATTGGCATAAATTTCTCTCCAATTACTAATTAAGATTTTAGCTTGATATTCTTGGTCTTCTTTATTGGCTTGTGTATTATAGGCATCGCTTCCAAATTCTGTAAGAATAATAGGTTTGCCATATTCTTTAGCAACTCTATCATATAAATCGGTAAATGTTGCACCTCTGTAAACGTTAATACCAAGAATATCAATATCCTTACACTCTTTAGCTATAATATCTAAAAACAATAAATCACCATTACAAATTGCCATTGGATGAGTGGCATCTTGGGCTTTCATTTCTTTTACAGCATCATTAAATAACTTGTACATATAGGTTGCATCTTTGGTAGATTTTCTATCTTGTACAGGAATATTCTCAGTTTCAGCACCACGCCAAAAAAGACCATAGTTGTTTTCGTTTCCTAAAAGAAACAACAATAAACCAGGTGTATTTTTATACTGGTTTACCATTTCTTTGGTTTCTTTTAATAGTAATTCTCTAACAGCAGGGTTTGAGTAATCTGTATTTGCTTCCCAACGCCCTTTAATAGAAAGACCATATCTACCAAAAGAGTGATTTAACATGGTGTAAATACCATGGTTCTCATAAATATATTTTATCCACTTAGCAGGTACGCCAGTATATTGGCGAATGGTATTAACGCCCATGTTTTTTAAAAGACCCATTTCTTTATCCAATGCTCTTTTAATTAAATCATCAGATTGGTTCCATAAACTGTAATTGTAGTTGGTACCGATAGGAAAATAATCCCAGTTCATACCATTAATGAAGAAATCTTTACCATTAACCGATAACTTCATTCCAGCATTATCATTTTTAACTAAAACCTGAGCTGAAAGCCCTGAGACAAAAACAAATAGTGCAATAGCACTAAATAACTTTTTCATAAAGCATTTTTTGGTTAAACAATCGTTTTTTGTTTGTATTTGCTAGAGAGATATACACAATTATTGTTTGGTTAAAACGTTTCATTGTGTCAATATGACGCAATATATTGAATTATATTTCACAGAACCAAAAAAAAATTATTTTTTTGGAAATTATTTACAAAATGATTGAAACAAAAATACCTAAGAACGAAAGTTTAGATGCTCTAATTAAGGTTGGAGAGCATGGTTTTTTACCCTCTGTATCGGTAGACTGTGTAATATTTGGTTTTCATGAAGGAGAATTAAAAGTTTTATTAATTAAACACCGCTATAGAGATATGTGGTCGTTACCAGGTGGTTTTGTTAGCAAAGATGAACCTTGCGATGATGCTGCGTATAGAGTGTTGAAAGATAGAACGGGGGTAAACGATGTTTTCTTAAAACAGTTTCATGTTTTTGGGGATACAGAACGTTACTCTAAAGAATTTCATATAGAAGATTTAGAAAAAGATGGATTATCTATAGATGATAATCATTGGCTCATTCAGCGATTTGTTACAGTAGGCTACTACGCTTTGGTTGATTTTTTAGAAGTACAACAAAACACCGAATCGTTAACTGAAAATTATGCTTGGATAGATTTAAGTAACTTACCCGATTTGATTTTAGACCATCATAAAATCTTGGATAAAGCCTTAGCTGAATTACGTTTACAATTACGCTATCAACCAATTGGTTATAATTTATTGCCTACAAAATTTACCATGCCCGAATTACAAAAATTATACGAAACCATTTTAGGTGTTAAATTAGATAGAAGGAATTTTCAGCGAAAAATATTGGGTTATGATATTTTAGATAAACTAGATGAAACTAAAAAAGGCGTTCCACATAAATCGCCCAATTTTTATCAGTTTAATTTGAAAAAGTATAAAAGAGCTTTAGCTGAAGGTTTAAGTACAGGTTGGTAGTTGTGTAGTTACTAGATACTAGATGCTAGATGCTTGATACTAGATGCTAGTTGACAGATGACAGATATTAGAGGTTTAGATTTTAGTTTTTAGATACTTGTTTTTATTTCATTCCGTAAACTAACCTTCTACCTTCTTTCTTCTGTCAACTGACATCTGTCATTCGTCATCTGCCTTCTTTCTCCTTAACTTCAACCTCAAAAAAAGCATGATTACTTGGAATGATTTTGAAAAAATTGAAATTCGTACAGGTACAATTATAGGAGCTATGGATTTTCCACAAGCTAAAAAGCCTGCTTACCAATTAACCATTGATTTTGGTGAAATGGGCATTAAAAAATCATCGGCACAAATTACCCATCATTATACTATATCTGATTTAGTGGGCAAACAAATTATTGCTGTGGTGAATTTTCCACCTAAACAAATTGCCAACTTCATCAGTGAATGTTTGGTATTAGGAGTGTATGATGAACAGAAAGAAGTAATTTTATTGCAACCCGATAAAAAAACAACAAATGGTTTGTTAATTGGATAATTTTACGCAACTAACACAACTTCATGCAAGAACTGTATTACACATATTACGAAAGCCCCGTTGGTTTATTGAAAATTGGTGGAACCGACAATTTTATTGCAGAAATTAGTTTTATAGACAATAGAGAACAAATTGCACATGGTGAGCCTGGTGTAAGTGACATGATTCATTATTGTACCGAACAATTGATTGAATATTTTACCGGCCGACGTAAAGTGTTCGATATTCCTGTACATCAAGAAGGAACAGATTTTCAACAAAGAGTTTGGAGCCAATTATTATCAGTTCCATTTGGCAAAACTGCTAGCTACTTAGATATGGCTAAAAAATTGGGTGATCCCAAATGTATAAGAGCAGCGGCGGCGGCTAACGGGAAAAATCAAATTGCCATTATTGTGCCTTGCCATAGAATTATTGGCAGCGATAAAAGTTTAGTGGGCTATTCAGGTGGTATGTGGCGAAAAAAATGGTTACTACAACATGAATTTAGGGTGAACAATGGTATTCAAACTTTATTTTAACCTTAGTTTGTGATACTGAAGAATAGTCACTAATTCTATCTAATTGAATCAGTCATTCTCATAGCCCAATCGAACAAGGTTTAAACCTGCATACTAAAAAAACTACATTATGCGTTTATACCTTAAACCAATATACTATGAAATGGCAAATTAACGTACCTACTGGTACAAGCAACCTCCAATTAGATGCTGAACTCATCTGCCGAACGCATCAAATGGAGCAAATTAAAATTACCGGCAAAAATGTATCAATTATTTTAGTGGGCAACAGACCTTTAATTGAAGGAATTGAAAGACCTAATCCTATTAAAATATCATGGCGTTTATTTTACGGCGAATTAAAAGATGAAAAATTATTTGCCAATATTGCTGCTGTTGTTGAAAAACATGTAACGCAAAAAAATCAAAAAAATGTTGAGCTCTTTACTCAAATGCGTAAAACGGCTTAAAAAAATATTTAGGTTTAGATTAAGGATAAAGTATGAAACTGTTCTGTTCTTTGCAGAACAGTTTTTTATTGCCCTTTATTCAATAAAAATCTTTTACTTTTCCGCCGAAAATGTTGGCACAAAAAAAATATATCATCGTAGCAATTGCATTATTTTTTTCGGTGATTGCTGTTAACTTTTTTAAACCATTTGGTTTTTTTAGAGAAAGTAATGCAGCATTGGTTTGTATAAATGCAGAAATATGGAATCAAAATGCAACTATTAAAAACGAAGGCATTCCTGTAAATAGTTATTATTTCAATGCATATCAAAACACCCATGATCAGTTGTATAACACAACCATCACTTTTGGTAATGCATGGATTGCATTACCCTATTACTTTTTTAAAATATTCCATTTAACACCAAGTGCTATAAGCATAAGATTGTTCTCTATTTTTTGGTTGTTGTTTACATTGTATAGTATTTTTTTACTTACAAATGTTCTTGCAAAACAATATCAACTACCTGCTGCTATTATTCCTCTTTTAATTATATTGTACTTGTTTACCCCTGCTACACTTTGGTACAATATACAAGGCTATGTACATGAAGTTGCGGTATTGCCATTTTATTTTCTCAACTTTTTTTTCTTTATACAATATAGTAAAACATTACACCTTAAATGGCTTTGGTTATTATGCGTTGGTTTAATTGTTGCCATACAATTTGATTGGTTGCCTTGTTTACAAGCTGCTGTTTTTTGTGTTTATTTATTTGTTGAAAGAAGAAAAATAAAATATGGGTGGAGTTTTTTTGTACCTATTATTTCGGTTGTTGTAGGTGTTGGATATATTTTTTACCACTATGGTTCTTGGGCTGGTTTTGAAGAATATTTCACTTATATGAAAAGTAAGTTTGCAGGAAGGGCAGTTGGTGCAAAAGGCTTACAACTGAGTAGCTACATTAACCACAACCTCAACATTTTTGTCTTCTACATTTTATCGCTTGGAATAATTATAGCAATTGCAGTTTGGAGTTTAATAAGGCGAACTAAACAGCCAATATTTATTATGTTGATGTTACTAACAGCTTTACTGCATCATGCAATATTTTGGGGCTTTACCAACGAGCATGATCATGCTGCAATAAAATCAATTTTTCCGATACTATTTATTGGAGCAACTGTTTTATCAAAATTTGAAAGAAAAAGAATGATGATTACTGTTAGTGTAGTTATACTATTGAATATTGCTCAATACTTTTTATTACATAACTATCCAATAAGAAAAGGCATTTATAGTAATCCAAACTATTGTTTTAAAGTGGGTACTACAATACAACAAATAACAACTGTAACAGATGACGTTGTTTTTGTAAACACAGCCAATAAACACTACTTGCAAATTGAATTTTACGCAAAAAGATTTTACGTTCAGGCCAACGATTTAAAAGAAGCTCAACAAAAATTTGCTGATATGAAGATTGGCAAGCAAGCTTGTTTTCTACAATTTGAGGAAGACAAATTTGTTAGTGTACACAGGTTTAGTAAATAAACTTACATTAACTCACTCAGCTCTAACCAACGCATTTCTTTAGTTTCTAATTCATTGGTAATTTGTTGCAATCTTTTACTAATGCGTTCAATAGAATCATAATTTAAATCAGGATTGCTCATTTCTAAAGTAAGCTGTTCTTTCTCCGCTTCTAAACTAGCAATTTCTTTTTCTAAGCTTTCAAACTCATGCTTTTCTTTAAAGCTAGGCTTACGTTTAGTAGATATATTTTTTTGAGTATTAGCTGTTGTATTAGTTGATACAGGCTTTGCGTCATCTTCTAAAGATTTACCAGCACTTTTATGTTGTTCAAGAGCTTGCCATTTGTTATCTTTCTTTTCATTTTCCTTCAACCAAATTCTATATTGGGTGTAGGTTCCTGGAAAATCTCTCACTTCGCCATTACCTTCAAATACAAATAAATGATCTACCAATCTATCCATAAAATATCTATCATGGCTTACAATTAACACACAACCTTGATACACTTCTAAGAAACGTTCTAACACTGCCAAAGTAGGTAAATCTAAATCGTTTGTAGGCTCATCTAAAATTAAAAAATTAGGATTTTTGAATAGTACAGCCAATAATTGTAAACGCTTTTTTTCGCCACCACTTAAAGAGTTTAAATAAGTGTATTGCTTATCTGGAGTAAATAAAAACAACTCCAGAAACTGGGCAGCACTTAAACTTCCACCATTGGCTAAAGGAAAGTTTTCGGCTATATCTTTTACATATTCAATTACACGAACATTTTCTTTTATAACCAATCCTTGTTGAGAAAAATTACCAAATACAACAGTTTCGCCAATATTAATTTTACCATTATCTACTGCTTCAATTTGTTGCAGCATATTTAAAAATGTACTCTTACCAACTCCATTTTTACCAATAATACCAATGCGTTCTCCTTTACTAAAACTGTAATCAAAGCCTTTTAAAATTTGCAAATCGCCATAGGCTTTGTACACTTTTTTCATTTCAATAATCTTGCCCCCTAGCCTGCTCATTTTAACTTGTAGTTGCACTTGAGCATCTTCAATTTTTTGTTTTGCACGAGCTTCTACTTCATAAAAATTATCTTGTCGGCTTTTACTTTTAGTAGTTCTAGCTTTAGGTTGCTTACGCATCCACTCTAACTCTTTTCTAAATTCATTTTTAGCTTTATCAATGCTAGCCATTTCACTTTCAATACGTGCAGCTTTCTTCTCCATGTAATTTTCATAATCGCCTCTGTACACGTACATGTTTTCTCTTTCCAATTCCCAAATTTCTTCACTTACTGCATCTAAAAAATAACGATCATGGGTAACCAACAATAAGGTTACATTTTCTTGATTCAAATAGTTTTCTAGCCACTCAATCATTTCTACATCTAAATGATTGGTAGGTTCATCCATCATTAACAAAGTATGTTTATGATCAAAACCAATATCTATTAATGTTTTGGCCAAAGCAACTCGTTTACGTTGTCCTCCACTTAAATCGCTAACAGGTTGTTCTAAATGATGAACATTTAGCTTGGTTAAAATTTGCTTTACTTTCACTTCAAACTCCCAAGCTCCCAAATCATCCATTTTTTCAAACAACTCCGCCATTTTTTCGCCATCTTCATTTTCACTTGCTAGTTCATATTCTCTGATTACATTTAGTACAGGATTATTGGTATGGAAAATATTTTCTAATACAGTTTTAGTTTCATCAAACTTGGGATCTTGTTCAAATAATGCAACTGTAACATCTTTGTGTATAAATAATTTGCCAGAATCAGCTGTTTCTACTCCATTTAAAATACGTAAGAGTGTACTTTTCCCAACTCCATTTCTTGCAATTAAAGCAACTTTATCTCCTTCGTTTATATGAAATGAAATATTTTTAAACAATGGATTGATACCATAACTTTTTGTAAGGCCTTCGGCAGAAACATAATGCATGTGGCGAAGATAAGGTTTGGCAAAAAAACAACTAACTTTCTTTACATAACTAAACCAAATAAAATTAATTAAATTATGATAAAATATTACATTTATACTATTGTATAATCCTTCATTGTGTTAAAGAAATTAATTAATTGTATGACAAAAACAAGAAAAATAATTATTGGTGTATGCATAATAATTGCTTTTGCTAGCGTTACCACTTACTACTGTAACCAACAAATCACACAATCGGCAAATGCAAGGTTGTATAATTCTGTAAACAATATACCTTATAAAAAAACTGGTTTATTATTAGGCACAGGAAAGTATTTAAAGAATGGAAGTATTAATCCTTATTATCAATATAGAATTAATGCTACAATAGATTTACTGAGAGCCAATAAAATAAAATATTTAATTATCAGTGGCGACAACAGTACACAAGATTATAACGAACCAGCAATGATGCGTAAAGATTTAATGCAAGCTGGTATTGACTCTACCATCATTTATTTAGACTATGCAGGCTTTAGAACTTTTGATTCGATGGTTAGGTTAAAAGAAATTTTTGGACAAACTGATGTTACTATTATCTCTCAACAATTTCATAACGAGAGAGCCATTTTCATTGCTCAAAAAGAACAAATTGAAGCCATAGGTTTTAATGCACAAGATGTGCCTTTACATGCAGATTTAAAAGTAAAAACCCGAGAAAAATTGGCTCGTGTAAAAGTGTTTATAGATTATTTGTTTCAAACAAAACCAAAATTTTTGGGCGAAAAAATCAATATTCCTGCTTAGAGCATTCAACTTTTTTACGGCTCAATCCTTATTATTTTATGAAGCATATTGCATTATCAGAAATCAACAATTGGGATAGATTTTATCGTGGCAATTTCATCAATAGTTTAAGTGGTTTTAAAAGTGCTAGTTTAATAGGCACTATGAACAAAAATGGTGAACCCAATTTGGCAATTTTTAGTAATATTATTCATCTTGGTGCCAATCCAGCTTTAATTGCTTTTCAAAATAGGCCTAAAGAGGCTGCACCACATACCATTGGTAACATTGAAGCTACAGGCGTTTACACCATCAATCATATTCAAACAAATTTTATTGAACAAGCACACCAAACAAGTGCTAAATATGCAGCCAATATTAGTGAGTTTGATGCAGTAGGATTAACATCAGAATTTAAAAACAACATTCAAGCTCCTTTTGTGGCAGAAAGCCATATTAAATATGCACTTGAATTAAAAGAAATTATTCCCATACAACACAATGGAACATTCTTAGTGATTGGTTCAGTAACCGATGTTTTTATTAATGAAGAATTGATAGAAGCCGATGGTTTTATTGCTGCTCATAAAAACAGTAGCATTTGCAGCTTAGGAATTGATGCTTATTACTCTACGAATTTTATTACTAGATTACCTTACGCAAAGCCTTAATGTGGTTGGTGATGTAACAAAAAGTTTCGCCACCAATAACCACTATTTTTAATGGTTCTAAGCTGGGTTTTAAAGTCAACATGTATTAGTCCAAATCTTGCATGGTACCCTTCATTCCATTCAAAATTGTCCATTAAAGTCCAAGCAAAATAACCTTTAATATTTACTCCATCTTGCTTGGCTTTATGCATAGCTGCAATGTATTGCTCAAAGTAATTAATTCGTTCAACATCATTAATAACGCCATTTTGTAAGGAATCTTTAAAGAAAGCTCCATTTTCGCTTACGATAATTTCTTTCACTGTTCCATAGTGCCAATAACGTTTCAGCATTCTATAAAAACTATCTGCATTTATTTCCCAACCTAATGCTGTGTGAGGCACTTTTCGTGAAGAAGCTTTTACTTCACTAGCCTGTATGTAAGGAATTAAAGGATTGTGTTTTACCGTGAGAGAAAAATAATTTTGCACCCCAATAAAATCAAAATTAAATCGCATTTTATCGGTGTACTTCCAAGCTTTTGTATGTAAGTGTAACTTATCCATTAAAGGAAAATTATCATGTGGGTAATTTCTACCTAAACTTGGTTCTATAAATAATCTGTTTAATAAAATGTCTAATCTATTGGCTGCTTCAATATCTTCTTTAGTTTGTCTTAAAGGCATTACTTCGCTGCAAGAAAAAGTAGTACCAATATAGGCTTTAGGTACAAGGTCTCTTAGTATTCGTCCTCCTTCGGCTTGTGCTAAAGTTGCATTGTGTATAGCAGGGAAAAAATTGTTTAATCCTGTTTTACCTGGAGCATGTTTTCCCAACATATATCCTAATGAAGTAAAGCCCATTGGCTCGTTTAACACAATCCAATGTTTTACTTTATGCCCAAATTCTGTTGCACAAAAACTAGCATATCGGTTAAACCATTTTTGCATGGAGAGACTTGTCCAGCCTCCTTCTTTTTGCAAAGCTTGTGGTAAATCCCAATGATACAAGGTTACAAAAGGAATTAATCCTAGTACCAAACATTCATCAATTACTTTATGGTAAAATGCAACACCTTCTTTATTGGGTTTACCAATTCCTTCAGGAAAAATTCTACTCCATGAAATAGAAAATCTAAATACTTTAAATCCCAATGCTTTCACCAACAATAAATCGTCTTTATATCTATGATAAAAATCGCAAGCTTCAAAGGGCTTTGCCGATTGTTTAATTTTGCCCTGTCGTTTAGCAAAAACATCCCAAATAGATGCTCCTCTGCCATCAACATTATAAGCTCCCTCATTTTGTGCAGCAGCAATTGCTACTCCCCATAAAAACTGATTACCAAAAGAAGATGCTGAAACTTTCAAGTTTAATTTTTTGCTAAGTTGAAGCTTTGAAATGTTATATAAATATTATGCTTTTGTTACCAAAAAAATATTGTTCGAATATGGATTACACATTAAACAAACAATTCTAACATATTTTTTTAGTAAAAGTATTACTTGGTTTCTTTGTTTTTACCATCTTTGAACATATGAAAAAGCAGTTTAGATTATTTTGTATTTGCATAGTTGTAGTTTTAATTAGTAGTTGCAACAATGAACCTACTAAAAACGAACCCACTAAAAATGCCAACGAACCCAAACAATTGAGCTATACGGTTATTGCAACTCACCCTCATGACGTAACCTCTTTTACAGAAGGATTAGAATACAGAGATGGTTTTTTATATGAAGGAACTGGTAATTATGGAGAAAGTATTTTAACTAAAAAAGAATTGCAAACAGGAAAAGCAATACAAAAAATTGCATTGTCGAAAGAATTTTTTGGCGAAGGAATTACATTACTCAATGGTAAAATTTATCAATTAACGTATAAAGAAAATAAATGCTTTGTTTATGATGCTACTACCCTAGTTAAAATAAAAGAATTTACTTATGATGGCGAAGGTTGGGGCATGACAAATGATGGCAAACAGCTTATTAATAGCAATGGAAGCAATACCATTTATTTTAGAGACCCTGAAACTTTTGCGGTAACGAAAACGATTGCTGTAAGCAATAATTATGGACCATTGGGTAGCTTAAATGAATTAGAATATGTTAATGGCTTTGTGTATGCCAACGTATGGACTACCTTTAAAATTGTAAAAATTGATTTAAACACAGGTAATGTAGTTGCTGAAATTAATTTAGATGATTTATTGCCCAAATATGCTCCTGAAATTTTAAATATGGAAGTTGATAAAGGCTTAAATGGAATTGCCTATGATAGTACTCAACAAAGATTTTTTATAACCGGAAAAAACTATCCAAAAATATTTGAGGTAAAGTTTAATTAGTTAACCACAGAGTGACTGTATTAATAAAATACACTGAGTTAGTCTGTAAATGTTTAATCTGGGTTTATCAATTACACAGTAAATCATTTTATATTATTTGCCTTTTGTGATTCAACTTTATTTTTTCTCCAACACATAAATTATAGAGCTGCATTTTTTTACATTCAATAATGCATAAAAATTGGAAACAAGTCCATTCAAAAATGCCTTCACCAAATTACCTGCTTCGTTTTTACATTGTTCACTCAACATACTAACATAAAAACTATCAAACCACATTGGCTTATAAGCTTTTACTCTAAAGCCTTTAGAAGCAGCTAGCTTATCTATGCTTGTTGGGGAGAAATGGTATAAATGTCTTGGAACATCATAAGCAGCCCAAGAAGATTGATAAGTATTAGCATCTGCACTTGTACAGTTAGGTACAGCTATAAATAATTTTCCTGTTGGTTTTAATACTGTATAAAAAACTTCAAAATATTTATGCAAATCGTGTACATGTTCTAACACATGCCATAGAGTAATTGCATCAAACTGATTCGGTGTTAGCTGAAATAAACTTTCTATCGTTTGTAATTGTAAACCAAATTTTTCATGAGCAATGGTTCGTGCACTTGCGTCAGGCTCTAAACCAGTTACCTGCCAACCAGCTAGTTTCATGGTTTGAGCAAAAGCTCCAGTACCTGCACCAATATCTAATAAATTACCTTGCTGTAATTGAGTTTGCTGTTGTAATAAGTTTCGTTTTGTTTTTAATGTAAAGCCTCGTACAATATGGTATAACTTGTTCACCAAACCTTCTTTGGTATCTGTATGAGAAACATAAGCTGTAGCGTTGTAGTAAGGAGCAATACTTGCAGCATCAGGTATATCTTGGGTAAAACGTACAGTACAATCAGCACATTCCCATACGCCAAAAATTTGTTTACTAACTGTAAAATCTTTTGCAACCAATACTTCTTTAATGGAATAACTATTACAACAAGGGCAAGTAGTATGATGGGTAATTACAGACATAACGCAAATAAAGGAATTAATTTGTTATTACTGATTTGAAATTTTTGATTTGATATTGTACTGAATAGCAACCTTCTTCCTTCTTCCTTCTTCCTTCTACCTTTCACCTCTACCTTTCACCTTCTACCTTCCCCCTTTCCACAATAGCCACAATTCCCCAAGCCAATAATGTACCAATAGCATAACAAACTAAATCGCTCCAAACAAAACCTACTCCCAACATTAGTTTACCAATTTTAGTTTGTCTAATTGCAACAAACCAAGGTGTAGTAATTAACTGAGAACACTCATTAGCTACACCTAGTAAATAATTTATTAGAGCAAGCTTCCATAACTTGATTTTTGTAAAAAATATTCTCAATAAAAATAAAAACATGCCAGCCCAAATAATATCTCCACCATAAATTACAATCAGTGGATGAAAATATTGCCTGTGCTGCCTTGTAGCCAATGCCAACCAAGTACAAAATACAAACAACAGCAAATAAATAATTCTTCTTTTAAGCATATTTTTTATTTACCACTAAGTGTCAAAGACACAAAGAAAAGCGAAGCTTATAAAACCTAGTTTATTTGTGGTTAACCATAATTTTAAAATATTCTGTGCATCTCCGTGCCTCCGTGGCAAGCCTATCTCTCAGAAAAAAAATCCACCTCTTTCGAAAAGTCTAAATAACTGTGTTTATCTTGCAACTGTTTTACTTTATCTAAATTGGTCTGTAAAAACTTTTTATGCATGCTAGATGAAGCATTAAAAGGCTTATGATTAAACGCCAAATTAATAGCTGCAATTTCTTCCATTAGTTTTTTAGTATCATCACTCATACAAGCATCAACAAATTTTTCCCACACATATTGCGTTGCATGATAATTAGGATGCACCAAATCTTCTGCATAAAAACGATAATCTCGTAAATCATCAATTACCAATTCATACGCAGGAAAGTAATACAGTTTTTTCAATTGCTCTATCAAATAATGTACAGCAGTAATTAATACTGCTTTACTTCTATTATTATCAATTACGCCTTCACGTAAATGCCTCACAGGACTAATGGTAAATATTACTTGAATATTTGGGTTTAATGCCCCAAGTCTATCTAACATAGTTCCTAAAACAGTAATTACTTGACCCACATCCATCAATCTTCTTTCAAACCAATCAGCTGGTGCTTTATGATTATTGGCTGCAACTGTACCTGGTTTTGCATTCAACGCTTTATCAGTTAAAGTATAAATCCATGCACTACCCAATGTAATCATTATATAATCGGCATGCTTCAAAAAATCATGTGCTTGTTGAGTTGCGTCATTAATTTTTTTTAATGCATCTTCTGCTGTAATGCCACTAAACCTGCTATGATGTTGCCAACTATGCCATGCTTCATTGTAGTTAAATAAATCGTCCTGAGTGTACTGTTTATTTTCTACCACATTAATGATTGCTTCAGCAACACTTACAGGATTAAATAAAATTCCATTCGGATTTTCCAACACTTTAAACTTATGCTTCTTCAACTTCTCCCCTATGTTCTCTGTAAAACAACTACCCACCAAAAACAATGTATGAACATGAGCAATGGATTGAGGTAAAGACTTAATATCGAACTCGTAGTGAAACTTAACCATGATTGTAAAGATTGAAGGATTGCAAAGATGAAGAAAATATTTATGGAACCGACTGATATACTACTATCAACACCTGTTGTGTCACTCACTTGTACATTTGGAGCAATATTGAGCATTGTATACTTTATAAAACTAAATTTCTCGAAATAAAATATGTATACAATTCGTGTAATTCGCTAAAGTCCGTGTTACAAAAAATTTTAGACAAATATCTCTCCTGCAATTTGCAAGCTCTCTAACAAAGCATCTTTATTCAGGTTTTTAAGCAAACCTTTTTCTTCTAAGTAAGGAATCATTAATTCGGTATTCATATTACCCACTAAATCGTCTTGAGCCATTGGGCAGCCACCAATACCTTTTAATGCACCATCAAAACGTGTACAACCTGCATTTACTGCTGCTGCCAGTTTTTCTTCAAAGTTTTGAGGAGTTGAATGTAAATGAACGCCTATAGTAGTATCAGGATATTTAGGAATTAAGGTTTCTAATGCTACACTAATTTGTTGTGGTGTTGCAACACCAACTGTATCGGCCAATGAAAGTGTTTTAATTGCTCTTTTCACCATTTCATCGGCCCAATGAAGTAAAATGTTTTCGTTGTATGGATCGCCATAAGGATTACCAAATCCCATACTTAAATACACCACCAATTGTTTGTTTTTTTTAATGCAGAGTTCCTGAATTTCATCAACACGAATTAAACTTTCTTCTATTGTACTATTGGTATTGCGTCGCTGAAAAGTAGGAGAAATAGAAAAAGGAAACCCTAGGTAGGTAATTTCATCAAACATTACAGCTTCTTCTGCTCCTCGTTGATTGGCAACTATTGCAAGCAACTTTGAACCTTCAACCTTAAACCTTAAACCTTTCAACACCTCCTTCGTGTCTGCCATTTGAGGTATTGCCTTTGGCGAAACAAAACTTCCAAAATCAATGGTATCAAAACCTACATTTAATAAACTATTGAGGTAACGAATTTTATCTTCGGTTTTAATAAAATGCTTCCAGCCTTGCATGGCATCTCTAGGGCATTCAACAAGGTGAGTGGTAAGTGGTGAATGGTGAGTGGTTTGGCTGATGGTTTGCATAAACTTTATAAACTTTAAACTCTGTAAACTTTATATACTTACACGTTGCTTCATGGTTTCATACAAAATCATTCCTGCTGCAACACTAACATTCAAGCTTTCAAAATTATTCACCATTGGAATATTGAATTTCTCGTCACATATTTTCATCAATGCAGGAAAAACGCCTTTGTCTTCACTACCCATTACAATTGCACAAGGTTCTTTCAATTCGAGTTCATATAACTTACTAGTTGCAGTCATTTCACTAGCATAAACTTTAATGCCATTTAAATGCAACTCATCTACAGCTTTCATTAAACTATTTACTCTACAAATATTAATTTGTTCTAAAGCACCTGCACTCGTTTTAACTGCATCTTCATTTAATGCACCAACACCCTTATCTGGAATAATGATTGCTTGTGCACCACAACAAACTGCAGTACGTGCAATTGCACCAATATTTCTTACATCGGTTACACCATCTAAAATAATAAACAAAGGCACTTCACCTTGACTGTTTACAAAATCAATTACTTGTTGTAAATCTTGGTATCTAACGGCACTTTTAAAAGCAATAATACCTTGGTGTTGCACATTGGTTAATCCATTAATTTTTTGTACTGGCACATACTGAATGGGTACATTTTGCTCTTTGGCCAATGTTCTAATTTCATGAACTACATCGCCACTTGCATTTTTTGATAATAAAATCTTATCAATGGTTTGTTTGTTTTTGAGAGCTTCAACAACAGGATTACGACCAGCAATGATATTTTTTTTAGGAACAAACATTATACTTTTTTCTTTGAAATAAGGTACACCAATATGGATGCAACCAAAATATAAACAATCAATATAGCAATTGTGGCAAATTTTGCAATAGCTGTCCAATAACTTACACCTACACTTATATCACTTCCATAACCTCCTAGGGTTATAAGCATAGCAATATTTTCTACTAAATCTAACACGCCTGCCAATACACTTAATTCTAAAAAAATTAGGCCCAATGTTTTTAAACCAGATGATCGATATTGATTCATCAACGCTTTGCAGCAAAAGAAAAAGAAGAAAGTATACGCAATAAGAAATAAAAAATCAATACTAATATTCCATTGCAGAGGTCGTTGACCAACTTCGGATATAATTGCTTTGGCTTGTTCAAAATGTTTAGCCAATTCAAAACTTACTATACCATACGGACTTGCCTTACTTTCTAATTCTATGCCCATCCAACGCATTACAACTATCATCACAACAGTTGCAAATGCAGCTATCACAATTTTCTTCGTCATGCTGCAAAGAAATAAAAAAACTCCAACAAAAGTGTTGGAGTTTTTGAATTATATAAGTTTAATCCATTAATCTGTAGTACCCATCTGTTTTAAAAATCTTACATGAGCTACCACAGCTCTACGAACAGTTGGATATTCAATGTATTGTAACTGATACTCTTGACAAACAGCTTTTACAATACTACTAATAGCAGGATAATGCACATGAGAAATTTTAGGAAACAAATGATGTTCAATTTGAAAATTTAACCCACCTACTAACCAACTTACCAATTTATTCTTCGTTGCAAAGTTGGCTGTTGTTTTAATTTGGTGTGCTGCAAATTCATCTGGTAATTTATGTGTTTCAATATCTGCTACAGGGAATTCAGTATGTTCTACAGTATGTGCCAATTGAAAAACAATACTTAACACAAACCCAGAGAACATGGTTGCTACTGCAAAACCTACTAACCAATTTAACCATCCTACCATTAAAATAGGTAAAGCAATAAATACTATTCCATGATACACTTTGGTTACCCAAAAGCCAACATGATCTTTCACTTCCATTTTCTTTAATGGAATATCACCAATTTTTTGTGAGAAGTACTTTTTATAATCGGTAAAAAATATCCAAAACACATATAACAACATATATAAAAACCAAAAGTAAAAATGCTGAAAACGGTGCATGAATAATTTTTTTTGTGTTGGTGCCATACGCATTAATACACCTACTTCAATATCATCATCTACACCATCTACATTGGTAAAACTATGGTGAATCATATTATGCTTCATGTTCCATAAAAAATGGTTTGCACCCATCATACTTAAAGATGCAGCTGCTAATTTATTCTTCCATTTATATTGACTGAAACTACCATGACTACCATCATGCATAATATTAAAGCCAATGGCTGCAATTAAGCCACCTAAAACTATACACTCAGGAATAGCAATGTACCAATGAGGTGTAAAAAATATTAAATGAATATATACTCCAACAAATGCACTAACTAACAAAATTGCTTTGGTAAATAAACTGATGTTACCAGTTGCTGAAATACCATTTTCGTCGAAATATTGTTGAACTCTTTTTCTTAACTCGGCATGTAAACTTTCTTTTACTACCGGAAATTTGGGCATAACTAACGATGACATGAACGGGGTTTTAATTAACGCTGCAATATAGCCGTATAAATTTGAAACTATGTATGATTTCTGTCATCATTTTCAACAGTTGGTTATTTGTAGATGAATTTAACAGAAAGCCTAAACAAAATTTACAGGTTCATACATTTCCACATGGGTAGAATAACTTATGCTTGATAGTTCACATAAATTTAACGTAGTTTGAATTGTGTAATTGGTTGAGCAATATTCAGATATACTGCTACTGAACTGTCTTCCATAACAATAAACTTAAACCCTATGGTGGAAACCAAAGAAATTAGTGCTCTCTTCACCTTAATTGATGATCCAGATGAAGAAGTATATTCAACAGTATCTAACAGAATCATAGATTTTGGTAGAGGCATCATTCCCAACTTAGAAGACCTTTGGGAAAACACACTGAACGAAACCATTCAAGAACGAATAGAATTACTCATTCATCGTTTACATTATACAGATTTAACCAATGATTTAATTGAATGGAGAGATAGTGCTTACCACGATTTATTGTTTGGTGCATTGCTTGTGGCAAAGTTCCAATACCCCGAATTACATACTACGCCTGTATTACAAGACATTGAAAAAATTCGTAGAAATGTTTGGCTGGAACTCAATAATTATTTAACCCCTCTTGAACATGCCAATGTATTAAGTAGTATTATTTTTAACTATTACAATTTAAAAGGTGTTGAAGTAAATTATGCTAACCCCGACGACTTTTTTATTCATAAAGTATTAGAAACAAAAAAAGGCAATGCTATTACCAATGGTATCATTTATCAAGTAGTGTGTGAACTATTAGATATAAATGCAAAAATTATTAATATACCCAAACAAGTAATCATTGCATTTTATGAAAGAGATCACGACCCAAGTAATTACATTGGACATCCTCAAGAAAAAATTTTATTTTATGTAGATGGAGTAAGTGGACAAGCTTATGGCCACACAGAAATTGAAAACTATTTTAAACGTATTTCTGTAACTCCAGTTCCAAGTTACTTTAAACCAGTTTCGCATAAAAGAACTATACAGTTATTATTAGAAGAAACTAGTAAATGTTTTACATTAGAAAGTAATTTATATAAGCAAGACGAATTAATGAAATTGGCTAATATATTAAATGAATAAAATTTGAGTAAAATACATCAACAAAAAAAATCCTGCAGTAGCAGGATTTTTTTTGTATTGGCAAAAACAAATTTTATGCTAATACAATATTTTTTTTACCGTTTATAATTAAATTGTAAGTGAAAATAATTGCTGGAACAAAAATGAAAGTTGATATCAATGCATTACGGTAAAAAGGCAAACCCATTTCGTAACAAAGCATTAATCCATTTATATCTTTTGTGTACATAGTACCAAAAAACCAAACACTCAAATTAGATAAAATAAAAAATACAGTAGGAGCTACAAAAGAAGCCATTGCAATAGAAGCAACTTTTTTACCTTTTATACTCCAACCAATTAAAGTAGAAACCAATAATAAACCATAGTTTAAAAACTGATGTTTATAAAATCCTTTAAATGCAAATAATTCTAATTGATACAATACTTCAATAATAATATCACTTGCTAACAAAGCAACTAAGGGCAATAAAAAAGAAGCATTTTTATCTTTAGCATACATACCTGCAAATAAAGCTACTGCAATAATGGTAGTAAAACCACTTAAACCCAAAACAGGTGCACATATAAATTTAACCAATGTAGTTGCAACTACTAATACTATTGCAAACATTATAGAACGACTATTCAATCTCATTATAAAATTAATTTTGGCAAAAATAGGTGTTAAAGCCGTTGTTGCAAATGGCTTTTTTAAGCAATTGTTAATAAGTAGCTAAAACCCTTAACTGGCAGGCACAAAAGCTCTAAACAACATTGTTTTTCCAGTAGCTGTAACACTATATTCTTCATTTGCTACAACTACTAATGCTTCCCCTTTTTTAATAATCAAATTTTCGTGTTGCTTTACCAATAATGTACCATCAAGTACCAAAATAATTTCTAAAGAGGTAGTTAAGGCACTATACTTCTCCCCTGCATTTAACTCAATAGCACTAATTCCAAAATCATCTACAGGACAAGGATATATTTTCTCATTCCCTATTTCTTTAGTTTTTACAACCTTGGGCTCTACTGCTTCAAATAAAGTATGTTTCATTAATTCTGGAACATCAATATGCTTTGGAGTTAATCCACCACGTAAAACATTATCGCTATTGGCCATAAGTTCAACGTTTTGCCCTTCTAAGTATGCATGAGGAATGCCTGCACCTTGAAAAATGGCTTCTCCTTTTCTTAAATGTACAATATTGAAAAAATAGATGGAGAAAATGCCTCTATCTAAATCTTGCTTCTCCCAACCTTCTTTACATAATTGTGCAACCCACCAACCCGGCATATTTCTATTCAATTCATTGCATTTTTTTCTTCCGAATTCACGTTTAACTAAAGGCATTAAAATGGTATTTACAAGAGATTGTTCCATTTCCATAATATATAGATACAAGCTTTTGTACCCTTCATTTTTGAATATTGGTAGAAAAATATTTAACTCAGGAACACCTTCTAAAGTTCGTTCTAGTGTTGCTTCATTTTTAAAACCATGGAGTAACCAAAAATCGCTTAACGCAACCATTACTTCGGGCTTGTGATTTTTGTCTTTATAATTTCTATTGGCTGCTTTAATGTCAATTCCAGCTGCTTCCTCTGCTTCAAATCCTTTAACTGCTTCACTTTTAGAAGGATGTACTTGAATACTGAGCATTTCTTTAACATCTAACACTTTAAATAAGTAGGGCAATTCTGTAAATGCATTATATACATTGTTACCCAATATTGTAGCAGGATTTTGTTGAATAAAATCTAATAAAGAAGTAGGTTTTGCTAAAGATGTAATGATAGAAGGTGCAGATGGATGAGCACCCAACCAATATTCGGCAAAAGGCTTATTTTCTGTATTATTGATAGACAATAATTGAGGAATATAATCATACCCACCCCAAGCATAATTTTGAACTATGCCGTTTATCTTGAATATTGTATTATTTTGTTGCATCTTTTAAAATTGTTTAATTGAATTCAAAAAATAAAAATACAGGAAACAAAGGAGAAGCTATTGCAACTGCTTGGTTGGTGGAAAAAGAATATACTATTTTATACAATAACTGGAGATATAAACAAACTGAAGTTGATATTATTGCCACCAAAAACAATTGCTTACATTTTATTGAGGTAAAAACAAGAACCAATAACAAATTTGGATTGCCCGAAGAAAGTATTACTACCGCTAAAATGAATGCTTTAAAAAGAGCAGCATCGGCTTTTATGGAACAATTTCCTCAATGGAAAAACTTACAGTTTGATGTTGTTGCTATTACTTTAAAAAATGATGTAGCAACTGAAATTTTTTTTATTGAAGATGTGTACTTCTAATTTTTTTCTTTCATTATTTCAGAAAAAGTTGTTTGCTTTTTAATGAAATATTGCCAAACAATTGAACCCGTGTAAACACCATTGAGTTTGCCAAATGATTTTTTTTGCTGATGATTTTTTTTGCCTAAAAACCACCATTGAACAGTTGCTTTATGAGCATTAAAAACTGCTCTGGAAGTAATGGAGTTGCCTGTTAATAAATCTTTCCAAGCATTCACTCCATCTAATAAAAATCGAAGAGGAATTTTGTACAACCTTTCATGCAATGGTAAATTTTTAGATAACATGATTAGGTTATTTCTAAAATTCAAATAGGTTTTTTGGTAGCCTTTGGGTAATGTTCCTCCACCAACATGATATACAATGGAATTGGGTTGAACATAAATGCTATAACCTGCCAATTGCATTCGCCAGCATAAATCTATTTCTTCCATATGAGCAAAAAAAGAAGCATCAAAACCATTCATTGCATGAAAAACATTGCTACGAACAAACATGGCAGCACCTGTAGCCCAAAATATTTTCTCTAGTGAATTATACTGCTGATGGTCGTTTTCGCAAGTATCAAAAACTCTTCCTCTACTAAACGGATAACCTAAAGCATCAATAAAACCACCACAAGCTCCTGCATATTCAAATTGCTGTTTGTTGTGCCAAGATAAAATTTTAGGCTGACAAGCAGCAATAGTAGAATCGTTTTCCATTAGTTCAATAATGGGTTCTATCCAATTGGGTGATACTTCAACATCAGAATTTAAGAGAACATAGTAATCGGCTTCAACCCTTTTTAAAGCCCAATTATAACCACCTGCATAACCATCGTTATTTAAGTTGAGTAAAATTCGTACAGTTGGATATTGTTGTTGCAAAAACTGAACACTATCATCGGTTGAAGCATTATCGGCTACAATAATTTTTTTGTTTTGATAAGTAGATTCCAGAACAGATGGAAGGAATTGTGCTAAAAAATTCTTTCCGTTATAATTTAAAATAACAATTGCAACAGTAGGTAACAAGGTTTCTGTATTTTATGTAAAAGTAAGGGTTGTTTTTTTTTATGGGTTATGAATGATGAGTTTTAAATGTTGGATGCTGGATGCTAGATACTGGATACTAGTTACTGGTTATTGGTTTCGGGTTACTGATTTTTGGTTTTTTGATTTTAGTGTTTATTTTTTTAAATTCTAGTTTTTAAATTATTAATTACCAATTTATACCTCCCTAAAATCATGTGCAAATAGTTGGGAAAACTTAGCATTGCCCCCAACAATTGGATGCTTACATTTGCGACCATAGAAATTACAACTTTTTATACATGCTGCTTTATGTACAACTGTACAAGTGTGCGACGCAACTGAAGTTGAAAATTGCGGTGCAGCTGATTACCAAAATATATTTTACAATACAATGGAAATTACCGTTAAAACAGCCGAGCAACTTCGTTTAACTGCCGAAGAATTTGAGTTAATTAAACAAAAATTGGGTCGTACCCCCAACTTTACTGAGCTGTGTACTTTTAGTGCTATGTGGAGTGAGCATTGTAGCTACAAAAACTCTATCAAATGGTTGAAAACATTACCAAGAGATGGTGGTAGAATGTTGGTTGCTGCTGGGGAAGAAAATGCTGGTTTAATGGATATGGGCAATGGCTTTGGTGTGGTATTCAAAATTGAAAGTCATAACCACCCCAGTGCATTAGAACCTTTTCAAGGTGCAGCAACCGGTGTTGGTGGAATTCAGCGTGATATTTTTACTATGGGTGCAAGACCTATTGCATCTTTAAACAGCTTGCGTTTTGGTAATTTAAAAGAAAAGAAAACCCAACATTTATTAAAAGGTGTTGTGCATGGTATTGGTCATTATGGCAACTGTTTTGGTGTGCCAACTGTTGGCGGTGAAGTGTATTTTGAAGATTGCTACCACACCAATCCGTTGGTAAATGCCATGAGTGTGGGCATTATGCAAAGCAATAAAATGATTAGTGCAACTGCCGAAGGAGTTGGTAATCCAGTTTTTTTTGTAGGTAGTTCAACAGGTAAAGATGGCATTGGTGGTGCAAGTTTTGCTAGTGCAGATATTACAGAAGAAAGTGTACAAGAATTACCTGCTGTGCAAGTAGGTGATCCATTTCAAGAGAAAAAATTATTAGAAGCTTGTTTAGAATTGATAGATACTGATGCTATTGTTGGTATGCAAGATATGGGTGCTGCTGGCATTATTTGCAGTACTGCCGAAATGAGTGCTAAAGGCAAAGTAGGAATGAGAATTGATTTAGATAAAGTTCCTACTAGGCAGAAAGACATGAAAGCTTGGGAATTATTGTTGAGTGAAAGCCAAGAAAGAATGTTGATTGTGGTAGAAAAAGGAAAGGAAAAACAGGTGTTGGATATTTTTGAAAAATGGGATTTAAGTGCCAGCAATATTGGTGAAGTTACCGATGATGGCATGTTAAGATTTTATATGTATGGTGTTTTAGAAGCAGAAGTTCCAGCATATGAATTAGTGCTTGGTGGTGGTGCTCCACAATATACCAGAGCATATACTGAACCAAAATATTTTGAAAAGATTAATGCTTTTGATATTAATGCTGTTGAAGATATTACTGATGTAAAGGCTGTAGCAGAGCAAATGATTCAAATACCCAACATTGCTTCAAAACGTTGGGTGTACACTCAGTATGATAGCATGGTGGGTGCTGCAAATGCAAGTACCAATGCTCCTAGTGATGCAAGTATTGTTTTAGCAAAAGGAACTGGCAAGGCTTTAGCCATGACAGTAGATTGCAATAGTAAATATGTATTTGCCAACCCTTATTTGGGTGGAATGATTGCTGTTGCAGAAGCTGCAAGAAATATTGTTTGTAGTGGAGGTGAGCCAATTGGTGTAACCAACTGTTTGAACTTTGGTAATCCTTACGATCCTGAAGTATATTATCAGTTTGTAAAAGCTGTTACAGGTATGGGCGATGCTTGTAGAAAATTTAATACACCAGTAACTGGTGGTAATGTAAGTTTTTATAATCAAGGGCCAGAAGGTGCTGTGTATCCAACCCCAACGATTGGTATGGTAGGTGTGTTAGATGATTTTAATAATAGAATGACTTTGAATTATAAGAATGAAGGAGACATTATTGTATTGATTGGCGAACAAAAAAATTGCATTGGTAGCAGTGAATATTTACACAAATTGAAAGCTGTAGAATATTCTCCTGCCCCAGCTTTTGATTTAGATGAAGAGTTTAAAGTACAAACTTTAGTGGCAAATTTAATTAAGCAACAATTAATTAACTCTGCACATGATATTAGTGAAGGAGGTTTGGCTGTAACGTTGTTGGAGAAAGGGTTTAATAATAATTTAGGGTTTAACATAGAAGCAAAACCAGCAACGAGAAATGATGCGTTCTGGTTTGGAGAAGCACAAAGTAGAGTTGTTGTTACCGTTGCTCCGTCTCAAATTTCAAATTTCAAATCAGTTATTGAAACTGCTGGGATTTCTTTCACCAAATTAGGTACAGTTACTACTGGAGAAATAAAAGTAATTGGAGAAAGTTGGGGAAGTATAGTTGAGTGGAAAGAAAAATATGATACTGCTATAGAGAAACTTTTGAATGCTTAAGTTATGAACGAACAAAAACCCAACTCCAAACTTCAAACAGTTATTGTTACTGGTGCTGCTGGTTTTATAGGCTCTTGTATGGTTGAATATTTGAATGAACAGGGCTATGAAAATTTAATTTTGGTAGATGATTTTGGTGTAGAAGCAAAACGAAAAAACTGGGAAAGTAAAAAGTTTATAGAAATAGTTGAACGTCATAGTTTATTGGATTGGTTAAATGAGAAAGACCCGAAAATTGATTTTGTGATTCATCTTGGTGCTAGAACTGATACTACTGAATTTAATTATGAAGTTCACCGAGAACTGAATTATAACTACTCCATTGATGTATGGAATTATTGTGCAGCTAATCAAGTTCCTTTAGTATATGCTTCCTCTGCTGCAACTTATGGCGATGGAGCATTAGGTTATAATGACAATCATGTAGTAGTAGAACAATTACAACCCTTAAATCCTTACGGAGTTAGCAAAAATGAGTTTGATAAATGGGCACTTCAACAAGTTAAAGAAGGTAGTTTATGCCCACCATTTTGGGCTGGACTAAAGTTCTTTAATGTATATGGCCCCAATGAATATCATAAAGGCAGAATGGCTAGTGTTATTTGGCATTCATTCAATCAAATCAAAAAAGATGGGGTTGTAAAGTTGTTTAAAAGTCATCGACCAGACTTTAAAGATGGTCAGCAATTGAGAGATTTTGTATATGTAAAAGATGTGGTGAAAGTGCTATGTTGGATGATTAAAGAAACGACAAACGTGAATCGTGAATCGCTAGTGAATAAACTCACGAATAACGATTCACGACTTACGTCAGCTCTGTATAATTTAGGCACAGGAATAGCTAGAAGCTTTGACGATTTGGTAAAAGCCACCTTCGCTGGATTGGATTTACAGCCCAATATTCAATACATCGATATGCCATTGGATATAAGAGATAAGTACCAATATTTTACAGAAGCCAACATGCAGAAGCTGAAAGATGCAGGTTATACAGAGGAGTTTTATTCTTTGGAGGAAGGCGTAAATGATTATGTTAGAAATTATTTATCAGGCTTGAAAATCTATTAATATTATGAACAAAAAAATAGCCATCATAGGTGGAGGTAATTTAGGATCTGCCATTGCAGAAGGTTTAATAGCTAGTGGTTTTATACAGCCATCTAACATAATTATTACCAAAAGAAATATTGATACATTAAAATCTTTACAAGAAAAAGGGGTACACATTAGCAACGATAATAACGAGGCTGCTCAATTTTCAGATTATATAATTCTTGCAATTAAGCCTTTTCAAATAAAGGAAGTGTTGGTTAAAATGAAGGCTTCTTTACAACCACAAAAACATGTCTTAGTGAGTGTGGTAACAGGTGTTTGGGTGAAAGAAATGCAAGATTTATTGGGTAACGATTTCCCTATTTTTAGGGCAATGCCAAATACAGCTATTGCTATTCAAGAGAGCATGACTTGTATAAGTGAAAGCAATGCAAACAAAGAACAAATTCAATTCGTGATGGATGTCTTTAATCAACTTGGTAAAACAGTTTTTATTGAAGAAAAATTAATGGATGCTGCAACTGTTTTAGCAGCTTGTGGCACTGCTTATGCCATGCGATATATAAGAGCCAATATTCAAGGAGGAATTGAAATTGGTTTTAGTGCTACAACTGCAAGTTTAATTGCTGCACAAACAGTAAAAGGTGCTGCTGAATTATTGTTGCAAAAAAATACACACCCAGAGCAAGAAATAGATAAAGTAACCACTCCTAAAGGCTGTACCATTGCTGGATTAAATGAAATGGAACATCAAGGTTTTAGCTCTTCTTTAATTAAAGGGATTGTAACCAGTTATAAAAAAATTGTGAACGACATGTAAACTTTACCGAGCCAACTCAATAGTAATCGCATGTTTAAAATACACAGCTAACTTTTTTTTCAATTCAGCAGTATCTTTTGGTACTGCTTTTTTATAAATAAATAGTCTATATCGCATGGTATCATTTACCAATAACTCATCTCTATTTACCTTTTCTAATTTGCTCCAATATGCAAATAATTTATCAGTTTTTTCTTTGTATTTACTAGCTAAGAAATACATTTTATAACGTACCGTATCTGTAATTGGTGTGATTGGTTTTGCAACTGTATCTACATTGGGTTTTGCAATAATTTCAGTTATATTAACAGGAGCTATTATAGTATCTTTTTTTTCTACAAGATCATTTTGCTTTGACTGATTTAGATAAAAACTAACTCCCCAAATAACTAACCCAATTACAGCAACGGCTATAAGAATTAAGCCTAAACGCTTAAAGTTGATGTTATTTTTTTTTGCCGATTCAACAACTAATCCTTCAAAACTACTTTCTTTATGTGCAATAGAAGCAATGATAGAGGATATATTTTCAATTTTTGAAACACCTACTGAAAATTCAATTTGTCCTGTTTGTAGTTTCGTGAGTGTACCAATCCCTTCAATGGTATATGGTTTACCAATATTTAACCAATCTACAATTTGTAAAGCATAATCTTCAACATCTGACTCAATTAATGAAACAGGTTTAGCAATAAAACTCCTGATATATTGTACAAATTCCGCTTGAACAACTGCTTTTCTATTATAGCTGAAATGTATACCTTCTGCTGGAAAGAAATTTCTCTTTTCTTCTTCGTTTAAGAAACTAATAGGCTTGTCTAACCTAAACTCACCAATATGAGGTAACGAAACAAATTGATGTTCGTACAAATAGGTGGCTAAATGTTTATCGAAGTTCATAACAGGGTATTACGTTCGTAAGTTAAGTAATTCATACTTAATAATATATCCGTAACAATTATTTTACAAAACAACAAAAAAGAAACTTATTCAGTTTCTTTTTCCATCATCAAATATGCTTTTATAAAACCGTCTAGTTCACCATCCATAACAGGACCAACATTCCCTACTTCATAATCGGTTCTATGGTCTTTAATCATTTTATACGGATGAAAAACATAGCTTCTAATTTGGCTTCCCCACTCTATTTTTTTCTTACTAGCATTAGAAGCATCTTTCAACGCTTCCCGTTTACGTAACTCTTCTTCATACAATCTACTTTTCAGCATTTGCATGGCTTTTTCTCTATTCCCAATTTGGCTTCTTTCTGTTTGACATATTACAACAATTCCTGTTGGAATATGTGTTAAGAAAACTTTAGTTTCTACTTTATTCACGTTTTGTCCGCCAGCACCACCACTTCTTGCAGTTTCCATTTTTACATCGGCGTCTTTAATTTCAATCTCAATAGTATCATCTACTAAAGGATATACAAATACACTTGCAAAACTGGTATGCCTTCTTGCATTACTATCAAAAGGAGAAATACGTACCAAACGGTGTACACCACTTTCGGCTTTTAAAAAACCGTAAGCAAACTCTCCATCAAATTGTAAGGTAGCCGTTTTAATACCTGCACCATCACCTTCTTGATAGTCGAGTTCCGTCACCTTCCAACCTTGCTTTTCTCCATACATTCGGTACATTCTCAATAGCATTTCGGCCCAATCTTGGCTTTCAGTTCCACCTGCACCACTATTTATTTGAAGTACAGCACTCAACTCATCTTCTGGCTGATTTAAAGTACTCTTAAACTCAGCATCTTCAATTAATTGAACAGCACTGTTGTAAGCTGCCAATGTTTCTTCTTCAGTTGCATCACCTGCTTTAAAAAATTCAAACAATACTGCAAAATCTTCTACAGCAGCTTCTACAGCTGTGTACAATTTCATCCAGTATTCATTTACCTTAATTTCTTTCATAATTGCCGTGGCTCGAACATTATCGTCCCAAAAGCCCGGCGAAAGAGAGAGTTGTTTGTCTTGTTCTACTTTTTGGTTTCTTGTATCGTAGTCAAAGAAACCTCCTCAGGACACTCACACGGTCCCTCATATCAGCAATTTTTTCTATTGTCATAGCTGCAAATGTAGGAGAAGAAAATTTATGAAGACCTAGAATGATGAAAAGATAGAGGTGAATAGATGATTATTTAATCATGTAAAAGCATGATTAAACAAGAAATAATCAAATACTGTATTGATTACACTATAAAAACTAAGCATTTTTTCACTTAGCTAATATTAATAATTTATCAATATGAGTGAAGTGTTTGATGTTTAAAGTATCGAAATATAATTCATTTGAAATAGCAGTAGCAGCAATAAACAAATCTGGCTTATCAATAGATTTACGTTTATACTTTAGCTGTTCAGTAATTTCTGCTGCTAGTCTGGCAGCTTTGCTATCAAAATCTAAAACAGTAAACCTTGTAAGCATAATATTCCAAAAGTCTTTATGTATCTGTTTTGAGCCATTCATTATTTCAAACTCAGTAATACTAGAAATATATAATTGTTTATGCTCTGTAAAATGCTTTACTAACCTTGCATTTTGCTTATCCGTTTTTCGGAAATAATCAATTAAAATTGAAGTATCAACCATTAACTTTTTGTCCGCCATGCTGTAATACTTTTTCTGTTTTCTTCAATAGTTTGAATTTCTTTTTTAGTATAGACAGGACCTTTTAAAAGATGTTCAATAAAGTCATCTTGCACTTCAATTTGTTCATCATTTAGTTCGGCTCGTAATTTAGCTTTCTGACTTGGTGATAGTTTTTTCACTATACTCAACAGTTGATGAAACGGCACTTGTACTTTCATTTCCATAGTTCGAATTTAAACAATTAAATAAAGAAAAATCAACTACAACCTACTCAACCAATTTCTTTAATTCCAATTCCAATCTTGGTTCAGGAATTTGTTGATTTAAAAATTGTCGGTAGTTTTTTTTATTGTTCACAAAAATGGTAACCGGAATATTGCCATCCCAATTTTTATCTATTAAAGGACAAAAGAAATCGGCATCTGTTTCATCTAACCAAATTACTTTACTTACGTAATTATTTTTTTTTACAAAAGCTGCTAACTCTTTTGGATAAGCACTTTTAAAATCTAAGCTAACCAATACCAATGTTACCTGTTGATCTTTATAATTAGCAACGGCTTTTTCAAACCAAGGAATTTCTTTAATACATGGTCCACACCAAGTTGCCCAAAAATTGATTACCAAAGGATTGGTTGCTGTATCCATCATGTTTACAACATCTCTTATTTTAAAACGTTGAATATTTTGTGCAGTAACTACCGAAGTGCAAATAAATAGTAGTATAATGCAAAGCAACTTTTTCATACAGTACAATTGTAATAGAATAATTTAATTGATTGGTTCATGAATAGTCTGATCTTCAAAACCCCATTGCTGCAATAAATGTTCCATTTTTGGTTGAGGCAATGAAACTTGATTATAATGACCTGCATTATTTTTTTGCCTGTAAGCCTCATAAATACTCACTGCACAAGCAACAGAAATATTCAAACTTTGAATAATACCCATTTGTGGAATAATAAAATTACCATCGGCCAACGCCCTCACTTCTTCACTTACACCACTATGTTCGTTTCCAAAAACTAAAGCAACACTGTTGGTAAAATCTATTTCATATAAACCAACTGCATCGCTGCTTAAATGGGTGGTTAAAATAGTAGCATAGTTTTTTCTAAGCTCAGTAAAACAAGCTACTTCATTATCAAAATGATGTATGCTTAGCCATTTAGATGCACTGCTGCTACTTTTTGCTCCAAACTTATGGTGCCTTGGAATTTTAGTGTTGAGTATATAAATATCTTGAATACCCACTGCATCACATGTACGCATTACAGCAGAAATATTATGTGGATCTTGCACATTTTCCATTACAACGGTTAAGTTGTTTTGGCGTTTATGCAATACCTGTAATAATTTTTGAGTTCTTTCGGGTGTCATGTTTTATCCAAATGAGTATCGAAGTTGCGGTTCATTTGGTTGAAAAACAAAAAATGCTCAATTATTTATAATTGTTAGATTGGAGTTTGGGTAAATAGAATTTGTACAAACTTTATGTGCAAGAAATACTAGCTTAAACAACTAGTTTAAAATTAACTCCTGTAGCCATACATTCTTTCTACATCTTGCACAATTTTTTCCATGTCTTTATCTTTTCCATCTCTATCATAACCTTGCTTTAAACTAGTACCAAATAATACAGCCACAGTTTGATATAAAGCTGCATTGAAACTGCCTTTATATTCATCAACAATTTCATAGCAATTATTGCCTGTTTGTCGGTTAATGAGCTTCATTAATACTTTTCCTTGGTAAATAGAAAGATTGGTAAGTTTATCGGTAAACTCTTTGCGTAATTCTTTCTCTCTCGATTTAATAATTTGTTTTCGTTTTTTTCTATCGGTAACACCAACCAATTTGGCATTAATTTCATTCATTATTCTGCTGGCTGCAACAGCATAAGGGTAGGTAACATAAATGGCATTTCTTAGTCTTGTCCACTCGGCCCAATAACGTTTTAATTGTGGGGTTAATTTAGTAAACACCTCAACACCTGGCAAATAACTCATGGGTATTGTGTCGCCAGATGGCGTAATGTAGGCATATACTTTAAGCGTATCATAAACACCTCTTTGTGCTTTACTTTTTTGGGTAATGCAAAATAGCAGCAGTAAAATGAATATGTATTTTTTTGCAGCTTCCATGTATTTGAGATGACACAATTTATGCTTTTAATGCTGCTAATAATAAAAAAGTAACCTTGTTAAATTAACTGTTGGTATTTTTTAACTTTTTAATGCGTTGAAAGACACTCATAATAAAACCAACACACATTACTACAACCCCTAACCATAAAAACTTAATCATTGGAAATTCCAATACTTTTAAAGTAAGTAAAGTAGTTAAGGATTGGCTTTCTTTAATACCAATTTCTAATTTTCCTTCTTTTTCATCAATTACTTTATTAAACTTCAATACCAAACTTTGTGCAATAACAGTATCAGTAATTTGCCTAACCTCTTTTCCATTAAGAGCAATTCCAGGAAAAGCATTGAACCTACTACCCTCTTTACTGATAACATCCATATTTAAAAACATGGCAGTTTCACCATCAGAATATTTTGATTTTTTATCTTCCGGGTTTACTTCAACTTTATTCAATATCATTAATCCATTGCTATAAAAAATGGTATCGCCTACTTTAATTTCTTTGCTTCTAAATGTGGTGGTATCGTTGTTTCTATCATCTTCTTTAAACGAAGTGATGTACACAAAAATATCTTTGGTTAAATAATGTTTGGCATCTGGGTTGGCTGCAAAACCTTCACCTTTATTGTTTTTAATAACATCTGGGTAAACTTTAAAACCTTTGCCTCCATCTTTAGGTGCAAAATCAATTTCAAAATATCTTTTTCTATCTCTTGTATTCAACGTATCGGTAACATAGGTAACCATGTATTTACCCATATCTGTAGCAATACCTTTGAATAAAGTGGTGTTTTCTGCAGGATCTTCTTGTTTAGTTTTTTGCAAAACTGTAATGCCGGTTTTGTTCCAACTTAAAATACTTTTTCTTCCGCTAGAAATAAGAATACCCAATAAAATTAATCCAAACCCAATATGAGCAACACTTGCACCAGATGCTTTTATTTTTCCTTTTAATACCAACCATATATAACTGGCATTGGCAACAATTGCATACACTGCCGAAAATATTGCTAAGTGTATGGCTATTTGAAAACCAATGCCTTGTTTAGTATAATTTACTTTATATACAAAAATGATAAGTAAAGTAATAATTAAAGTAACTGCTGTAGGAATCCATATTTTTTTACCTAAGTATTCTTTAGGTGTGTCTTTATACTTCAAGTATTGTGTTAATGCCGTTAATAAACCAATAATTATAGCTACAAAAACCTGAATTTGATTGTGAGTAAACTCTGCATCTTCGGGCTGTGAGAAGGCATTTTTAAAGATACTTTTTAAGAAGCTGAAATGACTTACAATTTTATTAAACACAGGTAATGAGGTGATGAATAAAATTACAAAGCCCGATAAAAACAATACCAACGAACCAATGAACATCCAAAATTCTCTACTATACGTTTGTTCTTCTTTAACAATGGTTGGAATTTGTTTGTACTGTTTAAAGTACAAAAACAAAGCAGGCAATAAGAATACTAAGATGAAAATAAGCAATTGCCAGTTCATACCTAAATCGGTAAAAGCATGTACCGATGTATCGCCTAAAACCCCACTACGTGTTAAAAATGTTGAGTAGAGAATTAATACAAATGAAATAATATAGAAAAAATAAGTAGCCCTTAAACTGTAACCACTATGCTTATAAATTAAGTTACAATGCAAGCCAGCCACCAAGGTAAGCCAAGGTACAAGCGATGCATTTTCCACAGGATCCCAAGCCCAATAACCTCCAAAACTTAAACTTTCATAAGCCCACATTGCACCCATCATTATTCCTAAACCTAGTATAGCTGCAGAGAAAGAAGTCCAAGGTAAAGCAACTGAAACCCATTTATGATCTTTGTTCATTAACCCTGCATAAGCAAATGCAAAAGGAACAATGGTACTGGCAAAACCTAAGAATAAAATGGGTGGATGAATCACCATCCAATAGTTCTGTAATAAGGTATTTAAGCCATTACCATCTTTTACTAAACTTAAATAATTGGCTTGTGCAAAAATGGGTGCATCCATTTCGTTTCTCAATAAAACAAAAGGATTACTGCCTACTTTATTGCCAAAAAAGTAAATACCAATAACCATGGTAGCTAAACAAAACTGAGCAAAGCTTACCACCGTCATTACACCAGCTTCCCATTGTTTAGATTTCCAAATTAATACCCAACCCAATACACAATGCCAAAAGCTCCACAATAAAAAACTACCTTCTTGGCCCTCCCAAAAACAGCTTAATAAATATTCAAGTTGCAAACTTTTATCGCTGTGTTGCCAAACATATTTATACTCAAAGTAATGGTTAGAGATGATGTAATACAATAAAAAGAAAACACCAATTACCGAAACAGTTTCTAACAAAAATGCAAATCTTGCAATTTTTAGCCAACTGTTTTTCTCGTTTATATCAACTGTTTTGTTAGCTATAAAAAAAGAAATAGTTGCAACCAAGGATGCAACTAACGACAGTATTAAAAAGAAATGACCAAATTGTCCGGGTAGTAAATGTTCGCCAATATATTCCATGAAAAAATATTATAGTAGTAAAACGTGTGTAAGAAAAGAATGTTTATTTATTTTACTTCGGCTTGTAAGTTTTTCTTAGCCGCTTCCATATCGTCTTTGTATTTACTAGGACATTTAACCAAGATGCCATCTTTCTTACGTATTTCAAAAACACCATTTTCCATTTTTCCTTTCAGCACAATACGTTCACTTTTTTCCATATCGTAAGGCTTCTCGTAGTAGTAGGCAACTTTCATTCTATCACCTAAAGTATCTACAGCTTCAAAAGTTAAGTAGTTGGGATTTTTTAATGCATCGTATTGTAAAGTTGGTACATCTAACTTGGCAATAACCATTACGGCTTTACCTTGCTTTTGACGAGCCGATGAAATAGTTTCATAAGTAGTAACATCGCCCATATAAATCAATAATCCAGCAATGGCAGCAGCAATAAAAACAAGAGTTACAACATGCATCTTTTTCATATCCTAAAATTTCGTTGGCAAAAGTAACCTTAAAACGTTAAATGCTTGTTGTGAAAAACAATTTATTTAAGCCGAATTGTAACAATCTTAACTTTTCTGTACAAAAAAATAAATTACTTAAACAAGATTGTTTAAACACCTGCATATTCTTTTAAATAACTGTATTCATTGGTTAAAACGCCTGCTTTAACAATAGTTGCACGTTCAATAATTGAGCTACCATTGTGTATTACATCATTTAAAATATATTTTAGTAATTGTTCTCCAAAATAACTGCTAGCATCTCTAGGTAGTTCATTGGGTAAATTGCCTACAGCCATTATATCAATCACATTATTGGCATAAGGAGCTGTTTTTTGCAAAGAGGTTTTATCAACGCCATAAACAGGATTTTCAATGGTTTGATCGCCCAAATTAATAGGCACCGATCCATTGGTATCATCTGTAATATCGGCAATGGTTTGTATGGTAAAGCTTTCGTCGATATCACTAGTTTCAAATAATCTTGGTATTGAAGTATCCCAATAAATACCATTCATTAAAATATCGGTGCATCTCGTGTAAGGCAAAAATCTACTTCTATATTCGTTTGAATGGTTGTGAAAATGTTCTCTTTTATAGGTTTTGGTTTCTTGATGGGTGTATAAATCGGCTCCTTTTAATTGTACATACACAGGATAGCTGAATTTTCTTTCTACATATTCATCAGCATCTACTTCATGAATACCCATGAGGTTCATAATTTCTAGAATTCCATGTGCCACACGACCACTTCCTGTAACAGCAATTTTTATATTGGGCAATTTCAACCCAAAATAATGATGTATTAGTGAACGATAATCTTTGCATTTATACACTCTTGGCAACTCAAATAATTTTGTTCTATTGCCATAAGCCATTATGCCATTATGAGCCCCTACAATACCTGCAAAAAAACCAAAGCCAATAATACGCTGACCATCTTCATGCTCTAAACATTCATAATCTATTAAAGTAATATTTTTTTGAATGATGGTTTGCAGCAAATGCTGATTGTGGGGTTGTTGCTTTTTGGTATGACTGAAAAACAAGTACGTTTTATTAGGAATAAGCATATCAACAGGTACTTCTTTAATGCCCAATAAAATATCGCAAGGCTGCATATCTTCAATTACTTCAATGCCAGCGTTAATATATTCAGCATCGCTGAAACACCTTGTACTGCTAGATTGTACCAATATTTTTACATGCGTAATATGTTGTTTCATCCAACGGCATTGAGCAGGTGTTAAAGCCACACGATTATCGGCCGGAGTTTTTCCTTCTCTAATAAGTCCTAATACAAGCATTCGTTTACTTTTGTGATTCGCAAGATAAGGATTGATGTTGGAAGATGAAGCTAGAAGCTAGATGCTAGATGCAGGATACTAGATACTGGATATTGGATACTAGATACTGGAGGTTGGATATTGGATACTCGATACTTGATACTTGATACTTGATGTTGAAGGTTGGAGGTTGGATACTCGATACTTGATGTTGGAGGTTGGATGTTTGATGTTGGATTCCCATAACTAATTACTTATAACCAATAACTCAATACTCATAACTTTTAACTTATTACTTATAACTCATAACTTATAACCTATAATCAATACTCATAACTTTTAACTCCCCCACTAACTACTCAACAATCACCAATCACCAACTATGACCCACTTCGAACTATACGATTTACCCATTTCATTGAAGATTGATGCTACACAACTAAAGCAAAAATTTTATGCATTGAGTAGAAAATATCATCCTGATTTTTTTACTGCTTCAAGTGAAGAGGAACAAGCAGAAGCATTACAATTATCGGCTCAAGTAAATAAAGCATTTAAAGTTTTTTCTAGCTTAGATGAAACCATAAAATATGTATTACAATTAAAAAACTTGTTAGACGATGAAGAAAAATATGCTTTAGCACCCCATTTTTTAATGGAAATGATGGAACTAAGTGAACAAGCAATGGAAGCAAAAATGGATAATGATGCTACTGCTATCACGAATATTAAGTTGCAAATCGCCGAACTTCAATTAACTATTTATGAACCTGTTAAACATATTGTGGAAGCTTATCAAGAAGGTAGTACTACCGAAAAAGAGTTGTTGCAAGTAAAAGAATACTATTACCAAAAAAAATACTTGAACCGAATTTTGGCTGGTTTAGTTTGATGACATTATATTTGCAGCCCAACATTAGCCCATGTGGCGGAATTGGTAGACGCAGCAGACTCAAAATCTGCCATTCGCAAGGATGTGAAGGTTCGATTCCTTTCGTGGGCACAACAACGGAAAATTTCTGTTCTAAAAACCGCTAACTCATTGAGTTTGGCGGTTTTTGCTTTTAAATAGGTGTCAAAATTTCAAATAAATCGATTAATCATTAACGAAAATTTTAGTAATACTTATTTCAGCGACTCATATTTAAGACAACTCTCAACGCATAAAAAATTGTCAACTAATTTCAGGACTAGACAATTTTTACGATAAAAAAGGAAAAAGCCTTCAAATGTTACATTATTTCAACATAGTTATTACACCATCTCTAAATTGCCTATTGTATAGATAATTTATACTTAGTTCTTGAATGATATTTTTCACCTGGCTTCAACAAAGTTGATCCAAAGTTTACCTGATTAGGAGCATTTGGAAAATGCTGTGTTTCTAAACACAATGCAGTTCTGAATTTTATATTTTTACCCCCATGATTGATAAATTTTCCGTCCAAGAAGTTACCTGAATAAAATTGCAAGCCAGGTTCTGTAGTATATACATCCATTTTTCTACCACTTACTTCATCCCAAAGAGTAGCAACCATTGTAAAAGATGTATCTTTTTTATTCAATACCCAATTATGGTCGTAACCACCATTTACAGCATCTATTCTTGATCCAATTTTTTGCATTTGTTTAAAATCAAAAGGTGTATTCGAAACCGATTTTATTTCACCTGTTGGAATTAAAGTACTATCAACTGGTGTATAGTTATCGGCATCAATCATTAAACTATGATTTAAAATTGTGTTGTTTACATCTCCACTTAAATTGTAATAATTGTGTTGAGTTAAATTCACAATGGTAGGTTTATCTGTTGTTGCTTTGTACTCAATTTCCAACTCATCGTCATTGGTTAATGTGTAGCTTACTTGTATAGACAAATTACCAGGATAACCTTCTTCTCCATCTTTACTCAAATAATTTAAAACTAAAGTAGGTGTTGTATCATTTACAATTTTGGCATCCCAAATTACTTTATCATACCCAATATTTCCACCATGTAAATGATTTTTGCCATTGTTTGTAGCTAAGATATATTCTGTTGAATCTATTTTAAATTTACCGTTGGCAATTCTGTTACCATATCTGCCAATAAGTGCACCAAAGTAAGGAGGTTGTTGTAAGTATTGCGTTATGCTATCAAATCCTATAACAATATTTTCTTTTTTGCCAGTTTTGTTTGGGAAAGTCCATGATGTAACAATGCCACCATAATTGGTAATTTTAACTTGGTTGCCTTTGTTGTTGGTTAATGTAAATAAGTAAACTTCTTGGTCATACACTTTTCCATAAACAGATTTAGTGATGCTAGATGACTGGGTTGTATCTTTTGTTCCGTTACAACCACTTACTAATAAAATGGCTGAAAATAATGAATAAAATAAATATTTCATATAGCTGATTGATTTATAAAAATTTAATCCCTTCTTTATTGAGTTGTTGATATTTTGATTTGTTGAAAACATAGAGAAACGAACCTTTTCTAGACGATTCTTTGTCTTTCTCCTCTAATTTCTGAAGCAGATCTAGCGATAAAATTTTTTTTGTAAAATTTCTTTTATCAAAAGAAGTATTGTAAACCGCTTCGTACAATGCTTGCAATTGTTGCAACGTAAACTTGTTGGGTAGTAATTCAAAACCTATTGGATGACTAATTACTTTTTGCTGCAATCTTTCTTGAGCTAATTGAATCATTTTTTTATGATCGAAAATTAACGCTGGAATTTTATTTAAAGAAAACCATTTTGCATGGTGTTCTTTCATTAAATCTTCACTATAATCATCCAACTTAATTAAAGCAAAGAAAGCAATGGAAATAACCCTTGCAGCCACATCTCGATGTATATCGCCAAAACAATGCAGTTGTTCCATATAAATATTAGACAACCCAGTTAAATTTTGCAACACTCGTGATGCAGAGCAATGAACACTTTCATCATCTGTTACAAAACCACCCATAAGCGACCACTTACCCACCTGAGGTTCTAACGCTCTTTTGATAAGCAAAGCTTTTAACTCTTTACCATCAAACCCAAATATGATGCAATCTACTGCAACCAGATGTTTATGATGATGACTATATGGAACAGTATTCATGTACCCAATTTTATATGCAGAATGTAAAACCTAGATTGCCAACAATGTATTAGTATGAACCAAAAATTATCTATTGATTTGATAATAAACATCACTCCATTTCAATTCGTTTTTGAATTGGTATAAAGTAGTGTCTTTCCCAATTAATGAAAATTCAATTCCAGCCATGCTTGCAAAATCTTCTAAATGTTCGGCAGTTAAGTTTTGAGAATAACAAGTATGGTGTGCTCCACCAGCATAAATCCAAGCAGCACAACCTATATGCATATTTGGATAAGGTTTCCATAAAACCCTTGCTACTGGTAGCTTTGGTAATGAATGTAAAGGAGCAACAGCCAATACTTCATTTACCAATAACCGAAAACGATTACCCATATCTACAATTGAAGCATTCAATGCAGGACCAGGAGCAGAATTAAATACCAAACGAACTGGATCGGCTTTTCCACCAATACCTAAAGGATGAATTTCGCAGCTTGGTTTTGCTTCTGCTATGCTCTCACAAATTTCTAACATATGTGCACCCAACACCAAACGATTATCTGGATTGAAATGATAGGTATAATCTTCCATAAAAGAATTACCACCTTTTAAACCACTTCCCATTACTTTCATTGCTCTTACCAATGCTGCAGTTTTCCAATCACCTTCTCCTGCAAAGCCATAACCTTTGGCCATTAAACGTTGTGCAGCAATACCCGGCAATTGAGCCATGCCATGTAAATCTTCAAACGTATCAGTAAATCCTTTATAATTTCCTGCAACTAAAAATGTTTCTAATCCAATTTCAATTTTAGCAGCTTCTCTTAATGACGTATGTTGACTTCCACCTTTTTCTAAAGAGGGCATTAAGGTATAAGTTGCTGCATATTCCTCTACTAAAGTATCAACTTGAGCATCGGTAACTTCATTGATTACTTTTACTAAATCGCCAATGCCATAGGTATTTACAGAATAGCCAAACTTCATTTCAGCTTCCACTTTATCACCATCTGTAACTGCTACATAACGCATGTTATCGCCAAAGCGTACAAATTTTGCACCCTGCCAATCATGCCAACCAGCAGCAGCTCTTGTCCATGCATTTATTTTAGCAATGGTTTCTTCATCTTGCCAATGACCAACCACAACTTTTCTATTCAAACGCATACGACTCATAATAAAACCAAATTCTCTATCGCCATGAGCCGATTGATTCAGGTTCATGAAGTCCATATCAATTTCACCCCAAGGAATATCACGATTGAATTGTGTATGAAAATGCAATAATGGTTTTTGTAAAATTTTCAATCCGCCAATCCACATTTTTGCAGGCGAAAATGTATGCATCCATGCAATAATACCAATACAATTGACAGCAACATTGGCTTGTTGACAAACAGCAAAAATTTCATCCGGAGATTTTACTGTTGGCTTCCAAACAATGTTTACAGGTATTTGCTCATGTGTGTTTAAAGATGACGCAATGGCTTGTGCATTTGCAGCAACTTGCATTAATGTTGTTTCTCCATATAAGTCTTGGCTGCCAGTAACAAACCAAACTTCAAGCGATTTTAAATTAGTAATCATTGTATTTTTATTTTTTGTTATCAGCTTTTGTATTTCAATTGAGCTTTAGTATAGCCTGTACTGAGCCTAGCCGAAGTATCGCACTCTTGTACGTTCGGTTCTATATTCAACTTTTAACCACCCCTAGCCCCTCCACTGGAGGGGAATTGTTAACTTAAACTCCCCGACGATTAAATGATTCCAAACATTGTGCTTTCCAGAATACCAATTAAGAAAATGATCAGCGAAAATCTATCCAATCCGTGTCATCTGTGTTCCAATCTACTGCCCATAGTAACTATCTGGCCCATGCTTTCTTTCAAAATGTTTTTTAATCAATGCATCTTTTAAACGGGGTGCATTGGGATTAATTTGTTCAGTCAATAAAGCCATTTTAGCAATCTGCTCTAATACTGCACTATTGTGTACAGCTTTATCAGCATTTTTACCCCAAGTAAATGGAGCATGATTTCCCACTAAAACCATTTCTACTTCTTTATAATCTAAACCACGTTCGTTAAAACAATTGATGATTTGAAAACCGGTTTCATACTCATAATTTCCTTGAATCATTGCATCACTCATAGGTGGTGCACAAGGAATATTCACAGTGTTATAATCTGCATGTGTAGTACCAAAAATCGGAATATCACGTTGACTTTGAGCCCATGCTGTACCATAAGTTGAATGTGTATGCACAATACCACCAATACCTTCCCATTGCTTGTATAATACAGCATGTGTTTTTGTATCAGAAGATGGACGAAGACTTCCATCAACTAAATTGCCATCAAAATCTACAATCACCATATCCGCTACTTTTAATTTTTCGTAAGGAACACCACTTGGTTTAATTGCAAAAACGCCAAGGCTTCTATCTGCTGCACTTACATTACCAAAGGTAAAAAGTACCAATCCTAATTGTGGCAATTGTATATTGGCTATGTAGGCTTCTTCTTTTATGTGAGAATACATAATGATTGATAAATTATGAATGATGATTTATAAGTTGTTTTCAATGAAATTACCTAACACTTTATACTGCTGGTAACGTTTTGCATAATGCTCAACATTAACTGCATTAGGCTGATATTCTGCATCAAAGCCTTGTCCCATTGCATGCATGGCATCTTCTACTTTAGTATAAATACCAGCTGCAGTTGCTGCAAACATGGCTGCTCCTAAGGCACAAGTTTGTTCACTCTTATGAATACGAATGGGCATATTCATTACATCGGCCATGACCTGCATAATGTAAGGTGACTTTTTTGCAACTCCACCTAAACCAATCAATCCTTTTACAGGTATACCTTGCTCTACAAACCTTTCTACAATGGCTTTTGCACCAAAACAAGTAGCTTCTACCAATGCCTTAAACATTCGTGGTGCATCAGTCCCTAAATTCAATCCAATAAATGCACCTTTCAACAATTGGTTGGCATCGGGTGTACGTCGTCCATTTAACCAATCAACTGCCAATTCATCTTTCTCATTCAGTGTTAACTGTGCAGCTTGTTTAGAAAGTTCAGCAATAATTTTATCAGAAATTTGATGCTTTAAACTTTCATCTTCGAGTAAATTCAAACTCCAACTCAATACATTTTTGAGCCAAGCATAAGCATCGCCAAAAGCAGATTGGCCAGCTTCCATACCAATCATATTGGGAATAATTGAACCATTTACTTGACCACAAATTCCTTTTACTAAAGTATCTCCAACTTCATCAACTGGAGCAACCAACATATCGCATGTAGATGTGCCCATTACTTTGCTTAAATAGTAAGGTTCAATTTGACCACCAATGGCTCCCATATGAGCATCGAATGCACCAACAGCAATTACTACATTGGTTGATAAACCTAATTTGCTTGCCCAATCAGCTGAAAGTGTTCCAGCCACTTTATTTGAAGTATAGGTTTCTTTGGGCAACTTATTGGTAAATCCATCTAAAACATTGTCCAAAGAAGCAAAAAAATCGTTTGGAGGATAACCTCCAAAAGCCTCACTCCATAAGCCTTTATGCCCTGCACTACAAACCCCACGTTTAATATCTTGTACATTGTTTCCACCACTTAATACAAATGGAATCCAATCACAATGTTCTACCCAACTATGTATATGATTTCTTACCTGCTCATCTTCACGTAATACATGCAATAGCTTTGCCCAAAACCATTCACTACTATAAATGCCTCCAACAAATTGTAAATAGTTGGTGGTAAATTTTGTTGCATGTTCATTTATTTCAGCAGCTTCTTTTACGCTGGTATGATCTTTCCAAAGCACAAACATGGCATTTGGATTTTCAGCAAACTCAGGTAACAATGACAATGGCGTTCCTGTAGCATCTACAGCTACAGGTGTTGAGCCTGTTGTGTCTACAGCAATTGCTTTTACATTAGCTGCAACTTCAACTCCAGCTTTTTGTAAACAGTCTTTAATAGTATATTCTAATCCTTCTAAATAATCTAAAGGGTGTTGACGAAATTGATTGGCTGCAGCATTACAATACAATTGTTTTTTCCAACGAGGATAATAAAAAATTGATGAAGCTATTTCGTTGCCATTTGAAGCATCTACAATGATAGATCGAACAGAATCTGTTCCATAATCTACCCCTATAACATAAGATTTTTGTTCCATAATGTAATAGCAAATCGTTACTTGCGATTGCTAATATACAGAACTTTTTAAAATAAGTGTACTTTTTACGTTTATTTAATTCCTACAAAAAAGAAAATACAAAAATGCACTACCAAATAAGGAATGCCATTGTATAAAAATCTAAGAAACTGATACTGTGGTGGTCATTATTACCGGTCTTTAAACACTGGCATTAAAAAAGTTCATTATTGTATAGAGAGTACAAGAGTGAGACGCCACTGAAGGCGATAGCAGTATTACACATCATCTCACAATCGATGTAACATCAATTTCACTTAAACAAACTTTCTAACTGTGGATCATTATAATCATTGACATACATCAGCACATTGGGCAAATGAGAAAACTCTTCAACAGTATGATAAGCTTTTATTACTACAGCTTTCATACCTGCTATTAATGCATTCTCAACACCCTTGGGAGAATCTTCAAACACAATGCAATCTTCGTATTTTACATGCAATTCTTCATTCTTTCCATACATTTCCTTTTTCACTTCTTCCCATGTAAGTTTTGCTCCAAGTTGATTCACCAATATATTGTACCATGCTTTTGCATAAAATTCCATATCATCTATTATTGTTCCATTTAAATCGAACAAAAAAGGTGTTTTACTCATGTTGCAAAAAAAGATGATTGAACATTATTTAGTTGCAGCATAAAATTTCAAATCAATCATATCAGAAGGTATAGGTTGTGTATTCCAACTATGATGAATAGCCAAAGCTGCACCAATAGCAGAAGCTTGTGAAACTGAAGCAGCAAAAACTTCCATTGCTGGAAATGCTATAGCCAACATATTCATATATACTGCATTATTGGCAAATCCTCCATCTACAAAAATTCTTGACACTTTATTAGTACCAATTACCAATGAGGTAGATACTTTTTGTTGTTGAATGATATCAAAAATCAATTGATGGTAAGCGGCTTCGTAGTTACTGAAATCATCAATATTTCGATGCTCAAATGAAGAAGTATTTACTCCTGTTAAAGCAACAGTATTAGATGGTTGAACTTCTTTTAGCAGTGCTATATTGAAAGATACTTTTTTGTAATAATCTAATGGTACTGCAAAATGATAAGCAAGTTTTTTAGTTTGAACCTCATGTTCATTGCCTGCAAATAAACGAGCAGCTTTCACTGAATTGCCTTTAAAAGATTTGTAGCATAAGCAATCTTGCTGTAACTCATCACTGGTTAAAGCATCGTTATTAAAAGGATTTAAACTAATACACCAAGTACCTGTTGAAATTAAAATAAAGGGTTCAGTAAAGCTTGTAAGATATGGTATTAACGCTGCTGAACTATCGTGTAACCCCACTCCTACTTGAATATTTTGTTGACCTAACTTTGCTTCAATAGCATTACTAGCATCAAAAATAGGCGGAAACTTTGAAGCTATATTTTCTTGTATGACCCAATTATGATAGGTATTTTTTTCAAAATTCCATAAAGCAGTATGACAACCAACACTAGTAATATCTGCATACAGTTTACCTGTAATTAAGTAGCTAATGTATTGCGGAAGATGTAAAGAGTAAGCAATTGAATTAAACAAAGTTGGTTGCTCTTTTTGCAGCTTATACAATTGTAAACCGCTATTTAAGTTTCCTAAAACAGGTGATGCAGTTTCAACTGAAATTGTTGTTTTGCCACCATGCGTATTATAAAATTGTTCTGCTAAATTTTCAGGAAATGGTTTCAAATAATTATACAAAGGAGTAACCGGTTTTCCTAAAGCATCAATATGTACAAAACTTGCCCCATAAGTAGAAACGTTTACAGCTTTTATATCAAAATTTTTAAGTTGAGCAACTTCATCAAGTGTATGATATACCCAACTTGAAAGCTCTGCTAAGTTTTCGCAAGCATCACCATCTTCATCTACAGTTTCATCAAATTGCACAGTACGTTCCAATACTATTTTATACTGTTCGTTGAACAGAAAAAATTTTTTATTGGTTTTTCCAATATCAAAAATGGCTATTACTGCTATCATGTTTATACTTGAAATCTTTGCAGATATTATCAATTATACAACTGAAATAAAATACAAATTACAAACCAGTTGCAACTGTTTTTAAACCTCTTTCTTTAATGAGTTGTTCTCTTACTTTTAAACTTCTAAATAACTGTAAAGGCTGTAATGCACCACCAGCTTGCAATCTAGCTTCTGCTACTAAGCATCTCACATCGGTTCTATAAGCAGTTTGCAAAATTTCTTGTGCAGTAGCTACATCATTATTTTCTTGTGCTTCATTCAATGCTTTTCGATTCACCAATAAAGACTGTGCATAAGCTATTTGAATTGCTTCTACACTTTGCAACAAATCTTCTAACGGATCTTTTACATTATGGCTTGCATCAATCATCCAGCCTAAATCATTTGCATGGTCCATATTTCTTGCATCCATACCATCTACCAACTCATTAAAAATTAAAAATAATTGATATGGATTTATACTACCAACAGTTAAATCATCATCACCATATTTACTATCGTTGAAATGAAAACCTGCTAACTTTTGTTCATTCAATAATAAAGCTACAATTTGTTCAATATTGGCATTGGGCAAATGATGTCCTAAATCTACCAATGTAAATGCCTTGTTACCAAGCTTTGAAGCATATAAATACGATTGACCCCAATCGCCTACACTCATAGAATAAAAGTTGGGTTCAAATGCTTTGTACTCTATAAACACTTTCCAATTGCTAGGTAATGCTGTATAAATTTCTTGTAAACTTTCTAGGGTATTATTGAAAGCCTTTCTAAAATTCAATTGCCCAGGAAAACTAGAACCATCGGCCAACCAAACTGTTAACGATGTTGAACCTAAATCAACACCATGCTTGATTACTTCAATATTGTGTTCAATGGCTTGCTTACGTACTGCTTTATCTACATGTTGCAATGAGCCAAATTTGTAGCTTTTCTCTTGATTGGGTTGATCTTGAAAAGTATTAGAATTTACTGCATCAAACTTTAAATTGTGCTGTGCAGCCAACGCTTTAATGCTTGCAGCATTACTAGGAATATCCCAAGGAATATGTAAAGAAATTGCACCACTACTTTGATTGAGCTGATGCAATAAACCAACATCTTCAATTTTTTCTTCTAAACTTCTAGGTTCACCAGCACCAGCAAAACGACCAAATCTAGTTCCTCCTGTACCTAATGCCCAAGATGGAATAGCAATTTGAAATGCTTTCAGCTTAGCTATAACTTCTGCTGTGTTACTAAATTCATCTTGCAGAAAAGATACTGATTTTTGATGCCTTAACATCAATGCTTCATTGTGTTGATGAATATTGGTTGAATTTAATATCATGATGATTCAAATACGTTTTATTATTGGTTAACAAACAATACAAGGTAAAGAAAATTCTATTTTCTTTAGAAATGAAAAGAATAAATGAAAAAAGGAGGTTAACAGATTTGAAAAACATTAACGACCTTTCTCTCGATTGCTATATGAAAAAGTTATCTTACAAAACCATTGGCTACTCCACCATCTACATTCAAAATATTGCCTGTAGATTTATTTAATAATCCACCTACAAATGCATAACAAGCATTGGCAATATCATCTGGCAAAATAGCTTCATTTAATAATGTTCTTTTAGCATAATATGCTGGTAATTCCTCCACAGTAATACCATATGCTTTTGCTCTGCCTTCGGCCCAACCTCCTGCCCAAATATTACTATCGGCAATTACAGCATCTGGATTAACCGTATTGACTCTGATTTTTTCTGCACCTAATTCAGCAGCCATTAAACGTGTAAGATGTGCCTGTGCTGCTTTTGCAGAACCATAAGCTGCATTATTAGGACCAGCAACAATAGAATTTTTTGAAACAATATTAATAATATCGCCACCCAATGCCTGCTTACGCATAATAGCAATACCAGCTTGAGAAACTAAAAACTGACCTTTCACTAAAATATCGTAGAGTTTATCCCAATCTTCAATAGTATGTTCTGCTATTGGTTTTGAAATACTGATACCTGCATTATTTACTACAATATCAATTCCACCAAATGCAAGCACAGCTTCATGTATAGCCTGCTGAATACTTGATGCATCAGTTACATTTAATAAGGTTGATGCAACAGCATCTTTACCAAAGAGTTTTTTAAACTCTTCTACTGCCCCATCTAATCTTTCTTGATTGATATCATTCAACACAACACAAGCACCCTCTTGAGCCATCTTTTTTGCAATTGCTTTACCAATACCACCAGCACTACCAGTTACTAAAGCTATTCTTCCACTCAACGATTTTGGTTTAGGCATTCTTTGCAGCTTGGCTTCTTCCAATAACCAATATTCAATATTAAATGCTTCTTGACGAGGTAATGAAGTATAAGTAGACACTGCTTCTGCTCCTTTCATTACATTAATGGCATTGATATAAAACTCAGCTGCAACTCTTGCAGTTTGTTTATCTTTTGAAAAAGTAAACATACCCACTCCAGGATATAAAATAACTACTGGATTGGCATCTCTGATTACAGGACTATTTGAATGTTTACAAGTATTGTAATAATCGACATACATTTTCCTATAAGCTTCAAATGCAGGTGCTAATGTTTCTTTAATTGCTGTTGTATTGTTTAAGTTTTCATCAGGACGTAAGTCGATTACCAACGGACTGATTTTAGTTCTTAAAAAATGATCAGGGCAAGATGTACCTAATGGAGCCAATCTGCTTAAATCATTGGAGTTGATAAATTCTAACACTCTGTCATCATCGGTAAAATGTCCAACCATTTTTGTTTGAGAAGAACAAAATCCACGAAGTATAGGAGCCAATGCTGCTGCTTGTTGCAAACGTTTTTCTTTAGACAATGATGTTATTTTTTGACCTCCAAATACAGGTGATTTTTTACCAATATTTTGATCTAAATATTCAGCACAAGCTTCTACTACTTCTAAGGTATTGATATAAGATTCATAAGCAGTATCACCCCAAGTAAACAAACCATGAGAACCTAACATAATACCACGAATTCCAGGATTTTCGTCTAAACATTGTTTCAATTGTAAACCTAAATCAAACCCTGGTTTTTGCCATTCAACCCAACCAATCGTTCCTTTAAATAACTCATGTGTAATTTGTTTACCATCTTTAGCAGCAGCAATAGCAATTGCAGCATCTGGATGTAAATGATCAATATGTTTAAATGGTAAAAAACCATGTAGAGGTGTATCTATCGATGGGGCTTTAGAAGCTAAATCATAAATGCAATGATTAAATAATTCAACCATTTCATCTTCATGTTCTATACCTCTGTAAACAGTTTTCAAGCTTCTTAATCTATCTACATACAAAGCAGCCAATCCGCTTTTTGTAAGTGTACCAATATCTCCACCACTACCTTTTACCCACATCACTTCTGTTTCTTCACCAGTTAAAGGATTTTTGGCCATTGCCTTGCAAGAAGTATTGCCACCACCATAATTAGTAAGCCTTAAATCGGCTCCTAATAAATTGGAACGATAAATTAATAATGCTACTTCATCACCAGCTAATTGGGCAGCTTTTTCAGCATCCCATAAGTAGCTCACATGTTTAAATTCGGTTGTCATATATTTATTTTAATTTCTTTACATTCAATTCTATTGTTGCTTTTAAGGCTTCAAAGAATTACCATAACCTACTAATAATATTGATAAGATTATTGTAGCTATACCAATAGTTATTGTAGTAGTTGTTTTTTTGCTTACGCCTTTCCATTCTTTTAAAACAATGCCCCAAACGTTGGCAATTAGTATAATGAACGACATGTGCAAAATCCAGGAACTTGCTCCATTACCCATTTTACTTTCTCCCATGCCATAAAAGAAGAATTGTAAAAACCACATGGTGCCACCTAATGCACAAAGCAGATAATTTTTTAATAAAGGCGATTGTTGGTTGGTATAATCAGCAAAAGTTTTATTTCTAAAATTTAGTATCATACACCAAATAAAATTGGTGGTTAATCCGCCCCAAAGTATTACTACAAAAATTACATTATTTTTAAATAAGAAATCGCCAGTTTCAATAGGATTTGCAGCTTTCCATAATTGATTAGCTGTTTCACCCATGCTTGACCCAGCTTCTATACCAAAACTAAAACAAGCACTTAAAACTCCTGATATAATTGCAAGTACTAAGCCTTTTGCAATTTTAAATTCACTGCCCGATGCATCTGTACCAGTACTACCTAGATCTTTATCTTTCATTCCACCGGCTTTACCACAAATAACAATTCCTATTATACAAACCAATAATCCTGCAATTACAGTAAGTCCCCAAGTGGTATGTGTAAGTGTATGAAAAGTGTCTTTCCCCTCTGTTGGATTAATTTGATAATAAAAGGAAGGCACCAATGCTCCAAATAAAGAACACAATCCTAATATAATAGAGCTGCCTAATGAAACGCCCAAATAACGTACTCCTAAGCCATAGGTTAAACCACCAATGCCCCACAACAAACCCATTGCAAAAGTTGACGCAAGAACAGATGAATTTTCTGCCTGAATAATTTGCATAAAATTTGGAATGGTTAAATAAGCTGCAATGGGCGGTACAATTAACCAAGAAAAAAGTCCACCAACAATCCAAAAGCTTTCCCAACTCCAGCCTTTTACTTTTTTATAAGGCATATAAAAACTCCCCGATGCAAATCCTCCAATAAAATGGAATAATACTCCTAGAATAACACTCATGGTAAAATAATTTTCGTATGGCTAAGTCAATCAATAAACAGGTGTAAAAGTATTATTCAAGTAAGATTACCTGTCATGTACCATCATGCAGGTCTTCTTCACTTGCATTCATGTAAAATTTATTAAGTTTGAACAGTACGTAATATTGAACAGCTACTTTAATAAGATTTGTTGCATGAAAAAAAATACCATTTCAAAACATTTAGCCATAGATTTTTATTCGGCAACGCCGAAATATATTCAGTTAGCCAATTCAATTATAAAAGCCATTGCCGATGGCAAATTGAAAAAAGATGAATTGTTACCATCTATTAATGAATTAAGTTTTGAGTTTGAAATTGCCAGAGATACTGCCGAAAAAAGTTATAAGCATTTAAAAAAAATTGGTATTCTAGGTTCAGTTCCAGGCAAAGGATATTTTGTGAAAAATACCAGTGTGAAAAAGCAATTGAAGATTTTTTTATTATTCAATAAACTAAGCCCACATAAAAAAATAATCTACGATTCATTTGTTGCTTCAATAGGCGATTTGGCTTTAATTGATTTTTATATTTATAATAATGATTTTGATTTTTTTAAACGATTAATACAGGATAGAAAAAACGATTATACACATTACGTGATCATTCCTCATTTTATTGAAGGCGGCGAAAATGCTGCTGAAATTATTAATACTCTACCTAAAGACAAGTTAATTATTTTAGATAAATTGGTAGCTAATGTTACTGGAAGTTATGCTGCTGTGTATGAAAATTTTGAGCAAGATTTGTATGTAGTTTTAGAAAAATCACTGCCGCAATTATCTAAATACCATACCTTAAAAATAATTTTTCCTAGCAATACTTATCACCCACAAGAAATACTCAAAGGGTTCAAACGTTTTTGTAATCAATATGCTTTTAGTTATAAAGTAGTACATCATATTAGCAATGAACCCATTAAAGAAGGGGAAGTATATATTAATTTAATGGAAGATGATTTGGTGACCTTAATAGAAAAAATTTTATCGACCAAAATGAAAGTGGGCAAGCATGTTGGCGTAATTTCTTACAACGAAACACCGTTAAAAAAAATAATTCTAAATGGTATTACAACTATATCAAGCGATTTTGAAATGATGGGTAAAAAAACGGCTGAGTTAATTTTAAATAACTCAACCGAACATATAGAAATACCATTTTATCTAACGCTTAGATCATCTTTATAAAAACTTATTCTTTCTTTAATAATCTATATTTCTGTGGCGATACACCAATAACTTTCTTAAAACGTTTGGAAAAATAATAAGGATCATCAAAGCCCATAGTTATGGCAATATCTTTAATAGATCTATCAGAAAAATCCAATTGCTGTGTAGCTTTCTGCATTTTCATTTGTATGAAATAATCTATTGGGGCATATCCTGTTTTTTGTTTGAATAAGCTAGAAAAACGTGAAGTTGAATAATTACAATGTTTACATAATTCGTCCAACGTAATATTGGTATTAATATGAGCTTGCATAAAAGCTACAGCCTCATCTATCCAATCAGATTTTTCTTTTGAGTTTACTGCATAATATTTGGCATTGTATATAAACAATGAAATAAAATGATATAAACACATGTTGATGAAAGTTAAATTATCGGTACTGTAACCTCCTTCTAACGACTGAAAAATTCTAGTAAACAAGTGAACAATATCGCCATTGTCTTTAATATAAAAAGGCTTGAAATGTTTTTTTACCGAGTCCGTAGCATTGAGTTTGGCTAAAGATTCACCGCCAAAATGCACCCAATAAATACTCCATGGATGACTCTCTGAACTACCATATGAATGTTCTACATTTTGCGGCAAAATAAAAAATTCATTGGGACCCACTTCATACTGTTCTCCATTAATTTTATACCAACCATGCCCATCAACACAATAAAATAAAAAGTTTTCAGGTAACCCATTTTTTCTATAAGTGAAATGTCCTTTAGCTTTAGGATAATATCCTAAACTACATAAATACAAACCCTTCAAGAGTACATTATTATAAATCTTACTCTTGAGTACACTCTTAGGAATTTCAATTCTTTGTCTTCCTAAACCATACCAAATATTTTTGTGTGAGCCTTGTTTATCTTTCTCTACCATAATATTAGAATCGTTAGTTGTTAAAGAAATAATTGAACATTTAGCTAAATTATACAATTAGGTTTTATTACTTTACAGGCATCTAAATTATAACTAAACCATGTATCAATTAAGAGTTCTCTTTTACAGCATGCTAATTACGGCATTTTTTTCTGCTAAAACACAGGCTACAGTTACGTTACCCTACTTCATTGCCAATAATATGGTGCTGCAACAACAAGCTCAACCATTGATTTGGGGTTGGACAAAAGCTCAACTTAAAGTAACCATCAGTACATCGTGGAATAAAAAAAAATATACTGTTATTGCTGATGACAAAGGCAAATGGAAAATAAATATTGAAACACCAGTTGCAGGTGGTCCTTATGAAATAATGATTACAGACGGTGAGCCAATTACCTTAAAAAATATTTTAATTGGTGAAGTTTGGTTGTGTAGCGGACAAAGTAATATGGAAATGCCTATGAAGGGTTTTAGAGATCAACCTATTGCAGGTTCTAATGAAGCAATATTTAATTCTACTAACGACAACATTAGATTTTTTACTGTTCCCCGTTCGGTACAACGTTTACCTCAAGATACTTGTAAACAGCAGTTTTGGAAATCTGCAGAGCCAGAATCTGTAAGCAATTTTAGTGCAACAGCTTATTATTTTGGTAGAATATTACAAGCCAAATTGAAAGTACCTATTGGCTTAATTAATATTAGTTATGGAGGTTCGCCTGTTGAAGCTTTTATGGATGAAGCTTCTTTGGCTGCATTTGCCAATATTCAACTTCCTGCAAAAACAGATGATGGCAAAAAAATAAATAATAATACACCCACAACTTTGTACAACGGCATGTTACATCCTTTTTTAGGCTTTACAGTAAAGGGTTGTATTTGGTACCAAGGCGAAACCAATAATAACAGAGCAAAACAATATGAAACACTTTTTCCTGCTTTTGTACAAATGCTTAGAAACAAAACTAGTAACGACAGTTTACCTTTTTACTTTGCACAAATTGCTCCATACAACTATACCAATTATTCAACAGATTCAACCCCTAAATTCAATAGTGCTTATTTAAGAGATGCTCAACGTAAAGCATTGACAAAAATTCCTAATAGTGGCATGGCTGTATTAATGGATATTGGCGAAGAATTTAATATACATCCAGCTAATAAAGAAATTGGCAGCCAAAGATTGGCATATATGGCTTTGGCTAAAACATATGGCATCAAAGGGTTTGGGCATTCAAGTCCTTTATTTGATTCACTAATTATTAATGGAAATGTTGCTACAATTAAGTTTAGTAATACTGTAAACGGACTTACGTCATTTGGCAAACCACTCATCAATTTTGAAATTGCAGGAGCCAATAAAGTTTTTCGACCTGCCCGTGCCATTATCAATCAAGGTAAAGTATTGGTATCATCACCAGAAATTGATAAACCTGTTGCTGTACGTTATGCTTTCAAAGATTTTGTAGTAGGTGAATTATTTAATACAGAAGGATTTCCTGCCAGCAGTTTTAGAACAGATGACTGGTAATTTTTTGCCACTAAGACACAGAAGCACAGAACAACTAATTTTTTATGTTACCAGCATTAGGAACAAATATTCATCTGCGGTTGCGTCGCACTCTTGTACGGTTGAATCTATATTCAGCAAGATACTTTGTATGCTTGGTAACCTTTGTTGCTTTATGTGAATCTTCACTTGCCCAAAATAACATCAATCAATACAATGTTGTATGGACAACCCAAAGCAACAATGCTGCTGCATCAATGCCTTGTGGTGGTGGAGATATTGGCACTAATGTTTGGGTAGAAAATGGAAGTATTTATTTATACATTCAACAAAGTGGCTGGTTCGATGAAAATAACACAGCACTAAAAGCCGGTAGAATAAAAATAGACTTAAACCCCAATCCCTTTGACGGAAAGGCTTTTAAACAGGAATTACAATTGCAAGATGGCTATATAAATATTGAAGGATCTAATAACCAATTAAAAGCAACTGTAAAAATCTGGGTCGATGTTTTTAATCCTGTTGTACATATCGATGTGCAAAGCAATCAAAAAATTGCCGCAACTGCAGCTTATGAAACCTGGCGTTATAAAGACAGAGAACTTACAGGCAAAGCCAACAATGCCAACAGCTGGAAGTGGGCTAAGCATGTAAAAGTTATTGCACCAAAAGACAGCATAGCATTTCATAAAAACGCAGTTGTTTTTTATCATCAAAATAAAGACAGTACAGTTTTTGATTATGCAGTAAGGCAGCAAGGATTAATAGCGGAAAAAGAAAAATTATACAATCCTTTAAAAGGAGCAGTATTTATTGGATTTCTTTGGGGTAGTCATATGAAAGCATCAAAAGTTATTTCAGACCAATACCAAGCAACAGATTTTAAATGCTATCAGCTTACATCAATCAGTAATCAATCAACTTATATGATCGATGTTTTTCTTACAAAAGGAAAAACATCGGTTATTAATGAAATCAAAAAAGTCAGCAATCAATATTCAACTACTCAAAAATTCAGAAATCAACAATTTGAAAAAACAAAAAGCTGGTGGCGTAATTTTTGGAACAAGAGTTTTATTCGAATAACTGATACAAAGGTTTACGACACCATTGGGCGACCAGTTGAAGATGCCAGCAGAAATTATCATCTTTTCCGTTATATGCTTGGATGTAATACTACTGGTAATTATCCCACAAAATTTAATGGTGGCTTGTTTACGGTTGATCCTGTTTTTACCGATACTTCTATACATGCTACACCAGATCACAGAAACTGGGGAGGCGGCACTTTTACTGCACAAAACCAACGTTTGGTATATTGGCCAATGCTTAAAACAGGTGATGCAGATTTAATGAAACCACAGTTTAATTTTTATAAAAACTTATTGAACAATGCAGAACTAAGAAGTAAAGTTTACTGGAATCATGACGGAGCTTGCTTTACAGAACAATTAGAAAATTTTGGTTTGCCCAATCCTGCAGAATATGGTTACAAACGTCCTGACAGTGCAGACAAAGGTGTTGAATACAATAAATGGCTAGAGTATGAATGGGATACAGTTTTAGAGTTTTGCCTCATGATTTTGGAAGCAGAAAAATACAATGGCATGAACATTACAGCGTACATTCCAATGATAAAAAGTTGCTTAACGTTCTTTGATAAACATTATGAATATGAAGCAAAGAAAAGAGGGATACCAGTTTTAGACAGCAATGGACATTTGGTTTTATTTCCAGGTTCGGCTGCTGAAACATTTAAGAAAGCTACCAATGCAACATCTACAATTGCTGCTTTACAAACAGTTACGAAGACACTGTTACAGTCGGCTCATTTAAACAAGAATGAGAAATTTTACTTTCAACAATTCCTACAAAAAATACCACCCATTAGTTACAGTAATTTCAATGGTAAAACAACTATTGCACCAGCACAAAATTGGGAACGTGTAAATAATACTGAAACGCCACAACTATATCCTATTTTTCCTTATGGAATTTTTGGATTAACTAAAACAGGATTAGATACTGCTATTAATACGTATTGGTACGATACATTGGCTGTAAAATTCAGGAGTCATGTTGGCTGGAAACAAGACAATATTTTTGCTGCAAGATTGGGTTTAACAGAGGAAGCGAAAAGATTAACGCTGCTTAAACTAGCCAATGGAAAACAAAGGTTTCCTGCTTTTTGGGGACCAGGTTTTGATTGGACTCCAGACCATAATTATGGTGGTAGTGCAATGATTGGATTACAAGAAATGTTGTTACAAACTGATGGTAAAAAAATTCTGCTTTTCCCTGCATGGCCAAAAGATTGGAACGTACATTTTAAATTACATGCTCCTTTTAAAACAACAGTAGAGGTAATTTATAAAAATGGTAAAATAAAAAAACTAGAAGTGTTACCAAAAGAAAGAGAGAAAGATGTGTTGAATTTATTAAAGCACTAAACTAGAAATTTCCTTAAAAAATCTGTGCTAATCTGTGTAAATCTGTGAGCCAAAACTACAATCCCAGCTCCATCATTTAAATGTCTGCTGAGAAAGTAATAAAATTTGTCAAAAACAAATCTGTGCCAATCTGTGTAAATCTGTGAGCCAAAACTACGCTTAGATAAAAGCTAAATGGATATTCTACAGTTGCAGTGTGCGACGCAACTACAGCCAAATATTTATTCTGCTGCTGATTACCAAAATAAAAAACTACTTTGGTTGCCAACCAGAAAAAATATTTTTCAAAGTATATTTTTTGGATTGTTTGTTGCTTAATTGTTTGCTCCATGTAACTCTGTTTTCAGTAGTTGCACCTTCACCAACATTCTTATACTCGGCATAAAAAGCAGTAGCTTCATTGTCTTTATTACCCCAATTATGCCAACCTTCTACACGAATATGTTTACCAAAATTACAATTCAAAAAAACAGTTTTAGCAAAAGCTCTCCATGGCCTACCTAAATACACTTTATCTGTTTTTTCGTTTGCAGTGAGTTGACAGTTCATAAATACATATCCAAATTTTTGATGAGGCATAGTAGATGCTGCTGTAATGTATGAATTGCTTAAACTATGAATAGTGCATTGACTGAACACAGCAGTAGCATTGCCAAAAATAAAATCAGTAGTGCCTTCTATAAAGCAATTTTCAAAGTATTGCCTTGCACTATCATTGGCAGTTAAAAGGGTATCTTGATTGCCAAGTAAGTTACAGTTTCTTAAAATAAATCTATCGCCATCAACATGCAATGCAACTGCTTGTCCAACCTTACCAGCTTCATTTTGAATAGTCATATTTTCTATATCAATATCATTTCCTTGCACATACAAAGTATATGAAGTGAAGGTGCTATGTTTTTGTTTATTGTTAGCGGTATCTGCAAACAAGAACTTACCTGAGTAATCTGAGTTGGTTAGAACAGTACTGTCTTTACTTTCTCCTTTAATTGAAAGATTGGTTACCCAAGCAGGAATAGTGACTTTTTCTTTATACAAACCGTTTTTAATATAAATAGTATTATGCGTAGGTGAATATGCCCTTAATGCATTGATTGCGTCTTGAATATTTTTATAGTTACCAGTTCCATCTTTTGCAACAGTAATGGTTACAGGATAAGTTGCAGCTGATTGGGCAAATAAATTTGCTGTTATTGTTTGCAAGCAAACAATGAAAATAAATATTATGGGACAAACGGAAGTTCTTTTTTCAACTGCAGTGGCAAGTTTATCCTGAGCAATAGTTGAAGGACACTCTTGTACTGTAGAAATTCTATTCATCTAACTAGATTTTAAATTTTAGTAACTTACAATTTTAACTTCACCAATAATGCCAGCTGGTTGCAAAGATTTCTTACTCCAATTAAAAGGATGCATGGTATAGGTAATTCTTTTTTCTGGAGGCAATTGGCTATCTAAAATCAAACGATTATTCCATGTATTGGTTACTGCTATTTCAATGGTGTTGAGTCCTTTTTTTACAGCTTTTGAAATATTTGTATAATAAGGATAAGTAAAAATAGTACCACAATCTATCCCATTTACTTTGATGGTGGCAATGTTTTCTATTTTACTAAAAGAAAGCATTACCCAATTTGTATTTTCTAACATAAAACTATTTTTATATACAACTGTACCTGAATAATACTTAATGCTGGTATCTGTGTAAGATGTCCAATCTTTTAAATCTTTTGTTAGCAAAGGCCTAGATAATCCGCCATAAGCAGTATCAAATTGCAGCTGCCAATCACTTGTCCAAACTGCATTATTTGGTACAGCATTAACACTATGACCACCTTCACCTTTCAACAATTGAGTACTATCTCTAAACACAATAAATGTGGTTTGATATGGAAATAATTCTATTGTTACAACTGTGCTGCTATCTTTTACATACCAATCTCTAAGTTTAGTAACAGATGGTTGGGTAGTATGCCAATATTCAGGTAATTTATTTTTGGTTCTGAAAGCAAGGGTAAATGTTTCTTGTTTACTACTTTGATTGCTTAGAAAATATACATCTGCTTCATTGATTTTTCTATGTGTAAAAGCAAGTTTTTTATAGTCTGCTTTATAGTTTAACAATTTTACATCTTTTGGCAATCCTAGCATTTCAAAACTTTCAGCAACAAAAGGCGTTAACACAAACTTTCCTTTGCCAAGAGAAGAAGCTATCATATTTTTTTCTCCAACAAAATTGAAAGTAACGCCACTTTGAACAAATAGTTTTTTATAAGTTGAATCAATTAAAACAGTAGCTCCTGCTTTCACCAACTCAATTATTTTTTTGATAGAAGCTATGCTGATTTTATTGTTTGGATTCATTGCAGTATGTGCAGGAATTACCAATATTTTATACGTTGCACCACCTTGGGTAACTACTTTTCCATCTGTAATTTTCATGTTCATCAAAACATCTGGATTGAATGAATCGTAGTTATAACCATTCAACGGATTTACCCAATCATTGGCATCATACATGTTTGCAGAATGGGTTACTTCATCTGGAATTTTTCTCAACGGCTGGTTGGTATTTTGTAATCTTTTTTGTTCAGCTTCTACCCGTTCTTTACCAAAAATTCCGGGTAAAGTATTCACCAATGCATCTGGCAAAATAGAACGACGAGGTAATTCTTCTCCTGTAAACACAGCTACGTCAACTACGGGTTTTCCTTGTTGTAAGATAGCTTGGCAACGAGTCATATAATCTATCCAAACCTTACTTTGCTTAAACCAAGTTTGGTTACGTTGATAGTACAAACCAATGGGATCAAGTGTTACGCCAGGTTGTTTATTCATCCAAGGATTATGCATCATTACATGCAATACCATTTTATTAATTCCTAAAGCAAAATTTCGATCACCTAAAGCTTTCAAATTTCCTGGATGTTCATTCCAATTCATTCTTAATGTGGTAAAGGCTTCTGCCTGAACAATTTGTTTTCCATATACATGTGCTGCACTAATGGCATCTAACATATCGTTGGGTTTATCATGTGTAGGACTATTATTCCAAAACTCACCCATTGGCATGGTTACGTTTTTATAATGTAGCATACCATCACTCAACATAGTTGGAGCAACACTTTCAGCAGAAAATGCCAATCCTTTTTGTTGTACCAATTGTTTTAATGTGCAATAAAAAATGTCATTCACTAATTCTGCAATGGTTTGTCTTACATCATGTAATACTTGTTCACTCTTTGCAATTGATTCAATAGGAATACCAGCCATTACAGGTAAGTAAGGCAATAAATCATAACCTCTTCTTTTCTTAAATTCGGTAGGAAAACTACTGCTCCAATTTTGACTACCACATTCCCAACTATCTACATGAAAAAGTTTGATCACTTCTTTGGCAGTTGTAGCATCTACAGAATGATAGATTTTATTGAACCAATTATCGAACTGTAATTTTACAGCAACCGGATTAAACTTATCACACTCTAAACCTTTGCCACCACCTGCTGTTTCATTTTTATGTCCTGTAGATGTAACACCTATTCTTACAATCGTCCAATTGCCTTTAGGTAAAGTATATTGTAGGGTTCCATTTTTATCAATTTTACCCGTAAGATTAATTATATTTTTTAGAGGAATCGCATCAGTATTGTTTAAAGCATTTACTGGAGCTGCAACTCTCCAAACACTTCCATTTTTTGCTTGATAATGATCGATAACTGGTTCATCGTTTAGTATGATATGCTTTACTTTTAAACTAGCTTTCCATTTGGCTGCATCTAGGTTTTCAGCTCCAGGTTCAGTTCCTTTTTTATCCCAAACAAAACGAAAATATTTTGCTGTAGTTGCTGGAATTGAAAACGTGTACGGCTCATCACTATCTTGCCAACCATGACGAGGAGGAATGAGTAGTTGCACATCATGAAACAAAACGCCATCACTACTTGCTTGTACTTTTAATCTTGAAGCTTGATAGTTGTTGGTACTGTAAATAGTTACTGAACGCATTGTAAACGATTGCTCATATTCATATTGTATAAAGCAGTTGCTATCTGCTTTAAAGGTTTCTGCTTTATCGGTTAAATAAGCTAACGTTTGTGAAGTATTACCCAAACTTGAACTCACTTTTATAGTCAACTTTTTTTGAAACCCAATAACAGAAGTTGAAGGATACGCATATACCGCTAAGTCTTTATAATAGTTAGCATTGGTTTCTGGTTGTGCTAGTTGAATATTATTATTACCAGATTGTACATAGGTTTTACTACTTACTACTTTCTGCATACTGAGTTCAGGTGTAATCCAAGGACCACCAGCTAAAGCAAATCCATCGCTTACATGAAAGCCGAGTTGAATGTTTAAACGTTTGGCTTCTTGTATGGCAAAGCTGACCATTGCAAACCATTCTTTGCTTAACTGAGTAACCTGTGGTTGATAAGCTACTTTTGAACTGTTGGTATCTTTTATAAACATTAAATATGCACCACCTAAACCTACTTCTTTCATGGCTTCTAAATCGGCAGTGATACCTTCTTTAGAAACTGCTCCATGCAACCAATACCAAAAAACCCAAGGCTTTGCTGATTGAGGTGGATGGAGAAAATCTTTTTCTAGTTGGGAGAAACTTGTGGTTTTCTGTGCTTGAACCACCAAGACAGCAAGTACACAAAGAAGCACTAAGAAATACTTCGTGAAACTTAGTGCCGTTGTGCCTTTGTGGTTCAAATTTTTCATTTTACTTTTTCTTTTTAACTTGACAAGGCATTAAATAAAAACTATACCTATAATCTTTTCCTTTAATCTGGTATTGTTCTAATGGTGCTGCAACATCGCTCCAACTATCATTTCCACCAACGCCCATTTGAATAAGATCTATATCCACTTTTATATAACCAGCATCTATTAGTTTATTTGTATGTCTTGCGTTCTGAATATTCTCATATGTGTAAATGGAAGCATTTATACTTAATAAGCTATCAGATACTACCAATAATCCTTTTTGTTTGGTATTGGTAAAACGCATCCATCTTACATCTGTTCTGTTACCACTTTCTTGAGGCACAATATAGGTTTCCATAAATTGTTGAATGGGCTTTTGATAAATTCCAACATCTGCTGCTGTTTGTTTATCAATATAGTTTTCAAACGGACCTCTTCCATACCATTCAATGTTTTCATAACTTCTTTCAATACCCATTTGCATACCTACTTTTGGAATATTGGGTAAGCCATTTTTTACCTGCAATTGATAATCCACTTTTATACTTCCAACATCATTAATGGTATAATTAACTTGCACAGATGCACTATCATTGATTAAGCTGTAGTGCATAGAAACTTTCACTGACCCATCTTGTAATTGTTTTACATTGGTTGAAATTTGTTTCAGTTCATAGTCATACCATTGCCTTAATTTTCGTTGTGGTTTCCAACCACGTTTATCATTATCGGTTAATGGTCGTTTAAAATTGGGAATCAATGGCGATCTAATTTGTTCTATGCCATTGTAGATGTAAGAACTTAAGCCTTTATCGAACCTAGAAAAAAACACAGAAAAATTTTTACCACTAACTAAAACTCCATTCAATGATTGTTGAAATGAAAGTGGCTTACTGCTATTTGTGAAAATTTGTTTTTGGGGAGCTACAGGAGTAAAATATTTCAATTGATTGCTAGCTACTTCAAAACCTTTGTCTGCCCAAGCATTGGATTCTTTTAAAAGAAAATGTAATTCAATATATTGTTCAACATATGTTGAATTTGTTTGTGGCAAATAAAAACCCACATCAAATAAAGTATCGTTCTCCGGTAAAATATGGAAAGATGGTATTTGCTTGGTAAAAGTTACCTTAGCATCAGATTTTAATACCAATTGTACATCATATCGATTGGTATTTGTAACTACACTCCTATTTTGTATCCTTATTTTTCCATTTTCCCAAGTACATTCTATTGGTTGAAAAATTCTTTTACACTCATACATAGGTGATTTAGGACTTCCGTCAGGAGCAACAATTCCTTTGATCGTAAAATTGTCAAAATACTTTTCACCATAATCACCACCATAAGCATAGTATTCAACTCCAGCACTATCATTCTTCAACAATCCCTGATCTTTAAACTCCCAAATACAACCACCAATTACTCTAGGCATGCTTCTCCATTGATTCCAAAAATCTATTAAGTTGCCACAACTATTGCCCATGGCATGAGCATATTCACAAAAAAAGATAGGACGTTGATCTCCATTTTTTTGATTCACCAATAAAGGAGCTGTGTACAAAGCAGGATACATTCTGCTCACCACATCTACATAATATTGATCTAATGGATTTTGAATTCTATGACTATGATCATTGGGTTTTAAATAAGCAGGATTACTTGGATCAATATAACCTTCTTCTTTAGGACTACCCAATGCAGGTTCATAATGCAATGGTCTAGTCATATCAAAATCTTTTACCCAAGCTGCCATTGCTGCATGGTTTGGGCCACTACCTGCTTCATTACCTAAACTCCACATAATGATACTTGGATGATTTTTATCTCTCAAACACATTCTGCTAGCTCTATCTATATAAGCTGATGCCCAACTTGCGTCATGACTTAATTTTCCACCCAAACCATGTGTTTCTAAATTGGCTTCATCAATAACCATAATACCAAACTCATCACACAAATCCAACAAATAAGGATCGCTTGGATAATGACTTAAACGTACACAATTAAAGTTGAACTGCTTAATGGTTTTTATGTCTTGTAAAATATCTTCTCTGCTTAAAGCCTTGCCTTTTATTGGATGATGGTCAGGCCGATTTACCCCATATAAATAAGTCAACTTTCCATTAATTAACAACTTGCTGTCTTCTTTTCTAAACTCAATACTTCTAAACCCAAGCTTACAGGTTTTTACTTCTAATACATTGCCTACACTATCTTCCAAACTCAATACCAACTTGTATAAATTGGGTTCTTCAGCACTCCATTTTTTGGGATTTTGAATGGTTGTTTCTAACAATCCAAACTTTACTCTATCTAAACGTGGATGAATTTCATTGATAATTTCATCCGCTTTTTTGCTTAATGGATTTGCTAAAATTTTATTGTTTTGATCATCGTACAATTGAGCTTTCACCACATAACCATGCATGGTTTTGCCAGATACATTCTCTACTCTTGGACGAATACTCAGCACAGCATCTTGATAATTTTTATCCAATTTGGTTTGATAAAAAAAGTCGGCAATTCTCAACTTAGGTTCTGCATGTACAAACACTTCTCTATGAATTCCACTCAAACGCCATTGGTCTTGGTCTTCTAAAAAACTACCATCACACCAACGAATTACCCAAACAGAAAGTACGTTTTCTCCGACTTGTAAATAAGGCGTAATGTTAAATTCACTACCCAAAAAACTGTCTTCTGCATAACCCAAAAACTGTCCATTTAGCCAAACCTTATAAGCACTGCTTACGCCACCAAAATGCAAACTCACATTCATGTTTTTCCATTCAGCAGACACCGTAAACGTTCTTTGATAACAGCCAACTCCATTATAATCTTTAGGAACATATGGTGGATTCACAGGCCTAAAAGGATACACTGCACTTTTATAAATAGGCTTGTCATACCCTTGCATTTCCCAATTGCTGGGTACAGAAATTTTCTTCCAGCCACTTACACGATTTTTATAAAATTCTTTGGGTTCGTCACCAGGTTTTAAAGCAAAAGCAAAATCCCAATCACCATTCAAACTCATGAAACGACCACTCTTGTTTCTATCATTTTGCAAAGCATCTTGCAGGTTTGCAAACGAATAAGCTGTTGCTCTGCTAGCTTCCCTATTAATACCACTCACCAATGGATCTTCATAAGGCTCTCTGTTGTACACAGTTGGTGCAACTGGCACTGGTGGTGGAGATTTGTCTATTAACTGAGCTTTTGTTTGAACTACAAAGACACAGAGGCTCAAAGTAGCACGAAGAATATGTTTGAGTTTATTGAACATTGTTTTTTTTATTTTGGTAACCAGTTTTAGTACTACTATTAAACTGTTGTTGCGTCGCACACTTGTACGTTTGGTTCGTTACTGAACTTTTTAAGAACAACGAATTCACTTCTCAACTTCACAAAACTTTGTGTATCGTTGTGTCTTCGTGACTTTGTGGTTCAAAAATAAAGCCCAATAAAGTTATATCGTACAAGTAAGTGTGCCCTTCGACTATCGCTCAGGATAAACTTGCCACTGAAGCTTCATTGTTGTTCATCAGCTGTGTACATTATTTTCTATATTTTCTTCCACAATTCTTTTTCGCCAATAGTTGGCTAAAATGCTGCCACTAATATTCATCCAAGGACTAAACACTGCTGCTGCTAAACCCACTGTTCCTAACTTGCCCATGCTGCCTGCTAAGCCACTTGCCATGCCTCCATTTTGTAAACCTACTTCAAAAGCAATGGTTCTGCTACTGTTTTTATCCATACCAAATAATCGGCTTAACCAATAGCCAAAAAAGTAACCTGCTGCGTTGTGAATAACAGAAGCAAGAAACAACAGTAATCCTACTTTCATTAAATTATCTCTACCTGCTGCTGTGGTTACAGTAGTAAAATAAATAATACCAAACATAGAAATAAAAGGCATGATTTTATCGATTGCTGGTAATGCTTTATACAACAAATGATATAAAAAACCTGCAACAATTGCACCTGCCATAAAACCACTTAATACAAAGCTTTGTTGCCACTCTTTTGATATAATTTTATCTTTTAAAAACACTACTACTATAATCCATACTATGGCACTAACTACTGCAATGTGTATTTTTTTAAGTTGAGTATTATTTGCCTGTTTTAAATAATCGTGTAACAACGCTGCACCAATAGGCACCAATACAATTTTAATAATTTCCATCATCATATCCATAAAGTTGATATGAATTAATGTTCCTGCCAATGCTTTCATTAACAAGGGAGTGATGAAGGGAGCAACCAATGTTGCCATTGCTGTTACAATTACACTTAATACCAAATTGGCTTTGGCTAAATATACCATTACATTGCTTGCCAATCCACTACTGCAACTGCCAATTAAAATAATGCCTGCTGCAATTTCGGGCTCAAAATGAAAAATTTTGGTGAGCAATAATCCCATTAATGGCATGATACTAAAATGACAAAATAAGCCAATCAATACGCCTTTTCCTGTTGCAGCCAATCCTTTAAAATCTTTTAAACTCATGTGTGTACCCATACCAAACATTACCAATTGAATAATGACCAACATGAGTATTTTATCTCTTAAATTGATATTACCCCAATTCTTAAATGCTTGTGGAAACAACATTCCAGCAACTACTGCTGTAATAATCCATGCAGTGTATTGATAGCCTTTTAATGCTTCAATAGCAGCCAAACCAAAAGCCAATGTGATGGCTACAATAAGAGCAGCAGGTTTGTACAGTTGTTCATTGTGCATGAATACACCTATAAGCACTAATAACAATGCTAATGCAGAGACAAACAAGGAGATTTTTTGTACTTTTTTCATTGGCGTTGATTGAACCACAAAGACACTGAGACACAAAGTTTCACAAAGACTTAGTGCAGCTTTGTGTGATTCCTGTCTTAGTGGTTTAAAATAGTGGTTAAATATTCAATGGCAGTAATAGGGCTTGCAAGAATAGGCACTCTTTTATCTTCCTCACTTAAACTATCTACCACCCTTGCCATGCTTGCTTGTGCTAAAAGAATTACATCAACTTCTTTTGAAAGCTGCTTCAATGCTTCACCAACTTTTGCATCGTGTGTGGATGCATCTCCTCTCATCAAAGCTTCAAAAGCACCTTCGCATAAAACCGATGTAAGTTCTATTTGTTTTCCTGCTACAATGGCTCTTCTTCTTACCAAATCACTAGTAGGCTCAAGTGTAGTTGATAAGGTTGCAATTACGCCAATTCTTTTACCAGTTGCAACTGCTACATCTGCCATTGGCTGATCTACTCTTAACACTGGTATATCGTTTAAACTTCCTGCTATTTCTACAGCAGGACCAATGGACGAACAAGTGTATAAGATAAAATCGGCTCCTGCTTCTTTGGCAGATGCTGCATAACCTACTACTCTTGCAGCAGTTGATTTTGTAAGCTCACCACATGCAATGGTATTTTTAATCAGGCTATCATCTACAATGTTGAAGGTTTTAATACCTGGCAAATATTTAGCACATAATTCTGCAAATACAGGAACCAATGTTGCTGATGTGTGAATGAGACCTAATGTTTTGTTTGACATATTTTTATTTTATTTTTTTGGTAACCAGCTATTGTTTTTCATGGCATCTTCGTTGTAAGTTTATCCTGAGCATAGTCGAAGGGCACTCTTAAACGTTCTGTACATTATTCAACTTTTTAGAACCACCCCTACCCCCCGCCTGAATGAAGAAGTCGGGCAGGCCTCCAAAGGAGGGGAACAAAACAACGAAGACTTTGTGCAACTTTGTGTCGTTGTGTCTTCGTGGTTCAGAATAATGTGAAATAATTTTCGCTACCTACTTGCCCACCTTTAAAATTTACTTCTAAGCCATTCATATTTTTATTACCCGAATGTGCTTTGCACAATGGTGCTCCCTTCACAACAGATGCTATCATTTCTACAGCTTCAATCTCCATTGCTCTTGCTGCATAGCTACTGGTATCTCCACCTGCTACAATCACTCTCTTAATTCCACCATTTACTACTGCATATTTTGCAATTAAACCTAATGCAGTTCCTAATATTGCTGACGATAAATTATTGGTTTGTTTATTACCTGTGTGAACAATGAGTTGGTTGTTGTTTGATAATTTTTCTTTCACTAAATCGAATATAGTTTCATCGATGCCCTTATTATTACAAATTGAAACGGCATCTAAAATCAACTCTTCAAAACCTTGTTGTTTGGCATAAGCAATTTGTGCAGCAGTGACAGGAGAACAACTTCCTGAAACTACTAATAATGGATGAGCAGGTGCAACAACTGGCCATTCTTGTACAGCATTCAACAAACTTTTTTCTTGCCAATAATTACCCAATGCCATTTCTACACTTGAACCACCAACAGAAAATAAGGTTTCATTATTGCTATTCAATTGCTCCATCCATGCACCAATGGTTATTAGTTGTTCATTGTACAAAGCATCTAACAATACCACTTTTTCGTTATTTATATGTTTCGTCCAATTATGAATAGGTTGTTGCATATGTACAATATCAATCAATCCAATTTTATTAATTGTTTGCTTTGATAAATGCACTCTTAAATCACTTTCAGAAGATGGCGTAACAGGATGTTTGTTCATGGATGGATGCCTGTCTAAACGATACACTTTTCCATTACTACCAATACCCATTTGTGCAAATAAATTTCCAAATACACAATACCTTCCTAAAGCAGGTGCACCACCAATTACAGGAACTAAATTGTTGTTGAATACTTTCAATCCACAATCAATGGCTGTACCAATACTCCCTGCATGTGGTGCTGAATCAAAAGTGGAACAAACTTTATAATGTACATGTTTTGGATGTGTAGCTTTCATTTGTTTAAAAGCATCTTCTAAAACATTCTCCATTTCTGTTGGTAGTAATGAACGAGTTTTGCCAGCTATACCATACGCATTTAAATTTGGATATTGTTGTAATCGTTCAGTTGTAGGTGGTTCAATAAACAACATTGCATTTGCACCAGCAGTACATAAAAATTCTAAGGCATCTGTTGAGCCTGTGAAATCATCACCATAATATGCTAAAAGTATTTTACTCATTTTTTTTTGAACCACTAAGACACGAAGTCTCAAAGGTTCACTAAGTTTTGTTTATAAAATTTTTCTTTTTACTCATTTTTTTTGAACCACTAAGACACGAAGTCACGGAGGCTCACTAAGTTTTGTTTATACAATTTTTCTTTTACTCATTTTTTTTGAAATACTAAGACACGAAGTCTCAAAGGTTCACTAAGTTTTGTTTATACAATTTTTCTTTTGATACCATCTTTCATTAATGGCGTATGAAAATTTATCAAAAAACCTAATCTCAAATTTGACAATTTCAAGTAACTCAATAATTGTGCATCCCAAACAGGATGATACAATTCTTGGGCTTTCAATTCTACAATTACTAAATCATCTATTAATATATCAATTCGTAAACCATCATCAATTTTTAAATCATTATAGAATATTGGCAAAGCTTCTTGTCTTTTAAAAGGAATATTTCTTTGTGCCAATTCATAACAAAAACATTTCTCATAAACACTTTCAAGCAAACCTGGACCAAGTTGCTTGTGTATAGTAATAGCTATATCAACTATTTGAGTAGCTAAATATTCTTCATGATTTGAAAGTGATTGATACATTTTATTAGTTAATTTATTCCTTTGTGTAACTTACTGTCTTAGTGGCTTTGTGGTTTAATTCCCAAATTTCTCTGCAGCCTTATCAAACTCTACAAATTCTTTTCTTGCCTGCTCTAAGGTTAATCCATTTACTGCTGCTTGCCATGCTTGTTGCAATGCAACTACTCCAGCTGCTGGACCCATTGGATGTGCCATAATTCCACCACCTGCCATATACAATAAATCTACAGTTTGTGTTCTTCTCCATGTTTCAAATGCTTGTCCACCCCACTGACCAGAAGACACAACAGGCAAAATATTTTTATGCTGGTACATTGGTTGCTTTAATGATTCTATTGAACTCACTACACTATCATCTGTTTCCCAAAACTTATTTTTAATACCGTTTACATGCAATTGATCTACACCTACTAAACGCCAAATTTTTTGATATGCTTTAAAATCAATTCCTAACAATGGATGTCTTGTCATCATACCCCAACCATTACGATGAGCATGAATAGCTAGTGAGCCAAAATCACATATTTTTTTAGCTGCTGATATACCAATGGTATTAATACTAATCATTGCACAAGTTCCTCCTATTGCAACAATTTGTTCATAACGTTTTTTCATTTCATCTACTTCACCCGTTATATTGATTGCATACATTACTTTTTTACCTGTTTTGTCTGCATGTGCATTAATGACTTGCATCACAGCCTTCAATCTATCTTCAAAAGCAGAATTGGCTGATGAACTCATTAACTCATCATCTTTTACAAAATCAATTCCAGCAGCAGCTAATGTTTGTACAATGTTAGCAGTTTGTTCAGGTGTTAATCCAATACTTGGTTTAATGATGGTACCTATCAATGGTCTTCCTTGCACTTGTGTTAAATGCCTGCAACCTTCAACACCAAACTTTGCACCTGTATAATGTTGAGCAAAACTTTCTGGCAGTTCAATATCCATCAACTTTAAGCCAGTAAACTGTGTTATTTCATACAAATTACCTTGTAAAGTAGAAACCAAAACAGGCAAGTTGTAGCCAAAATTTTCTATGTTCCAACTTACTTTTACAATGGCTCTGTGATATTTTCCTGTTGTACTGGTTGCTCCTGGAATAGCAGGAGTATCAACGGTTTCCAGATGCTCAACATATTCTACACGAGCCGCAAAACGTTGCTTTAATTCTTCTGTTTCGCCTGGCACTGCTACAAATGTTCCTGACGATTGTTCACCTGCTAAAACTTGTGCAGCCTGCTCTGGTGAGTAAGGTGTTTCAATGTAATAAGTTGCTGTTATTCTTTCCATATTTTATTTTTTTTGAACCACAAAAACACGAAGCACTCAAAGTACCACTAAGGTCTTTGTGAAACTTAGTGCCTTAGTGACTTAGTGGTTTAATTTCTCATTACAGGTAACCAAACACTCATATCTGTTTTACCTCTATTTGCCCAAGCATAATATGGAATCAATGTTATACGAATGGGTTTTGTAGTGGTATTCATGGGTTTGTATAAACTTTTTTTCCAGTGCTTATTTTGCATTAATTGAGCTGTACCTTGTAAGCCTACAACACTAGTATTTGCAATGGTTACAGACTTTGTAACAAACTGCGTTTTAGCTGGAATTACTACACTGAAAATGTTGGCATCCTTTATATCTGCACTTTCTAAACAATATACCAGTGGACCACGTTTTATAGCTACTTGATTTTTGGTTTCTTCTACCAAAGGATTGGATTCCATCAACACGGTAGGCATATCTAAAATGAGTTCTATTTTATCACCTACTTTCCAAATTTTATTGACTTTGGTGTATGTATTGTATTCTATTTTTTGTGCAACGCCATTTACTTTAATGGTTGCTTTATTACACCAATCTGGTATTCTCAAATAAATATTGGTAGCCGTTGTTGGTGCTTGCTGAATGGTAAAATTGATATTGCCACTCCAGGGATAATCAGTTGATTGTTGTAAGGCAATTATACTTCCGTTTTTTAGTGTTGTGTTAATATTATTTGAGCCATACATGTTAATATACAAACCATCGTTTGCAATACTGTACATGTAGTTATTGATTTCTGCAATGGTTCTTACCACGTTGGGTGGACAACAATTGGATTTGCTGATATACGGTATACGTCCACCTTCCCAACGTAAATGATATGGATAATTATTAGTGGCTGCCAATGGATTGGTGTAGAAATATTTTAATCCATCTAAACTAACACCACTTAACACACTGTTGTATAAAGTTAGCTCAACTATATCCATGTATTTACTTTCTCCAGTAAGCAAAAACATTCTCCAATTCCACAATACATTGCCAATGTTTGCACAGGTTTCGTTGTGTGCAGAAAAGTTGGGTAGTTGAAAATCTCTTCCATAGGCTTGATGTACTTTTTGAACAGTGTCTGGTTTATAAGAAGTTCCATCTACACTTACACCATCGTATAAAGCACCACAACCACCAGTAATGTACATTTTTGTTTCTGTAACATTGTGCCACAATTTATCTAAGGTTTTCATCAACGTTGTATCACCTGTTTCAGCATACACATCTGCCACACCTGCACATAAATAATTTGCACGAACAGCATGACCAACAATTTTATTCATTTTCCTAAAAGGTGCTCTGTCACTATTATCATCTGTACCTTCTACTGTACCACGAATGTTGATTAAGTAATTAACTAAGTCGAGATATTTGGTTGCTTTTGTGGTTCTATACAATTCTACCAAACCCATGTAATGAGAAGGACAAATTGCATTTCTTGCTTGTTCAGGCGTTGCTACTTTATAAAAACCAATTAAAAAATCGGCTGCTTTAGTTGCTATATTCAATAAACTATTATTTCCAGTAGCTCTGTAGTGAATGCAGCCTGCCGTCATTAAATGACCAAAGTTGTAAGCCTCAAAACTCAACTGATCATCAAACATTTTTTCTTTACCTGTTTTGCGTTGTTCAATGATGCTTTTGGTATAAATATAACCATCTGCTTTCTGTGCTTTTGCAATCACTGTTATGGCATTGTTCAACCATTGTTTTAACTTACTGTCTTTAGTGTTGGCATACATTACAGCCACTGCTTCTAAGGTTTTATAAAAGTCGCCATCATGAAAACTGGGTCCTCTAAATCTACCTGTATCTAAGCCTGCAGCAACTTTAAAGTTTTTAAAAGCATAGCAAATGGTATCACTGGTATAAATATTCCAAAGTTGTGGCAACATAGCATCTCTGCATACACCAAAACGCTCTGCCCAAAAGCCTTTGGTTAGTTGAACATCTGTTAAGCCAATGCTGTTCAATTTTGCATGAGGACTTTGAGCGGTGTTTACCAATACATTTTGTGCTGATGAAATTTTCATCAACATACAAGCTAGAACTATTATACTTATTTTTTTCATTTTTATGTAACCAGCTTTTGAATATCTATTAAACTTTTGTTGCGTCGCACTCTTGTACTTTCTGCTCATTATTGGACTTTTTTGAACCACAAAGACTCAAAGAACACAAAGCAACACAAAGACTTGGTGAAACTTGGAGCCTTAGTGTCTTAGTGGTTCAAAATCACAAAGCCATATATCCAATTATATACTCCTTTCCTTTTTCAATCAACACTTCATATTGATAGTTTGCTTTAGCAATGCTGTTCACGCCTGTTGGTTTTGTTTTACTTTTTATCATCAGTTTACCAGTACCAATTGGTGATTGAATCTTTATTTCACTTGTAGATACTTTCATCACTATTTCTCCATTTGGTGTTGGCACTTTTCCTTCCATCCATTCTAAGCCTCCAAGATTTGGCTCAACAGTGTAAGTGCCATAACCCGCCGATGTTGGCTTAACACCCAAATAATATTTGCCCAACAAATAAATAGGACTGGCACCCCATGCATGACATAAACTTTTGGCAAATTTTCTACCATACATGGCATAGTGTTCAGCACCTTTTTTATCAGGATTGTATTCTTCCCAAAAGCTTGTTGCTCCTAAGTTTAACATGCCTCCCCAATAATCTTTCATTTGTTGAGTTACATAGGTTTGTTCTCCCATGGCACACAAAGCCTCTAGCTCATAAAAACGCATGTAGGGTGTGGTAATTTTTTGAATTTTGTCGTTCAACAAAACAGATTTTTTGACTGATTGCTTTTGTTGCTCTGTAAAGTAGTTGAAGAAGATCGCAAACATGTTTGAATAACGGGTTACATTATCTGTTTGCTTACCATCAATTCTGCTATGAACCAATGCTTTCTTTTGCTCGTTCCAATACAAGTTAAAGAGTTTTGTTTTTAATTCTGCTGAGAGTTTTTTGTATTGGGTAGCATTGGTATTGTCTTTAACTATTTCTGCACACAAAGCCATTGTTTCTAAACTTCTTGTAAAAAGCAATTGTTCAAAACTTACTTCTCCCTTTTTACTTAAACCAGCAGCCCAATCAATAAAAATCCAATCACCAGGCATCCATTCAAGCAAGCCATTTTTGTTTCTGCGATTCACCACATAATCCATTAAGCTTTTCATTTTATCGTAATTCTGCTCAATGAATTTTTTATCGCCTGTATATAAGTAATAATCATAAATTCCCAAGAACCAGTAGAAAGTATAATCCATAATGGTATTGATATGACCAGTTACAGGATCTTTACCACGTAAAGCATACATGGTTCTTTCCACAGTGGCTTTATCGTTCATTAAATAATAATTCATCAAATAACTTTGGTAAGCATCACCACTCCAAACCCATCTATCACGTTTAATGCCATCTATAAAAAACTCTCTTGTGCTTAAATGCAATGTGTATTTAGCTACATCGTAAATCTTGTTGATTTGCTCATCGTTGCAGGTGAATGAACCTTTGTCCTCAATATCAGCAAATTCATACAACATGCTTACTTTATCAAAGCTCAACTCACCTTCTGTTATGATGTTCACATAACGAAATGCTTTGGATAAAACCATGATAGAATCTTTTGCAGTTGCATTGTTGATGGTCAACCAATCTACAGTAATGGCTTCTTGTTTATCTAAGGCTTCTTCTTTGCTTTCTCCATAATAGATACTTACTTTACCATTGCCTTTTAATTGATGTAATTTGATAAAGCCGAAAGTTTCTTTACCAAAATCTATTAACTGAGCATTGCCATTTTTTTGAACACTTACTGCTTCTAATGGCGTAGTTTGCAACTTGAATTGAGATGGTAATTGATTAGCTGCATTAAAATTCCATGAGCCTGCACTGAGCCATTTCGTTGCTGAAATATCAGATGTTTTGCCTGTTTCATCTATCCATTCTTTGTCCTCAAAAGTGGTGAGCCAAGTACCATCACTTTTAATGGTTTTTCCTTTTACAAAAACGCATGGTGGTGTTGCCTGATTAAAGACTTTGATGTTGATTTTATGCTTGCCAGCAGGAACTGTAATTTTTGTTGGTGTGCCTTCAAATGGTTTGCCATCTAACTTTACATTGTATTGACCTTCTACAAATATTTCTATTTCTTCGGCTTCTTTTAAATCGAATACTTTATGAAAATCCATCAAAGGATAATGGCTATCGATTTTCCAAAAAACTGGGAAAAAAGTGGCTCTATCGGTTCTTCGATTTTGCATTTGATTGGAGAGCCATATTTCGTAATCGCCGGGATACCAAATCCAGGTTTGAGCTGAGGATTGAACCACGAAGGCACAAAGAACACAAAGTAACACAAAGTATTTTCTTAGTGAACCTTCGTGTCTTTGTGTCTTTGTGGTTTCATTTGTTGAATAATGTTTCAACTGTACAAGTGTGCGACGCAACTGGTGTTCAATTGAAATACAAAAGCTGGTTACCAAAATATTTTTCTTCATAATTAATGACCGTTAAAGATGATGTATAAACTTACAATGACTAAGCCCAGTAAAGCAAATAAGATTTTTACCTGTTTGCTGGTTTTGGGTATTTCGTTTTCTTCGATGCTTGCTTTTACTTTGTTTTTATCCAGCAGAGAAATGATGATGGCTGCAACAAATAAAAAGGCAAAGAGATAAAAAGAAATTAAGAAATAATGTGGCCACCAAGTGTTTTCGCCAGTGGTTGTATTGGGTGGTAAAATCCATAGATTCAAAGCTCCTACAAAAAGGCTAATGGCTGAACCAAAAGACAAGATGATATTGACTGCAAGCTTGGTGGTGCCTTTCCAAAATACACTTAATAAAAAACTAACTGCAAGTGATGGTGCTAAGTAACCTAAAATAGATTGAAAAAGATCGAAGAGTGTTTTACCCTTTACATTATCTAATGCAATTGCCATTAATACAGCTAACACACAACCAATAATAACCACTACACGACCAACTTTTATTTGCTGGCTTACAGTTGCATTTTTATTGATATTGTTTACATAAATATCTTTTGTAAAAACAGTACTTAATGCATTTAAAGAAGAACCAATGGTAGCAACCAATACAGCAATTAACACACAAATAACCAAGCCATTCATACCAGCTGGAAATAGATTGGTGACCATAGTCATGTAAGCCAATTTATCATCACCAATATTTGGATATAAAACATAACAAATAATACCTGGCAAAATGAACATGGGTAAGGCCAATACTTTAAGCCATCCAATAAAGTTGATGCCTAGTTGACCTTGCTTTAAATTTTTAGCACCCAACACACTTTGTACCATGCTTTGATCGGTACAAAAAAATGCAACTGCAGAAACTGGATAACCTAATAAAATAGCATGCCAAGGATAACCTGCATCAGAAGCTGGCAAAGTAAGATTCCAAAAATGAGCTGGTGTTTTTTCTATGAAAGCATGAATGCCACCAATTTTTTCTATGCCTAAATATGTAAGTGTGAGTGATACAATGATTAATAATATCATTTGAAATACATTCACTTTGGCAATGGCTTTTAAACCTCCCATATAAGTAAACAAACCAGAAAATGCAACCAATGCAATAGTTGATTGCCACATTGGAATGCCTAAAATTTGACGTACTAAAATGCCCCCACTAAATAAACCTAATGAAAGCCAACTAATTAATATTTTAATGAGTGCATAGCCTGCTAAAATATCTTGTGTGCTTTTTTCATAACGTTTTCCCATATATTCTGGCATGGTAGAAACCTTGCTGGCTATGTATTTGGGAGCAAAGACCATTGCCAACAACAATAGAAATACAAAAGCATACCATTCAAAATTACCACCAACAATACCTGCTGTATAACCAATGCTTGCAAAGGCTAATAAAGATGAAGGCCCAACGTTTGTACCCCACATATTAAAACCAATATTGTACCAATTGAGAGAGTTTTGAGCAAGAAAAAGTGTTTCGCCTTTTTTGTTTTGCTTAAAGCTTACCATGTAACCAATAACTAATAAGATGGCCAAGTAAACGGCAACAATGGCAAAATCGAATGTGGTGAGTTTATCGTAAATGTTATTCACTTAGTTTATTTTTTGAACCACAAAGACAAGGAGAACACAAAGAAACACTAAGGCTTTGTGTTACTTCGAGCCTTAGTGGCTTAGTGGTTCAAGATTATGTTCTTTTAAAATATCACTAACCTTTACCGGCAATCCTGTTTGTAAACTTTTATCCATTGCTTGTAACAATGCTACTGTTCCAATACCTTCTTTTAAATCTGGATAAGCAGTAAAGTCTTGCTCAATACTATCTACAAAATACTCCAGATAATTTTGGTATTCACCAGCATGATGACTTTGCCCTTCGAAACGGAAATAATGTTTTAAATAACTATCGCCCCAAGTGATGATTTTTTCTTCTCCTTCTTTGGTTGTAACTGCATAACGTAGTTCATGATAATCTGCCTGACTTGCACCAACTGTTCCTCTTAAAATACAACTCATGCCACTTTCTCTTTGCACAGGTTGTGTTGGTGAAGTATATACACCACTAACTCTAGCTATTCTGCCATCAGTTGCTTTAAAAATGAAGTGCATCGTATCTTCATTTTTTAATCCAGCAGTTTTTGCATTGCTGCTAATCATTCCATAGCCCATTACTTCTTCAATATTGGGTAAGTAGTAGCGTATAAAATCTACAGGATGACTCAAACCACCATACAACCATTTGAACGATTTTTCTAGAGCCCATGGCTTTGCTAAAAACCAACGATGATCGGCATTGTAATGACTTTCTACTGTTATTAATTCCCCAATTACACCTTCGTCAAAATCTTTACGTTGGCGTTTGTAAGGTTCAAAGAATCTAGAACTTTGTCCTACAAAAACTTTTTTACCTGATTGATTTTGTAGTGCTAATAATTCATTTGCATCACCTAAATTATCTATTAAAGGCTTGGTACAAATTACATGTTTGCCATGCTGTAAAGCCATTTTTATATGCTGAGCATGCAAATGGTCTGGTGTATAAATGGCTATAATATCAATAGCTGAATCATTCAGCATTTCAGTATAGCTCGTGGTATAATTTTCAAAACCAAATTCATTGCAACGCTGTTTACATAAATCTTCATTGGCATCGCAAATTGTTTGCAAATGCACTTTTTTACTTTGTAAGGCTGCACTCATGGTGCTTCTACCTTCTCCTAAACCTAGTATTCCAATGTTTAATTTGCCCCCATCCCCTGAAGGGGTGTTAGAATTGCCCCCAACCCCTAAAGGGGTGTTATAAAATGTAGGTTTAAAATCTTTGCTCATAAGTCAAACTATTTATAAAAATTATTCCCCTTTAGGGGTTAGGGGTTTCAAGAAAACCCATGTTTCTCCTTTCTTTGTTCCTTTAATTCCTTCTTGATATTTACTCATTAATTTATTCCAATCGTTTACACGAGGATTATTTTCTGTTGTTTTAGGATTCAGGTTATCTAAACTTTCCCCTTTAGGAATGCTAATCACCAAAACCAATTGTCTTTCATTTTTAAAGATGAGTAGTTGCTGAAAATTGGCATTGCAAAATCCATTAGATACTTCTTTCCATTTTTCAAATTGCGAAGTATGACAATCTAAATACTCTTGTTGCATTTTTTTATCAGCCACCAAGTTTACAGTTAAAAGAACATGTTGCCATTCTTTGGCTGTACTTGTATCTGTACAATGTTTTTTCTTGCTGTATTCATAAAACATGTCGTGATATACTTTTACATCAGCTTCAGGAAAATTATTTTGTAATCTTCCTTGCATTACAGATAAGTCTTGAACTTTATCAAAAATGACATAATGATTTTGCCATTGATAAATGGCGTTGCTGTCCATATTGTTCTTGGCAAGTAGCTGCTTCAGTTTGGCTAGGTTCAATAGTTGCCCATCTTTCACCACAAGCTCTATTACTTCATTGTGTTCTTCGTTAATAGGTTGTTTAACAGATAAAGATGTTTTTTCATTTAGAAGATGAGCATATTTATCCTCAGGTCCTGCATCTTGCTTTACTTTCTGATTAACCTCATTGCCATTATTCTTCCAAACATTCCCCTCGCCATTTTGATTTTGTAAATATTTTTTTGTAGGAGTCCAATTGTTTTCAAAAGTGATGTTCGATGAGCCTTCATCAGCATAAATATAAAACCAATGGCTTGGTAAATGAGCATATGGAGCTTTGTAAATGCTATCAATATAATTGTATTCAATCATTGAATTGAATTGATTACTCAAAGTATAAATACCTGCACAATCATAATTATGCTTACCATAATGATGAATTTTATTCTTTGTAACAATATTATTTTCTGCAATGCTTTTTGTTGTATTCCAGCCCCAACCTAAACTTATACCAGAATAAGAAACGTTCTCTACTTCATTTGAATTGATTGTACTATTCCTTAGAACACCTAAACCAATACCAACAGTACCCCTGTCTTCATTGGTTACATCAGTTAATAAGTTGTTTGAAATAGATATATGTCCACAAACATCAGATTCATTTTTAGTGATGTAAGGCAAATGAATTTCCCTGCCTTCATCTCCATAATTACCAGCTAAAATTCCATTACCTCCAATATCTTTTAATAAGCAGCCCTCGATATTTAATTTTTTTACTCCAAGTTTTCCATCTATACCAGTTGATGCTAAATGTTTGAAGGAACAACCAATTATATCAATAGCAGTAGTGTATTTTATTTCAATTGCAGCTGCTGGTCTGCCTACAAAAGCTTGATTATCTAACCCTGATTTTTCTTTTGTACCAACAGGCTTTAGTTTGTAGCCTTCCGTCATGTACAAACCTGCTTGATGTGGCACATGACCTTGCAAAGAAGGACGTAACCAACCACAATGTTGAAAGGAAATATTTTCAAACCGAATATTACTTACTGGATTTTCAGCAGTACCCTCCATTGAAATAATTGTTTCTAAATAAGGAGCAACAACTTCTGCAGTTTGCATATTTTCATTGGTTCGTGGATAATAATAGAGCAGTTTATTTTTTCTATCTAAATACCATTCACCCGGCTCATCTAAAAACTGGATAGCATTGGTTAAATAAAAAGCACTGTTGCCTGTTTCCTTACTCAACCATGGTGCAGGCCATGGATGTTCACTTTGTATCTTGCTCTCTGGCTGATGGAAAAATAGTTTGGTACTATCCCCCATCACTTGCATTTTTTTTATTCTCAAAATGGCTATCTCCCACCATTGATGAATAAACATCTCAACGCCATTTACATTTTGCAACGATGGAAATTTTGGCGTTGGTATTACACAACTTTGTTCTTTTTTATTCCAATTTAAAATTCTGTCCATTTTATCGCCATTCACACTTTTTGCTCTCACAGCTTTTACATCATTCACCCATAACTGACGAAAATTAAAATCGTTTCCATTCACATCTGGCACTTCAGTCACCCAAACCTTATTCCAAATATTTTTATTGATACCTGCAACTGGTTGTAGTAATTTTTTCCATCCTTTAATTTCAATTCCACCACTTAAAATGGCTTGTTCATTTTCAGATTGTATAATGGTTGGAGATGCCGTTGTTCCTGCATCTTCAGGACGTAACACAATTGTTTCTGTAAGTTGATGTTTGCCTTTTTGTAGAATAATGGCTGCTCCATTTTGAATAGAAGCATCATTTAATCTTCTTAAATTCCTAACCTTTCTTAATGCAGTTGATAAGTTGGCGAATGGTTTTTGAATAGAGCCTTCAAACTCGTCATTGCCAACATTTGACACATATACCTTCAATTGGGTAGCACCCAAAAAAGGAACAACGAGTAATAAAAAAATTACAGGCAATCGCTTAATCATTATACAATATAGGTATGACTCTTTGAAAAGTTAAATGTACCATTAGCCCAACGCTTATACAATGTACCTATGAGTTATAATGATGGATTATTTTACTTTTTATTTGGTTACAAGCTCTAGATTTTTCAATTAAACTGCAGTGGCGTCGCACTCTTCAACTATTGGAATTCTATTCAACAAATAACTACTCTTCTTGAAACTCCTTCTTTAAAAAAGTAGTGTTGGCTCCATAATTATATTTTGTATCAGATGGTTTCTGGGCATCCCTGCTTCTTTCAATTACTAACCAACCGGTATAGCCCATTTCATCTAAACATTTTTTAATGGCTTTGATGTTTATTTGAGGATCGTTTTGAAGCCAAACACTATCCTTATTGCTGGCATGTATCATGCAAATTCTATCCTTTCCTAAAAGCTTTAATTCTTTAATTAAATCTCTTCCTTCTTTTAAAGGATTCGAAAAATTGAAGTAGATTTTTATTGCTGGTGAATTAATTTCTTTCAATAATTGAACTTCTTCTTTAGCACTTAAAGCAGTTTCTATACCAATTACCACACCTGCATCTTGTGCCATTTTTCCTGCCACTCTTAAACGAGCAATAACCGAATCTCTTACTTGTGGATTCTTTTTCAAATCGCACTGAACACCCAATGGCAAGAAAGCAGTTTTTACATTCATCAATTGCATGGTTTTAATACAATCTTGAATTGATTGGAGATATTCTGCTCTGCCACAAAATGACTGGGCATAATAACCTGTCATTGCCAACGATGAAATTTCTACATTGTTTTCTTTGGCAGTTTGCAAGAATTTATTTCTTACACTATCAATCAACAATTGGTTATCAAATGTTGGTCTGTTGCCTAAGCCACCCATATCAATTTCAACACCATCAGCATTTAATTGTGCTGCCAATGTAATTGCTCCTAACTTCTGACGCTTAAGCAACATCAAATCTATCAACCCTATTTTGTAGCGTTGGCTTTGTTTGGCTTTTACAACTTCATTGTAGAATAGTTGCTCAATATTCTCAAAGCCTTTTACTGCATGGGCAGGTAATCTTTCTCCATTATCACCAAAAACATAAAATGCTTTTTCTGGTTCTAATGTTATCGCAGTATCTATAATTTGCTTATCAATATTTTGTATAGCAGATATATTTAAGCTGAATTCTTTGGCTAGAAATTCATACAAAGGCTTTCTCTTATTGTAACCAAAATCATGTTTATCATTAGGCAAATGCACATTCGTAACATTTTCCTGTTTGCCATAATAGCCATAGATTTTTTGCAGATGAGGAAAATCGTGTTCAGGCATTTTATCTGTCCAATCGCCACCATCACTAACTACCAACATTGGTTTTGGTGCAGCTAATGCAGCTATTTCAACATTGTTTGTTCTGCCTAAACATTGGTGTACAGGCATTCCACTTTCACAAGGGCAACCACCATAAAAATAAGAAGATAAAGAAACAATGGGTGCAGCAATTTTTATTCGTTCATCGATAGCTGTAAACATTATAGCATGTGTGCCTGCACCTGAACCTCCTGTGATGGCTACTTTGCTTGTATCTGCATCTTTCAACGTTAACAAATAATCTAAAATTCTTTTGCTTGCCAATAATTGTAAAGTCATGCTGAGACTTTTTCTATGGTCTTCATATTTTACTTGTAACATAGATTCGCCCCAGGCAAACATGTCGTAATTAAAAACCATTGCTCCCATTTTTGCAATAGTTGCTGATGTATATTGACAATCTGGACGATAACGATGTTTATCCCAATGCCCTTGTGGATGCAACACAACAGGAATTTTGCCCTGCCCGACTTTGTCATTCAGGCGGGTTTTAAATTTTGAAGGTTTATACAAAGAACCACTTACCCAAACACCTGGTAAATATTCTATAGCAATGTTTTCTACAGTATAGCCATCGAACTTTCTTTGAGGTGTAGTAATTGGTTGTGATTTGGGTGAAACAGGAAATTGCTTTAGTTGTAAGGCTTCTAACAATGCAGGTTTCAAAGCTTGTTTGCGTTTTTCCCATTCATCTTTGTTCTTGTATTGAGCAGCAATTCTATCTAGCTCAGCCCAGCCTTCTTCTACATTCCAACGATAGTATTCATAGGTACTAAGCTTGTATTTTTTGTCTCCTTCTTTTTTAACTTTTAGTTCGAGTGGTTTTAAAATATTGGCGAGTGTTTGTTCTACATCGTTTCTATATTTCCAATCGGCATAGGTGACTGTTTTATTGGCAACCATTTTCTCATCTATCTTGATGGTAATGCCATACTTTTTTTGAACTTCTTGTAATACTTGTTTGAGTGGTTTTGAATATTGATTATCGGAGTTTTGTTGAGCGGAGGGACTGAACCACAAAGACACGAAGACACAAAGTAACACAAAGTGTTGGCTTAGGGTTGAAATAGATTTACGCAGATTTGTTTTTACACCAAAAGACAAAGAGGTAAAGAGGCAAAGGGTGCATGAAAATTTCTTAGAGAAACTTTGTGCCTTTATGGCTTGGTGGTTTAAACCTGCTGAATGGTATTCCTTCAGTACAAGTGTGCGACGCAACAGGTGCATTATAGTAGTACTACAGCTTAGTACATAAAAAAAATTATTTCTTGTTTTCATTTCGTTTATTTTGAAGCCATCCACTGTACAATAAATTGGTGTCTAAAACTGGTTTTGGAAAGAACAAACTTGCTACATAACCAACACCAATAACTATGAGATGACTATACACTCCTAGCATTAATTTGTGGTGTGTAAAGTTATATTTTCCAAAGTTGAGTAGCAGTTTTTTATTGCCTTCAAGTCCAATTTCTGTTGAAGTAAAAAAAGCATAGGCAGTGAACAACACACAAGCAATAATGCCAATATTTACACCTTTCTTATTGGCTCTTGCACTAAATACACCCAATATAAAGATACCTACAATGCCTCCACTAAAAATAGCATACACAGTAAAAATTAAATCTATGATGCCACCGTTGCTAAACTTTAAATAAAAGTAGCCCATACCAATTGCAAAAAAACAAGATAAAAAAACCATTACTTTACTAGCATATAAATTTTGTTTATCGGATTTGCCGGGCCAAAACTTTTTATAATAATCTTCCATACCAACGGCTGCATTTGAATTAATATCGGCACTTAAACTACATATTGCAGCACTAATTAAAGCTGCTACAATGAAGCCAATAACACCAGTTGGTAATTTGGTCATCATAAAATAAGGAAAAACTGTTTTGGCTGCAATTCCTTCTGGCAAAGGGTTTTGCTTATAATAAACAAATAGTGCAGTACCTATGAACATGAAGATTGTCCAAATGGGAACGGTAAGAAAAATGCCCATTAACGATGCTTTGATAGCCGACTTATCTGACTTTGCAGTAAGGTAACGTTGCACCACAGTTTGGTCGGTTGCATATTTTTGAATGGCATAAAATGCACCATTAATGATTAACACCCAAAAGCTAATTCTATCTAATTTAAAGTCGTAAGGACCAAAACCCGATCGATTATTTTCACCAGCAATTTTTAGTGCTTCTGGAACGCCGCCTTTTATTGAGAAAAGTAAAATACCCAAACAAATAAATCCACTGATAAATAACATGAAGCCTTGAAAAACATCTAACCAAATTACCGCTTGCATACCTCCTTTTAAATTGAGTATAATTAATACAAACCCAACAGCTAACAAAATAAAAACAGGATTGATATTGGTGAGTTGATAAATAGCCAACGCCACTAAAGTTAACACGGAGCCCATGCCTGCAAACTGCCTGATAATAAATGATGAGGATGAATAGTAACGAGCAAATTTGCCAAAACGTTTCTCAAAATATTCATAGGTACTTAAGCCAATTACTTTACGAAATAATGGAACAATAAACCATATTGTTCCTAACAAAACAATAGGCACCATATAGCCTTGCAACAAGTAAATCCAGTTAGAATGATAACCTTGTTCTGGATAACCTAAAAAAGTATTGCTGCTGATGAGTGTAGATAGTAATGACAAACCCAATGCCCATGAAGGGAAATTTCCTTTGGCTAAGAAAAAGGCTTGTGTGCTATTTTGTTTATTAGCAAACTTGAAACCTAGCCATAACGTAATAGCAAGCACAAATACGATGATAGCGTAATCTATAAAATGTAAATGATTCATATAGGGCAATCTTTTTTTTGAACCACAAAGGCACTAAGACACAAAGGGGCACAAAGTTTTATGAGTATACATCTAAAATTTGTTTAGTCAGCTCATAACTACCTGGCTTAACTGTTACAAATAAAGAAGCCACCCCTAACCCCTCCAAAGTAGGGGAACAAAACATTCTCACCACTCCTCTACTTATTTCATTTTCTGGTATTAATGAAGTAATCTTTAAAGCAGCTAAAACACTTGCTGCTGTTGAGCCTCCTTCAATAAACAATTCTTGAATGCTTAACTGTTGTACCAATTGTTGAACAGCTTTTCCCATTGCTGTTCTAAGTTCCAATGCTGATACTTCAGTTATATTTTCTTGCACAGCTAATACAAAATATTCATCACCAGTTTGTATTAACTCAAAATATGAGTCTACCGCAACAACACTTGTAGCGTTGTGTTTCCATTGTTGTATTCTTTCTCTTGCAGCTTCAAATGCACTGCCAGCAACAAATAAAAATGGTTTTCGTAAATGAACTTCTGATTGCTCTTTTACAACGAGTTGCTTTTCTAATAAAGCAGTAAAAAAATCACCAGCACCTGCTAATGCAAAACTGTTATCCACTTTATTTGCCCAAGCTTTTACAGCTTCATTTGTGCTTGTTGCAGCCACAACAACGCCTTGCGTTGGCAATGCATCTGTATGTTGTAAAACATTTACTTCAACATCATTCAATATTTCTTTTACAAAGGAACTTTTAATAGGAAATTCAGGGTCGTTGATAAAACCTGTTGTTATAATTTCTTGTCCATTGATATAATATTTTCCTTGTTCAATGGTTCTACCAAGGCTTGGATTTGCGGGTGCAATAATTGCCTTTTGTAAACCTAGTTGTTGCATTTGTATGTTAATTTCATCAATCACATAACCTCTCAATACAGAATCTATTTTTTTATACAATAGTAAAACTGGTTGGCTTGCCAAATGTTTAAATACTTTTTCTGTCACCATTAAAGCATCTTGCTTTTTCATAGAACGGCTGTCTGTATTTATGATACAACCTGCACTATTGGTTGGCACATCATTCAAAGCATTTACATACACAGTCAATTGCATTCCAAAACGCAATGCAATGCCAGCTAATTCGGCTGCTCCTGTAAAATCATCTGCTACAACTACTACCAAGTTTATACATTTTTATGTTTACTCAACTGCACTGCACTTTCAATTGCCAGAACCATTGCATCTTCACTGGCTATTCCTTTTCCTGCAATTTCAAAAGCAGTTCCATGATCTACCGATGTTCTAATAATTGGCAAACCCAATGTAATATTTACACCTTTTACACTATCCATTTGTTGCTTTTCTGCATTCCATTTAAAGCCTGATAATTTAAAAGGAATATGTCCTTGATCATGATACATAGCCACCACACCTCCATATGCACCTTGTGCTGCTTTGGCAAACATGGTATCTGGAGGAACAGGCCCTTCTACATCATACCCTTTTGCTGTTGCTTCTTCAATGGCTGGTACAATTTCTTCAGCTTCTTCTGTACCAAACAAACCATTATCGCCTGCATGTGGATTTAATCCTGCAACACCTATTCTCAAATTGGTTTTTCCCAAACGTTTTAATCCATCTACCATCAATTCTATCACTTGTACAATTCTATCTTTCTTCACCAAATCACATGCTTGCCTCAACGACACATGTGTACTTACATGAATCACATTAATGCTATCTTCTACCAATAACATAGCATATTTTTTGGTACCAGTATAGGTAGCATAAATTTCTGTATGACCAGCAAAATGATGACCAGCTTCGTTGATGGATTTTTTATTGATAGGCCCAGTAACTGTTGCATCTACTTCTTTTGCCAATGCCAATTCAATTACTTTTTTTACTGCTTCAAAAGATGCATGTCCGCTTGCAGCACTAATGGTTCCAAACGCCAGTTCTGTTATATTGGTATTGTTTAAATCAAATACATCAATCACGCCAAATTCAAATTTTGCATCAGCAACATTTGAAATAATATTCAGCTTTGCATCTAAATGTAACAGCTTAACTATTTGCTCAAAAACGGCCGCATCGCCTACCAATAAAGGCTTACAGCTTTCGTATATTTCTTTCTTCAACAAAGCTTTAACTGCAATTTCAGGACCAATACTTGCAGGGTCGCCCATTGTTATACCAATAATTGGTTTTCCCCCATCCCCTAAAGGGGTGCTATGATGTATTATTTCTTTCATTTTATTTTTTTTGTTATCAGCTTTTGTATTTCAATCCGACTTCAGTTGCGTCGCACTCTTGTACGTTCTGTTTGTCACTGAGCTTTTTTTGAACCACAAAGACACAAAGAACACAAAGTTTCACAAAGGTTTTTAACCTACATAGCCTAAAATTTCATTCCTTATTCATAACTAATTAATGTAAACTTTTCTAACAAACTTTTTTGCTCTACTTCACTCATGCCTTGTAATGGTGGCATTACATAAGGCTCACACAAATTTTTACTTTGCATCAACACTTTTAAAGCCCATAAACTTTCTCCTAATGTTTTTCCACCTTGATAAACAGCACCAATATCATCACTCAATTGTTGCATAGAATAAGCAGTTGCTTCATCTCCACTTGCAACTGCCTCAACTAAAGTTTTATAGATAGATGCTACAACATTTCCTGTACTTGGTATAATGCCATTACTACCTAACAACAAGGCCTTTGCACTTCTTGCAGCCCAACCTACAAAGTGACTAAAGTCTTCTCTATCCTTCCATAAAGCAATACTTTGTTCTAAACGTTCATCACTTCTTTCACTGTCCTTGGCTGCTACAATATTTGGATGATGACTCAACACATCTAACCATTCTAATGGCAAGGATACATGTGTTGTAGCAGGAATATTATAAATAATCATTGGCAATGGACTTGTATTGGCCAATGTTTCAAAATAGGTTTTGGTTTGCAATTCTGTCAAAGCATAATAAGATGGAATAGTGGCTACAACTACATCTGCACCAACTTCAGCAGCATGATTAGACAACTCAATACTTTCGTCTAAACAATTAGAAGAAATACCAACGTATAATAAGCTTCCTTGTTTTTTTATTGCACCAGCTTTTTGTACAAATTGCTTTTTAATATTGGTAGCAATAGAAGCAGCTTCACCTGTTGTGCCTAAAATAAATGGCTCAACATTGCTTGTATAAAAATGCTGAAACATTTTTTCTACAGCAGCTTCATCTAATTGATAATTGCTGGTGAGTGGTGTAACTGTTGGTACAACTACACCTTTGTATTTTTTACCCCTAACCCCTAATGGGGAATTATGTAAATTACTCATGTTGTGTTTCTTCTTTTGTTCAATTATATTCTACTGCTCATTGGCTGGGGGATTGGAGTGGAAATCCTTTTTTGCAACCACCCCTAACCCCTCCAAAGGAGGGGAAAAAGCAAAAAAGATTGCAACGGAAAGCCCCGACTACAGTTGATATTTATTCTACTGTTCACAGCCCCAAACTATTTTTATAAAAAGAACTATTTACCCATTGCTACATGGCTTTTTTATAAATTTCAATTGCATCAACTTCTGCCACTTCTCTTGGATTGTTCTTCAACAACCGCTGCACTTTCATAGCATCTTTTGAAATGGTTACAATATCTTCTTCGTTTACGCCTACATCTTTTAACGAAGCAGGGATACCACATGCAGCATTTAAATCTTTTATTTTTTGTACACCAGCCAATGCTGTTTGCAAATCGTTTTCCTTTCTTTCACAGCCCAACGCAATAGCAACTTCAGCATACTTTTTTTCGTTGCCCACTATATTGTATTCCATTATATAAGGCAATAACAAAGCGTTACTAAGTCCATGTGCCAAGTGATACATGCTACCCAAAGGATAACTTAAAGCATGCACTGCTGCTGTGTTTACAGGACCTAAACAAAAACCTCCCAACAAACTGCCCATGGCGACTTTTTCTCTTGCTATTACATTGCTTCCATCTTGCACAGCAGTAACAATATGCTCTGCAATCAACTTCATGCCTTCGTAGGCAAACATATCTATAAAAGGCTGTGCAAACTTATTGGTGTAAGCTTCCATGCAATGTGTAAGTGCATCTATACCTGTAGCAGCAGTAATTGAAGGTGGAACAGAAATAGTTAATAGAGGATCTACATACACAATATCAGGCACCAAAAATTTACTGATGATTCCTTTTTTTTGATTGTCTGTATCATCTACCAAAATGGCATTGGGTGAAGCTTCACTGCCTGTACCAGAAGTAGCAGGCACACAAATTAATTGCTTGGCTCTTCCTTTTAATAAACCTATGCCTACATAATCTTTGAGTTTTTGTTCATTGCCTAATTGAGCTGCAACTAACTTGGCAATATCTAACACACTACCACCACCAATACCAATTACAATATCTGGATTAAAAGGTGTTACTGTTTGCATTAAATTTTCGAAGTCAGTGAAAGTTGGTTCTTGTACAATACTTGTATCAATCAATGTTGCTATCCCTTTTCCTTGCAAAGCATGGGTTAGCTTTTCTACAGTTGATAGTAATGGCGTAATGGTAGCAATGAAAACAGATCTTGGTTGCAGTTCGGCAACTTCTGTAGCTAAATTTTCAAAGCAGCCATTGGCGAAAACTAATTTACCGGGGAATATGATATTTAATGGAAGCATCGTTTATTATTTTGAACCACAAAGACACCAAGTCACTAAGCAACACAAAGAAGTCTTCGTGAACCTTTGTGTAGTTGTGCCTTCGTAGTTTGCTATAAATTGGTGAATAATCATACTTGATGGAAGCATCGTTTATTATTTTGAACCACAAAGACACCAAGTCACTAAGTAACACAAAGAAATCTTCGTGAACCTTTGTGCCGTTGTGCCTTTGTGGTTTAAGTTAAATTGGAGAATAATCATACCTAATGGAAGCATATTTTATTTATTTTGAACCACAAAGAAGTCTTGGTGAACCTTCGTGCCGTTGTGACTTCGTGGTTTGTTTTATATTGGGGAATAATCATACCTAATTGAAGCATCTTTTCTTTATTTTGAACCACAAAGACACCAAGTCACTAAGCAACACAAAGAAGTCTTCGTGAACCTTCGTGCCGTTGTGCCTTCGTGGTTTGTTTTATATTGGTGAATAATCATACTTAATGGAAACATATTTTATATGTTTTGAACTACAATGAAACCAAGTCATTAAGCAACACAAAGAAGTCTTCGTAAACCTTCGTGCCGTTGTGACTTCGTGGTTTGTTTTATATTGGGGAATCCAACAACACCTTTGGTCGTACTATTTCTGCTACATCTACTTTTTCTATACCCAACACCTCACACCAGTTTAAAAATGCGGCATGTACAGTATCTAAAGTTTGTTTCTGTTCTGGTGTAAGTTCTAATGCATGTGCCCTACTGATGGTTCTTACAGGCAATCCTCTTTTGGCTAAAAAATATTTAGCACTCATCGGGTATGCAATATGTATTAAAGGATCTACTTTAATAATTTCTGCTTGCAGCCAATCTACTTTTTCTTTCATGTCAGGATTGGCAGCATTGTTCACCATCCATACCAATACTTCAGGATAAAAATTTCCTGAAATTGAACTCATGCCCTTTGCTCCATTTCTTACAGAGAAAGAAGCATTGGGACTATGGGCATCATAAAACTCAAAAGTGGGGATATTTAATGCTTTTACAATTTCTAGTTTGGCTTTTACTTGCTCTTGCTGTATGGATGTGTCTTTATGATACACAAACCTGCCTGTTTGTAACAAAGTTTTAAAAACATCTGCACTTAAAATTCTTTTGTAGGGTGCAGGACATTCATACATGCCTAAAGGAACGCCTTCTGTTAGTTTTAAAAACTTATCAAAATTCTTGAGCAATACTTCATCGCTGTCATCTACATTGGCAAAATGCCCTGTAATTAAAATCACTGCATCTATACCCGTAGCATAAATTTTTCTGGTAAATTCTGCTTTGTCTTCAATGGTTAATCCAAACGATCCTGTTGCTACAATGGGCACTCTACCACGAACATATTGTACAATAAACTCAGTTAGTTCTAAGCGTTCATCTTCGCTGATGCTGTACATTTCGCTGCTGAGGCAATTGGCAAAAAAGCCTTTTACACCGGCAGCCAAATAAAAATCGATTAGTTTTTTAATGGCTTCAAAATCTACTTTAGCCTTTAGGTTAAAAGGCGTAATCATTACTGGAACAAATTTTTTATTGAACAACATTACAAGCTTTATTTTAAAAACGGAAGTTCTGTTTTTTAGCTAAGAACCATAATGTGGTAAACTACTTTTGTAATGGAATATTTTACTATTGAGTTTTTAACCACAAAGGGCACTAGGGTTTTGCACAAAGGAAATTATGGATGATTTTTTGGTGACCAGCTTTGAGATTTCAATTGAACACCTACTGCAAGTTTATCCTGAGCGATAGTCGAAGGACACACTTGTACGTTTGAACATTCTTAATCTTTTATTTTAGCGAAGATGATAACCACCAAGACACAAAGAACACGAAGAATCACTAAGTTCTTTATTTTGTGTAACTCTGTTCCTCCCTTACTCTGTGGTGAAAAAATGATCACAAATTTTACTAGTGTTGAAGTGTGCGACGCAACCCGATAGCTATCGGGTGCAGTTCAATAGCATTACTGCAGTTGGTCACCAAAGAAAAAAATTAACTTAGTTGAACGCTGCCACAAAAGTTTACCTGAATACCCAACTCTGCAAAGGCGGCAGCTTTTATTCTACAAGCTTTATGGGCTGTGGTTTCATCAGTTGCATACACTACCTGTATGTGATTGGCTTTGTGTTTGGCCATCATTTGATCTCTACTTACACCTTTTACAACGCCATGCATAATGGGCCATTGAGGGGTAGTTTCTTGCCAACGACGATTGGTTTCTTCTGTTGGCAAACTCACTACTTCACCCACTCCTAAATCGGCATGCAGCGTATTGCCAATTACATAAATTCTACTCCAAACAATATGTCCTGGTTTACTTACTCCTTTCAATGTACCACCACCTTTAGGAAAAAACATAGCAGGCTGTCTATCGCTTGCAGCACCTTGATAACCATCTATAAAATGGGCTGGTGGTGCAGCTCCTGAAATTAAAAATACCCATACAAAATCATCAATACCATTGCCTGTGTAATGTTGTCCCCAACGCAAATCATGCAAAGTATTTTCACCACTCATGCCTAATTGATTCCACAATTCGTAGGTAATCAAAGCATCTACACCTGCACATTCATCTACTTCATTAAAATGAGGTAAAGACTTGCCAGCAAAGAGTTCTCTGCCATCTTTACTGTAAGCAGGCGGACGCTCAGTATTGTTTAATAAGCCTTCAACCAAATCACTGGCTGCACAAATATCTTTTAGTCCTTGCTGATATTGTATACCAATAGTTGCACAACCAAAATCATCGGCCATACGTAATGCTGCAATGTACATTTTGCATTGCTCTAAAGTTTGTTCTTTGGTAAGTTCTGTTGCATAATTGGTTCCCCAATTAAAAGTCATTCCTTTTTGTAATAACCAATCAAGAATTTGTTGAGCCTCGATTTCCGTCACCTCTAACATAGCTGCATACAAAGCTGACTGACTTAATCTTTCTTTGAACAATCCAGTTGCATGCAAGGCATCATCAGGAATTATGGCATTGTACATACCCATGCAACCTTCATCAAACACACCCATGATAGCTTTATGTTTTCTAAATGCTTTTGCATAGTTTCTTCCAATGGTTTCTTCTGCTGTTGGAATTTTTACCAAGCTGAAAGATGTTGTATGGCTTTGGTCATGTTTTATAGTACCTGTTTGCAACCACTCTTCTATTCCTTGTAGAAAGAAATCATCGTTAAAATTTTCACTCCAAATGCTGCTGTAGTTTACTTGTGCTTTGGTGAGTGAACCATTTAAATTAAGTAAACCAACCAAGCCAGGCCATTGACCACTCCAATTAGCAACAGTTAAAATAGGACCTTTATGAGTGGTTAATCCTGCCAATACATGATGGCTGTATTGCCACAAACTTTCAGCTACAATTAATGGTGCATGTTCATCAATGGTTCTAAATACTTCCATACCCATTTTTTGCGAATCAATCAATCCATGTTTTTTTACTGGGTCGTAAGCATGAGCTCTTTTAATGGTATAACCAAACTGAGCAAATGCTACTGCTAGTTTTTGTTCCATTTCTTCTTGTGCAGCCCAACAAGTGGTGTTGGCGGATAAACGTAAATCGCCTGAGGCAACTAAGATTATTTCTTTCATAATAATATATTTTTTCTTTACCACAAAGGCACTAAGGACACTAAGTTGCACAAAGTAAAACTTAGTGAATCTTTGCGTCTTTGTGTCTTTGTGGTTGTATAATTTTCGTAATAATTATTCCGATTAAGAATATAGTTAGGGTTCCTACAACAATAATCATGTTCTTATGTAAGGATGATTTCAAGTAACTATAATCAGCTGGGATTTTATCAGAAAATGTTAGCCATAAAATAACAATAACACCAACCATAACTGCTATCAATGCCTCAGGACTTTTGGTTTGCTTGCTAATTAGTCCCAATAAAAACAAGCCCAACATTCCGCCAGCAAAAATGCCACTTAGCTCCCACCAAATATCTAAGATGCTTTTAATACCAATCATAGCCAACCCTGTACACAAACCAATTACACCAAAGACTACAGTCGATATGTATAAAATGTTGAACTCTTTTTTATCGGTAGCAGTTTTATTGAAATAACGTTTGTAAATATCTTTTGTAAATACCGTTGCACTTGCATTCATACCACTACTGATGGTACTCATAGCAGCAGATAAAATAGCGGCTACAATTAATCCTAAAAACACAGTTGGCACTTTGTTTACCATAAAATGTGGCATTACTTTATCGGCATAATCTGCTGGTTTTAGTTGATTGATATAAGTAGTAATTTCAGTTACAGTTGCTTGCGTACCTAATTTTTCAATTGCTACAGATTGCTTTAAAGCATTGGTTAACTCAGGATGTAAATTGTAATAAGAAAACAAAGCAGAGCCAATAATAAAAAACAACAACGAAGCTGGTACATACATCACTACACAAAGCCATAATGATTTTTTTGCTTGCTTTTCTGATGTTGCAGTATGGTAACGTTGTATGTAGTTTTGATCCATCCCAAAATTATTGAGGTTGATAAAAAAACCATACAACAACACTACCCAAAAACTACTTTCTGTAAAATTAAAAGCAGTACTGCCTAAGCTAAATTTGTTGTTGTCATTCGCTATTTCATACACTTGTTTTGCTCCACCGGGAATTTCACGAACAATGAGAAATAGAATGAGCAATGCTCCCAAGGTTTTAAGAATGCCTTGTACCACTTCTGTCCAAATTACAGCTTCCATGCCGCCCATTACAGTATAGAGAATAATACAAATGCCCATGACAATCATAATGCTACTCATAGAATAGTTGGTGAGAGCATTTAAAGTAAGAGCCATACCAAAAAAGATAGAACCCATACGTGCAAACTGGGTAAGTAAAAAACAAACCACTGCGTAAGTTCTAGCCCATGCACCAAAACGTTTTTCTAAATTGGTATAAGCAGAAACCTCACCAGTATTGCGATAGAATGCAACAAAATACTTTGAGGCAACCCAAGCTGCAAAAGGCATGGAAATGCTGAATACAAAAGCGTTCCAATTGCCACCAAATGCTTTGCCTGGTACACCTAAAAAAGTATTGCTGCTTAAAAATGTAGCATAAATAGATAAACCAATTGCCCAGCCAGGAATAGAACCAGAAGCTTTGGTAAACTGTTCTGCATTTTTATTCTTCTTAGAAAAATAAAAACCAATGTACACCATTGCTACAAGATAAATAACGATGATGGCGATATCTAAAATTGGCAAATGAGTCATTTTGTAAAGTGGCAATCGTGAAGTATAAAGATGCCACAAAAGACTTTATTGGAACATACGTAATCTTACTTTTTTGTGGTAAGATTTTACTGTATTTTTTTAACCACAAAGACACAACGACACAAAGATTCACAAAGAAATTTTCATTTAGCCTTGCATCTTTTCTTAAAATATTCTTCGCTAAAAGCTGATCAAAGAACAGGATATACAAGTATGTCCTTCGCCAAGCTCAGGATAAACTTGCAACGAATGTTCAATAAATAATCTGCTGCTGATTCCCCAAAAATTATTCTTCACTACCAGCCTTACCTACAAATGTTACTTGCCCTGGCCAAACACCATCAATAATTTCTTGCAGTTCAATTTTTGAAGGATCGATAACTACATGTTTAACTCTTTCTCTACGCCAGGTATATACAATATGTACCAAGCCATCTTTGGTTTGAATAATGGATGGATAAGAATATTGACTTACTGGTGAATCTTCTAACACTGCAACAGCAAACCATTTTTTACCATCGTGGCTAATGGCCACATTTAAAGGTGTACGTGGGCCTTTACCTTTTACCCATGACGTAGCTGGCATTGCATGATTATAAACCAACATATGCCTACCATCTGCCAATGTTACAGCATCCGTACCAGAATTATTATTGGGCAAATTAGAGGCCTTCATTTCACTCCAAGTTTTGCCACCATCTTTACTAAAACTTTCATTGAGTGTTGTGTTACGACTTCTACACAAAATTTGCAAACTGCCATCTTTATGTTTTAAAATACTTGGTTGAATGGCCTGCATAATTGTACCATCATTGATTGGTTCTGTTTTGCTCCACGTTTTGCCAAAATCTGTCGTAAATTCTATATGAGCTTTCCAGCCATTTTTTTCAGTACTACTTGGACAAAGCAATACACCATTAATTAACTCTGGTTTATTTTTTATTGGACCAAGAAAACCATCAGGTAAAGATTCTCTTGCACTCCAAGTTTTACCATGATCTTTGCTACGTATCATATAGCCTTTCCAACCTGCAACGTTGGGACCAATTTTATAGAACAATAATAATTCTCCATTTTGCACTTGAAACAAAACAGGATTATAGCAGGGATAACGAGTTGAATCGTTGATGATACCATCAGCAACTTGCACAGGTTTTGTCCATTCATTGTTGACTAAATGTGAAGTCCAAATACAAACATCTTTATTGCCCTCTTTTGTTCCACCAAACCAAGCAGCAACTAAGCCTTTTGGTGTTTCTACAATAGTTGCAGAGTGACTTTCAGGAAATGAACTTCTATTGAAAATAAATTCTTCCCGAACAATACCCTTTTTAAAATTGAAGTTAGAAACAAAATAATAATTACCTGACGCAAGTTCATACACAGCATTCCTACCATCCATTTTTATAAACTTTATTCCTTCATTGAAGGAAGCAATTTTGTTACTTTCAATAACTGACTTTTCAGATGAGGCAGGAATATAAATCATTGCTGAACTATTTGCAGGAATAGAAATGTTCCAATTAAACTGCTGTGTTGATTTTTTCCAACTGCTTTTAATAGTGCCATACAAAGAATTATAAGAAGCATTTACAAAATGTAATCCATCAATATTTTCAGGCTTCATGATAACTTTTTTAAAAGCCACTTCTTGATGATCAGATTTTATACCTGCAATATTTTCATGCAACCACACCAATAAATCGCCCAACAACATTACATGGTTTTGAGAATTCATTTTTGGGTCAGCTGTGTTGCCATTCCACAATTCCCAAATGGTGGTTGCTCCTTGCCCAATCATATATCCCCAACTAGGATAAGATGTATTGCTTGCCAAAGTATAAGCAATATCGCTACGCTGAAACTGTGTTAATGTACGCATGAGCCATTGTGTACCAATAACACCTGTGCTGCTATGCATGTGGTTGTCTATCTTAATCTTGTTGTAAACATTATTAAATACTGCTTCTTTATTAGCAGCATCAACCATTCCAAAAGCTAGTGGTAATATGTTAGCAGTAAGACTATTGTTATCGTAATATTTTTTATTGCTGTTGTAGAATTTGGCGTTGAATGCTTGTTTAATTTGATTTTGTAAAATACCATATTCATCAACTTCAAATTCTTCGCCAATAATTTTTTGAAACTTTTGCATTAAACCCAAGAAATAATAATAGTAAGCAGATGCAATTAATTCTCCATTGGTTTTTAATAAACTATCTTTTGCATGAATGAGTTCTAAACTTTCAGGTGGCACACACCAATCGCCATATTTGTCTTTTGCAATCAGGTTATTTTTCATGTACTTATTTTTCATATAGTACATCCATTTTTTCATAGATGGGTAATGTTTTACAATGGCTTGTTTATCGCCAAACTGATTGTACAACATATCTGCTACCATTAAATAAGTGCCAGGCCAAGTCATGTTATCTGAATAATAATTCCAAAAGGCAGGAGCAACATCAGGAATGGCTCCATCTTCTTTTTGTGCTTGTTGAATATCATCTAACCACTTAGCATATAGGTTTTGATTGGCAAACAAAAAGCTTTCTCCATAAGCTCCTGTAGAACGATCACCTAACCAAGGCTGACGCTCATTACGTTGAGGACAATCAACCGGCATACCTTTATAGTTGGTGGCAATTCCCCACCATGCATTTTTATAAATTTGATTGATTGTTTTATTAGAGGTATTGAATGAACTGGTGGTTTGTAAATTATCGTACACCAATTCTCCTTCAAAATTGTTAAGTGTTAATACTCCACTATAACCAGCAATTTCTACATACCGAAAACCATGATACACAAAGGAAGGTTTCCAGCCTTTTGAATCAAGTGATGTATTTGAAAACGTATAACTATCGGTAACTTTTGCATCTCGTAAATTAGCTACATACAGTTCTCCATTTTTTTGAAGACTCTCTGCAAAACGCAATGTTATTTTAGTTCCGAAAGCTGCTTGTAAGTTTTTTATTTTAACCCAACCAGAAAAATTTTGACCAAAATCGAGTATGTATTTATTACCTAACTTTTTAATAGAAACTGGCTGAATCGTTTGCATTACTTTCATTGGTTCGCTCATTTGAGCAACTACTTTTCCTGTTGGAGCTTCAACTAATTCTGGAGCAAGCCAATCAACATCATTGTAGCCAATATTATTCCAACCTTTTAGTTCTTTTGTGGCATCATATTCCTCACCATCATATTCATTATTGGTTCTTATTGGTCCATCTACTTTTAACTTCCAAGTTTCGTCACTTACAATTATTTTCTTTTCTCCATTGGTATATTCAATTTCTAATTGCAGCAGCATTTTAGGAAAACCAAATGTATTTATTTTAGCAGGCTTGTAGTTTTGACGCATGGTAAAAAAGCGACCATTACCTAACACTGTAGCAATTACATTATTACCATTTTTTAATTGTTGAGTTACATCATGTGTATTGTATAAAAAAGATTTTCTGTAATCCGTTGGTGCAGGTGCTAAAACCTGATTGCCTATTTTATTACCATTAATGTATAACTCATATAAACCTAAGCCAACTATGTACACAGTTGCTTTTTTAATAGTGTTATTGCTTTGAAATTGCTTTCTAAAATAACGAGCCGATAATCTTGAAAACTGTGTAATACTATCCCAGCTAGAAGCTTTATCATAGCCAATCCATTTGGCTTTCCAATCTTCTTTATTTATTAATCCAATACTAAAATTTGCAGAGTTGCTCCATTCTGAAACACCTTTATTGGTAACTACTTTTACCTTCCAAAAACAGTTATCCCTACTTTGTAATGCTTTTCCAGCATAGGTTACATGTATCGACTGGGTAGACTGTACTTTTCCTGAATCCCATAAATCGCCATTGTCTGCTGCTAATTTTTCTTTGCTTGATGCAACAATAATTTGATACGACAATTGTTGTACATTTCTTTGTGGAGATGCTATTTGCCAACTGAATCTTGGTTGTGTAACATCAATTCCTGAAGGATTATTTAACATTTCACAACGAAGTTGTTGCACTTGTATTTGTGCAAAACAATGAGCGGTGAATAGTAAACATTGAAGAATAAATATTAGAAATAAAATTTTCTTATTCATTTTAGTTTTTTTATTTTTTGTTATCAGCTTTTGGTAATTCTATTTAGCTTTCGTTGCAAGTTTATCCTGAGCTTGGCGAAGGACACTCTTGTACGTTCTGTTCTTTATTGAGCTTTTTTTGAACCACATTTAACCACAAAGAACACAGAGTTTTACACAGAGAACACAAAGGATTTTACTGTTTGATTATCTCTTCTTTTGTCAACTTTTTTAAACCACAAAGAGCATAAATGTTTTCACAGAGAACGCAAAGAGATCCTATATATTCTTTACACTTGAGGCTTCTTTTGATAAAAGCTCAATTGTATTCATCAGTACAAGTGTGTTCTTCGACTATCGCTCAGAATAAACTTACCACTACAGATGATAGTAGTAATACAGTTGACTATATCATCTTATTATCATCATTTAGTCTAATAGTTTCTTTAATTGTTCAGCATCGGGTAAAATACCTTTGTATTTCTTTGGTAATTCTTTACTCGTTTTATAAATAGCCACACCCATTGCTTTATTAAAGTCTCTAAAGGCATATTCTACAATTTTATTGCTTTTACTTTTACATAAAATCACACCAATAGATGGATTTTCATGTGGTTGTTTTACAATGTCGTCTAATGCCGATAGATAAAAATTTAGCTTGCCTAAATACTCTGGTTTAAACTCACCTCTTTTTAACTCAAAAGCTACCAAGCATTGAAGTTTTCGATTGTAAAAAAGCAAATCCACAAAAAACTCTTTTTGATCTACTACTAATCGATATTGATTACCCATAAAAGCAAAGTCTGCTCCAATAGATAAAATGAATTTTTTGATATTTCGAACGATTTCACTTTCTATTACTCGTTCATCTTCAACATCTATATCTTGTATGTTTAAGAAGTCTAGAAGGTATTCGTCTTTAAACGTTTGTAGTGCTTTTTCTCTCAACGTTTCGTTGGCAATTGTTGTAGAAAAATTATTTTGAATTTTGCCTGCCTTCTTAAAATACCTTGCAGCAATTTTATTTTTGAGTACTTCTACACTCCAAAATTCTTTGGATGCATGTGTAATGTAAAACACACGTTCTTCAAATGTTTTGGTATGTAGTAAAATTTCGTAATGATGTGTAAAAGCAAGAGATAGAAAAGCAAGTTTAAATTGGTCCGTTAGTAACGGACTAATTGGCTGTAACTCTTTATAGAATTGATTTTTAGAATTATTTTTTAATGTGTTTGTGTATTTTTGAGGTTGTTTTTTCAATTGGTCCGTTGGTAACGGACTAATTGAAAAATAAGGTTGCCAAGTTTCATAAAATGATCGCATTTTTTTTAAGCTTGTTGCACTAAAGCCTCTTAAACCGGGTAACTCATTTTGTAAATCTGTAGCTATTTGTGCTAACACTTTGGCTCCCCATTTTTCTTCTTCGGTTTTTATAGAAATTAATTCACCAACAGAGTAGTATAATAACAATAATTCTTTATTAACTAAAGAAGCTGCTTTATAACGACTTGCTAAAATAGCCGACTTCAATTGTAATATGGTTTGCTTGTGTTTTGGTAACATAACGGTTAAATTCAGGTTACATGTTTTTATGATTTGAAATTAGTGAATATGTATAATTTTCATTTCTTAATTAAGGATTAAAATCGAAATACAAAACCATTTTCAAAGCTCTTTTTGAGTCTTTTTCATAATCATAAAAAATATTTTTTTGCCCCATTGGCCCTGTAGTTTCATTGCGTTGAGTTTTACTGCCAATGCTAGGAATGCCTTGCATGAAAGAAATATCTCCACTTGGAAAAATGGGTTCATAATTGTGCCATTGGTCGGTTTTCCAGGTTGGTGTAAATAGTCTGAAAAACAAATCTTCGGTATCTGTATAAACCTTAAACGACTGTTGTTTACCTATAAACTTACACCAATACATATTGGAATGATAGCCTTTAAATTCAGGATATTTCCAAGGAGCTTCACCTGTTTCTGTATTGTTATATTCTTTTTGCCAAATACCAAACTTGTTACCTTTCATTCTGTTTTTCCAAACTCTGTAAGGCCCATTACCCATCCATTCAACTGCTTTAATTTCACTTTCAGGATAAGAGAAATTTATACCCACCATATTGGTAAAATAAGCAGCTGGGAAATAATGGATTTCCATTTTAAGTATGCCTTGAACATCGATTGTCCAAACCAAAGAATGGATTAAACTTTTCTTAGGAAAATAGCATACTACATTCACACTATCCTCATACTTTATTAATACTACAGAATCTGGGACAGCATTTCCTTCACACAAAACAGGTCCATTATTGAATGGTATAATTTGATTGTTCTTTTTTGCATAAACTAATTTTCCAGTTGTATTGCTAAATGAATATTCTAGGTTACTTACTTGAATAATAAATGTAGAATCAATGGTTTTTACATTGAATAACTCGGTGTTGTTTTCTCTAACCAATTTAGGAGGAGCGATTCGTCCATTTTGTTTTGTAATCGGAAAACTCCAAGTGAAAATTTCTTTTCCATTAACACCTTTAGCTGTTACATATAACACATCGTAATCTTTCCAATCGGTTGGTAATTGCAATTGTAAAACACCTTTTGCATTGGGTGGAATATTGGGAGAAAGAATTGTTTTAGTAAGATCTGTGTTACCAAAATGTAGCTTTTTTAATTGATAAGAAAAAGAACATTGATTGGTATTGGTAAAATGATATCGGTTTTCGATATTCAATCGGCCATCAAAGTTTTTGGTAATTTCTTTTCGTTCGAAATAGATCGGACTCCATATTTCCTTAATAGCGTAAAAGCTTGCTTCTTTTTCATGATGAGGACCAAGAATTCCGTCGGCAGCTCGGTGTTTATCGGTATCTAAACTATCCTTCAAATCTTTACGCATGATGGCATTGTCGGCAAAATCCCATAAGAAGCCTCCTGCACTTAAAGGATTATGCCACATTTTTTCCCAATAATCTTCTAAGCCTGCACCATGACCACCATCAAACTGACCATGTAAAAATTCTGTTGGCATTACAATTTCACGTCCATTTTCATAATTGCCAATGCCATAGTTGTATTCTCTGTAATGCTGTGTTTCTATACCATTAAAATTTTCCCAAGGATGTACAACTGGTCTTTTTTGTAAATCGAAGTCTTCAAAATATTTATCAAATTCAATATTGTGCCCACCTTCATTTCCATTTGCCCAAAAAATAATAGAAGGATGATTGGCATCATGCAGTATCATTTCTCTCAATAACTTCTTACCTGTTTCTGTATCATAATTTCCATGCCAACCAGCCAATTCATCCATTACAAATAAACCCAATGAATCACATACATCTAAAAAATGAGCATCTGGAGGATAATGTGCCGAACGAACAGCATTCATGTTCATTTCCTTCATCAACAACACATCTTCAATGCTGTTTTGTTTACTCAGTGTTCTACCAGTTTCTGGCCTAAATGAATGACGGTTCACCCCTTTCATTTTTACTTTAACACCATTTACATAAATACCATCTCTTTGTTTCAATTCAACTGTTCTGAAACCAAATTTTTGTGAAACGGTATGAACGGGCTTTCCATTCTTATAAATGGTGAAAACTGCTTTGTATAAATTGGGAGATTCGGGTGACCAAGGTTTAATGTTTGGCACATTAAACCTCACTAAATATTGACTATTGAACTCACTAACATGTGTTAAATACTTTTGAACAAGTCTTCCTTTGCCATTAAAAATGTCAACAGCTAATGATGTAAAATAACCGTTTTGGTTATCCTCAATTTTTGCAATAAAACTTCCTTCTGCTTTTGCATTAATAGCAACATTGGTAATATGTGTTTGTGGCAACACTTCCAAAAAAACAGGTCTAAAAATGCCTCCAAAAATCCAGAAATCACCTTTACGTTCTGCTTCATTTACACTTGCATTGGCTGAATGTTTAGATACTGTAACTTCCAATACATTCTTCTTTCCAAATTTCAACAACTTTGTAATATCGTACTTAAAACTATAAAATGCTCCTTGATGAATAGGCCCAGCTACAACACCATTTACTTTTACTTCAGCATCTGTCATCACACCTTCAAAAATAATATTCACTACCTTATTCTTCCATGTTGTTGGCACTTCAAATTCATGTTTATACAATCCTTGTTCTTTGCCTTTTACACTATCTTTTGCAAATCCATAATTGTACTTTCCAAAACCTTGTTGCTCCCAACAACTAGGCACAGCAATGGTTGTCCATTTTTTACTATTCATACCATCTGTACAATAAAACTGCCATTGCACCGCATCTTCTGGGCCTTTACCACTTAGATATTGTATGACAGTTTCTTGTGCAGCACAATAAGCAATGAGTAGTAAGTTGAAAGTAATAAGTGATAGAAGCTTTTTCATTTTTTATTTTATGTAACCGGCTTTTGAATATCTATTGAACACTTGTTGCAAGTTTATCCTGAGCTTGCCGAAGGACACTCTAGTATGTTCTTTTCTTTAATGAACTTTTTTAGACCACCCCTAACCCCTCCAAAGGAGGGGAATAACCACAAAGTTTCACAAAGAAAAATCTGTGACAATTCGTGTTAATCTGTGAGCAAAAAATCTGTGACCTACAAAACCCCACTCAATTTTTCCAACCTCCAACTTGACGCAACTCTTTTACCATTCACCCAAACACTCAAGCCTTTTCCTCTTTTATATTTTGTTCCAGTTTCATCCCAAATAATGGTGATTATTTTTCCATGATACAACACATTATCTAAACAAAACCATTTCCATTTATTGGTTGGCAATAAAGGATTTACCTCAATGGTATTGTCTGTTCTTGGTCTTAAACCCACCAAACCCGTAATGATTAAATCATTAAAAGTTGAGTGATTGTAATAACGACTTCTTTCTTCATCGCCTTTTAACCAATAACCTGTTTTCTCATCTAGGTATTCACCAATATAAGGACGACCACGATAATACTGTGATTCTACATAGGTATTCAACAAAGAAAAATAATTGCTGTCTGTTACGATTTGCTGATGGTAATTATTTAGCAAATTAGCCATTGCTGTTAAAGTTTGTGCAGTTGCAAAAGGCCATACAGCACCGTCCCATTCACACTTGCAGCAACCATGTGTTCTAAATTGAGGGTGACTTCTATCGGCTGTTGTAATGCCAAAAGGAGCACAAAATGTTTTGGTATCTATTAAACTTTTCCAAGCATTATTATAATTACTATCGGGTAAATTAAAATACCAAGGAATAAATCCAATTTCTTCTTTTACTTGAGCCAAGGTATCGCCTTTTTCTTTTAACACTTCAAAGAATTCATGTTGCTTATTCCACAATTTGGTTTGTGTAAGTTGCTTAATACTATCGGCCTTTTGCTGATATATTGCAGCAGCCTCTTTTTTATTTGCCAATAAATACATTGCAGACAAAGCTTTTGCATTGCCATACATATAACTGTTAATACTTGGTCGTGGATTTTTTTCTTTTCGTCCACCACTAATGGTTTCTTCCATGGCATCTCTTACATCATATTGCCAATACAAACCATTACTAGCTTGCTTTTCAGCTTGCCATGCTTTATAATCGGCATCTACATTTGGCAATAAATTGAGTAAAGTTTGTTTGTCGTTATTTATTTTATACCGATTGTACAAAGCATCTATATTCCAACTGCTGTAGAAACGCAGTTTTTTCATGGGTAATCCATTGTTACCTCTATACCAAATTCTGATATTATCATTTAAGTATTGCTGATTGTGCAACCATCTTGCTTCATAGATGTGATGACCTAAACCACTGGCTATTAAATTGTATTTATCGGCATAAGAACGTTGCACTAAAAATTCAGTGAATACAAACCCTTGTTCTGTTTTTTTGATATGCTTTCTAAGGGTCCACCAACGGTAATAAAAAATCTCTTCAAAATTTTGTTGTGGACATTCAAACAAAGGAATGTTTTGTTGCATCCAAGACCAAGCACTATCGTTTGGAATAGCCTGCTTGATGTTTTCATCTTCCATCTTATTGAAATAATCTACATAATGTTTAAATGAAGCTTGTTTTAAAATGAAAGGTTTGTTTTGAGCAAAGGAAATTTGAACCACAAAGGCACAAAGAACACTAAGTAACACGAAGTATATTGGCGAATGTTTTTTCTTAATCATGTTCAATAATGTTATTTAGTACAAGTGTGCGACGCAACTGCAGCTTCATAGTAGTACTACAGCTAAGTACATAAAACTTATCCTATTTTGTTTTTACAGAATGAATATAATACACAGCATCTTTTGAAATTGCATTGGCATTGGGCAAATCATTGTCTTGATCAGTTGGTGTATCTGCATCTGGAAAACGACGTGTAATGCCTGTTCTAAACACCAATTTTTCTACAGCTTCAACCGGTGCAAAACAAATATTATTGGTTGGCTTAGCACCATTGATACTAACTGTATAAAACCTTGTAGCAGTGTTTAATTCAATTGTAAACACTATCATTTGATGAGCGTTGTACTTACCTAAACTTTTATTTCTATAACCTTGTTTGGTTAAAATATTACCCAGACTATCTAATATAATTCTGAGTGTTGGTGTACCTTTTGCATTCACCAATTCTATTTCTAATGTACCAAAGTTTTGTTGTGCAGGCGTAATTGAAAACTCAATTTGCTTTTGTGTAGCTGTTGGAAAAACACGTTCTGCTTTTGCATAGTCAAACACATCGGCATCATGCAAAGCCAACACTTTATTGCCATTGATGGTTTCAATTTGTGTTCTACATAAAATTGGTGAAAACAGATTCCATTCGTTTAATTCAATATCATTTTTCATGGATGCAAACACTTCGTTTACTTCTGTGGTTACCTTATCTTTTACAGGAACAGGAATTTTGCTAATCCACATATCTTCTTTGTTCATGCTATATGTAACCCACATATTGCCATCTTTGGGTTTACCATCCATTTCTTGAATGCCACGAACGTATTGTGGTCCATAACTTTTATAAGCACCACCGTAACGCATAGAACTGATTTCTCCATTTACCAACAATAAGTTATTGTAATTTAAACCATCATTACTTACACTAACTGCCAATGGCCAACGAAATTCAGATGGATTGTATACAGTAGCATATTTACCGTCGCTGGTTTTTTGTCCCCAAATTTTTGCATTGGCATTTACAAAGCCAGGTGCTCTTGTTGGATTGTACTGCCAGGTTTTTCCTTCATCTTTACTTATACTTGTAAGTGCATACTTCCATAAACCAACTACATTACCATTAGTTAAATGATAATAATTGAATGCTTTAAAATCTTTTTTTAAAGGAATTAAAGCATCGTTTCTATCGGCTTCTTCAACCATTTGTTGCATGAGTAATGGCGTTGCCAATATTTCTTCACAAGCTTTTACGAAACCTTTATCTGTTGAGGATTTGTAAAAAGGATAGCTTGTATTTTTCTTATCAAAATTATGGTTGTAACGTAAGAAATAAATAGTTCCAAAACTCCCGTCTTTATTGATTTCTCTGATCACTCTACCAATTCCATTGCCATCATTAGGATCATCTTTTTTACCTAAAACAATGCCATAATAACCAAGAGCAAATAATCTATTTGAAGTTGAAGTATAAAATCCAATGCGTTGATGCATGACTGCAAAACTGTTGTTGGCCGTATCTTTTTTTCCTTCTTTTACAAAACCATTTGGCACTTGGTACATAGGAAATACTTCTACAGGATACGACCAATTATAACCATTGTTAGACGTTTGCAATAAGGTTCTTCCTGCTCCTTGATGCTCACCAATTGGATTACTCAAATACTCCAAATAAAATGTATTGTTCCAGTAAGCCAACATGGGGGCATGGTTATATGTCCATGACGTAACCCCTTTATCGGCTCTATTGGCTCTCATCGTTTGTATATTATGTACACCTACTGCAGCAGTTAATTGTCCATGATGATAATCAACATTGCTCAATGTTTTACCGATGTATTTTACGGTGTCTTGTGCGTTTAAGAAAGCAAAAGGCAAAAGGCAAAAGATAAAAGGTATTGATACGATTCTCTTGAACATGTTTGTATGATAATTTTGTTCTTAACAAACCGCTGACGAGGCTTGAAGCCATCGTCAGGATTTTAATAAATTTTTCAACACTTTTTTATTTGTTTTAAAAATAGTTCCATGTTTATGCCCTTCAGGAACACTAATTAAACTATCGGCATTTACAAAGGTTTTAAAGTCTTTGGTAAACGATGCTCCATATTGTTTCTTTTGATATACATCATAATAAATTAACCAACCATCTTTTACTTTAACCACGGCAGGACCTTCTGTAAATTTTTCAGTAAATGGAACAGATACGTTTGTATAATTTCCTACAGCAGTATTTGCAAAAGCTACTTTAATATTTCTCTCAGGTCTTGTATTGTCTTTTAACACCAATACATAATCTTCTTTTTTTCGTTTTACAATTACTGCATCAATTACACTAAACTTTGGATCGAAGAATAATTGAGTTGGTGAAAAGGTTTTAAAATCTTTTGTAGTAGTATAATACAAGCGATGGTTATTATCAACTGCTTCAACACCATTTTCAAATCTATCTGGTACACAGCTTGCCCAAACAATCATAAACTGCTTTGTTTCATCGTCGTAAAACAATTCAGGAGCCCAAACATTCACCACCGTTTTTTCATGTTGCATTACAGGAATATATTGTTGCTCACTCCAATGAATTAAATCTGTAGAACTGGCATAACCAAATCCATTTCCACCCTTCCACTCTGTTGTAAATACCAAATGAAATATTCCATCTGGTCCTTGTATACATGAAGGATCTCTCATAATTTTTTGAGCCCCAATCAATGGCTTTAACAACACTGTATCTATGCGTTTCCAATGGTAGCCATCTTTGCTGTATAACATTCTCAAGCCTTCGTTTGCTGGTTCTTTGAAAGAGGTAAACAAATACACCTTATTGTTGCATGAAGCAAGAATAATCATTGCAAGCAGATAAGGTAATATTTTATGTTTCGCAATCATTATAATACAAAGAATTATAAAATCTTCAAATCCAAACCGACTTCGACAAGCCGATAGCTATCGGCTCAGTCTGACATACAATAGCTACAATCAGTAATTTCAAATCACAAATTAGTAATCACCAAAACCCAATCATTTCCTTCTTTTTCTTCACCAGGTGCATCAAATACTTTCACACCATTTGCTGTAAAATTTTCTATTGCAATGTATTGACCATTTTTAGGATTATACCATGCAGATTTTACTTTTTTACCTGCATATCTTGCAAGATTTAGCTCTATATTTCTTCCAGTATAAGTGTAAACATAAATAGCTCCTTTCACTTGCAAAGCAGCTAGGTAATGATAGCGTTCACCTTGATTTACAATTAAATCTTGTGCTGGCTTTCTATATAAAAAATTACTGCCTGTAATTAATTTTTTAACGTACTGCATTTGTGTAGCTCCTTCAGCATTCATCTCTTCTTTCCATGTTTTTACAGGACCAAAACTTACGTCTTTACTCCATGTTGTTTTAAACTGCATCACACTGTTTTCGCCATAAGTAAACCCTGCTCCACCAGCAAAAACACTCCAATAAGCATAACGCCTTACGTCAGCAGCAGTCCATCTTGCAGATAAAGAATCATGCAATCCATGTGGAATATTTTCATACGATGGTTCACCATCCATTGTTGGCTTCATAGACCGCAATGCAAAATCGTTTACTACATATTTCCAATTATCTTCACCCATTCTTGGTTCAACAGTATCTTGAGCATAATTTTTATGACCACTTTGAAACATATTAAAGTCTAACCACTCTTCGTTATGAAACCATGTTGAAGATGTAGATCTTCCTCTGGGATGAAACGTAATTAAATGTCTGCCATCTTTTTCTTTCAACGTTTTTCCAATGATTTTCCAAATATTCTCTCCTTCGTTTCCTCTAATATCACCACCATTCAACCAAATAATATTGTTGTATTTTTTGTATCGATTGGCTAAAAAACTAGCATACTGTTCTGCCTGCTGTTCACTTACTTTACCACTTTTTACATTACCACCCCAAACAGGTACCAAAGCCATGTATATGTTGCGTTTTGCAGCTTCTTTAATTGCAAAATCTACAATATCCCAATACGTTCTTGCTGTATTTGGTTTACTTACATTTTTGTTTATTAATGCTGAATCGCCATAAGCATTGGTTACCGTTAACTCATGTAACAACATGACTTGAATAACATTGAAGCCTTGCTTTTTTCTGATTGTTAAATAGATAATAATCTCTTCTTTGGTGCAATTTTTAAACAGCAACCAACCTGTATCTCCCAACCAAAAAAAGGGTTTCCCATCGGCTGTTGTAAAGCTTCGTTTATCGTCTGCAATTTTGAGCAATTGCATTTGTGCATTGCAATTAACAGCGAACAATGAACAATGAATAATCAATAATGAAATGAATAAATTCTTCAAAATTTTACCTTTTTATTTTTATGTTACCAACTTTAGTATTTCATAGCATCTTCGTTGCGTCGCACCCTTCAACGTTCAATTCTTTATTGAGCTTTTAATAAAGCATATTTTATTGAACCACAAAGGCACTAAGAACACAAAGTTTCACAAAGAAAATTCCAGCGTCTTCTTCAAGAAATTCTATCAGCATCTATCATAATCTGTGAGCAAAAAACTACTTACTCAACCAAACAAGATTTGCTCTTGCAGGTACATTCAATTTCACTTGTTTACCTCCTTCAACAGTTGTTTCTTCTTGCAACAATTTTCCGTCTTTACTGCTTACATATTTTACTTTAAAACTTCCTTTCATCTCAGATAAATCAAGCGTTACAAGATTTGAACTATCTGCATAAGCAATAATATTTTTATCATTACTCAGCACATAAGTGCCTATTACTTTTGCAGGTTTTGCAGTAGCAAGTGTAGCCAAAAAACTTTTATCTGTTTCAGCAGGAATAGCAGGTAAAGAACCTCCAGCTATTAACACAGCCCAAGCATAAGCATCCCAACTATCGCCACTATACATAACAGCTTTATTAGGATACTTTATTTTATACTCACTCACTGCTTTGTACACTTGTTCAAAACTTGTTTTCTTCGGCTTTAATAATCTTGCATGTTGACGAGGAGCAAGGTTTTGTCCTCCTTTGGGTTCATAAGTTGTACCATCTGCTTGATAATGCCAATAACGTATATCAATTACATCAATCAATTTATTGTAAACTGGGTTTTGTAAGATTGCATCTTGTACGTCTTTGGTTGTACTTAATCCAATTATTTGTGATTTACCCGTTTCTTTTTCCCATTCTTGAATTACATCTAACCAAAATTGAACAAAGTGTAATGGACCAGTAAATTCTTCTCCTATCAACTGAATCACTCCATTGTTGTCTTTAAAATTATTCAAGCATTGACGAATGTATTTTCTGTGCAACTCTTTACGAACAGGATTGGCAATATCATAAAATTGCTCAGCCATGAATATTCTTTTATCACCAGCATAAGGCAAAGGTTCAGGAAAGCCAGTATTGTTGATATTGTTGGCTGTACGCCAAGGAAAATCTGCATAGTGAGCTCCTGCTTCAATGATGTTGTGCTGAAAATAATTTTGATGTACTAGCAACAAACCTTTTTCATCTGCTAAGTTTGCGTATTTTTTTAGTCTGTTCCAATACCAATTATTGTATTTGGTTAAATCATATTTACTCAAGCCATCCCATGCCGTTTCTTTACCACTTCTTGCAAATGGTAATTCATAAAATGGAGGCCATACTTCACCATCCATTCTTCTAATACGTTCATGATCATCTCTTCTTCTATCGTACCACAAACCATAATTCTGCTCTAAGCCAATGATATTGCGTTGTTGCATGATAGTGGTTACTTCATCTAAATCATCTGTTAATCCATAACCAACTCTTCCAGGTACAAATCTTGTAATAGCTAATTGAGATTTTTTTATATCACTTTCTTTTACCCCACCACTCCACCATGGCACTCCTTGTCGTCTGCCAACAAGCATTTGATTGCCACGAACCAACACACCATTCAATAATTTCATAGCAGGGCTTGCAGTCACTTGTTCTTTAGGTGAAGTACTTAAATCTACAATAGTTTTTAATCCTTGCTCATATTGAATGGATATCTTATTTCTTTGATTGGCTAACTCAATCCACTCCTTTAGTTGCATTCTTGGCTTGGTAGCTTCTTTAGTGAGTTGTGTGGCAACTTCAACTGTTGGACTGCTACTTGCTTCTGTAGGAACTGCCAATATTTGAGCCTGGGCATCTATATTTTTATTCAGTCTTTCTTTGAGTTGTGTATAAAACAAACTTCTTGGATTCATGGCATCGTTACTACTCCACCAACTTCCATTACCAGCGAACTGAGCCCAACTGCCAAAGCTCCAATTTTGTGCTGTAGGTGGTTGATAACAATCTATTCTTGCTGCTGTACAATTCCACAATAAACTATTGGCAGCACACCAACCTGCACCTTGTGCATCTTGTCCTCTATTTCCAAATCTGATTGCATTGCCATCAACATTCACAACATCAAACAAAACACCACTACTCCAACTATCAATTGTACCACTAAAGTTATTAGGCAAAATTGATTCACATTGCACAAAAGCATTGGGCCCGGCAGCACAATAACCAGTTGCAAAATCATGATAACCGTTTTCAGCATAACAACGTTGAAACAAAGTTTGCTGACCAGTTGTAAAGAAAGTATATCGTCTTTGTCCACCTACTTCAGAAATGGGTTGTGTAGATATACAATCTTCAACTGTAACTCTTTTAACAGATGCATCAATATATACTGCACTACCAGCAAAATGTTGAAAGCTCAATTGTCTTGCCCAAACATCTGCTGCATTTTCAATAGTAATTGCCATCCAACGATGGGCTTCATCTTTAGGATTGTTTTTATCATAAGAGCTTTTCAGCAACATATTTTCAATGCCAATATTCTCAATTCTATCATTCCATCGGTAGGTTGAAAAAAATCCACCACCAAACCTAGCATCCAACGCTGTGGTTAGTGGAGCATCAAGTTTAACTGTAAGTCCACTTACGTCAGTAATCATTCTATCAAAAAAAATATCTTGTTCACCAGGCTTCCAACCCAACGATGTAATGCCACCACCAAAATGATGTGTACCCAATTCACTAATCCATTCTTTAGTACTTGGTCTACGAATAATTATTTTATCTCCAACTTTTAATTTACTTGCATCTGCAACAGAAAGCTGCATTGCATTTACAGGCACATAAGCATCTGTAATGTTTACTTCTTCAGATTTTTGTTGGTTATTTTTTCCATGAATACGAACAAGGGTTTGCCTGTCTGTTCCTGCACCCAATAAAGTAGTTTCATTGATACCGCTACCTCTCAATACAATGCCACTTGCAGTAATTTTAAGTTGGCCAAATACTTCATACACACCTTTTTGCAACAATACGGTTCCTCTAAAACCATTGGCATCAATTGGTAGTGTAGCAACATAGTTGATTGCTGACTGAATTTGTTTGGTAGCATCTCCTTTTATAATTGGGACTATAATTTTTGTGTCCACATTTGGAATGGGTTGTTCTGATGCTTTGTAACCACAATAAGAAAAATCTGGAATTCTGTTGCCTAAAGAATCGGCTGTGTAGGTAAGTTTTCCTTTTGAGAATTCTAATGGTGGAATGGGTTTGGGTGGCTTCTGTGCTTGTGTTGAACAAAATATAAGAGAAAAACAAAACAATAAAAGCTGATATATCGTTCTCTTGGCCATTACTACATTTTATTTATATCCTCTAAGTTATCGTTTTTAGTTTTAGGGTAACGAGCTTTTGTAATTTGATTCAACTTTCGTTTAAGTTCACCCTGAGCGTAGTCGAAGGACACTCTTCAACGTTCTGTACTTTACTGAACTTTTTTAAACCACAAAGACACGAAGAGCACAAAGTTTCACGAAGATTTTTTTTGTGCATAAAGCTTCTTCTATTAAAAAAATGTTCAATAAAAAAAGCTACCAATCCCCTCTAAAGAAGAAGATTGGTAGCTGAAAACTATTTTTTTACAGCACTAGTTGGCACTACATTTTTAACATCTACCACACTATTCAAATACACTTCAATATTGCTGTAACCACTCTTGGTAATTTTTGCTGCATCACTTGCATCATTCGGATTTAAACCTTTTGCTGTCTCATATGCATCTGGCATTCCGTCGTTATCTGCATCTTTGTACGACGTTCCTTTATAAACAGGATAACCACCAACTTGAATAGGATCTGTGATAATTCCTTGTTTATATGAATCGATTGGCAAACGACGATGTTTAAATTGTGTTTCAGGCAATTTTACATTTGGATCAAAATCTATTTTTCCAGTTGCTACTTGCTTCACAATTCTTGCATCAACAGCATCACGTTTTGGTAATGTTGCACCAACATTGTTCAAGACATAATCTTTAGCTTGTAAGGTTGGCAACAATGTAAATGGTGGCATTGGTAAAGGCTTGTTCCACTTCATTGCATCTTTATATATGCCTGCATTATCTTCTTCTTCAATTTGCACTCCACCATCCCAATTATCTTTGGTAACACGAGCATTTCCTTCTACAATATTTCCTTCTACATAAGCTCTTCCATATACTTTGTAACCTAATTTACTTCTACCACTTTCTGGTTTCAAAATTCTATAAGAAATAGGCTTACCAACAGGAGTAGCAGGGCCAGGTTTGTAATAGTTATTGATGATATTATACATGGCTGTATAATCGCCACCATCTGTAGAACGATGCACCCAATTAAACACCACATTATTGGCAAAATTGAAAATTCCATTCCAACCAATAGATGGATTTCTTCCTGCATTATTTGCCCAAAGATTGCGAACAAAAGCACAGTTTTCTCCGCCTAAAGTGCTACCAAATGCATGATTCCAAGTATCAAGAGCTTCGGCGAAAATGGAGTTCTGAATAGTAATATTTACAGTACCCAACTTTTCTTCTGCTTTTAAATTCGGCGTGCTATCATTGTACATGTGGCGATACATACTCATATTTTCATCTAATCCCCAACTTGCTGAAACGTGGTCTATCATGATATTTCCAACAGGATTGCCACCAATAGCATCATCTCTTCTACCAACATTGGTTTCTCCTCTACGAAAACGCATGTAACGAATAATTACATCATGTGTATTAATCCATACACTTTCACCAGCTACACAAACACCATCACCAGGAGCTGTTTGACCTGCAATGGTTATATAAGGAGCTCTTATAATTAATGGAGAATTGATACGAATAATACCAGCAACATTAAACACCACAATTCTTGCACCACCTTGCTCACAAGCCCAACGTAAACTTCCAGGACCATTATCATTTAGATTGGTTACAACAATTACTTTACCTCCACGACCACCAAAGCTAAATTTACCGCCACCCTCAGCACCTGGAAAAGCAGGAATTTCGGCTTGAGGTAAATCATAAGGACGAGCAGCCCAAGGAATATATGGACGACCTTTTTTTGCTTCTTCTTTTACAATTGGATAAGCAATAGCCCAAGCAGAATCAGAATGTTTAGTAGCTGCTTTCATTAAAGAATCGCTCCAACGTTGAACATCAGGAGGAATAGATGGATATTGAGCATTTGCTGAGAAAACCAATACCGAAAATGCAAGAAAGAAAAGATGTTTTTTCATAATTATATGATGTCTAGTGAAATTAAAAGAGAGAAAGTTAGTTTGCTTTCTCTCTTTTATAAACGGTTAGTGAGTATTATACTTATCGGTAAAAAGAACTTTAAAAAGGCTATTTTTCTATTTTAACATCAATATTGATGTAACTAGTTTTTTCTGCATTTCCACCATTAAAAAAATTCAGAAGAGCTATTCCATTTTTACCTGAAGCTGTTCTAAAATAAACTAGATTACTAGGATTTGAACCTGCTATGTTCATTGCCTTATTTGAAGCACCAGATGCCAATTGAGCATTACAAAGTGTTCGTATAGTTCCGGCACTAAAAATATTTAGGAAAGCGGTAGTTGGTGATACTGTTGCTCTTTTTAAAATAGTGGCATTTTTTGTCCAACTTGTTACATCATATGGTGCAAATTGATTGGCGGTTAATGCATATAATGTATGACCATTTACAGTTGTGCCAGTTCTTGAAGTATCATAATAATAACCAAAATCAATACTTGCAGATACAGCTGAACCTTCATTGTAGCTATATGTTTTACCACCATCGGTTACTGAAATATAACATTTGTTATTTTTTCCAGTAGTATCTGGGGCATATAAAAAACGATTAGTATAATAATTAAAATCTGGAGCAGTTGTAATTACTACATCTTTATGACCGATATAAACCCCTTTATTGGTATGTGCTGCTATTCTGTAAACATAAGAACCGTTGGCACTATCGGCTCTAAACTTCATGATTGTTGAATAAGAATTTTTGTTACTTGCATTTAACGTATCTCTTCTTATAAACGCAGTTTGATTTACTGGATTTTTTTGTACACCAACAAATCCCATGTCTTCTGATGAAGTAATGGTAAAGTCAAAGAAAATACTGTCGTTTGGATTAACAGTAATATCTCCTGTAATATATTCCTTAGCTCCACCTCTTAACTCAACAGTTGCTCTGCTGCCATCTACAGGTTCTACACCTTTTTTACAGGCCATGAAAAATATGCCTGTAGAAAGTATTGCTAACATTGATTTTATTTTCATAATATTTTTTATTAAAGTTTATTCAAAAGGATTAAATGTGCCACCAGCCCAACCAATGGTTTGTTGTATTACTGGAATATTCATAAACTGGTTAGGTAAAGGGTAAGCATAATATCTATCTGGAAGGCTTATCACATTTGCTCCTTCTAGTGATGTAGGCGTTGGAGGCACATTAAACATTCTTGTATAAGTTGATAAGTTATTCAAATTAGCGGTGTCTCTTGGACGTACTCCAAAAGCATCAGCTCTATCTAAAAATATATCGGTTGGCAAGGCTCCGGGTCTAGTAGTGCCAGCATAAAATGGTGGTCTTGGTGCAATACGATATGCCAATCTGTTTGTAATTAACCCTAAGTTTCTTGTTCTTCTCAAATCAAAATTACGCATACCTTCTAAAGCAAACTCTACCTGACGTTCACGTAACAATAATGTTCTCATAGAAATTACATCTGTGGCAACATCTAAACCAAAGTTTGCAGTGCCTTGAACAATTCCTGCTCTTTGGCGAACTAAACGAACCATGTTTTTAGCTTCGGTTAAATTACCTACCTCGTTAGCACATTCTGCTAAGTTTAAAATCACTTCTGCAAAACGCATTTCAATCCAATCCATTCCATTACCACCACCACTGTTTGAGTTATATATTGCTTGTGCAGGTGTTAAACTTGGATTACAAAAACGGCGACAATAAAAACCGGTTACAATAGAACCAGATGTTTCATCTAATACGCCAGTATAACTCCATTGCTTTCTAGTGGCTTTACCACTTAAAGGCCATAATACACCATTGTAAGCAATAGTTGCATCGAAACGAGGATCTCTATCTAACCAAAATTGTGTAGCATTATAACCAGAAGATGCATCGGTAATTGGCAAACCATTTCTCATGGTGTAGGCTTGTACCATGTTCCATGTTGGTTGATAAGAGCCACTACCAGCACTTGATTCAGAGAATGGACGAGCCACATTTTCAATATTATGCCCTAAATCTCTAGTTGCGGTATATTTTCTAACCAATAATATTTCTCTATGATCTTCAGTAAGAAAAATATTTGCATAACCTGGTAACAAAATGTATCCATGGGCCACGCAAGTATCATAAGCTTCTTTATTGGCAGCATAAGCAGCAGTCCATCTGCTAGCTTCATTGGTTGGATTAAATTGAGGACTTGCCCAATACAACAATACTTTTCCTTTAACTGCTCTTGCAGCAGCAGAAGTAATTTTACCAATATTACTTCCTGTCCATGTTCTTGGTAATAATTGAGCCGCAGAGTCTAAATCTTTAACAATTGCAGCAACACACTCACTGGTTTTAGCTCTTGGTACTTCTAAATTTTCATCGCCTAATTGTTGTGCTTTTAAAATTAATGGAACACCGCCATACAAACGAACCAATCTAAAATAGGTATAGGCTCTTAAAAAGAAAAACTGACCTTTTAATACGTTCTTATCGGCCTGAGATAAACTGCCACTTGAATTGATATTTTCAATAGCTACGTTACATCTTCTAATATCTGAATATCGATTGGCTGTAATGCTGTTTGTTGTACCAATATCTGTAACAGAGTTTTCTAATAATTGACCGTATAGAAATGCTGTATTAACATTATTCATTTCATCAGACGTGTTATGAATGCTGCCTAGTACAGGCCATTGAGGCATTGTTAATGCATAAGTTCTATTTAAGAATAACTCTATAGCACCAGGGTCGGCCCAAAGCTGAGTATCTTCAATACCATTGGGATCTTCAATTTCGAAAAAATCTTTATTACAAGAAGCTATTGCAGTTGTTAAACAAAAAACTACTAAAAAAGCTTTGATTGTTTTATTTTTTGTGAGCATAATTATTAAATTTTTTGTTATTATAAACTTGCATTTATCCCAACCGAAATGGTTCTTAAAATTGGATAATTCGCAAAATTGCCTGTGTAAGGATCTTTGTATTTTAATGGGTTAATAATGGTCCATAAATTAGTACCTGTAACCATTAATCTTAAACTAGGCAATCCGTATTTTGAAATTAATTTTTGTGGTACAGCGTAAGATAAAACGGCATTATTAATACGGCACATTGTACCATCCACCGACCAAAAAGTTGAGTTTGCTGTAACCAACGGAGCATCGGCTCTTGGGAATGTTCCATTAGGATTTTCAGGGCTCCAAGAATCAGCCCAATAACTTGGAGCATTTTGTGTATTGGTAGGTGCTCTTCTTGCTTCACTATCGTAGCTAATTCTACCACCCAATCTTAAATTAATATTGGTTTGAAATTTAAACTCTTTATAAGTAACTCCTAAAGTAATTCCAAAGCCAACAACTGGGGTTGTTCTATCGAACATTAATGTTACATCTCTGTCGTCAATTCTTCCATCGCCATTTATATCTTGATAATTCATGAATCCAACTTGAGGTTTTTGACCGTCAATTGTATAGTTTGGATTTTTGGCTAAAACAGCATCTACATCTGCTTGAGTTCTTAGAATACCTGTGGTAATATAACCATAGTTATTACTATTATACCTACGAGGATCTTTACCAATAACATTGCTAAAACCATCTTGACCATACATACCAAAATTAATTGGTGCATATAATTGACGTAATAACTGGCTATTCGTAATTGCAAAGTTTATATCGGTATTAAAACTCCAGTTTTTATTAATATTTCCTCTATAGCCAATAGCAAATTCAGAGCCCCAAGAGATAGCTTCTCCATAATTAACAATGTTTGCAAGTATGCCCGACGTAATTGGCAAATCATTTGCAGCTAAAGAGTTGAATACATCATAATTATATCTATGATAAAAATCTGCTGAGATAGTTAAACGATTTTTGAATAATACGGCATCAAACCCAATATTTAAAGTTCTTGCTTTTTCCCAAGTAGCTTCTGGATTAGGAAGAATATTTGGGTCAAGTCCATTAGTCATTGAATTACCTAAAAGATAACCTGTTGTTTGTGTAAAACGTGTAACATAAGTTTTATTAGCTACACGATCTTCACCCACTAAACCATAAGTAGCTCTCAATTTTAAAGAGTTGATGAAAGTAATATTATTTCTGAAAAAGTTTTCATCACTAATTTTCCAACCTAAACCAACAGTTGGAAAGAAACCCCATCTAGATTCTGGTCTAAAGTTGATAGAGGCATCAGCACGACCTGTAAATTCTACAAAATATTTATTTTTAAATGAATAATCAAAACGGCTAATATAAGAACGCTTTGCGTTTTGTATTGCTTGAGGATTTCTAAATACATCGGTAATACTTGCTATACCCGATAAATCGTTACTGAAAGCCCAAAACTCATCTACACCATTTACTAGTTGTGTGAACTTGGTAATGAAAATATTACGTCCTTCTGCTTCACCAACATCTGTACCTACTAAACCTGAGAAGGTATGATCTTTAATGGTTTTATTGTAACTCAAGGTACCGATTAACTGATAGTTAGAACCTGTAGTGGTACCTTCTGAAATACGGTTATTATTTTGCTGAACTAAGAATGGTGTAGTAGCATTTAATTGATCAGAATACAATAAACCATTTTGTCCATCTCTAATAAAATTACCTACAGTGTACGTTGGATAATATTGTTTTGCTATACTAGTTCTATTATTTTGACCAAATTGTACTCTTGCTGTTAAACCAGGAATAAATGAAGGTTTATATTCTAAAGAAGTATTAAAACTTAAACCTTGAGAACGGCTACGGTCATAATTACCAGATCTCAATACTCCTAGCATACTCCAGTTACCAGGAGGGTTTGGACCATTCCATAAAGTTGGAATACCATTGATTTCTAATGGAACCCATTTAGGCGTTAAATACAGTGCACGAATATTCAAATCATCTGTTTCACTATTAGAAGCCCTTAAAGTATTTCTTTCTTCTTGGTTAAAATCTGTAGAAAAATTCATATTGGCAGTAAAGCCTTCAGCTATTTTTGCTGTAACTGAACCACGAATACTATACTTGTTTACATCATTAACACCATAATTCCCTTTTTCGTTATAATAACTACCACCTAAAAAGAAAGTTATTCTTTCTGAACCACCAGAAACACTTAGAGTATGACGATTTACTTTACCTGCTCTCCACAATTGATCGAACCAGTTTTGATCAGGCATTTCAGACAAACGAAATAAATCGGCTTCAGAGAATCTTTCATTTAAAGGACGATTATTAATTTCTCTACCAATATTCAATAATTTAGCATGTTCAAAAGCAGTTAAAGTTTTGGTTTTAGTTGCTTCTGTTGAAGTACCAAAATAGCCTGTATATGAAAACTTAGGCTTACCAACTTTACCTTTTTTTGTAGTGATTAAGATAACCCCTTTAGCACCCGCAGCACCATAAATGGCAGCAGAAGCATCTTTTAAGAACGTAATGTCTTCAATTTGGCTAGCATCTAAATTTTCAAAAAAATCGGGATTAGAGGATTGAGCCCAAGGTGTTGGATTAATAATAATACCATCAACAACATATAAAGGCTGATTGGATGTACCTGCTGCACCTAAAGTAGTTGAGTTACGAATATTAATTTCAGTTGTTGAACCCGGCTTACCAGAACCTAAACTTACTGATACACCTGGCACACGATTAATTAAAGCAGAACCCAAGTTAGCAACTGGTAAATCTTCCACCTCACTCCCCTTAATTGTAGAAACAGCACCTTGAATATTTACACGTTTTTTGGTACCATACCCTACTACAATAACATCGTCTAATGGATCATTGGTTTCTGACAATTGAATCTCAAAAACTTTAGTTGTACCTACTTTCTTTTCAAATACACCATAACCTACATAGGTTACAGACAAAATAGATTCTGTAGAAGGTACTTTAATCACAAATGAACCATCATCATTGGTTGCAGTAGCTTGTGTTGAATTTTTGACTTTTACAGTTACTCCAGATAATGGTTTGTTTGTTTTTGCATCTGTTACTTTACCTGTAACTGTTATGGTTTGGGCAAACGTTGTTAGTGTGCCTCCCAAAAACAAAAAAACAAGTAGTAACGCTGGCAGTAGTTTTACTCTCATATGGCTTTGGTTTGATAATTGTTTAAGTAGAAAATTAGGGTAATTGAAATTTATTTTGATTTAGCTTCTTTAATGCGTTGTTGCCATTCTTCACCTTCTTTCTTTAAATCATATCCTTGACTAGATAAGTAGTTATTAATTCTTCCTTTATATTTTCCAAACCATTCATCTTTTTTCTTTGATGATTCAGCATCCATTGCAAACTCTCTAGCTTCAACCAAATAATTAAAAATGGTAGTTTTTTGTTCTTGTGTTAAATTTAAAATCATTGCACAGTAACCATTGTAAGTAACAGCTACTTTATTATAAGTCATGCCATCTTTTACTTTGGTTATTTGTTCAGCATTTAATTCTGCTTGTAATTGAGCAATATATTTTTTATGTAAATCTGCAAAAAACTGGGTTCTTTTTTCTTCGATAGAACTAATAGATGCAGAAGCCGTTTGTTTATTAATTGTAGAATCTGATTTTATACTTATAACTTGTTGGTTAAATGTATTGTGGTGATGGTTTAAGTTTTGGTATTGTTGTACAATAATACCTTGTACTGTATAAAATTTAGTAGAATCGCTAATGCCAAGTGTAGCTACAATTTTTTGAGCTCTTTGAGTAATTGTATTTATGTAGGCTGCATCATTGTTTTGAGCATTCGCATTAATTATACAAATAAGAGTTGAGACTAATACAATTGCTTGCTTAGTAAAACCAGTAACGGTTTTATGTAGAAATAAAAATGAAAAGAAGCTTATTTTTTTCATTGCAGCAGCTTAATAGAATCGTTAGTTGTGTTATTACAAATACAAGATTTACATCTCTACTATTGTAAAGTAAAAGTACTTGTGCAGTTTACCAGAAACAATGTAACCTTTAACTAAACTAATGGAATATTTTACTATTTAAACAATCGAAATAATGTAAATATTATTGTATTTGAAGTTGAATCAATCCTGCTTGCAACCCTTTAGAAACAGCTTCAACACGAATAGTTCCTGTTGCCGATTTTGCTTTGATTATTGCCAAACATAATCCATTAAATGCGTTACGTTGCTTTGTTTTAAAGGGAGTTAAATCAATTGGAGAACCATTATCAGTTGCTTCAATTAAGGCATTATTTGTTGTTTTAAATTCTATTAAATGATTGGCATTGGGTACCACAATTCCATTTGCATCTACAATTGTTGCAGTAATAAAACATAACTCATTTTGAGCAGGATGGATTATTCTTTTATTGGCAGTTAAAATAATTTTTGCAGGTTTGCCAACTGTTTGAACTTGTTTTACTAGGATAATTTTCCCATTTTTTCGAGATACTGCTTTTAATATACCACTTTCAAAAGGTACTTTCCATGCAACATGTACAGTATTACTTTCTTTTGATTTTTTACCCAATGATTTACCGTTTAAAAAAAGTTCTACTTCATCAGCCATATTATAATAAGCCCAAACATCTACAGTATCTCCAATTTTCCAATTCCAATGTGGCAAAATATGTAATACAGGTTTATTCGTCCATTCGCTTTGATACATGTAATACACATCTTTAGGGAAGCCAGCCAAATCAACAATTCCATAGTATGAACTTCTTGCTGGATAAGGATAAGGTACAGGCTCACCAATAAAATCAAAACCACTCCAAACAAACAACCCAGCCATCCAAGGTTGTTGCTTTACTGCTAACCAACTTTTTTCATGTGTGTTGCCCCAATAAGCATAAGTGTTGTCATAGGCATTGCATGTAAGTTGGTCGTTACCAGTTTTCTTGACCTTACTATCTGGTGGCCAAATTCTCATACTATCTGCTGGCAGTAAATATTCACCCCTAGTTTCCAAAGCACTGGCAGTTTCTGTAGCAATGATAGGCATATTTGGAAAACGAAAAGGTAAAGAATCATAATCCAGCTCCTTATAATTAAAGCCAAGCACATCTAATGCATTGGCTTTAGTAATAAAATTTTTGGAAGGAACATTTTCTGTTAATGCTGATGTTACAGGTCTTGTTGAGTCCAATGCTTTAACTATTGCTACCATTTCTTTGGTGAGTGCAATTCCTGAACTATCAAACTGTTCACGTATTTCATTGCCAATACTCCAGATAATAACAGATGGATGATTTCTATCTCGTTTTACCATAGACTCTACATCTCGTTTGTACCATTCGTTGAAGTCTAAATTGTAATCATACTTATTTTTCTTTTTCTTCCACATATCAAATGCTTCATCCATTACTAAAAAACCCATACTATCGCATAAATCAAGGAATGCTGCAGCAGGTGGATTGTGTGAAACACGAATAGCATTACAGCCCATTTCTTTCAATATCTTTAATTGTCTTTCAGCAGCACTTTTATTGAACGCTGCACCAATTGTACCAAGATCGTGGTGCATGCAAACGCCTTTTAATAAAACATGTTTACCATTTAGAAAGAAGCCCTTGGCTGCATCGAATTTGATGGAACGAATGCCGAAATTTGTTGTTGATTGATCTATTGCAATATTGTTTTGATAAATGGTTGTTACTGCTTTGTACAAATATGGGTTATCGACAGACCATAAAATAGGAATGTTAATTTTTAATGATTGAGTATTGGATTGAGTGAAGTTTTTTTCAGTAATGAAAGATGATTGTTCTGCTACTTTTTTCCCTTGCTTATTGTAAACTATTGATACAACTTTTTGATTATTTTCAATATTGTTTAACTTACTAGTAAGATGTACTGTAGCTTGTTGATTAGAGATATTTGAGGTAGTTACAAATGTTCCATTGTAATCGATATTTGTTTTATTTTTTGTTACCAGTTGCACATCTCTATAAATACCACTGCCACTATACCATCTTGAATTGGGTTGTTGTGAGTTATTTACCTTAACAGCAATTATATTGTATTCTTTACCAAATTTCAAATGCTCTGTAAGCTCATATTGAAATGCAACATAACCATATGGACGTTTTCCTAAATAATATCCATTAATCCATACTTCACTATTTCTATACACACCATCAAATTCAATAAATACTTTTTTGTTTTTTGAAGATGAAGGAAGCGTAAATGTTTTTCTATACCAACCAATGCCTCCAGGCAATGCACCTCCTTGATTGGTAGCTGGAGCTTTTTCATCAAACGGTAGTTCAATGCTCCAATCATGTGGAAGGTTTAGTGTTCTCCATTTTGAATCATTGTATGATAATTGAATGGCAGTGGAATCATTGCCCAAGAGAAACTTCCAATTGCTATTGAAATTAATAGTAGAGCGTTGTGCATTGGAATGAACAACAATCAGAAATACAATATAAAATAAACTTTTTTTCATTCTAATTTTTTGAACCACAAAGACACAAAGTTCACAAAGACACTTCGTGTACTTTGTGTCTTTATAGTAAATATTTATTTCACAAATTCCACTGCACTTTTTCCTTTATCAATAGATGTTGCAATAGCAATACCACGTTGATCTTTATTGTTTACTGCATTATAAAAATGATAGACTACACCCTTCCATTTTACAACAAAACTTTTATGTGCATATTTTGCATCATAAGGTTCTGATGAATGTATCAAGTCATCTCCTTTCCAGTCTGTCCAATTTACCAAATCATACGAACAGGCAAAACGATTGAAGGCATCTTTTCTGCCTTCCCAAAAAGCACCAAAGTAAAACATTACCCAAACACCATTTATTTTTTGAATTACTGCATCGCCAGTAATGCCAATTTTATGGTGCATCACCGGATCTGTTTTAAAACGTTTCCAATGAACCATATCGTTACTTACAGCCATACCAATACGTTCAAACCAACGAGTCTTTTTATCTCGATTATTAGAAGTATCGCCATTGGCATTGTAGTACATCACAAAAGGATAGCCAGTTGTTTTTTGCTTGTCCCAAATGACTGTGTTCTTGTACTGCTTTTTATCTTCCCACCAACGTACATCTTTATCTGTTGATGCCAATATTGGACTGTTTAATGTTTTCCATTTATGCGGTTTGGTAATATTCTTTTTAGTATAAGCCATTCCTGTAGAGAGTAAACCTGCTTCATAACCTCTTGCATTACCTCCAAAATAACCCATCCAATATTTGCCTTTGTATTTTTGAATTGCATAACTGCCACCCCATGTATAATCTTCCAAAGCAATGTAACCAGCTTTTTGGTATGCATCCCAAACAGTTGTATCATTATTAAAAATTAATAATTTACCTAATGTTTTCCAGTGTAATAAATCCTCACTTTTAGCCAACCATGTTTCATAACCACGTCCATCAAATTGAATATATGTCATGTACCAATGATTATTTTTTCTAAATACCGTTGGGCAATCTATCTTCTTTATATTATCTGAAGGAACAAGCACCATTCCATATTTGTAGGGTGTTTTGATTTCTTGATAAATATTGTTCATAATGCTATCAGGCACTTGTTGTGCATGAGATGTGACAGCATAAAAAATATAAAATAGTATCGTTATTGTTTTATTCATGTAATAGTCAATCAATAATCATTTCGTTTTTAAAACAACCGCTGACGAGGCTTAAAGCCATCGTCAGGGTTGGTGAATATTGTTATATTGTACAAGAGTGCGACGCAACTACAGCTGATTTATGCTCTACTGCTCGTCCCCAAAAATCACTTAACCACAAACATATAATCACCAGAACCTATGTGAACGATTGCTTTTCCATTTTCAAAATTTATTGGTTTTACAACTACTCCATTTTGTGTAATGATGGATGATTTTTTTGCTGGCAAATAAACAGATGCAGTTGTATTTGCTGGAATAACTACATTCAACTTAAACACATCTTCTTCCTTTTTCCAATTATTTTCAATTAAACCATAAGCACATTGGTAACTTGCTTTTGCAAATGTTATATCTCCAACTATTGCTGGTTTTACGATGATTGATTTATAACCAACAGAATTTGCTGCTTGACCAATACCTGCAAGGCCTTCATAAAACCACTCCATTAAATGACCCAACATTAAATGATTATTAGAAACCGTTGATAAAGCTTGCCAACTCTCAGTTAAAGCAGTTGCACCTTTTGCAATTTGATAACCATAACCAGGCACATCAGTGCGATTATTTATTTTAAAAATGATATCGTCTCTGTCTGCTGATTGTAATACTTGTAATAAATATCTATAACCAATGTCACCAGTAGTTATGTTGTAATTGTTTACTTGAATATTATTGACTAAGTTTTCTACAACTGCTTTTCTGTCTGCTTCTTCAACTAAACCCATGTACAATGCAATTGCATTAGAGGTTTGACTTCCACTACCATATTGCTTGGTCTTGTTGTTAAAAAATACTTTATTGAATGCTGCTTTTACTTGCTTTGCTAATGTTGCATACTTAGTTGCGTCAGCTAGTTTATTTAACAGTCTTGCTGTTTTTTCTAGAATTGTTAAATCATAATAATAGTAAGCAGTTGCTGTTAAGCCCAAAGGTGTTAGTTGGCAAAAACCTGGACGATTAGGACCTAAATCGTACCAATCACTTAATCCATACATCAACAAATGGCTGCTATCTTTTGTACCAAGATATGCAACATAACGTTGCATGGTTTTGTAGTTATTGATTAATACATTTTTATCTCCGTACCATTGATACAAATACCAAGGCAATATAACAGCCGTACTCCCCCATTCTGGTGAATCACGAAAATATCCATTGGCAAAATGCATCTCTGTAAATTCAGGAACAGTAGATGGGATTAATCCATTAATATTTTGCTGTACTTGAATATCTTGCAATATTTTTTTACATAAAGCATGTATAGCATAATTATACTGAATAGAATTACCCATAAGATGAACTTGTTCTAACCAACCTAATCTTTCTCTATGTGGACAATCGGTTAATACACTTTGAATATTACTTTTTATAGACCAATCAATGAGTTTATGAGTTTGATTGAAGAGTTCATTGGATGAAGTAAATGAACCAATTGTTGCTGCTGCATTTTTTGTATGTAAACCTTTTACAGCAACTAACCTAGGTAATTTATTGTTACTGTTATTATAAGAAATATTTTCTACTTGTACATAACGATAGCCATAATAGGAAAAATGCGGTTGATAAGTTTCTTCTTTACCACCTTTTAACACATAAAGATAATAGCTAGGACTACCAGTTGCTTTTTGATTAACTGAACCATCTTCTTTTAATAGTTCGGCTGTGGATATTTTTATAGTATCGCCTCTTGCTCCTTGTACTGTTATTTGAGGAATACCGCTCATATTTTGTCCTATATCGAACACCCAAACTTTATCATTTAGTTGAGTAGACTTTATGGGGTCAAATATTTGCACTACTTGAACGGGCTCAGCAGTTTGAGATTTTAATATGTGCCCATTGGTAATTACAGCTTGCTTCCAATGCTCATCACTAAAATACGAATCGTTCCAATTTTTTTGTTCAAGCCTTGCATCATAATCTTCACCACCATACAAGCTGCTAAATGTTATTGGTGATGGAGCTGTTTTCCAAGATTCATCACTTACAATATTGTTGATTGTTCCATCTGTATATTCCACCAGCAATCTGCAAATCATTTTTGGATAACCATAAGCACCTGTCATTTTTCTATAGCGTTCACTAGGTATATAATAGAAACCATTACCTAACATTACAGCTATTGCATTATTGGCTATTTGTAAGTACTCTTTTACATCAAAAGATACATACATAGCTTGTTTATCATAATTCGTCCAACCGGGATCTAAGAAATTGTTACCCACTTTTTTGCCATTGATGAATGCTTCAAAATGGCCTAGACCAGAGATGAACAATTTAGCATTTTTGACTTCTTTTTTAAGGTTGAATAATTTTCTGAACAAGGGCAACACATTTGTTCTTTTACCCCACTCTTTTTTACCATTTCCATGTACTGCAGGGATAATTGTATTTGAATCTGGCAGATTTTCATAAGCAATCCATTGAGCTTTGTTCCATGCTTGTTCATCCAATAAACCCATTTGCCAATAAGCAATATTACTTGATGAAGTATTGCCTTTATTATCAGCTACCATCACTTTCCAAAAATAATTTTGAGCCGATTTTAGTTGCTTTCCATTATAATTAACTTGAATAGATGCTGATGATTGTAGTTGTTTAGAATCCCAAATATTGCCTATGTTTTTCTTCAGCAACAAACTATCATCGGCAACTAAAATTTGATAGGCAGTTTGCAAAACATTTCTTTGTTGAGATGATAATTGCCAACTGAAAACGGGTTGCTTGGAATCTACGCCTAGTGGATTATTTCTATTATCAATTTTTAAATTGACAATGCTTAATTGGGCATTCGAAAACCATGCTATCAATAGAAATAATATGGAAAGGGTTTTCTTCATTTATTGAATATCTAATGCAGAAACACTTAAACCTGCTGCATCTATTGCTTTTATGTTGATGATATAATTACCTGCATTAATCATGCTGCCAGTATTGGTTACAGCATAATTCCACTTGCCTGCTTTGCTTTGTGTAAAGGTGATTAGTTCTTCTTTCATCAATGTTCCATCTGCTTGAAACAATTGTAGCATTGCTTTTAAGTCTTTACCTATTTCATTTGCATAACGAACGGTGATAGAATAAACATCTGCAACTCCTGTAGTAATACTCCATTCTACTGATGCATTGTTTGATTGAAAAGTAACTGCATCTTTTGTATGCACATTTGTTTTAGCTGCATCGCCTTTTATAGTTGCCTGTGCAGGTCTATAAGCTACTACAGGTTTTAAATCGTAAGCAGGTTGAATATTGGTAGTTTGTTGAAATAAAATAGTAACCAGTCCCACTTGATTATTTACTCCAAAACTTTCTCCTGCCTTAAACATTTTTTTATACATGCATACCACAGTGCTATCGCTTAATAAAATGTTTTCTTTTTGTTTTTCAAACCCTTTTAAATAAATAGGAATATTGAGACTGTTCGTGTCTCCTACATAGACATCAGTTGACTCAGCAAAACGAAAATCAGCAATATGTTCTGTAGTTTTCCATCTTATATAATCTGCTCCATAAGCAACTGGAGGTAAATGAAAAAATGTTTGTTGAGTAATTGAATTAACGGTATCTGTAATATTCAGCCAGTGATGCAACGCTGCATTGGCTGAATTTATTTCCACGTTTTTAACTTGATGAACAGGAACTTTCAGACTCTTATTTTTTGTTGCTATTGCAATTGCAGCAATGATAGCCTGACTGGCTTTTACTGTTGGAAAGTGAATAACCAATTCTCCTCCTTTAATAGTAGCTGTTACTACTTTTTTTAAAACTTGATTATGACCCACTTCTTTAAAAATATCCAAATCATTTAACACCACTTTATCGTTGATAGTCACATCAAAAATTCTCCAACCAGTTGCATTAATATTACCTAAGCCAAACCAAGGTTCTACAAAATATAATTCAACTAAATACTCTCCATCGGGAACTTTGAAGTGATACTTTAATTCTTGTTTTCCGTATCTAAAGCTTTGAAATAGCTTTTCATTAGTGACTCCTTTTAAAAGATTACTTGTAGTTCTCTGACTAGCAAATATTTTAGGCTTTATATCAAATTGATTGGTCCAAGAAGTTGAATAGAATGAACTATTTATATTACTATTATCTGCATGCCAAAGATTTTTGTTGCTATCCAAATAAGTATCACCACCACAATTTATTCTATACAAATAATTAAGTTCATTTTGAGGCTGTGTGATATTCTGACTATCAATTTTAAACGTGTTTAAGAATTTTTTATTCGCTGGAAATGGGCTGATTACTACTTCATCTGAAGCTACAGAGAATTTGCCATTTTGCAAACCAATTGCAACTAATACATTTGTTGAAAGTAAAATATTGTTAAATACAAATGGAATTCCAATACCAGGATTTTTCATTCTTGCAATGGGTTGCTTTAAATCATTGTACAGCTCCACTTCATCACAATTACTGTACACTACAATTCCATTTTTTACTCCAGGCTTTAACCACCTGTTTGTCCAATTGTGCATAGGTATATACACCATAGGTTCTTTGTATTTATCAGCATACATAGATCGATACATGTAATAAGCATCTGTTGGTTCATCCCAAGGTGTAAATAAACCTTTATAATTTACTGGTCCAATTTTATCTAATTCTCTAAAACCTTCACCACCTTGTATTCTTCCAGGATTATCATGAGAAGAAAACAACCAATGAAAATGCCCAGCTACACTGTCTTTTACACTTTCTGCCAATTGAATTTTCTTTGCCATTAAGTTGCAAAACCTATCTTCACTGTAAAGCCCATTTTGTTGAAAGCCACCTTCAGTATGTAAATCAATGGTTCGCCATGCACCATACTCACCCACCAATACTTGTTTCTTCAAATCATCTCCATAGGTATTTGGATTTCCACCATAAGTACCTGTCCAGTTTTGAGGTACATCCCAATCTGTTCCTTCACCTCCATTACAAGTGGTAATCAATCTTTGTGAAGATGCTGTTGGGTCAAGCTGAAGAATAATATCACTACATTCTTTGGCAAAATCTGCTGGCAACTTACTTTCATTCTGCAAACCCCATAAGATGAGAGAAGGAGAATTTCTTCTTTCCAAAACCCACTCTTTCAATAAGGTTTTAAAGTTGTCTCTAAACTCTTTTGTATTGTACCAAACATGTGCACTCATTTGCGTCCACCATAATAACCCTTTTTCATCTAATAATTGTTGATACAATAAATTGTGTGGATGATGAGCATCTCTAAAAGCATTAAATCCAGCTGCTTGTATTTGATTAACTCTTGCTTTGATTTGTTCTGGAGCAAAAGCATGACTACTGCCCAGCATGTGTTCATACTCTGCAATACCATTGATAAAAACTGGTTTACCGTTTAAGAAGAAACGATTGGAATTAGCTATATCAAATTTAATGGAACGAATACCGTAAAAGGTTTCTACTTTATCTACAAGAATTTCTTTTCGTAAAACTGTAGTTACAATTTTGTATAAATAAGGATTTGTTAAGCTCCATAAATAGACTTTTTTATTCAGCTTAATTTGTTGTTGAACAGTTTTTTGCCCTACAGCATCTATTGTTTTATTAATTGTGTCAGCTGCAACCACTTTCCCATTCTTATCATAAACAGTTGTAGCAATTGTAAAAAATTGCCAATGCTTGCTATAGCTCTTAACTGTAGTAGTGATATTTAGGGTTGCTGATTTTTCTGTTACACTTGTATCATTCCAAACATGTACACCAAATGGTTCTATACGAACTTCATTGGTAACAATTAAATGAACAGGACGAAAAATACCCATTGGCTGAGAGCCTTCGCTGAAGCCACGTTCATCGCTACAACCACCACAAACCCAAGGCAAATCTTTAATGCTAGATGGATGATCTGCACGAACTGCTAAATCATTTTGCTTGCCAGATAGTATTGCATTGGTTATATCAATGGTGAAAGTTGTTCTGCCACCTACATGAGCACCAACTTGTTTTCCATTGAGCCAAACTGTGGCATAAGAACCCACACCTTCAAAAAATAAAAAATAACGTTTGCCATTTTGCTTATTCACCGCAAATGATTTTTTGTACCAAGCATAACCATGTTTATTACCATGTAACATTCTTCTATACCCTTCGTAAGCATCCCAATTGTGGGGAACATTTACGGTTTTCCAGTTAGTGGTTTTGTAAGATGATTGTTCAAAGCCATTGAAAGCATGTTGATTAGAATCGGAGGCAATAGTTTTCCAATTATCGTTTAATGGAATCTCTTGACGTTGTGCATGAAGAAGGTTGAACCACGAAGACACTACGACACAAAGTATCACAAAGACTTGGTGCACCTTTGTGCCTCTGTGCCTTTGTGGTTCAAGGGAAAAATTTGTATCAATACTCTTCATCAAAGTTTTTGCAATTCGTTATTGAACTTATATGTTTTGCCTTTTTCTGTTTTAAATTGAATTTGTTTATTACCATATTGTAACCAACAGTCATTTCCAGCTTTCGACAAAACAGAAACACTTTGCAATTTTCCATTACTCCATTGCATATTTATTTCAAATCCGCCTCTTGCACACAATCCTTTGATAGAGCCAGTTTCAAGAGCATCAGGCAAAGCTGGCAACAACTCAATGTATTTTGTATGGCTTTGTACCAACATCTCTGCTATACCTGCTGATCCACCAAAATTTCCATCAATTTGAAATGGGGGATGTGCATCAAACATATTTTTATACACACCACCTTTTTCACTTGTTGAACCATCATCATCTGCAAAACTCAATAATTTCTCGGCCATCAACATTGCATGATTACCTTCTTTAAATCTTGCCCAAAGATTGGTTTTCCATGCCAAACTCCATCCTGTTCCATCATCTCCACGATATAGTAATGACTGCTTGGCTGCTTTCATCATTGCTGAATCTTTCCAAGTAATATAATTACCAGGATAAACGCCCCATAAATGCGATACATGGCGATGTTTATTGGTAGTATCATCAATATCTTTTAACCATTCTTGCAACTGACCATGTTTACCAATTTTATTGGGAGCAATTTGATTTATCTTTTCCTGTAATGCTTGTCTCAATGACTCATCGGTTTGCAAAGCTTTACTTGCAGCAATTGTATTCAAAAAAAGTTCACGAATAATTTGGTGATCCATGGTTGGACCAGCAACCAATCCACCATTTTCTGGTGAGTTAGATGGAGTGCTGATGAGCCAACCAGTTTCGTTGTCCTTTACTAAAAAACCTTGATAGAATTGTGCAGCAGTTTTCATGGCTCGATAATTCTTTTGAAGAAAATTCTTATCCTGTGTAAATAAATAATGTTCCCAAATCATATTGCTCAACCATGCACTACCCGTAACCCAAACTCCATGATTGCTTGCATTGATTGGAGCAGTGCCATTCCATAAATCTGTATTGTGATGCAGTACCCAACCATTGGCATTGTAATGTTCTTTGGCTGTTTGCTTACCAGCAAAACTTAGTTCATTTACTTTATTAAATAAAGGCTTAGTACATGATGAAAGATTGAAAAAATCTGCACCCCAATAATTCATTTCCAAATTAATATTGGTGGTGTATTTGCTGCCCCAAGGTGGTGTTAAAAGGTTATTCCATAAGCCTTGCAAATTGGCTGGTTGTTTTGAATTACTTCTTGAACAAGCAATTAACAAGTACCGTGAATACTGCATGTACAAAGCAAGTAAAGCATTGTCGTCTTTTGAATTGAATTGCTTAATACGTTGTTCTGTTGGAATATGTTGTTTATTGCTCTTATTAAAGTTGATAGAAAAAGTATTGAACAGTTTTTGGTAATCATTGACATGTTCAGCTTTTATTTGAGCATAAGTTTTTGGTTGTATCTTTTGTAAAACAGCATTACATCTTTCAGCTGCATTGGCTGAAAGATCTTTGTAATTAACAAAGTTAGTTGCAGCTATTAAATAGAATGTTGCTTGATCACATTGTTGTAAAACAATGCTATTCTTATCAATACTTACTATTCCATTTACTGCATCTACAAATAAATAAGCAACACCTTTTAATGCTCCATTCTTGACTTGCACATATAAGCCTATGGTTTTATTATTGATTTTTTTTAAAACATAATTGCTATGTACAGATGAAAAATAAGCTACTACATTGATAGATGCTTTTTTGTTTGCTGTAAAATTTGCAGCAATCAAATTATCGAGATTGGAAGCTAAATATTCCCTTCTGTAATTGATATTATTAGAAGTGTAGCTTACTGTAGAAGTAGCATTGCTAATATCTAGTTCACGTTTATAATTTGTACTATTTGATTGATTAGCAAATGTAAAAAACAGATCACCAAAAGGCTGATAGCTTGCTTGGTATTGTGGAAATTGTGGAGGATTATTGTCATGAATAAAATACTTCCAAGTTGTAGACAACTCAATACCATTATTAGCAGATTCTTCTTTAGGATAAACCACAAATATTTTTCGATTTTCTTTGATACCTGTAATTCCTCCTTTATCAAAAAAATTCACCACCTGAATAGCAATTATATTTTTGCCTTCATTTAAAAATTGGGCTTTAATAGTATAACTGCGTTTAGTTGAAATACCTTCTGTAGAACCAATAAAATTTCCATTAATGTAGGTTAAATCTACATCTCTTATTCTTCCTAAATCAATTACTAAATCTTTACCTAACATTTCTTTTGGCAAATTAAAACTTGTACGAAACCAAACTGCTCCATCCAAGCCATCTAAACCTTTCAATTGTTCCCAACCATTAGAAGTTGGTAGTTGCATGGTTAACCATTTACTGTCATCAAAATCAATTGCAGCATATTTATATTCAGCACTAACCGTAGCAAACCAAGCTTTTTTTTGAACAGCATATACACTATCATCAACATCTTTTAATCCCATGAATTCCTTTCCTGCTAAAGCTTCTGCTTCCTTTTGTTTACCTTGATTCAATAAGTTTCTTATGGGCTGTAAATATTTATAAGCATCTTTTCTTGCATATTCTCTTGGTTTGCCTGTCCACAAGGTAGATTCATTAAACTGCAAATGCTCTTCATTAATTCCTCCATAAATCATGGCTCCTAAGTTGCCATTGCCTATGGGTAAAGCATCTGTCCATTTTTGTGCAGGTTGATTGTACCAAAGTTGTAGATCTTGTTGGGCAGAGAGTGAATGGTGAATGGTGAAGAGTGAAAACACAAGGCACAAGGCATAAGGCGTAAGGTGTAAGGCTGTTATGTTTTTAAACCAAACATAGGGCTTCGTTATGAAACAGATTACTTCGTTCCTCGCAATGACGAAATATGTTCCAATCGTACAAGAGTGCAATGCTTCGACTTCGCTCAGCTCAGGCTGTACTGAAGTTGATGTATGTTCTACTGCTCGTTCCATAAAATTATTCTACTATTATATTTTCTTTCACATCATCTTCTTTCACCAAGGGTTTTAGTGCATTTAAGAAGTTGTTGTATTTAAAAATGATATTTTTGGTTTGGCTTCCTTTTACTTGCAGAAAGATATCTGTATTTTTTGCTGCCCAAGAATTGTGAATGTAAGCATCTACTACATTGGTTAAATTAATTACAGGTACATTGGTTATGGGCTTTTCACTCTTTACATTATCAAGTTCAATATTACTAGCATCATTAATTTTAAAAGAAGCTCCTTTGCTTGTATTGATTTGCACATTATGAAAAGATATGCCTGTTGCTTTTTGAATGGTGAAGCCATTTTCGGCATCTGCATGTATATCTGTAAAACTAATATTTTCAATAGGCAGTTCCTCTAAACCATTGATAAAACCTACACTTTTTGCATTTAATATAGTAATGTTACTATAACGAATATTGCGAAAACGTGGCGTTCTTTCTGAGATAGGTTCTTCTTTTGTTTTAGCATATTGCATGTCTAAAACAAAAGCTTGATCCTTAATATTTTTCATGATGATATTGCTTACACGTATATCTTCTACAACGCCACCACGACCTCTTGCAGATTTAATTCGTATCCCTCTATCTGTGCCATCAAATACACAATTACTAATGGTAATTTTTTTTACATCTCCACTCATTTCGCTACCTATTACCACACCACCATGACCAGATAACATAGTACAATTGGTAATGGTATAATTTTCAGCTGGCATAGCTTTGGTTCTTCCAGGCATATCTTTACCAGACTTAATAGTAATACAATCATCGCCAACACTAATATGGCAATTGCTGATATGTACATACTTGCAACTAGAAGGATTAATGCCATCTGTATTAGGTGAATGAGGATTAAATATAGTTACTGCATTGATGGTTACATTTTCACAGAATTCTGGATTTACCGTCCAGAAAGGAGAGTTGATAATGGTAATACCTTCAATCAAAATATTCTTGCAGTACATGGGCTGTATAAAAGGTGGACGAAGAAAGCCACGTTTCATTTGTGCAGGATCATCGGGCAATAAAATGTTTTTATTTAACGAATCGAACATATACTGCCATTTGCTTCTTGGTTGATCTTTTTTATACCCTTCTACAAAGTCCCACCATTTTTTTCCATGACCATTAATCAGTCCACGACCTTTAATAGCAATATTTTCTGCTTTATATGCATAGAATAAAGGAGAAAAACTGGTAACATCAACACCTTCATAACGAGACTCTACCATGGGTAAATAATCATCAAAATTATCGCTAAAATGTAGCTCTGCTCCAGCATCTAGAAGAATGGTTATATTGCTTTTAAGATGAATTGCACCAGTTAAATATTTCCCTGCTGGGAAAAAAATAGTGCCTCCACCCTTTTTACTAGCGGCATCAATGGCTTTTGCAATTGCTTTGGTAGCTAGCTTGCTACTATCGTTTTTTGCACCAAACTTTAGTACGTTATAGTAATGTTGGGCATGAAGATTTGTTATTAAGCATACAAGTAGTAAGATGAATATTTTTTTCATTGTAGTTTCTTTTTTGCTCACGGATTTTCAAAAATTTTCTCAGATTGTTGCTCATTGTTCTGTGATAATCTGTGTAAATCTGTGAGCCATTTTGTTCAATTATTCAAATAACCAATCAATTTCTTTCTTCATCCCTTTTTCAGTTAAGCCTGCATCATATAAAGGCATCGTATCATTACCATTAATAAATCCTACAATTACGCAAGCTCCTTTAGCTAATGTCAATGTATTTGTTCCTGCTTTAAAAGAATAAGTATGTATGTTAATTGTTGGTAAGCCTTTTATGATTAAGCCATTTGCAATTTTTGTTTCAGACTGTCCATAATCGTTGGCACTAGCATCTGTTTCTAATTCTGGTGCTTTTAAATATGGCGATTCTTTTTTATTGAAGAAACCAACCAATACTTTTACTGGATTTGAATTAGAGAAAGTAATCGATGTTCCATTCTTTATCTGTTGTTGAAATGAAAACTGAATCCCTTGCAAACCTTTTAGCTCCTTGGCAAATGCAGTAATAGTAAAACTGGTATCAGTAAATGGGTTTGAATTTTCATTTATAGAATAGAATTGATTTTCCAATCCTTTCAATGTAATGATTTCATTTTTTAATACTCTTACTTCGTTATTTGCCTTGGAAGGATTATTCTTTAATGAATCAATCTTATGTTTGAAATGTGCCAATTCTTTTTCAAAAGGAATTAACACTTCAGCCCAGGTTTTAAAAGTACCATCTACACCACGAATGGGTATTTTTCTTTGTGCTGTTTGCATGCTATTGGCATAGAGATAACTGCCTTTGGTTAAGACAACCAATCTTTTATAGCTAGCTAAACTTTGTTGTAAAAAAGACAATGCTGTTTCAAGATCTTTGATATCATTAGAATACTTATAACGCAATACATGTAAAGCAGCTTGTGCTTTTTCTGCATAATGATTGGCCATTGCTTCATGGCAATACATATCGTTTTCAATTCTTGCAAATTCTTCTTGATTATTTTTTACAAATGGTTTTGCTGCTTGAATAGCAAGAACTGCAAGCCTTCCATGTTCTTTTATTTCCTTGATAATTTGAACAGGTGTTTCACCAATATGTGGCTCGTTTTTCCATTCTTTTTCTGCATATTCAATTAGTTTTTCTCCTACCGGGCTTTCAGCATCATACAATAAATCAAATAAGCCATAACGATATGGATTGATGAGTTGCGTCATGAGCATGCCCAATGTCATGGTTTGACGATTACCATCGGTTATGCCAAATCTTCTTAAAATTTTAGGCGAAATTTCACCAGCTTGATTATAAGCTTTCAAGATATTGTTTGATGCAGTTTCGTTACATCCAAACTTATTGGTTAATAAACCACTCCAATATTTTACTTCTTCTAAACTATCTCTATTTGCATTCCAAGCATAACGAGCCCAGGCTTTATTCCAAATCCAATCACGTTCAATTTGCAATAAACGTTTGCCTTTCACACTATCGGCGGTGTAAGGAAAATCCCAATAAGATGCTTGTGGATACAAATGCAATCCTTTACCATGCATGATGTTGAGCATGCCTTGTACCGACTTCTGAATAAAGTTGGTTGCCCCGTACCGAAAGGGTTCTAAGTTGGCAAGAATATGTACATTTTCAATTTGCATAGAACCTAATGATGCCAATGTTCTATGCAACTCAGCCCAAGTGCCACGAGGCTCATAAGTAGTTAATGCTTCGCCATTAAATTTTGCTTCTGTATATAGATTGCTGTACAACCCTTTACTGGCTTTAATTACAGCAGGAGCATCTACATCATGAGCTCTTAACACAATGGGAGGTTCTTCGGTTTTGCCTAATGCTTGTAAGCCATCTTTCACCCCAGGAATAATTGTTTTTGTAAACCAATCAATATCATCCTGACCAACACCTTCCATGGCTTCACCTAAACAAACCATTAACCCAACATTTGGATATTTCTCTACAAATGCGGCAATGGATTTTCTAGTGTAATCTGCTATAAGAGGAATAATAGGTCTATTTCTATCTTGTGTTTTAATATTGTGATGCTCTGCAAAAGGCTTTGAAACAAAAATGTTGTAAAACATTTGTATTACCCAAATACCACGTTTATCTGCTTCTTCTGTAATGAATTGGTAAATCTCTTCATTTTTTTTAAAAGTTGCTTCACTTACTTCAACTGCATAAGGATAATCTTTTAACTTAACCAACGACGCAAAGGGATGACCATTCCATAAATACAAAGAGTTCATTCTGTTTTCTACCAATGAATCTAAATATTGCACCCACATTTGTTTATCGTATAACCAAGGAAATGTTTCAGGTGTGTAGGGATATTCGTACACATGTCTGCCAGGTAAATAATAAGGCTTTTGAATACCAATACATGTGCCTCTCATGACCATGTTAGGAGAATCTATCAAATTGATTTTGGCAGGAAGTTTACTTGTTTTTTTTATACTATCTACTAGTGCTAAGCAACCATATAAGGTTCCTATAGATGAGCCTCCTTCGATTACAATTAAATTTTTTCTAGGTGATGAAATTTGGAAACCTTCTTTCGGTAGTCTCTTAACAAAGAACTTTCTATTAGTTGCTGAGGTGGAAAATTTTTGCTCTACGATTAAGATTGATTTCCCTTTTATTTCAATTGAATCAATAGTGATTAAATTACATTTATAGTTATATTCTTTTAATACTTGTTGCAATTTTTTTACACCAAATTCAATACGATTTGAAGCATTGGTTTCAATGATTAAATTGATGGTTTCTTTTTGCTTTTGTGCAAAAGAAAAGCTTGCACTAAACAATAAGATAATGAATAAAAATATTTTACTTGAACTGTTCATGAATTGTTTGATTAAATTCTTTTTAAAACTCTTTAACTCAAGCCGTATGGCTTCGTACTTGCAACGGCACCCCATTCGCTTCTTTGAAAAAATGTCCTTCGGATTTTTTCAATCCTGCTTTCAGCATGACCGAACGGACTGATGTGCCTTATGCAAGTACTGGTGTAAAGTGCGAATGTTTAAAGTTGTGTTAAGACCTATAAGGTTTTAAAAACCTTATAGGTCTGTTGCTATAAATGCTCCATCTGCTCAGCAAATCCGTTGACTGCACTCAGAACTCACCTTACTTCACTATTACCAATTCATTCAAATATTTTTCCAGCATGGTATATCCATCTTTATCAACTTTATTTCTATCGCTTGCATCTTTGGGATTTAAATTATTTTTTATTTCCCAATCATCAGGCATTCCATCTTCATCAGTATCTACAATTATTTTGGTTGATTTATATTCAGGCAAACCTCCAACTGCAGTTGGAGAATCAATGATTCCCAACTTGCCGAATACTCCTTTACCTGTAGCTGTGCCTGATGTTGTTTCTTGAATAATACGTTGATCAACTGCATCTCTTATAGGTAAATAAGCACCAACATGTTTAAGTACTTCTTTATAGGATTCTTGTGCCGTTTGATTGGGTAAAGTTGCTGCTATTGCAAAAGCATTTTCGGCTATTGCATTTTTAGGATAACCTTCTTTTGCTAAATCTACACCACGTTCATTTTTCTTGGTTAATGACTTATTACCTTCCATGATATTACCTTCAACAAACCATTGACCCGTGCCTTTTGCTTTTTCTTTTTCGTAGGATGCTTGAACAAACTTTAATTCACTTGGTGTTGCTGGACCAGGCTTGTAATAATTATTTACTATGTTCACTTGAGAAACACCTCCCACAATATTTACTTCACCTCCATAACATGCATTTGCATTGCCCCAATTATAAATAACATTGTTGCGATAATCGATAACAGCCATTGTATCATGAGCCCTTGAACCATTGAAACGAACTGCACGGCTATTTTGATGTGCAATTAAATTGTGATGAAAACTTGCAAACTGTCCGCCCCAAACACCACCATAAGAACGGTTCCCTTTTGCATGACCAGCATCATACAAACCTTCACTCACCATACACCATTGTACTGTGGTATTTTTAGTATCGTATAAAGCTGCACACTCTTCATTGGCCCAACTAAAACTGCAATGATCTATGATTACATCGTGACAGTTTTCCATATCAAAACCATAGAGACCTTTTTTATCTGTACCACCCGGACGAGAACGAATAAAACGAATAATGATATTGCCATGATTGCCTTTTGAGGATGCCCCATTTACAATCAATGAATTGCCTGTAAAACAAATGCCATCGCCAGGAGCTGATTGTCCTGCAATAGTTAGGTTTGAACGTTTAATTTGAACTTTAGATTTTAAATCAATCACTCCTGCAACTTTAAAAAGAATAGTCAATGGTTCGTTAGGAAATTGTTCTAAAGCCCAACGAAAACTGCCTTCACCTGCATCGTTTAAATTGCTTACATAAACTACTTTTCCCCCACGACCACCTGTTGCAAATTTACCAAAGCCTTCTGCGTTTGGAAATGCTATTGGTTGTGCATTCAATTTTACACATGTGAATACACAAAACAATATCATCCCTATTTTATTACAAATGTTCATTTTCATACTATTGAATATCACTTAATTTAATACCACCACTTGCACTACTTATATATGCTGCTTCTACACATGCCATTGTATCAATACAATCTTCTACACTATTGTTTGGCTTGCTAATTATACCATCTAATGCTTTCATTACCTCACTCATACTACCAATAAAAGCATGTGGAAACCAACCACCTTCTACATTCACTTGTCTCCACTCGGGTTGTTTGTTTTCTTCCATAATAATGTACTCAAACTTATCTGGTACACCACGAGGATAATCAATCAATACACCTAAATTAATTTTGATGGCTCCTTTAGTGCCTTCGAATTTTATATATGATTGTTGATTTTGATACCCAAATTGATGGCAATGATTGGTAAGAATATTTGCACGAACCATATCGCCATAATCCATGATCATATTGGTACGAACTGATGCCAATTCTTTCATTGCCGGATGCTTTACTGTTTTTGCATACATGCTTTTTGGATTGCCTAAAAAGTAACGTATCAAATCAACATAATGTATGCTGTGATAGAGTATTTCAAGCCTTGGCATACCGTGCATAAAAGTCCATAAATCCCAAGGTGTATGTACGTTTACATGTACTTCAATATCGCAAATAGTTCCAAAACTTGCTTGCTCAATTATTTGTTTTGCTGCTTGAATATAAGGTGCATACCTTAACTGAAAGTTAATGGCAGCTACCATATTTTTAGATTGCGTTAAAGCCAAAATTTCTTTGGCTTCAGCATAATCGTTACCCATTGGTTTTTGAATAAGAACAGCAGCATTATTAGGTAATTGTTTTAATACATCAATTATAGCAAATGCAGGCAAAGCAATATCATAAATAGTATGCTCATTACTTTGTTCAATCATTTCATGGACACTGCTGTACACATTGGCAATGTTGAATTTACCAGCTAAAGCAGCCGCTTTTTCTTGGTTGATATCGTAAATACCAGCAACTCTATATCCTGCAATTGTATAAGCAGGCAAATGAGCATCATTAATAATTCCACCTGCACCTATGATACAGATAGAAATATTTTTTTGCGGTTGATAGTAATTTTGTTGTTGCATTTTTTTATTTGCCGGTAAAACGAGAAGTCGTGAATAATCCTATTATTTTAACCACTTTTTGACAAAGCCTACGATTTTAACCCTCCCAAATAATTGCCATAAGTTAACAATAAAACAGCTGCTATTAATATGCTTAAAGCTAAGAATAAAATTTTCATGGTTTTGCTAGTACACATTTTCCATTCTTTCATTAATACACCAGCCACAGCACTAAATAATACCAATAGAATCATGTGTATTGCCCAACTAGAAAATTCATATTTACCCAAATTCACATGCCCCAATCCATAAAAGAAAAACTGAAAATACCATAAGACACCTGTGATTAAAGCCATACTAAAATTAATGCCCAAAGCTTTATTAGATGCAAAATATTCCTTAAACGTTTTTTCTTTATTGTGTAGATAGAGGCAATAAACAAGTGTAGTGACAAATGCCCCTGTATTAGAAAAAATGTAAACCACATTACTTTTTAGATCACCTGCTCCATACTTTTCAGCAATAGCTGCAATAGGTGTTCCTTCAGCTAATGCAAAGCCATACAAAGCAGATAAAACACCAGCTAAAATACACAAGGGCAAACCCTTTGCCAAAGAAAACGTATTGTTTGTTTGAGCAGATTGTTGCTCAATATCTTTCTCTTTTTTTCTGCCTGCTAAACCACAAACAGCAATACCTAAAGCACCCATTAAAATTCCACTAACAATAAAAGATGATCCATTGCCTTGTAATGTTTCATTTAAAGTTCCATTCATTATTGGAGGTAATAAAGTACCTACCACACAAGAAATTCCTACAGCTATTGCATAAGTTAATGAGTAACCAACATAACGAATTGCCATACCAAAAGCAGTACCTCCAATACCATAAGCCATGCCATATAAAAAAGATGACCACATTGCAGAAGATGGAGCTTCATGTAATACTTTCAATAAATCTGGAATGGTAATCCATGCAACTACCACTGGTAGAATGAACCAACAAACTGCAGCTTGTGCAAGCCAATAGGTTTGCCAACTCCAACCTTTTACATTTTTTTGTGGAGTATAACAAAGTGAAGCACCAGCAGCACCTACACTATGAAAAAATATGCCATTGAATAAACTCATTATTTGTTGTTGTGGCTTCAAGAACTTCAGCCAGACAAAGTTTTAAAGTTTGTAAAATTGTTGTGCGTTGGTAGTAAATATTTTTTGCTGTGCTTCGGTATTTACCAATTCATTTATAACAGTTGTATAGTTTGTCCAGGTTTTGGTGTAACTGCCTGCTAATAAACTCACAGGCCAATCGCCACCACAAAAACACCTATCAATCCCAAATTGCTCTATAACATAAGCTACATAAGGTTTTATATCATTAACTGTCCAATTTTCACCATTACCTGACGTAATGCCTAAGCCAGAAATTTTAACATAAAAATTTTTATGTTGAGCAGCCTCTTTCATGAGTGTTCCCCAAATACCAAATTGTTCTTTGGATTGAATAGGTGGTTGATTTAAATGATCGAAAACCATTTTCAAATTTGGAACTTTTGCTGCCACTGCTAATGCAGTTTCTATATGTTCTGTTAACACTCCAACAACATCGTATGGAATACTTTTTTCGGCCAATATTTTTAAACTTTCAATTACTTCTGGCTGCAATAACCATTTAGCATCGGGTTCATCATGTATTAAATGTCGTACTCCTTTAAAATATTCTTTTTGCAAGTATTTTTCTTCTAGGGCTTTGTAAGTTTGTTCAGGTTGCATTAATGGTAACCAACCAACCACACCTTTTATCCAATCGTGAGTTGCTGCATTTTCTAACATCCAATCGGTATCTTGAAAATTATTTGCTGCCTGTACCAACACTCCTTCTGTAATACCTGCATCAATTCTTTCTGGCTCTAACTCAACAAGTTCATAGTTTTTGTTTAAGATAGATGTATTGCCATTAAGCCAATCGTAATTGGCTTTTTCAAAATTCCAGATATGAACATGCGTATCAATCATTATTTATGGCAAACTTTTTTATTTTATGTAACCAGCTTGTGTTTTTCATGGCATCCTTGTTGCAAGTTTATCCTGAGCGATAGTCGAAGGATAAACTTGTACTTTTTGTTCTTAGCTGAACTTTTTTCTAAACCACAAAGACACTAAGAACACAAAGTTTCACTAAGAAGAATAGCCTCTACAAAGTTTTAATACCTTGCATTTGTCAATTTAATTCGTAATACATAATCAATAATCATTCCTCTTCATCCCCCTTTAGGGGTTAGGGGCATCCAACACTGGCACAACAACATTCAATCCAAATTGCTTATCAATCAATTCATTATCCTCTCCCAATTGTGGTGCTCCTTTATCTGATTGCAATATTTGCCCATCAATTCTTATCGGACAACGGGTTGTTGTAATGCTTAATCCATTGCTGGTTTTTACCACTACTTCCATACCTAAATTTTTATATGCTTCTTCTTGCATCAGTTCTTTGTAATCCAATACTTTGGCACACCAAATATCAGCTGGTTCTAAAATATTTAACCAATGCTCGGTTGTTGCTGTTTCTATTTGTTGAGCAATAATGCTTTTAATTTCATCTCGTTTATTAAACCACTCAGCAGCATTGCTGTATTGTTTTAACAGTTCACAACTTAATAAATCTCCAAGCTTCACAATATCTCCCATTGCTAATGCTAAGTATCCATTTTCTGTTGTATAAATACCATAAGGTGCAGCAATATAAGCATTGGCTCCATTCACAGCACTTCTAACTGGTAGTTGCCGTCCATCGTTATAATAACAGGTTAAAACTTCAAACTGAAAATCTAAAATACTTTCAAACATACTCACTTGTACCAATCCTCCCTTACCTGTTACTCCACGTTGATATAAACATGCTAATATACCTTGTGTAAGATGCGTACCAGCTAAGATATCTACTACTGCAACGCCCATAGGTGTTGGGTTTTGACTACTACTATTACTTAACCATGTTAAACCACTGGCAGCTTGTAATAATAAATCTTGTCCAGGCAAATCTTTCCATTCACCTTCATTTCCATAACCACTTATTTCTGCATAAATGATAGAAGGATTCAATTGTTGTACTGTTTCATAATCTAAGCCTAAACGTTGCATTACTCCAGGACGAAAGTTGTGCATCATAACATCGGCTTGCTGCAACAATAGTTTTATGCGTTCAATATCGTCTTCATTCTTTAAATCGGCTATATAGCTTTGTTTGTTTCGATTGATGGCATGAAAAATAGTTGATTCTCCTTCTATTCTTACATCAGAAACATATAAATGGCGACAGATATCACCTGTCTCTGGCTTTTCAATTTTAATAACCTGAGCTCCCATATCGGCCAAACGTAAAGCTGCAGAAGGACCAGAGAGAAACTGGCTAAAATCTACTACAACAATATCTTGTAATAACTTCATGCTGCTTTAGTTTAAAAAATCTTGTTGTATTATTTCATTGTGTTGCCCCAATAAAGGTGCAGCTTTTGATGAAAATAATCTTTGTCCATTAATTCTAATTGGGCAACGAGTAGTGATAATATTTTTACCATCATTCGTTTCAATGCATTGCTCCATTTGCAGGGTTTTATAAGCAGCAGTTTGCATCATCATTTGCCAATCTAATACTTCCATTGCCCATAAGTCTTGCTGCTGCAGTAATTGCAACCAATATTTAGCAGTTTGCGTTTTTAGATGCCTGCTTAGAATGTTTTTAATTTCATCTCTATTTACAAAACTATGTTCCTGACTGTATTCTAGCAATTCAAAACAATCAATCACTTTACCCAATACTTGTATATCCATCATTGCAATTGCAATATACCCGTCTATTGTTTCATAAATACCATAAGGAGCACCTAGCAATGGATTGCCATTGTTGATGTTGCTTCTGGTAACATCTTTTTTGCTATTGAAAAATGTAGTTAATAATTCAAATTGAAAATCGAGTAAAGATTCCATTAAACTTATTTCAATCAATGCACCTTTATTATTTTTTTGTCTTCTAATTAATGCACCTAAAATGGCTTGCACCAATTGGGCACCACACATAGTATCTGCAATAGATAATCCAAATGGCACTGGAGCTTCTGTTCCATTACCTGTTGTAAAAGTTAAGCCTGTTAATGCCTGTAACAGTAAGTCTTGACCAGGCTTATTTTTCCAAGGACCAGTTTTACCGTAACCACTTATTTCTGCATAAACCAATCTTGGATTAATGGCTTGAACAGAAGCATAATCTAATCCAACTTTCTCCATGATGCCAGGCCTGAAATTATGCGTTATAACATCGGCTTTGGCAATTAATTTTTTAATGATTTCAATATCATCTTTATTTTTTAAATCGGCTGTAAAGCTTTCCTTATTTCTGTTGATGGTATGAAACAATAAAGAGTCTTGTTCAATCCATAAATTTTTAATGGCTAATTTTCTTCCTGCTTCACCAGCAATAGGTCTTTCAATTTTAATAACTCTAGCACCCAAGTCGGCCAATCTTAACCCTGCCGAAGGACCAGATAAATATTGGCTAAATTCCAACACCACTAAACCATGTAAAGGAAGATGATTCATAAGCCCTCTTAGCTCCTAGTTATTGAATAAACCAGGAAAAATTTTATTGTAACACCAACTCTTTTGTATGAGTTAATGATTGATGATAAATTTTATTCATTATATGCAATGTTACACTTGCATCTTTTTCTTTTCCACTTAAAAAATCTTGTACGGGATCTCCTGCTAAATCTTGAAAATGTAAGTAGCCATTGTAACGTGGCCTTACATAACCTCTTTCCATTGCAGGCAAATTATTATAGAAAAAATGATTGGTGAATGTATTGGCCAATTCATTTTTCCAGGCTGCTAAATGCCCTGGCTGTCCACCATTTTGAACATATACAGTTGATTGACATTCTTGTGAACAAACCATTGTTGCAAAAGCTACTGCTTCATTTTTGTGCTGACTGAATGCTGAAACCGACAAACCTGTTCCACCAATAGTAGTTTGCAATTTTTGGTTATTATAACTTACAATATCTGTATAATGCAATAGATTTTTTGCATATCCAACTCTTGAATAATTGCTGTAACCATAAGCAAAAGGACAGTACCAATAATCGTTGCTATTGGTCATCAATTCGGCAACTGCAATTGGGTTTTTGGTAAACATTGATGGAGCAACCAAACTATATAGTTGATACATGTTTTGTAAAGCAGCAATTCCAATAGCTTCACTTACCACTTCATGTTTGTTGGCAAAAGGTGTTTCACCTGCTGCTATACAGAAAGTATAAAAGTTCATCAGTAAATCAATGGGAATTGCTGGCACAGCAACTTTACCAATTTTTGCTAACGCAATTACGTCGTCCCATGTTTGTGGAATAGCGATATTGTTTTCTTCAAATAAATCTTTTCGATAGCTTGCAAATGGTGCAGCAGCATCTATAGCCAATGCCCATTGATGTTTGTTGTATTCGTAACTTAAATGAGAATAACCAACACTATTTTCCAACTGATTTTGCAAATACTCTTTCGGTACATATTGCTCCAAAGGCAACACACAATTGGTTGCTGCAGCACAACCCACCCAAGGGTGGTCGATGATTAATAAATCGTATTCTTCTGTTAATTTTTCTATAGGAAAATCTGCAAATTGTTGCAGCGTTCTTTTGCTCCATTGAATTTCTACATTGGGGTGCAATTCATGAAAACGTTGTGATGCAGCTAACAATGGCACAATGCCTCTGCTGTGATTCCATGTAATGCCTTTTAATACAATTTTACTAGCCATTGAATTCTTTTTTATTGGCCAATAAAATATGTTCACAAACCATTACTAATTCGTTATGTTGATTATGCACTTCCACCAATTCTGTTACTAAACCAAAGCCGGGTTTTTTATGGTCTTTTTTATCTTTAATGGTAACTGTAGTTTTAATGGTATCGCCAATAAAAACTGGTTTAGTAAAACGCAAACGTTCGTAACCATAGGTCATAGCAACTTCATTAATTACTTCAGCAGTTAATCCAATACCAATTGTAAAAATTAAAGTTCCGTGAGCAATGCGTTTTTTAAAGGGTTGTGTTTTACACCACTCTTCATCCATATGATGAGGAAAAAAATCACCACTTTGACCAGCATGAATTACAATATCAGATTCTGTTACAGTTCGACCTTTAGTAATTCGAATATTACCAATCTCAAAATCTTCAAAATATTGTTTAATCAACATAATGTAGTTTTATGATGCAGTATTGCAAACTAAATACTCAAAAGTGCAGATTTTAGTAGTCATTTACAGCAAATCGTTTTTAATAATTACCTTTTTTAGCATATCGAAAGTATATTAAGCCTGTAGATTTATAAATGGCTACTTTAACTATACTAATGGATTATTTTACTATTGAGTAAGATTTTTACACCTTCAACTTCCAATAAAGTTTTGGAATTTATAGATGAATCTTGACGTCAAAACTGCATTTACTGGCTTTAAGCAACTGTTGAAATTGGTGGTTACTTCATCCAACTGTATTTAAGGGATGAACTAGTTTGTAGTTAGATAAGTCTTTTTCTTGTAGGTTTCAGTTTAGATCATACAAAATTTAAAATATAATATAATTCCACTATCAAAAAGTTCAAACTCTTGCTAGTAAAAGGCAAAAAGCCTCCTTTTCAAGGAGGCTTTTTTATTGGCTAAATCTTTAAGATGAAACACATACTCATTTTATAAATTAAGTTTTGGTTTGTGTCCTTCTATACAGATACAGAGAGCGACGATTCTTACTAAAGAAAGAATGTCTCAATTAATACATCTTGCTTTAACCAACGCATAAAGCCAAAGCAAAGAGCAGATACTGAAAAGTTCTTGGCACTAATGTTTTGCTTAGAATACATTGCATGAAAGAACAACCAAAAAAACCGCTGTATTTGTTTACTCAAGAGATCTTTTATTTTAATGATTGTGCTTCTTTTTTCATGGTTTCTAGCATGATAATAATTTTATCTAGCTTTTCTACTTCCAGTTTATTGAGTTGTTTAGCCAATGCTTCTATTTCTTCTTTGGCTTCTATATTGGTGGTATAATCAGCAAGTGCTTGTACACGGTCACGTTCACTTTGACGATTTTGAGACATCATAATAATGGGGGCTGCATAAGCCGCCTGTGTAGAGAACAACAGATTGAGCAGTATAAAAGGATACACATCCCAATGATACATAAAGCCCACCACATTCAATATCATCCATGCTACTACCAATATGGTTTGAATAATAATAAACCGCCACGAGCCCATTCCGTTTGCAACTGCATCGGCAATGCGATTGCCAAAACTTAATGTTTCAATATGTTGCTGATGCCAGTTTTTTTGCTTGCTCATGGTTGAATTATTTTATCAAACCTACTCTTATTAATTGATTGGTGGGAGTTAAAATGAGATTAAGGTTTATAATTACACAAACTTCCGAGGTTTTGAAAACCTCAGAAGTTTATGAATGCTTGTAGCAAAAGCTACCCAAAAAAAATCCTAAGCAAAGCTGTACAATCCCTGAAATTTTTTATTGAATTGTGCTAAGATGAGTTGGGGGGAATTGTTGCTAAAAGCAAAAAAATGCAACTTCGAGACGAAGACGTCTCGAAGAGCTGGATTGTAATTACACAAACATCCGAGGTTTTGAAAACCTCGGATGTTTATGAATGCTTGTAGCAAATGTTACCAAAAAAAATCGTAGGCAAAGCTTTACCACCCCTGAAATTATTTATTGAATTGTGCTAGGATGAGTTGGGATGAATTGTTGCTAAAAGCAACAAAATGCAACTTCGAGACGAAGACGTCTCGAAGAGCTGGATTGTAATTATACAAACGTCCGAGGTTTTGAAAACCTCGGATGTTTATGAATGCTTGTAGCAAATGTTACCAAAAAAATCCTAAGCAAAGCTTTACAATCCCTGAAATTTTTTATTGAATTGTGCTAGGATGAGTTGGGATGAATTGTTGCTAAAAGCAACAGAATGTAACTTCGAGACGAAGACATCTCGAAGAGCTAGTTTGTAATTACACAAACATCCGAGGTTTTGAAAACCTCGGATGTTTATGAATGCTTGTAGCAAATGCTACCAAAAAAAATCGTAGACAAAGCTTTACAACTAGTGAAATTTTTTATTGAATTGTGCTAGGATGAGTTGTAGGGAATTGTTGCTAAAAGCAACAGAATGCAACTTCGAGACGAAGACGTCTCGAAGAGCTAGTGTTTTAAGAATACGACTTGCTGATTGTCATATCTAGTGAGCTTTCATTTATGTCAAACATTAAAGCAAATGAAAAGTCGTTTCCTGTTTTTGTTAGTGGTCCAAGAAATTTGGGCTCCCAAGCAGAATATCTTAGTATTGCTGGTATAACAGTGTGTGTAGTCAATGAAATAAAATGTGTCAATTGGAGTTTTAATCCAATTCTCATTGCTTCAGCAAGTGTCATACCCATTGCCTTTCCGTTAGTGATTTTTCTTACTTCATCGGAAATACAAAATCTCGATATTTCATAAATTGTATTTGTTCGTGGCTCTTTACAAAGTGTAATTGCTTCTGAATATTTGTCTGCTAACATATAATTACAATTTGTAGGTATTAGTCGACATGTTGCATGTACTTTGTTATTTGAATCAAGAGCTACAATATATTTTGCATTGTCATTATCATATTCATCATACTCCATTCCATTTTCGATTGTAACACCTACATCCCACTTAAGTTTTTCGATAAAAATTGAATGTCGCAACCGAAGCATTGATTTTCGAATATCTGGCTCTAAAGAAAAGTTGTCTTCAATATACTTAAATGAAAGCATTGTATTTATGTTTTAAGTGAGTCCTTTTACATTATTGCTAACGTTCAAGGATTGCTGGAGTGAGGGGTTTAGAAGCTACGACGAGTTTGGGTTTTACACAAGTAGCAAATGCTACAAAAAACAACGTGCAATTAGTGCTTCTTTTTTGGTGTTTCTTTTATCCTTAAATAAACAGTGTCTTTTTTTGCTGAGACTTCCTTTGTAAGCCTAATAATTAAAGAATCAAAATTTTCAATTTTAACTGGTTTGTCAATTATTACACCTTCTTTTTTAGGATTAAAGAACAAAAGAACGATACTAAAAACAGCAACTAAAACACCAGTCGATGTATTTGCAATTTTGAACGAATTATATGAATGAAGAAGGTTAGTTGCTTTTCTATTATTAATTTTCAGATTCTCATTAATGCAATATAACAAGTCTCTTACTTCCTCTGCGTAAAAAACTTCGAGGCTTTGGTCTTGTAGGCTTAATACATTTTTTGGTGAAGGCTTGCTATAACTAAAGTTTTTTACATTAAAGTTTTTAAGTGCGTTTCGTATTGTCAACATATAAAAGCAGAATGCCGAAATCAATAACATAAGTAACAAAAGCTTTACTGTAAAATGTAGGTCGGTAACCTTGTCAATAAGTATAGGAACAAATAAGCTAAGCAAAGAAAATATAATTCCAGTTTGCGAAATCAGTTGTGATGTTTTGCCCTCTATTAATGTTAGCCTACTACTTTCTTCATCCTCAAGATTTTTTAAGTAATTTTTATGAGCTTCACTTTTCTTTTCGTCTTTATCTATTTTATAATCTTTTGGAATATATGAATACGGGTTCGTCTCATCATGAACATAAAAAAGCCCAATTTTATTTAGAAATTCTTTCATTTTATTTGTTGGTTAGTTCTTTTATAATCGCTCCTGAGATATCCAAACCAGTTTGGGTTTCTACCCAAGCCCATTGCCCATTTGGATTTATTTCTAAGAAAATATAGTTACCATATTTATCTTTTATTAAATCTATTGCCCCAAAAGAGAGATTTAAACTCTTGACAATTTCAATACACAAATTTTCTACTCGTTTAGGTATTTCAATTGTCTTAAAAATTAGTTTCTTCTTTCTCCAATCCACCTTTGTTTCTTCGTCATTTTGAGAATCAACTGATGCTGCAAAAACATTATTACCAACAACTGTAACTCTGATTTCATATTCCTTTTCGATTTCCTTTTGATAGATACAAGGTGTTAAATCAAAGTCCTCAAGAGCATTAATTTGCTTTTGAGTTATTCTGTTAGTAAAAATAAAGCTAGGCGATTCATTATTGTCAATTCTTGTTTGAGAAATTGGCTTTATGATTATTCTTCCTTCTTGCTCTTTATAAAATGATTTTAGCTGCTCTTTAGAAGTAGTTATTACTGTACTAGGAATTTCAAAACCCAACTGTTTTGCAATCTTTAATTGTAATAACTTATTTTCAGCTTGATAAACAGAGAAAGGGTCACTAACCCATTTTGCATCAATTATCGAAAATAAATTCTTAATTAAAGAATCAGTCTCATTTAGAATATATATTTTTTCATTTAGCGATAACTCCTTTATCATGGGTAGTTGTGTTCTTCTGAACCAAACTGAACTAATTATATTCTCACCAAGTATTGAATAGCTAAAGTTAGCGTCAAGTTTAACCGAACAGTCATAACTTAAGATGTCTTCGCAATTAAATCTCTTGTACTTTACCTGCTTTTGGTTAAGTTTATTTATTACAAAGTCTGCTGTAAAATCAGTTTTGTGAGTAATGATTAATAGCATTGTTTGGTTTATCTTGGTCAGTAGTTTCAGAAGATTCTGTTAAGGTTGTTGTAGCCATAAGATTTTGCAAAGTCATTCTATCTTTATCACTATCTGAAGCCTCGGAATGAGTGAATGTACTAGTTTCGGTGTCCATTAGCAGATTCAATCCACTTCTGTCAGAGTCTGCACCTTCACTTTGCGTTTTTGTGAAAGTCTCAGTTTCTAAGTTTACTGTGTCAATAGCAGGCTGTCCTGTTAATTTGTTAACAGATAAATTCAAATTGTCGTCATACTCAATTAATGAGTAGTCTTGAGCTTCGCCTATTGGGTTTTCTCTAAATTCAAAGATTAATGGTCTCATATTCTAATTGTTTATAGTTTTAGAGTGTTTCAAATAGCATTAATGCCTACAAAATAAGCTTTGTGGAGAGGTGTGTGTAATAGTATTCGGTCTGCTCGTAAGCGAAGTTGATATTTGTAATATTGCTGATGTTTTATTCATAAGCCAAATTTATAACGACCTAACTGAAGTACAATAAGAATAAATGCTGAGGCTATATTCGTCATGTTCCAATAATGCTAAACCAAAGGTTAGCTGCTGCTTTTTGTTGTCTGTTCAAAAATATACTTAATCAACTGCCCTAATGCGTATAGTATTCCTGTACTTATTAGTGATACAAAGATTTTTAAGTAAATTTCTCTTCGTAAACTTTTATTCTTTTTTAGTATTTTCTCAAGTTCATTTCTGTCTCCATTTGTCAAGTCAAACAATGGTGTGCCTTGCAGTCTGTCAATTGTATTGTCCAATTTACGAGAATAGTGCAATCCCAGTCTTGTGAAGATGGCATAAATAATAAAAGCTCCTGTAACTAAATAAAAATTGCACTTCAGAAATTGCGAGTTTGTAATTAAATTTTTAGAACTATTTAGTAAGTATTCTGCAATTGGAAGCAGTAAAGCAAAGCCCCCAATAATAATTAGGACTTCAGCAAGCATTATAAGTTTTCTACTATGTTTATGCAAAAAAACATTTGTGGAATTTTCTTCTTTTTTTAATGGTAATGCTTTATACCATTCGTTAACCTTTTCTAGTAATTCATTTGCAATTATAGCGTTAACAAAATCAACCTTAGCCACCATTTGTGCTTGACTTTCTTCGTATTCAAATTCGTCACCACCTATCATCATTATATGAATAAATTCGTTAGGTTTCAGTTCTTGTCCAAAACGCACTTTCAGACTGTGGGTTTGAGGCAGTGTATGTACTCTGTTAGGAATAACAATTTCAAACTCCCAATTAACTGTAACTGATTGAGTTTTGTCAGATGTGTCCCACCTTTCGTTTAAAAATTCTTGCCAATTACCATAGGATTTTATAGTATTATTAGATAAAGTAATTGCTATTGTAGTTAGTTTGTTTGATATAGAATGAAGTAATAACTTTTCTTGAATTTTAGTATTTAATTCAACTATAGAAGATTTAGAAAAAGACTTATTTTCATTATAAAGTTTAATTTGAGTATCACGTTTCCCTTTTACTAAATAGAACAATGATTTAAATTGTTCTAATGTCTGATTGTAAAGCGATACTGAGTTTGCATCTTGTTGACTTGGTATTATTTCATTGTCCATATATTTTGTTTAATTATGTTGGTTATTTAAAGTAGCAGCTAAAAATAAAATATGCGTCATGCATCTATTCTATAGAAAAGCCAATACATTCATTTTCAATAGTAATTTTATGTCACCTTTTAAAATTCTACTGTTGCCTTCGTTTTAATAAAAATTTTCACTGCTTTAAAATAGCTATTTATGTAAAGCTGCTCTATACTGCAATGTCCTCTTTACAGCCATTTAATAAGTATATATTCTTGCATAAAGTTATAGATATTCAAAATGCAAAAATTGCGTAGTTCTACGCAATTTTTATTCCCAGCATCATCTCCTTTTAAGCCCTTTAAAGCCAAAGGTCAGTGCGTTTTTAAATAACGCTTCTTCCTTTAACCAACACACTAAGCCAAACCAAAAGAAGGTGCTGCAAACTTCAACTAACAAAAAATATTTGCAATAGCTGTCCAATTTTGAAAAAGCCAATCGTCATTAAGTTGTAACAAATATTTTAAACAACTTAAAAAAGTAAAACAATGATTAAAGAAGCATTACTCGGTGAATTTCAGCATGAAGCCGAAAACACTAGAAAACTTTTATCTATTATTCCAGACAGTGCTTTAGAATATCGTCCTCAACCGCATCTTTGGTCAATTGGACAATTAGCATCTCACATTGCAGAGCTTTACAACTGGTATGATGTTACATTCAACCAAGATGCCTTTGAATTGAGTAGCTATAAGTATGATAAAGGTGACATAACAAAGGTTGCTAATATTGTAGAAAAATTTGAAGCCAATGTAAAAACTGCACAAGAAGCCATTGAGCAATCGGATGAATCTCAATATATGAATGTGTGGTCTATGACAATGAATAACGAAAAAACTGCTTTTCCATCAATGCCAAAAATTCAAGTTATCAGAAGCATTTTATACAATCATTTGTATCATCATAGGGGCGAACTTATCTCACATTTAAGAGCCACGGGAAATAAAGTACCTTCTTTGTACGGGCCAACTTTTGAAGAGTCGCAACAAATACAAGGATAAAAAACAATTCCAGAAACAATTAATTTTAATACCTAAAAAGTAAAATAATGAAAGAATTTATGATGATATTCAAAAGCGAAATCAATGAATCTTTTGGTCCTTCGCCAGAACAAATGCAATCCAACATTCAACAATGGATGGATTGGTTTGGTGGTATTGCTGCACAAGGAAAAATAGTCAATGCAAATCGTTTAAGTTTTGAAGGAAAAACATTGAAGCCTAATCAAGTAATTGTTGATGGCCCTTATGCAGAAGTAAAAGAAATGATTGGTGGTTATGTAGTGGTAAAAGCTACTAACATTGATGAAGCTATGAAATTGGCAGAAGGTTGTCCTATTCTTACCTATGGAGGACACGTTGAAGTAAGAAGTATCATACCAATGAGGGGTTAATTTGAACGAGGCTGCATTAATACCACAACTTTTTAAAACAGAGTACAGAAAAATAATTTCCGTACTCTGTAAGTTGTTTGGTATTGTGCACATAGAAATTGCAGAGGATATTACCAACGATACTTTTTTATTGGCTGCTGAAACCTGGGGATTAAAAGGTATTCCTGAAAACCCGACAGCCTGGTTGTATACGGTTGCTAAAAACAAAACCAAAGACTACCTTAAACGACATAAAACCTTTTCTGAAAAAATAGTTCCCGATTTTAAACTGCATCAAAACCAAACTGAAGCATTTGAAGTTGATTTATCGCCTAAAAATATTACTGACAGCCAATTGCAAATGATCTTCGCCATTTGCAATCCAATCATTCCAGCAGAAGCACAAATTGGTTTAGCATTAAGAATTCTTTGTGGTTTTGGCATTGATGAAATTGCAGAGGCATTTTTAACCAATAAAGAAACCATCAACAAACGATTATTTAGAGCAAAAGAAAAATTACGAACAGCAAATATTAAGATTGAATTACCCACTGCAAACGATGTTACTACAAGATTAGAAACTGTACTAACAACATTGTACTTGCTTTTTAATGAAGGTTATCATTCAAATACACAGCAAACGCATTTGCGAAAAGAATTGTGTTTGGAAGCCATGCGTTTAAATTATTTTTTGATAGAAAATGAAACTACCAACAAACCCATCGTAAACGCTTTAATGGCTTTAATGTGCTTTCATGCTTCACGTTTTGAAGCAAGAACCAATCAAATGGGCGAACCAATTTTGTATGAAGAACAAAATAAGGATTTATGGAATGAAGAACTTATAGCAAAAGGAAATTTTTATTTAATACAAAGTGCAAAAGGCAATGAGTTAAGCAAATATCATTTAGAGGCTAACATTGCCTATTGGCATAGTAGCAAAATTGAAAACCCCAAAAAGTGGGACAATATTTTGCAAGCCTATAATCAATTGTTGCTAATAGAATATTCGCCAATAACTGCACTCAACAGAACTTATGCCTTGGCACAAGTAAAGGGTAAACAAACTGCCATTATAGAGGCAGAAAAACTACATCTAACAGACAATCAATTTTATTTTGCCTTGCTTGGTTATTTGCATACAGACATTGACAATGCAAAAGCTATTTCCTATTTTGAAATGGCACAACAAAAGGCGAAAACTGACATTGATAAAGCATTATTAAACAAAAAATTAAATGACCTTAGCAAAAATAACAACCGCTAACATTGCATTTACTCTCAGTTTCGCCTCCTTTTAAGCCCTGTAAAGCCAAGGGTCAGTGTGTTTTCAAATAACATATCTTCCTTTACCCAACACATTCTGAATGCTCGTTACAAGCAAGCCATACAAAGAGCAGAGGCTGGAAAGTTTTTTGGTTGGAAGTTTTGTTACAAGACATTGCTTGGAAGAAAAATTTTGATTAATACTTATAGCCATATATTTGACTGCTTAAAGTTTGGCTGTACAGTTACCACTTCTGTAAAAAAACAAGTAAGAAATGGAAGAAAACTTTGCAGCCATGCATAAATAATTCACTAACCTTAAATTTAAATGTATGTCTAAAAAGAAAGTTGAACCTAGGAAGAATAAGCCTACTCAAAAGAAAAGCTCAGCTCAGAAAAAAGCAAATCCAAAGAAAAAACTAAGGTAAGCTCAAAAATGTTCAAAGCCCGGTTCACAGAACTGGGCTTTTTTTATGTGTTTGTTGTAGTTTGCTGGTTTTGCCTTACTTAATGTATACCAAATAAAAGAATGTTGCCCTTGCATGATGTACTGCTAAAACTGCATTTTCAATTTTCACCTGCAAGATGATATGAAAGCAAGTTTAGTCATTCAGTCTATTTTCGATATCCATTCTTTCATGCAAAACTCTAATAATTTCTATATCAGTTTCTTTCTTAATCTTCTTGAAAAATATTAAATGAGACTTAACTTTACTATAGCGATAATTTTTTCTAACATGATTGAAATCTTTACCTGTAGTTGGATTCAAAGCTAAATATTCAATTTCATCAAAAATTAGATGTATATATCTGTCAGCTTGTTCTTTTGACCAATTTTCAAAAGTGTATAACCAAATGTTTTCTATGTCTTCTAATGCCTTATTACTTATTTGATAACCCATTAGCTACATATTTTTCATGAAGTCCATTTAAGAATTTTTTTCGATCAAAGTGTTTAACAGCACCTGATTTCTCCCCTTTTTTTAGTTCATTAATTAGTTCCGTTTTTTTAGTTTCTTCTTGCTCAAAAAGCCTAAGAGCTGCTCTTACAACTTCACTTGCCGATGAAAAGCGTCCTGTCTCAATTTGGTAACTAATAAATTTGTCAAAGTAGTCACCCAAAAGAATCGATGTGTTTTTTGCCATACTTTGTGATCTTTGAATACAAAAGTACCAACTCTTGGTATCTATTCCAAATTAACAGGGTTTGTTAATTGGTTGCTGCCAATCATAAAAAATTCGTCATAAATCTATTTTAACACAAAGCTAATACATTCATTTTCAATAGCACTTATGTATATATTTTTATAGCAAAATCTACTTTAGTGTACTGTACAAAGCTAGTATTATGGTAATTTAATAAACGCATCTTCCTTTAACCAACAAATCCCGAATGCTCGGAACAAGCAAACGAATGCAAAGAGTAGATGCGGAAAAGTTCTTCGATTGGGAGTTTTATTACCAAGAATTAGCTTGAAAACTTAATTTAAAATTTCGGTTTGTGAGGACACAAACCGAGGATAAAAGTTATGCTGTGCAATTAAGAGTTATGAATAGTTAAAGGATTGGATTTTGTTTTTTTTTTTGTAATAAAAAAACTTAATAAAAATAGAATAACTAAAACCATTAATACATTCAAAGCCATTGCTGGGTGATAACTAGAAATAATTGAAGATGTAAACTCATTATAGTAAAGCTTTGGCATTTCACCTATATCAATAGAATCAGACATTTTTCTTGTAATTGAAACAAGTTGTCTTTCTGTATTATAATCTACAAGCATTTTATAATTTGTTCCTCGCCAAAAAGTTTGAGTTTGCTTAATCATGCTATATTCTATTGGCTTCTCTTTGCCAATTGTTAGCTTGTAACTTACATATTTACACAAACAAATAAACATGCAAACTACTATTGCAATTCTTGCTAATAAAACCATTTTTGAATACCCACTAACCATTTAACTTTCATTTTTCTGTTTCGTGTTACACCTTTTATTCCAAACTTCGTCTATCGGTTGGTGTCCCACCAACCGAAAAATATTAAACCTATTTTTGACAACACAATCAAACTGTGTTAACTACATCGCCAAGAATGCAAGGTCAAATACTATTGCATCAACTGTATTCTTTAATGTTTGGCGAGACACCAACCATTAGATGAAAAAGGCATTCTTCTTTATGGTGTTTCAACTTGTATATGAGTCCTTACAATTAAATAATCAACTATAAGTACTGCTATTTTAGGAAGTAGAAGCATTGTAAAAAAAGCAATATAAGAAATTGTCACAATTGGTGGTGGTGCTGCTAATGTAAAAATATGATTGCCGATTGCTGTCTCTGGAAAAATATAATTTTGAGTTAAGTTCCAACCATAATGTATTGCAAAAGGCATAAGTAACGAAAATGTTCTTGAATAAGAATATGCTAATAAAAGCCCCATTGCAAATGTGAAAGTGAATACAATTGTCATTTGTGAAAAATTACCCCAAACCCCTGCATTAATCCAATGCAAAACTGCAAAAAATATAGAAGTAATTACTATAGCTTTTGTTTGTCCAATTCTTATAATTAGAATGTAAAGTAAGGCTCCTCTACAAAGCAATTCTTCTGTCAAAACTGTCCTGAATTGATACCAAATTTCAAGCAAAACAGATTCAATTGACAATGACTTTGTGATTACATATTCTTCTTTAGCAAAGTACATTCTCAAAAGAAAAGCTGTGGAAGAGAATAAAACAGAAACTATAAAAAGAATAGCAAAATACTTTAGTCTGTCTTTTGTTGGTTTCAACCCTAATACTGATAAGTTCTTTTTTTCAAACATCCAAATTAGTAACCAAGAAATTACAAGTAGTCCAATTAGTTGTAGCATTCTTATATTTTAAATATTAGTGTGTGTCTACATATGCTTGCACACAACTCAAAAATATGCGAAACTCTTTCTTTTCTATAGGGTCTTTTTTTAAGTTTTGCTTATACAGAGCAAATGGAGTACAAAGTGAAGAAATGATGCTTTTTATAACAGCAAAAGCTCATGATATACATTGTATAAAGCTAAATTCTTTGCATTTAAATGAATGTATCTTCCTTTAACCAACACATCCCGAATGCTCGGAACAAGCAAGCCATCTAAAGAGAAGATGCTAAAAGTTCTTCGATTGGGAGTTTTATTACCAAGAATTAGCTTGAAAACTTAATTTAAAATTTCGGTTTATGAGGACACTAACCAAGGATAAGATTTCAGTTTGTGGGGATTCAAACCGAGGTTAGAATATCAACTTTTCAACCCCATTTTACATTGTACCATTAATAGCGTTTTTCTTAATTTTTTCGTACAATTCTGTTGGGTTAAATGGCTTAGTTATATAATCAATCATGCCATATTCAAAAGCTTTGTCTTTGATGCTTAACATGGCCGATGCTGTGAGTGCCACAATGGGTAAATTGGGTTTATGTAGTACAATTTCTCTGGCTGCATCATAACCATTCATAATGGGCATGTGCAAATCCATTAATACAATATCAAAATCGTTGGCCAATGCTTTATCTAATGCTTCTTTACCATTCCAAGCTAACTCAACAGTTGCATGCCAATTGTGTAAAAATGTGGATGCAATAATTGAATTAAATTCATTGTCTTCTACCAATAAAACATTTACATTGGTAAGATCAAAAATTTGTATGGTTTCGGGTATTGACTTACTATCTTCTAATTCATTGCTCAAATACGGCAACGTAATATTAAAACTAAAAATAGATCCTTTACCAAGTTGGCTAGTTAATTGAATATTGCCACCCATTACTTCTACCAATTTTTTGGTAATGGCTAAACCTAAACCTGTGCCTCCAAATTCTCTTGTTGTAGAATCGGAAGCTTGAACAAATTTGTCGAATATTTTTTGCTGATTTTCTGGAGCAATTCCTATTCCATTATCTTCTACACTTAATTTAATGGTTACGTTTTCATTTGTTTTATCTAACAATAAACATTGAATAATTACCAATCCATTTTTGGTAAATTTTACAGCATTAGATACAAGATTGGTTAATACTTGACCCAACCTTAATGAATCACCTACTAAAGTAGTGGGCACTTCATTGTCTATCATTACCCTTAACCTCGTTTGATTTTCTTTTGCTTTATTTTGACTGGTATTTTTTACTTGAGCAATTAGCTTGGTAATTAAAAACGCCGACTGTTCGAGTTCTACTTTACCCGATTCAATTTTATTAAAATCAAGAATATCATTTATTAACAACATTAAATTCTCTGAAGAGAATTTTAACATGCTTAAATATTTTTCTTGATGCGTTTGTGGATTATCTTGAAGCAATAAATAAGTTGTACCAACAATGGCATTTAATGGAGTTCTAATTTCATGGCTCATCATACTTAAAAACTCAGAACGAGCCATAGCAGCTCTCTCGGCCACATCTCTTGCTAAAATAAGTTCAAATTCGGTTTCATTTTTTTTAACAATCAACTGCTTAAGGTAAATAATAATATCTTCTAAACTATGTACACCTTCTAAATCAACATCTCCTTGGGCATCTAATTTTTGTACGGCATCAATTAAGTTGTCGACAGCTTTTTTCCTAGCTTCAACTTCTGTTTTTAGTTTAATATTAATTTGTTCAAATTCTTCTTCGTTTAAAGCAAAAGCATGTTCATTTAATTCTTTATCACGTTCATAATTACTATACGATTCACTAACGGCACGAATAAAATTTTCAAGAGATGGATCTTTCAAAGCATCCTCTGAAAGGTATTTTTTTATTTGCCGTTTTAGTAATTGATGATGCATGGTTATAGTTCGCTAAAAGTGGTAATGGTAATGGTTTGATTGTGCAAGTTGCTACATGTTCCGTTTTGATGTGGGGAAATTTCTCCATAAGAATAAAACCCTGCAATGTTGGCATTGCCTAATAAATCGGCTGCTGCTTCAACTTCTTCTTCGGCTCTATTGCTTAAAACTAGTTTTCGGCCAACACAACTTATAAATAATGCAAAATTGGGCGTATGATTATTTTGTTCAATTGCATTGTTGGCTGCTATACCTGCACTTTGTATTAGCTTATCGAAATTGGCTTTCATAAATCTTACACTAGAGCCCATTGGCATATTGCCTGCAAAAGTCATTGAAGAAGACTGTTCATCAATAGATAAAATGGTTCTTACTAATGGCTCATCGTTAGCAGTATTTTTAATTGCTAAAGGAAAAAGCAATGCTGAACCTGGTAATTCGGCAGCATACTTACCTAAATATTTTTTGTATAAATCCAATGCATTTTGATGGTCTATTTCGTACAAAATATTTCCTTGGGATTTTGTAATTATTCTCTCCGGACCAAACACATCCCAACCACCTTTTAAGCCATGACTCACTTGTAAGTGATTGCCATAAAATCCAGCTAATACAAGGTTTCCTTCTAATAAATTATCATTAAACCCTACCAATGTTTTTTCGAATCTTGCTTGATCACCTGCTAATCCTCCTGTAACCAACACATTGTTGCCTAAAGTATCTGTTATAGCTTCGGTAAGTTCGGTTCCATTAATTTTATTACCATCGGAAATAACCAATACATATTTTAAATTTTCTTGGGGTAAACTTTGAGCAGCAAACTTGCCCAACTCATAAGAGTTATTGAACGATTGAATATTGGCTATCGAAAAACGTAACTCTGTTTTTTCAAATTCTAATGCTGCAACAATGGTTGAATTATTGGTGATATATTTTTGAAAAATTTCTCCCGATGTTGTGCAAAGAATAACATTAGCAGTTGGATATAGTTGATGCAACTCTTGATACACATTTCTAGTTTCAAGTATATTCCTTTCGCAAAAAACCAATAATAATTGAGGCTTAATTGATTTGTATTCGCTAGAAATATTCAGCAAAAATTCTGGCTCAAGGTTAAATACAAAGCTTTTCATAAACAACTGGGTTTATTATTAAAGAACGCATTAATAATTCATTTGTTTCATTTTCCAACATATTTATTCTACCAAATTCAGCAAGTGAATTTATATAGTTATCCAATCGGGTCGCTTTCTTTTTAAATACAACTTTTGCACAGGACTTAAATTTAAATTGACTTGTGTACTGATTAGAAATATTAAAAGTTGATAAAATAAAATACCATAATTGGTTTCGCCAAAAATGCCAAACTCGGTAAATGAATTGATTACAATTGGAATAAGAATTCCCACTAACATGAGCATTTTCTCTTTTTGCTCTTTTAAAAATCCTTTTACTGTATAATACATTTGAAAGCAGACTAGTGTAAAGCCAATAAAACCAAGGTTCATTAATACTTGAACAAAAGTATTGTGTGTCATGTGGGCTCTGTAAGTATGCAACCCTTGAAAAGTTTCTTCGTAATAAATACGCATGAAGCCATAGCCCAATAATGGTTCTTTTGGCAATGCCTCTGTAATTAATGCTTGCCAAAAGGGCATTCTTCCTGTCATGGAAAGTACATCATCAATACCGCCTTTACGCATCACCAAATTTTGAACAGCAATGGGTAAAAGAGCTATCACACCAATATAAACTGCTATCTCTAATTTTTTGTTATTGGCATTTCTTATGTGAAAAAAAATAATCAATAATAATCCCACAAGCGATGAACGAGACTTGGTAATAATTAATGCATATAAAAGAATGGCCAATTTAAAAATAGTCCACCATTTATTGGGCTTATTATACAAATCAAAAATTAAACAAGAGATACCTAAGCCACAAAACATGCCCAACTCATTTGGGTTCATAATGTAACCACCTAATCGGTGATCTTCTCCCCCTTCTACTGCTCTATAATAGGTATCTGGATCTACGATTGAACCAACAATAAATATGAGCATTATCATAAAAGCCACATTACCCATCAAATTATAAAATCGAATAGGATTATCGGGAAAATAAGCTTCTAATAAACTGAGGCTTCTTACAAAAAAAAAGGCAAATACAAACCCTTCTATATCCATTACCCATTGTAATGCACTGTAGCCAACATTGGTGCTCCATAAAAAAGAAATGAGCCCTAATAACAAATAACCTACATATAGTAATGGTGATAAAACATTTCGCCAACTAAATGAGCCTACAGCACCATAATTGATAATTTTTTTGTAAATGAGATAAGAAGCGATTGTCATACCAATACGACTAATCACTTTTATTACTCGAGTAATAGCAACGTTTTCACTCCACGTAAAAAAGCCAGCAATCATAATAAATAGTACCCATAATAAAAGACTATTTATTTGTTTATAAAATTTTTGATGGTCAATATGTACAGCAGTATTCATCATTTAGCCAATGCTTTTTTGTAGACTGTTTCTAGTTCATTTAAAGTATTGTTCCAATTGAAATATTCAACAATCATATTTTTTGCATTTTGCTTGATGGCTGCTTTATTTACTTCATTTTGCATTGTAGTAGATAAAGATTTTAACCCTTCAGCAATTTCTATTGCCTCTGTTGCTTTAATTACTACACCTGCATTGTATTGGTTAATAGCCAATCCGGTATTGGTAGCTTCTGTAACCAAACAAGGCAAACCCAATGCAGCAGCTTCTAATACAGCAGCTGGCAAGCCTTCATTACGAGATGGTGCAGCAAAAACAGTGCATTGCTGCAATAAATGTAGTTTTTCATCTCCATATTTAGAACCATAAAACACTACTTTATTTTCTATGCCTGCAAGTTGAACTCTTTCTTGTAATGCTGCTTTTTCTTTACTATCGCCAATTAACCAAAGTTGTGCATTGGAGTTGTGTTGAAGAAACAACTGAAATCCATCTAATAGCTCATTTAATCCTTTTGTAAAAACATCTAATCTTCCACAAAAACCAATGATAAACTTTGATGAATCATTAGGTTCAATAGTTTTAGTTACTGGCATATCAAAACCATAAGGAATTAATACCGTTTTGTTGTTGGGATAAATTTTATTGAGTCCATCTACTTCACTACTGCCAATACAATGTATAAAAGAGGCGGCTGCTAAAAGCTTGGTTTCAAACAAATTGAAATATAGTTTCTTTAGGTAATAACTTTTTTGCATAGCAATGGTATTGTAAGCACCATGCGTCATTGTTATAAAAGAAATATTGTTCTTTTTTAGCCACTGCGATACAGCATAAAAAGTAGGAATAAAGCCACCATGTAAATGGAATACTGTATTTGCATTTTTTGCAGCAATTGCTTTCTTTAACTGTTTATGTAAACTAAAAGGATTGCGTTGGGCTTTAAATATTTTAGTAATAAAGTTTCTATCAGGATAATTGTGAGCCGTATCTTTTGATATGCCCCACACTTCTACTGAAAAGCCTTTATCAGCTTGCCTTGTAGCCATTTCATATACTACTTTATTTACCCCATTCATGCGTTGGGGATTGGCTTTACCTAAAACCAAATGAATGATTTCCATGTGAGTATTTTTTTGTGTTGTAATACAACCATCCAGTAACCTATCGTAATGCATTGTGTACAAATTAAGCCTGCTAATACACCATATAGTTCCCAATTATGCAATAAAAAATAAGCCGAACTAAAACTGAAAATTGCAGCAAGAATATAGCCTGTAAAATATTGTTTGTTCAAATGGTTACTTCTTATAGCAATACGAACAGGGTAACCAATTGTAATTAGTAAATACACGATGCTTAACCCATAAATTACATAGTTATAAGAAGCATAACTTTCTCCACCTGCAGCTACCAATATTTGTTTTGAAAAAAGAGATAATAAAACTAGCAAAGGCAACATCAACATCAGCATTTGCTTTTTCAGGGTAGCTAAATATTCGGACTGCTTCTCTTTTAAAGCAGCAAATTTTGGTAATGTATAATTTTCCATTGCCTGTAGAGCCACATTCAACAAGCCAAATAAATACTGAGCCAGTCTTAATGCTCCCAAAGCTGCAGCACCTAACCACCAACCTGCTGCAATTACAAAGAAATAACCCGTACACCATTGCAGTAAATTAGATGAAAGAATCCAACCCATTTTATCTTTTTGCAGTTGCCAAGCATATTTTAAAGCATTAATAGAAAACTTAGAAAATTCAATGCCCAACAAACCAATAATAATTGATGGTATAAAAGTTATTCCAATAATTATCCACGCAGTTTCTACAGTCAATATTTGTTTGTACCAGGCAGCCAGCAAAAGCAACAATTGCAATGTATTCGTAACTGTATCAATAACAAATGCTTTTTTGAACAATAGCTGGGTAATCAAAATTTTTCTTACTGCATCTTGTAAAAGGAATAAAGCAATAGCCATAGTTGCAACAGGAATTACAGTTTGGTAATGAATAAATGTTAGTGGTAAAAAAAAGTACACGAAAAAACCAATAATCAGTAATAAAAATATGAAAGCAAATTGCATCATTAATAAACCTGCTGTATAAGTCTTTTTATGAGCTTCATCTAATCCAGGATACACAACCTGAAAAACTTGTGTAGTGATACCCATTGAAATAGTTAAACAAAAAAACTGTACCAATGCAATCATAGAAAATATACCAAAGCCTGTTAAGCCCAATGCTTTTGCCAATACTATATTGGTTGAAAATGAAACACCACTTACTACCACCTGATCGGCTAGTACATAAAATCTATCAGAACTAAATAGTTGCTTAATTTTCATTTCTTAAGTTTTGTTAGCTTCTGAATAAACTCCACAGCATAAGTGTAAATGGTGGGTGTATAACCATCTCTATTTAACACAAACTGCATGTTAGATAAACTCAATTCTTCTTTTAACAAATCGGCATTTTGTATGGCTACTTTTTTTGTTTTACGACTATCTAAAACAACTATGTTTAATGTAGCTGATGACATTACTTGCATAGAAATTGGATGATCATGAATAGGTGCATTTTTTATGATAATTACATCATAATTTTCTTTCCAACTGTTTACCATATTTTGCCACACACTTAAAGACTGCCACTTTTCTTGTACTTTTTCTAAGTTAATATAGTTGGGTAAACTATTTGCTTGCAAGACACCATCAACATCAACCACCAATACTTTTTTATCTCTTAATTGTATTGCCTTTACCAATTCATTACTAATAAATGATTTGCCTTCTGCTTTTGCAAATGAAGAAAAAGCTATAACCGTTCCATTGCTTAATAATCCTTTCAAATCAAGCTCTACAGACCATTTATTAAAAGCTACTGCAGTTTTAGTTTTATTCTTTGCATGTGGAATTAATGCTGCAATTGGCGTAGATGAATTTTTGTAAACAGTTTCTTCATTGCTCACTCGTCCTTTTATAAAAGAAACAAAATATACAAATCCAGTACCACCCAAAAAGCCTAGAAATCCAGAAAAAACAATGATGATGGTTGCATTTGGCGAAACTGGTTTTTTAGGCACTTCGGCTTCAGAAATAATTCTATGAAAAGATATTTTTGCAGCTTTAGCAATTTCAGCTTCCGTTCTTTTTTCATGAAGAAATCTATAAATCTGCTCATTTAAACCAAAATCTCTTTCCATGATAGTCATGGTTTTTTCTTTAGTTGGTAAGCCAATAAATTTCTTTTCTTCTTCTACTATGGTGTTTTGTAAATCATTGTATTTAACTTGTAAATGACTTTCGGTATTTTTTATACTTTCAATTAAGTATTTATTAATGTCTTCAATTTTATCATCTAGTACTTTAACCCTTTCATGTTCAGGAGTATATTTTGTAAGTAAATCTCTTTTTTCTCTTTGTAGTTCTTTTGTTTTTTTAACCATTTCAGTGCTCAATAAATCGGTAAATGCTTCAAAGTTTGGAGCTAAGTCATCAAAACTTTTCTTACCTTTTTTAATGTATTTATTTAAGCTATCCATAGCCACTAAATTCATTTGCACACTAGCCAATTGTTTTTTCAAGTCGGCTATTTTTCTTAAATCTGTTTCTGTTTCTTGTCTAATATTGATAATATTTTTATTGTCTCGGTATTGTTCTATTGCATTTTCACTTGCAGCTAATTTTCCACTATAGGTTTTCAATTCTCTGTTTAAAAAATCGGAAGTTGTATCGGCTGATTTATATTTTTCATCAATATAATCCGATATGTAAGCTGCTGCCAATGCATTGGTAACATGTGCTGCTTTTGCTGGATCAGGAGATTTATAACTGATTCTTAAAACTGGCACATCTTTATCTACAGCCATTACGTCAATATCGCTGGTCACTTTATTAACCAAGCCTTCTTGAGAATAAACCATAAATTCATATTTATCATTAATATGTAAATACGGTTTAAGCTTAAAAGCTGCTTCATTTTTAATGATGGCAATTTCGCCAGCTTTTGTGCTGATAATTGAATTCATTTTTCCATTTACCTTTTCTCCGCCTGGTAATGTAATGGTAACTAAAGAATCTTTGGTTATTGAAAGTGCATAAGTTTTATCCAACCATTTTTCATCAATAAAACTTGTTTTAATAATAATAGGAGATTGTAAGTATAATTCTGTTTTATGCAATTCGCCAACACGATAAATAATAGTACCAATATTCAATTTATTGATTGCTTTTTGTACCAAAACTTTCGACTTAATTAATTCTACTTCTGCTGCTATTTTATTGGTAGTGGCAAACACATCAAAATCTTTAAATAAATTACTGTTTGCAACGCCTTCATGATTATCGGCCAATTTTATTTTAGCACTGCTTTCATACATAGGTGTGGTGTAACGCAAATACCTTTTGGCTAGTAAAATACAGCTCATCATAATTAAAGCAACTAAAGGTAATCCTCTATAAAAGGGACGTAAAGAATTGATGGTACTATTAAACTCACTCATTTGATTATTTTTTAATGATTCCTAAAACCAATACAACAGAACTTATTACTGTAGCAATTGGAACAATGGTAGAGCCTGCTCTTTTATCCCAATGTTTACCCTTACGGCTTGGTACATAAATTATATCACCAGGCTGTATATTCATATCGGCTACTGTATAACTATTGATGCTAGTTAAATCAACCGAAACTGTTTTTGTTTTGCCTTGAATTTTTCTAATGATTTGTATATTTTTTTTATTGGCATAAAAATCAAAATCGCCTGCTTTGCCAATTACTTCTAATAAGTTGTTTTCATCTTTTTCAAGATTGTATTTACCGGGTGTTCTTAATTCGCCTAAAATGGTTACTTCTTTATTCAATACTTTAACTTCTATAATTGGATTTACCACCCATTTTTTATATTCAGTTTTAAGCTTTTCTTCAGCTTGCAAAACAGTTAAATTTTCTAAGTTCACATTCCCAATTTTTGGTAACGGAACTTCTCCGTTAATATCAAGCATTAACCACTTGCCATAAACCTCATTAGAATTGTAAATACCATAAAGAGAGCCTACGCTTAAATCATCATTATCCCACACACTGATACTAATTTTATCATTCTTCTTTAAAATATGTTGGTAGTTGGCTTGAGACAGAAATGCAGAGTCCATCATTACTTTTTGGTTAGAAGTAAACATGTTTTGTGTTGCACAACTTGTAAACAAGAAAGAAGCTACAAGTACCAGTTGAAAAAATTTATTATTCATTTTAATGTATATAATTGAGTAAATAATTTTAAAATAACGAAACCATTAGTTTAGGAATAAACCAAGGTTTTGCTGATTTTTTTTCCAACATTTCCATTACGTTTTTAATTTTTTGCAACACCACGTTAATCATATCTAAATCGCTTTCTCCTTTTATGATATAATCAAATGCACCATATTTTAATGCATTGATGGCAACCTGCATATCTTCTTGACCGGAAAGAACTACTAAATAGATATCGGGATTAAAACGTTTAATTTTCTTAAGTACTTCTAACCCATCTAATGGTGCCATATTGTAGTCAAGAAAAATGATATCTGGCTGTTCTGTTAAATGATTAATACAGTCTTGCCCATTATTGTAGCTGGTAATATTGGCATAACCAGTGCTCAACAAATGCTCTTTGTACATCTCTGCACAAAAAGGGTCATCATCTACTACGAAAATTTTGAGGTTTTTAATATTTTCCATTTTATACTGTTTTGTAGAATATAAACCATCCATGTGCCAAGTCTTAAATCATCTATAAATCAATAAGTTAGACTTAATCAGTATAATCCTATTTTCCACACCAAAAAACTTTTTCCATTAAACGGAATCGATAAATTCCTAAAAAATGTGAGCCTAAGGGTCGTTTTTCAAATAAAATCTTACCCAACTATACAAGAAGTATTCAAAAAAAATATAAAAAGATGCAAGCAAAAAATGGTTATATAAATGAACCCTTACTCTTTTAAATGCATGATGTAAGAAACTAGTAATTGCTTTTATAATTACTGGATATTGAAAAAAAATCTTTGCTCGCAAAAACTTAGTAATGCTGAAGTAAAATAAATACTGAAAAAAACTCTAAAAAAGTTCACTGTATCGAAAAAAATTCCGAGCTGCGGAAAAAACTCCAAACTCAAAATTTGATGAAATACCTATAAACATTGGATTTCAGGATTTGGCACAAATATTTAAGAGTGAATGCCAAATAAAAAAGTTATGTTGAAAAAAATTCTATTCATTATTGCAACTCTATTTGTGTTGCAGGAGGTATATGCAACAGGCGAACCTTCTACCTATTTCCAAATTTATGTACCACCTAATAACGATGCTGTAAGAAGAGATGTAGCATTAATTATTACAGCTATTTACGACAGTACAAAATTTGATATTATTGATGATGGTGCTGATGGCGATACAGACGACAGCAAATCAGGCATTTTAATGGCTGGTCAAAGCTATGTATTGTACATACGAGACAATGGCATTAACGATGATGCACGTTATGCAAGTGGCGGTGTATTAAAATGGGATGGTGATTACTTTATTGTAAAAAGTGATAAACTCATTTTCGCCTCTCAATCTACCAACAGCGATTGGCAACACGATTGGGTTCCATCAACCGATAAAAAATCTATTGGTCAAAAGTTTATTATTTATTCGCCACCATTTACCTCTTCTAGAAGAGATATTAATGTATTTGCGTATCAAAATAATACCACAGTAACATTTAAAAAAATATCCTGGCAACCTAAAACCAATACAGGTTTTACTGATATTAATATTGAAACAGCAACCAACGTTTTTACCAGAACATTAAATATAGGAGAAGATATTATTTACAGATATCCCGATGGTAGAGATGTAATGTTAGCCGGTGAAACTTATATGTTGGTTGCCGATAAACCCATTACAGTACAGTACGGTGCTTTGTTTGGCAATGAAAGAGATGGAGGTGGTTATGTACCTACCTCTAATGGTAGTTCATCTGGTGAGTTGATGTACTTTGGAGTACCTTATCAATCTGGTGGCGAACAAGAAATTAGAATTGTGAGTTGGGATGATGCCAATGCAGTTAAATTAGAAAGATTTAGTAATGGCAATTGGATCACTGTAAAAGACTTTTCATTAAACAAAATGAAATCTGGCGATTGGGTAGGAAAAACCAATGGCAATGTAAGTTATCCAACGGTATTTAAAATTACTTGTACGCCCGGCAAACGTGTTTCTGTTTTTGAAGGCAATTGGTTTGAAACTGGTAGCCCTGGCACAAGTGATATGGCTACAATGGTAAGCTCCGAAAATGGTACAACTTCTGGTACAAAATTTTTAACTTATATGGCCCCTCCCGGCAATCAAGTAAATGTAATTAATCCATTTACCAAAAAAGCTTTTGGGCAACAACTTACTCACCTATTTTTATTTGCTAAAGAAGGTGCTTTTGTAACCGTGAAAGATGCAACTACCAATGGTGCAAAAATTAATAAAACCTTTACTATAGGAGCAGAACGTTATGCTGACTGCTTTTTAACATTAGCTGAATGGCAAAGTATTCAACCAACAGGTCCTTATTTAACAGTTGAAAGTAGTAGTCCAATTTCGGTAATGAACTCTAATTTTAATGATAATTGGATGTGTTATACAGGCTCTTCAATGGTGCAAAGCTTTACACAAACTGGCACTGTTTCTCAGTCTAGTGCAATACCTACAGATACTGTAAAAGTTACTACTTATATTAATGTAGGTACAACAGTTACCAATCCAGACCTTCAAGTAGTTGTGCAAGATGGCTTGAAAGTAATTGACTCTAAACTTACCAGTGAAGTTACCAAACCCATAAATGGTACTATTACTGAACAAGCAACCAAAACAGTAGTTGATTTTAAAAATGTTGCCGATCTTGAATCTAAACATCAATACAAAGTAGAAACCAATGTTGTAGCTTCAGTTGGTACCAATACTGGAAACGTTTTGTCTGGACAAACCAATACAACTGTTGAAACAATTATAACAGGTACAGTAGGTTCTCAAATTCAACAATCATCTACTACACAAGTAGTAAATGTAAATCCTGCTAACACTTCTAAATTAATTTTTTCTAGATTTAATGACAATGTAATTAGCAAGGATTCTACAGACTCTTGGACAGTAAGTTGGATTGATGTAAATAAAGATGGATACGACGATATTTTTGCAACAGATAAAAGACGCAATAGACCAAACGTATTATACATTAACAATAAAGCTGGTGGATTTACCAAAGCAAATGTTCCAGCATTTATACAAGATACCGCTATTAGTGCTTCTAGTACTTGTGCAGATATTGATAATGACGGCGATATTGATGTATTAGTAATTAACAATACCCGTAAATCAAATACTTTATACAAAAACAATGGCAATGGTTCTTTTACAAAAGATATCACTCCAGCCTTTGTAAAAGATGTATCTTATTATCATGGTGCAGCATTTGCCGATTATGATAACGATGGTAATATAGATTTATTTTTAAGTAACTTTTTTCCTACCAAATACAATGAATTGTATAAAAACAATGGCAATGGCTCTTACATAAAAGAGTTAACCAATGCCATACCATTAGAAGCCAATCAATCAATAGCACCAAGTTGGGCCGATTATGATGGTGATGGTTTTGTAGACTTATTTGTACCCAATGGTAAAGGATTTAAAAACTCTTTATTTCATAATCAAGGTAACGGAACTTTTACAAAAGTTTCCAATGTTATCACTAACGATGGTGGTCAATCTGTTGGAAGTTGTTGGGGCGATTATGATAATGATGGTGATTTAGATTTGTTTGTTACCAACTCAAATGCTCAAGGTAATTTCTTTTATAAAAATGATGGTAATGGTAAATTTACAAAAATTACCACTGGCGATGTTGTTACAGATAAAGGTGCTGCCCATGGTTGTAGTTTTGCCGATGTAGATAATGATGGCGATTTAGACTTATACGTTAGCACCGATAAAAATGTAAAGTTTCTTTACATGAATAATGGAAATGGAACATTTACTAAAAAAATAGATGAAGTAATTACTTTTGGTTTTGGCAATGCTTTTGGACATGCATGGAGCGATTTTGATCAAGATGGAGATCTAGATTTATTAGTAGCAACACATACCAATCAACCAAATGCAATATTTACCAATAATGGCAATATCAATAACTGGATACAAATAAACTTAATAGGTACTAAGTCAAACAAATCAGCCATTGGAGCATGTGTTTATGTAAAAGCAAATGGTATTTGGCAAATGAGAGCAGTAAATGCTCAAAGTGGTTTTGGTGGTCAAAGTAGTTTAACACAACACTTTGGTTTAGGTAGTGCAACCAACATTGATTCTATTAAAATAAAATGGCCAAGTGGCGTTGTTCAAGTGTTAACCAATATTCCTGCAAAACAAATGTTGAATATTACCGAAACACAATCAGTTAAAGTAATTGGTGGTGTATTTGTAGATGCCAATAACAATGCAAAAAAAGATGTTGGCGAAAAAACCGTTTCAAGAGCAATGATTGAAATAATAGGCTCTACAACTGCTTTATATAGCAATGATAATGGCATTTTCACTGCCCATCTTACCAATGGTAATTATCAATTACAAGTTGCCAATGGTAGAGGCTTAATGGCTAGTGCAACACCAACCTCATTGAATATTGCAAACAATACTGCACCCAAAGATACAGTTTGGGTTCCAGCAAAAGTAATTTGCAATGGTACAGATGCTGAAGTTATGATGGGTAGCACAGCTATCAGAAAAGGCTTTACCAACAATCAATTCAACTGGGTTGTTACCAATAATGGACGTACAACTGCACATGTAATTTATGCAAAACTAAAAATGCCTGCAACCATTATTCCTAGCACACCTTCTATTGCTTTTAGCAATATTGAAACAGTGGTTGAAAACAATATTACCAAAAAAGTATACAGCTGGACAATCAGCAATTTAGCTGCATTTCAAAGTCAGTTACTATCATTCAATCATAGCAATAGTAGCTCAATAAAAATTGGTGATAGTGTTACTTTTAATACTTGGTTAGAAGACTTAAGTAACGATTGCGTTTCAACCAATAATGCCTTAACACAAAACTATGTAGTAGTTGGTGCTATAGATCCAAATGACTTACAAGTTTCGCCAATTGGGTATGGCAAAGAAGGCTATATAATGCCAACGCAAATGCTTACTTATACCATTCGTTTTCAAAACTATGGTAATCATCCTGCAACATCTGTTACCATAAAAGATACTTTACCTCAAGGCTTAGATATTAGTACATTAAATATAATTGCTCAAAGCCACGAAGGTTTATCCATTGCAACAGAAGGCAATATTGCTACATTTAGTTTTGATGATATTTTCTTGAGCGATTCAGCAAGTAATCCAGCTGGCAGCGAGGGTTATATAACGTTTAGTATTGCACCCAATAAAAACATTGCACCTGGTACAACACTAAAGAACAAAGTGTATATACAGTTCGATCATTACGATGCTATTGAAACCAATACTACCATTAACACCATTCAATCTAAGCAGTTAGAAGAGCAAATGATTGAAGTGAAAACATATCCAAATCCTGCTACAGATGTATTAAACTTTTCTCTTGTACATAAATGGGGAAAGTTTACCAACAAGATCATCAAATTAGTAGAGTTAACAGATGTGTACGGAAAAGTAGTTATTAAACAAATACTCAATACCAATAGCGAATTAAGAATTAACTTACCACAGCTATTACATGGTTTTTATGTTTTAAAAATTACAGATTCTGAAAATAAAGTGTATGCTAAAAAAATTATAATCGGCAAAAGCTCATTGTAAATAGAAAAACCCCCGTTCATAAAAAAGAGTCATGCAATTGCATGGCTCTTTTTTTTAATTAGAAGCATGTACTTCACCACAATATTCAACTTCAGTCTCCAGCCATTCACTGCTAATCCGCCACAAACCCAACACACAAAGCTTCAGCGGGTTATCCGTTGCTGTCTGGGCTATGCTGGGCTGTGTAACTTTGGTGGGCTTTTAGAACTTACAAATAGAGAATCAAGAAATAAATTTATTTCGATGATGCAATGAATTGCGGTTTTACTCAGTCATAAGAAAAAACATTTTAAATGAAAAAAGTACATACTTGGCCAATTGCTGTATTGCTGCTAGTTACAGCATGTTGTAAGTGTTATGAAATAGAGAACAATACTGTAAAAAAAATTCACTTCTCAATTTCTACAAACGAAGATTTTTCAACCAATAATGATTCTATTACATTTTCTTTGGCTATTAAACAATTGAATAACCAAATTATTTGGGATTCAACCATACCAGCCATGAAAATTAAAGACATCCCCAAACAACCATTAAAAATAAGCATAGCAAAACAATTCCATAGTTCTGAAATCACAACTTTAAGAGTAGGTGTTTATTACACAATAAAAAATGTTGGCAATGCTTCTTATACCGATACATTTTATACGATGAATTCTAATAAAACGCTTGATTTTAATTTTAGATAACTTTGAAAAAAAATGCTAGGTCTGTGAAAGTTCTGATGCATGTTTGATGTAACCTTTTGATCTTAGGAAAGCATATTGTCAAACCAAATCAAAAACCAAAAATAAAGAGGTAAATTAGAAAGGCTCCAAACCAGTATAATCAAACTACATGAAAATTGAAACCCACAAAAAAAACCTCATAAACATAGCAGAGGTAATTTCGGAAGACATTGTTATAAGCAATGCTTCTGATGGCTTGGATTTACTAGGTAATTTATACTACCAAGATTTTGACAAAATAATTATTCACGAGAAAAACATTACGCCAGATTTTTTTGATTTGAAAAATGGCATGGCAGGTGAGATACTTCAAAAATTTTCTAATTATCGTGTACGCTTGGCCATCATTGTCAATTTTTCAAAATTTACAAGCAAAAGTATTAACGACTTTATTTTTGAAAGCAACAATGGCAAGCAAATTAACTTTGTAGGTTCTCAACCTGAAGCTATAAAAGTTTTGACAAGCTAAATGAAAAAATAACTTTATAAGGTTTAACAAGTTAATTAGTTATCAAAACAACTAACACAATTACTGTAATAGGCAATATTTATTGAAAAATTAAAAATGAAAATACATTTAACAAATTACTTTAACATTTATATTGAATTTGCAGAGGACACAGAAGAAGACTATGCAATAAAATCGCCTATAACAGCAAATAAAACAGTTGTGAAAATGCGACATGAACTAATTGTTAAAACCCCAAATAAGTATACCTCAAACTATTATTACTTTTAGTTTTTGCATATAAAAAAAATCTAACTAAAACTGAATTAAAACCAGTTAGAGAGTATTTTTTAATGGGCAACCTTGTTTTCGAACCACACCTTAACTAAAGCTCATAGTTTCAGCAATCACAGCAATAGCAAAGGAGGGATAGCCATTTTAGGTATAGAAATTAAAGAATACAAAAGCTTTATTTAAGATACTCCAATTAAAAAATTAAGACGATGAAATGAAGTAGATAGCGATTTAAATAATTTTTGAAAACCTGACAGGTGTAGGAAGAATCAGTTACCAATTTATCAATTCTGTGTTATTTATCTACAACACTTCGCTTCATTGCTCATTAATGTACTAGGCGTTGAAGGGTGCGACGCCAGTAATGTTGATAGCAGTTCTTGTGCTAGTTTACAAAAAATCTATACTTCAGTTTTCATTGCTGCAAGTACTTTTAAAATAATCTTTTCGAACTTATCTATCAACAATTTTGCTTTATCCCAACTAGATTCGTTGGGGTCGAAGGCTTCTAATTCTCTTACTTCGGTTTGTAATAATTTAATCACCAAATTATCGATAGATGGCTTAAGGCGATGCGATGTAGCGTTGATGGTTTTAACATCTTTAATTGCATAAGCTTTTTTTAACTCATCAATGGCATTAGTTGATTCACGTTCGAACAGAGAAGCCATTTTTTTAATAAAAGCTGGATTGCCCCTGCCTATTAAATTAATTTTTTCGATACTGTATAAATTTTCAGTAATTTCTTGTTCTTCGGCATTAAGCTTGGCAAAAGAAACTTGTTTGCCCAACCATGTTGCAATAGTACTAATGAGATTTTCTTCTTCAAAAGGCTTTGTAAGATAATCGTTCATCCCTGCTGCCAAACATTTATCCTGCTCACCTTTTACTGCATTGGCAGTTAAAGCTATAATGGGAATACTTGTATGTTGGTTAGCACGTATTTGCCTAGTAGCTTCTATTCCATCCATCACTGGCATTCTTACATCCATTAAAATCAAATCAGCATTATTCGATTCTAAATAATCTACAGCTTCTTTTCCATCATTTGCTTGAGCAACTGTAGCACCATATTGTTCTAGTAGGGTGAGTGCAACAAATCGGTTCATTTCATTATCTTCTACTACCAATATTTTTTTACCTTTCAATATAGAAGAATCGGCCTGTATATTAACAATTGTAGGAATATCTTTTTCTTCGCCCACAGTTAAAGCAACTTTTATGGAAATACAAGAGCCTTCATTCTTTTTGCTTTTTACCACAATACTTCCACCCATTAACTCCACCAACTGCTTGCTAATACTCATACCTAAACCTGTACCACCATATTGCCTTGCAATACTCTCATCTTCTTGCGAAAACTTTTGGAATATAATACTCAAAAACTTTTCATCTATACCCACTCCTGTGTCTTTTACACTTATTTCTAGATATTGCTTATTACCTTTTTGTAAAATTACTTTGCAAGAAACTTCAACATATCCTTTTTCAGTAAACTTAATTGCATTACTTAACAGATTCATTAGCACTTGACTAATTCTAAATGGATCGCCAATAAATACATTGGCTGTAGTATCATCTATATTCACCAATAAATTGATGCCCTTCTCCTCAGCTTTATGTTTTAAAATTTGAACCGAATGTTGAACTAAACTAGCCAATTTAAAACCAATTTTTTCGAGTATAATTTTACCTGCTTCAATTTTAGAAAAATCAAGAATATCATTAATAATGACCAATAAATTATCGGCAGCCGTACCAATTACATTTAGATATAATTGTTGATTGGTATTTAAACTGGTTTTTTGTAATTGCCGCTTCATACCAATAATGGCATTCATTGGGGTTCTTATTTCATGACTCATATTGGTCAGAAATATTTCTTTAGCGTGAGAAGAATTTTCGGCTAACCGTTTTGCTGCAATAAGTTCTTCTTCTAATTCTTTTTGTGCAGTGATGTCTAAATGAATACCTATTGAACCTGTTTGTTGATGCAAATCATTAAACAAAGGAGCACCACTAATAAGCCACCAACGTAAATCGCCATTTTTGTTTTTTACTTGCACTTCATAGGCATCTGAAATACCTTTTTTACGAGACTGATTTTTTTTAACCATTATGTTTCTATCAGCCTCTGTCAAAAAAATTTCACTAGCATTATGGTTCAATAGTTCATCTAAAGCATAGCCAGATAATTCTAAAAAACTTTGATTTACATATTGAATGTTATCATTTAAATCTACCTCTACCAAACCAAGGTTCATGTTGGCAATTATTCTTCTATATTTTTCTTCTTGAATTTTAAGATTGGCTTCGGCCAATTTACGTTCGGTAATATCTCTATACTTCCATAAATGACCTTGATATACTTCGTTAATAAAAATAGGAATATAATCTCTCTCTACAAATCGGCCATCGGCCATTTCAATTACTTCGCTAACTACCAATTCTTTTGCTTGAGTAATCTCTTCAATATTTTTTATAAAAGCCACAGGATCTTTAAATAAATGTTGGCTTTGTTGAGCAGAGTTGCTACAATCGGCTCCTACTAAATCATCTGGAGCAACAGGTATATTAAAAAGGGTACAAAATAGTTGATTGGTAATTACAATACGTCGGTTTTCATCTTCTAGTAAAATACCTTCGTGCAAATTAGTAATTAAATTTGAAAGCCTTAATGCGGTTGAAGTTAATTGTTTACTTGTAAGTTTTTGTTGAGTAACGTTATGCCCATAAACATTTACTACTTTATCTTGTATTAAAGGACAACATAGAAAAGAATAATAATCAGTTTCTGTTGTAGCTTCAACAACAAATTGTTGAGATTGAACATTTGCTAAATCTATAATTACTACAGCTAATTGTTCAATAGTTATTTTTTGTTCTTTATAGATAACATACTCAATTTTTTGAGCAGCAGGATTTTTGAGTAATACTTTTCCATCAAAATCAATCCTAAATAAAGCATCAGGATTATACATAGGGAATAATGAAAACAAATAAGCTTCTTGTGCTCTTTTTTCTATTTCTTTCGTGAGGTTTTGATTTATGGAAGTTAATGCTTCATTGGCTTCATATAATTCACGACTCTTTTGCTCCAGAATTTGTTCTGCAGCTTTTCTTGCTTTTCTTTCACGCTCAAGAGCCCTTTGTAATACTAGTGTATCCAATTTTTAATTTTTAGTAATACAAAATTTTACTTTAGTTCCGTCTTCAACTAATGGTATTTGTTCAACAGTTAAATTCACTTGATAATATTCACCACAACCTATAATTAAACCTTCTGCAACATCACCCAATTTTCTGGACGATTGATAAGTAATTACCAATTCATGATGCGTTCTTAATATAGTTTCAAACATAGGTGGTCTTGCATCGGCATACAATTTCTTTACCTCTACATGAATGGTTTCTTCAATATTTTGTAGCAAATCAAAAGGGTCAGAAATATTTTCTATAATTTGCGGATGCATAGTAGCCAATTTACTAAACAAATATTTGCCAAAAAGCTTCAACAAATCTTTAATTGGAATATTGGTTGAATGATGTAACGCTACTACCATATTTACCATTTCAGCATGCGGATAATTTCCTACTGTTGTATAAGCACCACCAGAAGCTGGTTGTGCCTTTGCAATCATTTCATCAACTGCCTGCAAGCCAAATTGTGTTTCAACCAACTCCAAAAATTCTGTAAACAACATTCCTTTCATACTAATCAACTTTAATTTGTCCGTTATTAATCATCTTATAAATAGTAGACTTACCAATATTTAACTTGGTTGCCACTTTAACCACATTATTATCGTATTTTTTCAAAAAAGACTCTACAATATCTATGTAATAAAGTTCCATTGTTTTTTCTTCGGTCATAGCAAAAAGTTTTCCTTTGGTTGTAGAAAACTTTATATCATCTGCCGTAATTTCTTTGCCATCGCACATTACAGCAGCCAAATCCATCATAGCTTTTAGCTCTCGAATATTACCTGGAAAATTATACTTGATTAACTTTTCTTTTGCCCCTGACGTAAGTGTAACAACAGGTACTTTATTTTCTTTACAGGTCTCAGTTATAAAATGATTGGCTAAAAAAATAATATCATTGCCTCTTTCCCTTAATGGTGGAAGCTCAATTGGCAAACCCATAATTCTAAAATATAAATCTTCTCTAAAATTGCCATTTTGTACTTCTTCTTCCAAATTTTTATGGGTAGCCACAATTAAACGAACATCAATTTTCACTTCATCATTTCCACCAATTCTGGTAAGTTCTCTTTCTTGCAACACCCTCAATAATTTGCTTTGCTGATTTAAGTCCATTTCGGCAATTTCATCTAAGAACAAAGTGCCTTTATTGGCTTCTTCAAACTTTCCAATTTTTCTGGCAATTGCACCGGTGAATGCTCCTTTTTCGTAACCAAACAATTCACTTTCGACCAATTCTTTTGGAATGGCAGACATATTTACAGCTACAAATTTTTTAGACTTTCTATCTGAATTGTAATGAATAGCTTTTGCAACCAATTCTTTACCAGTACCAGTTTCTCCCGTGATTGAAACATTAATATTACGATTAGTTGCTTTTTCCATTAAAGCAAACACTTTTTTGATAGCAGGCGATGTGCCTTTAATTACTTTTTCAAAATCATATTTCTGTCCTAGTTCTTCTCTTAAATCTTCTACTTCTTTTTTCAGTGATTGATTTTCTTTAATTCGAATAATCGAATTCCACAAAAGATCTTTTGTATTATCGTCCTTCACCAAATAATCGGCAACGCCCAATTTCAATAAATCTACTGCAATTGTTACATCTTCTTGAGCACTAATCATAATAACAGGCACATCAAGGGTTTGTTTAATTTTCTTAAACAGCTCTGCCCCATTAATTTCTGGCATGTTATAATCTACGGTTATAACATCTGGTTTTTTATACAAATTCTTTAAACACTCTTTAGCCGAAGTGAATTTTTCGATATGATAATCGGGATTTAGCGATAAATGGTACTCCAAAATTTCACCATACCAAGGGTCATCTTCTACTATAAATATTTTATATCCTTCCATAATGTGGATTTATTCCATTACATGTAACGAAATTACACAAGTTTAATTGCTTATTTGGTACTAAACTCATCTAGCAGTTTCCATTCGTTTAACAAATTTGTACCACCTATGAAAATAACTGCTCAATTGTAGTGCTTTGGTATACAAAACCACCATAAAAGCCAATGTTAATATCACTACTGTTATACTTGAAAACTGAATACCTACAATTGCAAAAACTAACAAGGAAATGTGAAAGCCTAAAACCCTTTTAGTTGCTTGATTGTGCACTAAATGCTGGCGTATGAGCCAATGATGTAAATGATTTTTATCGGGAGCAAAAGGAGATTTTCCTTTAGAAATACGTTTTAAAAAAACTCTAATCGTATCCATAACCGGGATTAAAAAAGAAACAGCAACAATTACCACTGCTGTAGGCAAATAATTTATTTGTGTAGCTCCAATTTTATTGATTAATAAAATACCAGCTGCCGACATCATAAATCCTAAAGGCAAAGAACCTCCGTCACCCATAAATAATTTTGCAGGACGCCAATTAAACTTTAGAAAAACAATAATGCTTGCTATTGCTGCTATAAAAAATGTAAACCAATCGAATTGCCCAGCAATAAAACTTAATGCTGCTAATAAAATGATATTGGTTAATGCAATTCCGCCTGCCAAACCATCAATTCCATCAATTAAATTAAATGCATTGGTTACCCCTGTTAATATAAAGATGGTTAGTGCATATTGTACAAAAACAGGTAATGTAGTAATGCCCATAATACCATGTAAAGAAGTTAATCTGATACCTGCATGTGCTACAGCAAATGCACAACCTACTTCAATTATTAGCCTCAATTTTGCAGAAATATCAAGTCTGTCATCAGCAATTCCTGTTATGGATAGTGCTAAAAAACAAAGGAAGAATATGTAGTTGCTGAATAAAAATGTACGCATCAATGGAATAATCATCATCACCAATAAAAGAGCAATTACAATTACCAATCCTCCAATTGAGGGGATAGGTGTTTTATGCAATTTTCTTTCGTTGGGCAGATCTACTAATTTCAGTTTTACACTGTATTTAAGTAATAACTTCAACACAATAAATGTAACTATTAAACTGGCGATAAGGCTGATACTGTTATTTATGAGTAAGGTTTTCATACATTAAATTTTTTCATAGAAGTTTAAAGGTGATTGCAGATGTCCAAGTTCATTTTGAATAAGACTATCTTTTGTAAGACGCAGACTTGCAGCTGGTAGTAGTTTGCTTTTTGAAGGGACAGTAAGTACTCTATTTACCAAATAAGCGTATTTATCAGCAATCACTTTCCATGTATATCTTCTCAATGCAATTTCTTTTAAAATAGCTGCTTTTTCTTTATAAGCAGCAAGCCTTGTATTGGCAATAATTGCATTTAATTCATCAGCATTTTTAAAATAAAATGCTTGATTTTCGGTAGTTGTTTTATTGTAAGTTACACTGTAAGCAATTACAGGAAGCCCTAAATACATTGCTTCTACTAAAGAAGGATTGGTGCCACCTGCACTATGCCCATGTACATATACTAAACAGTTGCTGCGAAGTAAATCAAGTTCACGCTGGTTATAAATAGGGTCTAATAAAATGATGTTTGAAAAAGATTGGTATTGTTTACGTAATTCAATTCCATATTCACCATTTTTCCAGTTACCCACCATTACCAATGTATGTTGGGGTAACTTAGAGAAAGCTTCTAATACAACATGAATATTGTTTTCGGGTTCAATTCTACAAACTTTAAAAGCATAGGGCATGGATAAAAAAGGATACTTCTGTTTGTCTTCAGTTTCAGCTTTTACCTGCATGGTATGATCGGCTCCATACTCAATAATATTACTGAGTGTTTTATAACGAATGGCTGTATAATCTTGTATAGATTCATTATCAGAAATATCGGCATGTGAAAATTTTACAGCCATCCACTCAGCTGCCCATAAATACCATTTTGCCAACTTGCTCCATTTGTTTCTTTTCCACTCGATACCATCAATTGAGATAATGATTTTTTTATTGGTAAACAACTTTACAAATGGCAACATAAACCCACCCGAAACACCCAATATCATGAGGACATCTGCAAAGAACAATGCATGCAAAATGCTGATACTATCGTATATAACACTTTGCAAACCATTGGCATCAAAAGGCAAATAAATTAATTTTGCTCCTTTATATTTTGCTGGTCGGCTACCTTTTGGATATTTCGTTTTGGTGCAGTAAACACTAATTTCAAACTGATCACTCATTTCATCTACAAGATGTTCGGCAAGTGTTTCGAACCCTCCATATTTTGCAGGTAAACCAACAGTTCCAATTATCGCAATTTTTGGCTTTTTCATGTGTATTCTATCTTTTGTAATAGAAATACGCATATCGTGCCAAATAAAAAACCCTTGTAAATCAAGGGTTTCAACGTTTTATGCAACTAGTATATTCCGCTTGGTGGAAATTATTTCCACATCGTTTTTGGGCTTATTGAGGTCAGAAAATATCAAATTAATCTTTTCAGCAAATGCATCAGCTGTAAAATTGCTTACTTTAATCAAGGCATTTTTGCTTAAGCTTTTGTATAAGTTAAAATCTGAGGTAATGTGAGCAATACGTTGAACTAACTTATCTATATTTCTGCTGCTGATAAGAAATCCCTGAACACCATCATCAATTAGTTCACAAACACCACCAACAGGTGGAACAATAACTGGCCTGCCACAATACATGGCTTCTAAAACAGTCATTCCAAAAGTTTCTACCCATTCATCGGGTCTTGAAAAATTAACCACTAAATGAGCTTTCTTATAAAAAGGAATGGTTTGTTTTTGTGCTGAAAACAGGGTGCAATTTTCGGTTATATCAACAGATTGCTTAAAAGCTGCTACTTCATTACCCGAAGCGTTCAACACTAACTGAAATTGAATTTGTGGTAATTGTTTGGCTACTTCTACAAACTCATAAATACCCTTATAAGCTTTTAGTGAACATAACATGAGCACAGTAAAAGGAGCTGTTGTATTTAGTTGATTAATTTGCTGAGCCTGAGTTGTAAATAATTCAGGCAATGCATTATGAATAACAGAACAGGTTGCTTTTTTGAAATTGAAACATGAAGCAACATAAGCAGATACAAATAAAATTTTATCAGCAGTATGGTTGGCAATAAACACCAAAAAGCTTTTAAATATTTGTGGTTTAATGCTTACTTCATGCACATGATACACTACAGTACATTTTTTTGAAACTGCAGCTAATGCTGCACCAAAAGGCAATAAAGTATTGATGTAAACAATATCATTTTTATTGATGCTTTTACGCAATTTCCAAAACAATTGCCATTGAGAATACAAAAACAGAAATAAGGTAATCAGTTTATTTGGATTCCAACGATAAGCAATTTCAGTTGTCTGAATATCTTTAATATCACTTAAAAAACCACTGCCACTTGGGGTTGCAGTAAATAAGTGAATATCGTAATTACCTTTTAAACTTTCTATTGATTGACGAAAAACCAATGGACTTCCGCTGAAATCATTTAATAAATGAACTGCAATTATTTTATTACGCTTCATATAATTGTTTGAAAAATTATTGATTATTTTTTAAAATATCTTGATAAATACCTTGCAGTAAATCTCCTCTTACATTCCACCTGAACATATTTTCATAACGCTGCAATGCCAATAATTGCTCTTGTTCATTAAGGGTATCATTTGTAAAAAGTATTTCTAATTTTGTTGCTATTTCTGCTATCGTGTTATCATAAGTATCATAATTTACTCTAAGAGAGGTGGATGGATGAACCAATTCTCCTGGTCCACAATTATTCATACACACCACTGGCAATCCATAACTCATTGCTTCTGGAACAACCATTCCTGCACCTTCATGAGAAGGAAAAAGAAATACAGACGATGATGCGTATAATTCAGGTAATTGATTACGAGGTAACCATTCAATAATATTAGTAACATTATCTATTTTTAATTCTTTTATTAATTTTTTAAGGTATGGTTTTAATGGACCTGAACCAACTAGTGTAAGTTGAACAGTATCTTGTTTTTGGGCACTCAGCGAATGATAAAACTGAGCAAAAGACCTGATGGTTACATCAAATCCCTTTAATGGTACAAACCTTCCAACAGATAAAATCCTGAACTTTTCTTTTTGTATAAAAATCTTTTCCGCCTCTTCACATGCAACAGAAGGATGAATAATATAATTTTTTGTAAGCCTCATTTTAGCAACTGCTTCTTTGCTCATGCAATAAATCATAGCTGCTTTTTTTTTGGCTATGTATAACATTGGATCAAGGTACCAGAAAATATTTTTCAATACCCATAAGAACCTGTCTTTTATGTATTCTTTTTTACCAAACTGTGGTAACAAAAATTGTTTAGGTACTTTTGGATGATGCCCTACAGGCCCCCAAACCATTGGCTTTCCAAGCATCCATAAAAAAGTGGGCGTCCAATCGTTGTGAAAATTTAAATTATGAGCTATATCAAATTGTACATTTTTACTCCTTAACCAAATAGCCAATGTTAATTGCCAGAAGTAATAATAAATAAGGCTTAGTACTGGACCTTTCTTCCAAAAAATCATCCAGTTTGGCCAATCAAAATATAAAAATTCAATGCGTTGTTTTGTTTCATTTAATTGAGGATTTTTTTCAAAATATTTTTCAATATGAGCAGCATTATTTTTTCTTGTAATTGCAATAACCTTATTATGCCTTGCAATTTGCAAAACAAAATTCCAGCCCATTGCATCTTCTGAACCTTTAAATGGATTTACTGCATATGCAGAAACTAAAATGGTTGCCATAACTATGCAATTGCTTTTTTAAGTTGATTAACTGACTGTTTATTTCGTTCAGACAAAAGTTTTGCAGGCACTCCACCAATAACACTATTTGCAGGAAATGATTTTGTAACCACTGCACCAGCTGCAATTACACAACCATCACCAATTTGCACCCCATCTAAAATGGTTACCTTACTACCTATCCAACAATTTTTGCCTATTACAATCCCTTTACGTGTAATTCCTTGATGTCTGATTAAAGTATTTAGTTCATCGAAAACATGGTTCTCTGGATGACAACTTAAGTATTGACCTACTATGCAATCGTCGCCAATCGTTAATCCTCCTGCCCCACCCAAATAAGCAAACTCACCAATGCCTACATTGTTACCAATACTTATATGTTTGCCAATATTGTTGAGTGATGTAGAAATGATAACCCTGCTAAAAGCACCAATACTAACGTTATTGCCCAACGACAATTTACCTTTCCCTAATGCATTTAAATAAACATGATCACCCAATTTTAAAAACTTACCCCACTGCATATTTGCAATATTGTTGAATGAAACATGCTTACCTCTAAGCATCAAATTACTTTTTCGCAAGTAAATACAAACTTGAAATCCTCTTACAACAGCCCATAATTGCTGTGCTGTAAAAGAGAGCAACATTGCAGAAGTAAGACTTTTATCGAATGCAAAATTTGGGTTACGTAATTGGATAATATGTTCAATGATTTTTTTCATAACTGTTTTATTACTGATTACATTGCAGCAGCTCTTAATTGGTTGATTCTTGATTTTACTGGCTTATGTAGCATTACGGTGTCTTCAATTAAACTTAATGTTGCAGATAAATCTTTATTGTAAACAGGTATATATTCGGAAGATTTATATTTTATAGATAACTTATCAAACAAGGTTAAATACTGCTTAGTAAGTGCTGTAATAGTTGGTGCATCAAGTTCTTTTTTTCTAACTAAAATTTCTTCGGCAGATGCATACAAAAAGAAATTGTATTTAGGCTTCAATAAAAACCGATACCATAATGATGTGAATGATTTTGGCAGAGTGATATTGCTTCTTTTACTATCATTGATAAAATCGAAATAATAACGATCGTATAAAACGATATAGCCTCTCAACACATACTTGCATTGAATGTATAATTGACCAAATAAATAATCGGCATAGTAATAAGCGAATCGAATCAATGAAGAAATATAGCTATTGTTATTTCCTTGTCGTGGTAATGCAGCAGCAGCTTTTTTCTCAGCATTTTCTTTGCCCTGTGTCCATGCACTTAAAATTGGCAGTACAGATGGTCTGTGTCTTATTACAATCACAGGCTTACGGTATTTTTTTTCTACCATAAACTTTACTTTCTCGATTACTGTACTTTTACCTGCACCATCTACACCACTAAAAGTAATGATGCATCCTTTCTTGGGAAATAACCTTTTTACGATGTCCATAAAATATTGAATTGTGTGAGTGACTTTATTGAATGATTTATTTGCAGGCTGATTTTTTAATGCTTTTTCGACTTTATTTTTCAATCCTGTATTAAATGTGAAAGCATCTTTATGAGATTTTATTTCGCCACTCCATTGTATATAAAGTTCGTTATCTAACTTTTCTAAATTCTGTATTCCCGAAGCTGCAAAATGTTCTTGATAATGAATTGGCATGGGGGCATTATTCAACCAATAGAAAAGCCAGGTGTAGGTAAAATCATGTTCTAATGAAGCAACTTTTATTCCTGCATTATTCATAGTTGCTTCTTCAATGATTTCGCTACAATTCATAAATTGTAAGGCTTTGCGTTGAACACGATGAATACAATCTATATGAATTAAAGAACCATCAGTTAACTCAGCATGCAACTGATACATATGACTGAATTTTTGCACTGTAACATCAGCTACATGAATATGATTTTGTAATACTGTTGTTAAAAGCTTTGCATTTTCTTTTGAAATACAAATATCTATATCGCTGTTTTCAGAAACATTTTCAAAAGAATGTTCCATAAATTTCATTGCAGCATACGATTTAAAATGCAGCAAAATGGCAACATCATTCAACACAGTTTTTCTAATGCTTAAAGGTTTAATAAAATAAGTTAAAGCATCACTCCATGTTTGTAATAGCCACGAAATCTGTACATGCCAATTGGTTTGTTTAGCATAAATTTCTAAATTATAACTAACTGTATTAACGAGGTATAATTTTTCTAACAGTACTATATCAATTTTGTGAAATTCTATAAAAGCTTTCCATTGTGGTAGAGCAAACAATTCGTTTAATTGCTTACGTATAGTTAAGTAACCATTGTTACCAATTAGAATATTGCTTTGATACACAAAATGAAAAACATCTGTTAGTGCTGGAGCTTCTTCAGCAAAAAGTTCCCAATCTATCATACATAACTGATTGTTTTTCATCCAAACATTCCATGGAGTACAATCACCATGAGAAGGAGCTACAGCAATAGTTGCATTAGCATTCACCTCATTAATTAAAACATTCAGTTTGTTTAAAAAAGCTTTAGGTATTCTGCTATCTGAATAATACTTTTCAATTGAAGTTTTTTGATTCCAAAAAAAAGTATTATCAATTGTTTTATGAGCTATTGGTGTACACCAATTTTGTAAAGATGCCTGAGGCAATTGAGCAATAAAATTGGTTTTTGTTACACCCTTAGAAACATCTTGTAAAGTTAAAACATCAAGATTCGTTGCAAGCAAAGCCGGAAATTGTATTTTCTTTAAAGGCATAGCTGCAACCAATTGTAAAGCTTGAGCTTCTTGTTTAATATTTAATTGAGCTTTAGCAGTTAGTGCTATTTTATAAAAAATACTTTCGCCATTTCCTTTCTGTTTCCAGAGTATCATTTTTTGGTTAGGCCCAACTGTTCCTGTAAACAAACCCCAGCGATGGCTTGCCCAATCGTTGTTGTGTAAATTGGTAAATAATTGAAAACTTCCTTTTGCAACCAAACGTTGCAAATTGAATACAAAAAGTAATTGAACCATTGTTGTAAACAACCAGGGTTTAAAACCTTTACCATGATATAATTTTAAAAAATCGGGATGCTTATTAAGAGCCGACCATACCCAGCGTACACTACCATCGGTATTACAAGTATAAAAACAGTTTAAAGGTGTTGCACATGCAACTGTTGAGTTTTCAGAGACAGGCAATCCTGCATACTCAAATGCCTTTTGTATATTGGCTATGGTTGTTTTGGATATTTCTTGTTTCATGCTTATAGTATATCCATAGCTATGCCATCAATAAAATACTGATTAACAAATTAACTATCAATACTTTAAGAATATAATCATTAAATACGCATTCCACTGCCGAAAAACAAATTCCACAGTATGGAAATACTAAATCATATAAAAGCCTTTATAAATAGAGTTTTGTGTATTTGCTCACTAAAATTTCCACCTTTTGTAGTTGAGTTTTTAATTAAAAAAATACTTCCATTCACACACAATTAGCATAAAAAGTATGCGTTGGTATGTATATCCTATTAGTATTTTTTTTAGAAATTATGATATAATTTTTAAGAATATAATTAAGCTACCAATTCGATTAGTCTATTTTTTGTTGCCTAATCATTATGAAAAACCCAACCCCATGACACACCAATTACTATCTAAAGTTGTTGAGCAGTGTTTCCCATCAAGCTCCAAAATAGACAGCCAAACTCAAAAGTTTATTCAATTAGTTAATGAAGATTACTATTTACACGATCAGCAAATAAAAGAGTACAAAAAATTGGTACAATTGGCTGAAAGACAAAATCATCAAATCGATTGTTTACTAAAAGAAGAGATTAATCATGAGCAGAATGCTTTAAAGCAACTTATTCAATGCATCAATAATTTTCATACAGATGTACATTTACAAGCCAATAAACATACGAGTTTTGAAACTGTAATTGATTCTATTACTAAAGAAGTAAAGAGAAAAAATGATACAGAAAACAATTTAATTCAAGCTAAAGAAATAGCTGAGAAAGCTGCTTATGCTCGTTCCGAATTTTTAAGTATGATGAGTCATGAAATTCGTACTCCTTTAAATGCAGTAATTGGAACTACTTATTTATTAATAAAAGATGCTCCATCACCAAAACAATTTAAACTAATACATTTAGGTATAGCATATACTTTTCAATACAGGCAATTTTCAAACTACACAATCTTGCTAGTGAATATGTGTTTTCTTTTTTTGCAATGAAGTAGTTACCGCTTGAAAATGGATGCTTACTTTAGTATAAGCAGTTAATGCACTTAATACAGATTTTCTATATCGTCAAAACCTTTCACCACAAATTGAATTCCCTCTTCACTAAATTCTGTTTTAACATAAGCTGAAATGCTGTAAAGACTATTGGTTTTTAATTTTGTTTCCAAAATCCAGAATACTCTTTCCTAAACATTTTTCATTGCATATTTTCCTGCATACGATTCATTGTTTATAGCTGCATTTTTGTTCTCTAATATTTCCACATACCCAAATTACCTGCTTCAAAATTTGTATGCACAATAAAACGAGTATTGTAATGAGTTGTAACTTGATTAGTATTTGCCATTAAACATTCATTGAGTAGTAGCAAACAAAAACACCAGAAAGACAGAAAACTTATACTAATTTTCAAACTCAAGAAAACAAGTAATTTAATATGGGTTTAATATATATAAATACGAACGATTACCAATATTGTATTGGTTCAAAAAACGTAGTACAATAAGTCATACTTTCATTATAAGAACAATCATGAAATTTACTGAACAGAATGACTACAGTGTAAATCAATTAAGTATTGTATCACCAAAACTGACGGTAAAAAATTCTTGATGCTGAATTTCTAAAGCTTAATTTGTGTTGCCCTTATCTTCGCAAAACTAACAATCGTAAGTATATGAATATAGAAGCCAATAGAAATGAAGATTGGATGAAATTAAAATTGAGTGAAACCAAACAACACCTCAATAAAATTAAATTGGGCGGTGGCAAAAAAGCTGCTGACAAACAACACGAAAAAAATAAGCTTACTCCAAGAGAAAGAATAGAATTTTTAGTAGATAAAGACAAACCATTTATTGAAATTGGCAGCTTTGCGGGTTTTGAAATGTATGAAGAACAAGGTGGTTGTCCTGCAGGAGGAACAGTGGCTGGCATTGGCTATGTTAGCGGCAGACAATGTGTAATATTAGCCAACGATCAAACTGTTAAAGCTGGGGCTTGGTTTCCTATAACTGGCAAGAAGAATTTGCGTATGCAAGAAATTGCTATGGAAAATCATTTACCTGTTATTTACTTGGTAGATAGTGCAGGTGTTTTTTTACCCATGCAGGATGAAATTTTTCCTGATAAAGAACATTTTGGTAGAATTTTTAGGAACAACGCCAAAATGAGTGCAATGGGCATTACACAAATTGCAGCTGTTATGGGAGCTTGTGTTGCAGGTGGTGCTTATTTACCAATTATGAGTGATGAAACTTTAATGGTAGAAAACAATGGAAGCATTTTTTTAGCAGGAAGTTATTTGGTGAAAGCAGCCATAGGAGAAGATATTGACAATGAAACTTTGGGTGGTGCAGTAACACATACAGAAATTAGTGGTATAGCCGATTACAAGTTTACCACTGAACAGGAATGTTTAAATCATATCAAAAAAATATTCAGCAAATTGGGTGAACAACCCAAAGCAGGATTTGATAGAATAAAATCTTTAGCTCCTTTAAAAAATCCAGAAGAAATTTATGGCATCATGCCTGAAGGCAATGCAAAGCCTTACGACATTAGAGAAATTATTGAAAGAATAGTAGATAAAAGTGAAACCGTTGCAACTGAAAGTTCTTTTGATGAGTTTAAACAAGACTATGGCAAAACCATTGTTTGTGGCTATGCAAGAATAGATGGATGGGCTGTAGGTATTGTTGCCAATCAACGCCTAATTGTAAAAAGTAAGAAAGGTGAAATGCAAATGGGTGGGGTAATTTATAATGACAGTGCCGATAAAGCTGCTCGTTTTATTATGAATTGTAACCAAAAGAAAATTCCTTTAGTTTTTTTGCAAGATGTTACAGGTTTTATGGTAGGCAGCAGAAGTGAACACAGTGGCATTATTAAAGATGGAGCTAAATTGGTAAATGCTGTTGCCAATAGTGTTGTTCCAAAGATTACTATTATTATTGGCAATAGTTATGGTGCTGGTAATTATGCTATGTGTGGCAAAGCCTATGACCCACGTTTTATTTATGCTTGGCCAACAGCTAAAGTTGCTGTAATGGGTGGTGAGCAAGCTGCAAAAACCATGTTACAAATTCAAGTAGCTACCATGAAAGCTAAAGGTAAAGAAGTAAGTGCCGAGGAAGAAAAAATTTTATTAGATGAACTAAAAAATAAATACGACAAACAAACATCCCCTTACTATGCTGCTGCAAGATTATGGGTTGATGAAATTATTGATCCTGCTGCTACAAGAAATGTAATTTCAGAAGGTATTCATGCTGCCAATCATCAGTCTAATATTCCTGAATTTAAAACAGGTGTTTTTCAAGTATAATGGAGCTATTTGAACGAAGAACAATTTTTTCATTTCTTACAAAAAACATTATTTTCACCATTCTTTGAGCTAGTTCAAAACAACTAACTACTTTAAAAGTATGAGAAAATATTTCTTGTTCAATTCTTTATTATTCTTTGGTTGTATAACTGTACTTTTTAGTTCATGTGTAAATGATTCGTATTTGGCAGAACCTACTCCAATTCCTAACCAATCATTTGTTGAAGAATTTGATACAGCTATGGCTGCCTATAACAGAGGTTGGCGATTTGTAAACAGAAGTGAACCTCTAGGCATTACAGATTTTTCTAACTATATAGACGTTACAACAGTTCCTTTTGAAGCATACTCTTCTAAAGCCAGAAAAAATGGTTTTTTATGGGCCGATTATTTGTCAACCTCTGCACAAGTTGGTGTAGTTAGCACTTTTGCTATTTCACCAATAGTATATTTAAAAAACGGCGATCAAATTATTTTTTATACAAGAGCCCAATTGTACGAAACAAACAATGGTGCTGATTCCTCAGATTTTGTAAACCGATTACAAGTTGTGTTGAATACAAAAAATACTGGATTAAATTGTGGCAAAGGATTAAATCCTGGTGATTTTGATCAATACCTTTTATTCATCAATCCTTTTTTACAACCTTTTTTATTGAGTGAATTTAATACAGGAGTAGCACAACAAAAAGGAGCATATCCACATCGATGGACAAGATTTACTGCAACTGTTCAAGGTTTAAGCAAACCAACATGGGGACGTTTTGGCTTTAGATATTTTATTGAAGGTGCAGGTTCTAATGGTTTAGGAAGCTCAATTGGTATTGATAGTGTGGCTTATGTTGCTAAGTAAACATTCATTTTATTATTCAATTTTTTATGAATACAAAAAACATTTTTTCTTACCTATTGCTGCTTTTCATTTTTTCATTGGTAGTAATTACTGCTTGTAAAAAAGATGCAGCACCCAATGCCGAAGAACCCAGTTATTCTTGGCACGAAGAGTTTGATACAATTGCCAATTCGTTTGCAAAGGGGTGGGCAGCAATTAATAATTCTCGCCCAATTGGTTTATCTACCTGGAATCAAGCCTCTGTAGAAGGCTTAGATGCAAAAGGAAAAGCATTTATACCATCTTACCCTTTTGCTGCACAAAGTGCAGTATATTCTGGTAAAGATTTTATTATGATTAATCAAAATGCAGTAGACCTACAAGGTACAATTAGTGCATGGCTTATGTCACCTCCAACCAAGATGAAAAATGGCGATGTCATTGAATTTTATACTAGAACAGTACCAACTAATTTCAATGGAGCAGGCACCGATGTTGCTGAACGTTTACAGGTTCGTTTAGCACCAAACAAAAACTCAGTAGAAGCTGGCAATACTGCTGTAAGTGTTGGAGATTATACTAGCTTACTTTTAGACATTAATCCTAATTACGACATCAATGGAGCCAATGCTTTTCCTAGAGATTGGAGAAAATACACCATTACAATTGCTGGCTTACCTCCTACTATTCAAGAAAGAAGATTTGCATTCAGATACTTTGTAGAAGATGGAGGTTCAGATGGCTCAAGATCATTTTGTGTTGGTATTGACAATGTTACATTTAACAGCAAATAAAATAAAGTAAGCCAAGCACTCTCATAGCTCAAAACTTACAACTTACTACTCACCACTCACCACTCACTACATCCAAATAGTCAATTCTTCACTCCAACCTATTCAATTTAGACAAAATGTTCATCAATTTGGTAGTTTTCACATGCCAATTTGTACTAAAAACACTTCAATTATTGGCAATGGCACTAATATTGACAATGAATACATTCTACCAATAACAATATTTATTTTAATTGAAGCATATATGACCAAACAAAAAGTGTTTCTAGGAGACGACGAAACCGATTTTATGCCCATCATTCCAATTGGAGATCAAGAAAATGATGCCGACAAAAACTTAGTAATTCCAAACGAAATTCCTTTATTACCCCTTCGCAATACCGTTCTTTTTCCAGGCGTAGTTTTACCAATTACAGTTGGAAGAGATAAAAGCATTAAAGCTGTAAACGATGCTTATAAAGCCGATAAACTAATTGGTGTTCTTGCTCAAAAAGACAGTAATATAGAAGATCCTATTGTTACAGATTTGTGCAATATTGGTACTGTTGCCAAAATTGTAAAACTGATTAAAATGCCCGATGGTGGCACCACCATCATTATTCAAGGTAAAAAAAGATTTGAACTTTTAAATATTGTAAGTGAAGATCCCTACTTTAAAGCAACTGTAAAAGTTTTGGAAGATGACGTAAAGCCTGATACAGAAAATTTTGCTGCTTTGATTTCTTCTATCAAAGATTTAGCTGCACAAATTATTCAGCTATCACCTAATTTACCTACAGAAGCTTCTATCATTTTAAAGAATATAGAAAACCCTACCTTCTTAATCAATTTTGTAAGCAGCAATCAAAATACAGAATTGGGCGAAAAGCAAGCTTTGCTTGAAATGAACGATATTACAGTAAGAGCCGAACGTTTAATTCAACTTTTACAAAAAGAATTACAGTTTGCCGAATTAAAAGATAAGGTTACCAATAAAACCAGAACTGAAATTGACAAACAACAACGTGAATACTTTTTACAACAGCAATTAAAAAGTATTAAAGATGAATTGGGCGGCGATAGCAACGAACGTGAAGTGGCCGAAATGAAGAAAAAAGCCGAAGCAAAAAAATGGCCTGAAGCTGCAAAAAATTTGTTCAATACCAGTATTGCCAAATTAGAAAGAATGCATCCAAGCACTCCAGATTATTCGGTGGTATACAATCATTGCGATTTAATGTTGGATTTACCTTGGGATGAACATACACCAGATAATTATGATTTAAAAAATGCCAAAAAAGTATTGGATGCCGATCATTATGGCATGGGCAAAATAAAAAATAGAATTCTAGAATACTTGGCTGTATTGAAATTAAAAGGTGATATGAAAAGCCCAATACTTTGCTTTGTAGGCCCTCCAGGTATTGGTAAAACATCATTGGGTAGAAGTATTGCACATGCAGTTGGCAGAAAATATGTTAGAGTTAGTTTAGGTGGGTTGCATGATGAAAGTGAAATACGTGGTCATCGTAAAACATATATTGGTGCAATGCCGGGAAGAATTTTACAAAATATTCGTAAAGTAAAGTCGAGCAATCCTGTAATGATTTTAGATGAAATTGATAAAGTGGGAGCCGATCATAGAGGTGATCCTTCTTCTGCATTATTAGAAGTATTAGACCCAGAACAAAACAATAGTTTTTACGATAATTATTTAGAGTTAGAATACGATTTAAGCAAAGTTTTATTTATTGCAACAGCCAACAACATCAATAATATTCAGCCTGCATTAAGAGATAGATTGGAAATTATTGATTTAAGTGGATATGCTGTTGAAGAAAAAGTAGAAATTGCCAAACGTCATTTAATTCCAAAACAAAAAGATGCACACGGTTTAAGTAAAGTAAACTTAAAGATGAGTGATCCTGTTTTAGAAAAAGTAATTGAAAACCATACAAGAGAAAGTGGTGTAAGAGAGTTAGATAGACAACTAGCTAGCATCATGCGTTTTCAAGCGAAAGAGTATGCTGTAAAAGGAAAAGTGAAGCCAACCATTACAAATGTTGATGTTGAGAAAATATTAGGCACACCACGTTACAGCAACGACATCTATAAAACAGTGAATATGGCTGGTGTTGCTGTAGGTTTAGCATGGACTTATGTTGGCGGTGATATTTTATTTATTGAAGCTGTTTTAAGCGAAGGCAAAGGAGAATTAAAACTTACTGGCAACTTAGGCAATGTAATGAAAGAAAGTGCAACCACTGCACTCACTTATTTACAGGCAAATGCCAAAAAGTTTGGAATTGATGCTGATGTATTTGGTAAAAAAACAGTGCATGTGCATGTGCCTGAAGGTGCAACGCCAAAAGATGGTCCAAGTGCAGGTATAACCATGCTTACAGCCTTAACATCGGCATTTACTGGCAAAAAAGTAAAACCCTATTTGGCTATGACTGGAGAAATCACTTTAAGAGGTCAAGTTTTGCCTGTTGGTGGCATTAAAGAAAAAGTGTTAGCAGCCAAACGAGCAGGATTAAAAGAAATAATTATGTGCTGGCAAAATGAAAAAGATGTAAAAGAAATTGACAGTAGTTTTATAAAAGGCATGAAATTTCATTATGTAAAAACCATGCAACAAGTAATTGATATAGCTATTGTTTAAACTAAACAACCTCTAGCTATATATTTTATTTCAACTAAATGAACCAAAGATTTTTTACAACGTTATTACTTTATTAAGTTTTTTTCATGTTGGTTGTTTTAAGGGTTAAGATTCCCCGTTTTTACGGGGAATATTTTTTTACAACTATTTTGCATCATTTCGTCTTGCTGAAATTTCCAGTTTGTTTTTTGGGTTAAATTGCACCATGCGTTGGTGTTTAATTTTAATATTACTAATTACACAAAAAAACTTTGCCCAATCTTTAGGTGGCAACGCTGCATTTAATTTTTTAAAACAACCCAACACTGCACAAGTGGCTGCTTTAGGAGGAATAAATATTTCCAACCTATCGAACGATGTGGGTTTGGCATTCAACAATCCTGCATTACTACGTAATACCATGCATCAACAAATTAATGCTTCATTCAATAATTTTTTTGCAGGATTTAAAAACTATAGTTTAACTACTGCATGGCATGTAACAAGTATAAATACCACTACAGCATTAGGCATTAACTACTTTAATTATGGCAATAATATACAAACCGATGCAGCAGGTAACTTATTGGGCAATTTTATTGCAAACGATTATGTAGTGCAGCTTTCAGCAGCCAAACAATATAAAAATAATTGGCATATTGGTACAACCGTAAAATTCATCAGCAGCAGTTATGGCATGTATAAAAGCAATGGTTTAGCAGCCGATATTGCTTTGGCATTTGTTGACACATCTAATTTTTTTCAAGCAAGTTTGGTAATAAAAAATTTGGGTACGCAATTAAAAACGTATACCAACAGCATAGGTAAAGAAGAACTTCCATTTGATATTCAATTAGGCATTAGCAAAAAACTAGCAAAGGCTCCCATTCAATTTTCGTTAACTGCACATCATTTACAACGCTTCGATATTTTGTATAACGATACTTTATTTAAAGCTAGTGAAGGCGATGAAAGTTTTCAACAAAAAAAATATACACTCGAAAAAATATTTGCTCACTTAATTTTTTCTGCTCAGTTTTTTATTCACCAAAAGGTTGAACTTACTACAGGGTATAATTTTTTACGCAGACATGATTTAAATGTTTACAATACCGCCAATAATTTAAATGGCTTCACTGCTGGCTTAGGTATACTATTAAAAAAATTTCATTTAAGATATGCAACAGGTTTTTACCAACGCAATGTATTTCATCAAGTAGCACTTAATTTAAGTTGGAACAATCAGTTAAAGTAAAAACAACACATTGTATAAAATAAACTTATTAAGCAGCCTAAAAACCCAAAAAAACACCTTACACTTATAATGAAACAATTGTACAATTTGCTTTTTATTCTACTATGTTCAACCAAATTTGCATTTACCCAAACACTCGATTTAGGTAGTTGGAATATGTTGAATTTGAAATATACTCAAAATGAAAAATGGAGTGTTTTTGGCGAGGCTCAATTACGTTCATTAAAATTGTATAGTAATTTTCATTATTATGAATATAAAGGAGGTATCAATTATAAAGTAAATAAAAATGTTGCCGTAACACTGGGTGCAGGTAGTTATCAAACCTATAAAGAAGGTGGAAATTTTGTATTGCCTAAAAACAATGATGAGTTTAGAATTTGGCCACAAGTTGTTTTATCTCAACCAATAGGAAGAATTAATGTAGAGCAACGCTATCGTGCAGAATTAAGGTTTACAAGCAATGGTTATAGAAATAGATTTCGGTACAGACTAGGTGTAGCATATCCATTTGGTGCAAAAAAAACCGACTATCGACCATTTCAAATAAATATAAGTAACGAATTATTCTTTACCGATAATGAACCTTACTTTGAAAGAAACAGATTTCAATGTGGATTCAACTTCAAACCTAATAAAGCAACTACTTTACAAATAGGTTACTTATATCAATTTGATTATCGAATTAATGATGAAACCGGAAGAGACTTTTTACAAATAGGCTATTTTATTGAACTGTTTAAAAAGAAAATAACCCACAAAAATGTAGATACGCATATCACTGATCATTAAAGAATTTGAGTGGTGAATCGCTAGTGGGAGATTCTCTAAACTTTCATCCAGACGAATGAGGGATCTCATCATTATCAAACGGTGAATCGTGAGTGTTGAATAGCTAGTGGAAGCTTTCCCGCCTGTGTTGGTGTTCTTCACCAACAACTACATTCACCTAAATTAAACTATTGTTCGTAGACTTTGCCATACCAACAAAGGCAGAAAAATATTGAGTATTGTAACAAAAATTTCATATAGCATTACAACACATTACAATTTTACTTACAAAAACTCAATTGCAAGAAAATATTTATTTATTTTACTTCATACAACCAATACACATGCTTTAATAATTCTATTGGCTTGTGTTTTTTAAGCAACCAATGTAAAGAAGTATCGCCTTGTTTATATTGTTCAATATACTGATGCATACTTAATATAAACTTACCTTTTGTGGGTGTACTGGTTGGAATTGAATAGTCTTTATTGAGTTTTAAAAATTCTGTTGCAGTTGAATCGCTTTGACCATAATCTATACTACTATCCATCATTTTTTTGTAAACTGTAGTTTTGTTTGCAACCAACTCATTGGTGTAAGGAATTAAATCGGGATAATATCTCACCACCGAATACAACATGAATACAACTAATACACCAACAAAGTATTTGGTTGTAGATTCTGCCAATTGATTCACAACCATTGCTAACAAAACATACAACAAAGGAATCACTAATAATAAATGCCTGATACCAATTTGAAACTGATTGAACAAACTAAGTACCCATACAAAGTAAACAATTGGAATAATTAGGAAATAGAATTGTTGCTTGTATTGCTTAAACTGTAGCATCCATCTACCCAAACCAATGATGAACAAACACCATAAAGCAAGTGGTATTTTATAGAAGGCAACGACTGCATAGTAATACCAAAATCCTGTTTGTAAGTTTACTTTTTCCAATACATAAACACCTGTATAAGTATTGTTCACACTTCCATCTAATTGGGCATGATATTGTAATAAATCTATACTCTGTATATAAGTTTCAGGAACAGGAATGGGCAACCAAGAAAGCAATGATAGCTGCTGTTGAATGGTATTGAATAAGCTACTTTTAAAATGATAATTTCCTAAACTTTTACCACTATGGTGAAAGTAAAATGCTAGATTAATCACCAATAATAATATGCCTATTGCAACAAAAATTTTTACAACACTTTGCCTTTTATATACTTTAATGAATGCTGCAATCAACAAAGGCAATCCAAATAAAAATGTATGTTTAGTTACTAATGCAATACCCATTAATAAGCAAACCAATAAAAATTGTTGATGGCTTTTTTGCATGGAAAGTTTATACAAATGATATACAATTGCCAATAGTAACAACCCACTCAATAAGTCTGAATTAATGATAACAGCATAAGCAACAATCAGCGGATCGAGTAAAAAAAAGAAAAAAATCAACCAACCATTTTTCAAGTTGAATAGTTGAATAAACTTGTATAAATACAGCATGGTTAACAAAGAAAATACAATCAACATGTATCTTCCTTCTCTTTGGTCTTGTCTGCCAAAATCGTTTAACTGATAATTAGGGTTAATTACTTGCCTTATAATTCTTGGCACCCAAACAATACTAATTACTGGGGTTTTACTATCGTCTAGAGCTTCTACCCTTTCAGGTTTGCCCTGTAACCAACGTTTACTATATTCTATATAACCTGGTTCGTCGTAAGTAATATTTTGCTGAGCAATAAAATAAAAAGCAACTACCACATGCAAACACATGGCAACCAATAGCCATTTATACTGGATAAACTTTTGTGCTATTTTTTTTATCCATTGCAACATTGCATTAAAAGATTTTTAGAGTTGTTTAACCTTTTGATATTTTGATAACAAACTTTATGGATTAGAATAGAAATGTAAGCAACTTCTACTTCTCAGAAATGTATTTTGAAAATTCCATATTTGCCATGGATGCTTGGAAAATTACAGAAACTTTATTGTAGATTAATATAAATTCAGTGCTAATCCGTGTATCCGTGGCATTAAAAAAATCATTATTGTTCATTCAACAATAATGATTTTCTTCTGGTTTGCACTTCTTGTTCAAAGCTTTCTAAATTATATGCATCTTCCACTTTAAAATTTCCAATTCTTGTTCTGCATAAACTGCTCATGTAACCACCAACGCCTAAAGCTGCACCAAAATCGTTTGCTAAACTTCTGATATAAGTTCCTGTACTACAAACCACTTTAAAATGAACCACAGGCATTTCAATTTTTGTAATCACAAATTCTTTAATGGTAACGGGTCTTGGATCTACTTTTACTTCAATACCCAACCTTGCCGATTCATATAAACGTTTGCCATCTTTTTTTATAGCTGAATGTTGTGGTGGCATTTGCAAAATATCGCCAGTAAACTGTGCAGTTGCTGCATGAATCATGGCTTCAGTTAAATGTGCAGTGTCTTTAAAATTTTCTGGCTCTTTTTCTAAATCGTAGGTGGGTGTTGTAGAGCCCAAAGTAAATGTGCCAGTATATTCTTTTTCCATGCCCATATACTCATTAATTTTTTTGGTAAATTTTCCGGTGCAAATAATGAGTAATCCTGTTGCTAAAGGATCTAATGTTCCGGCATGGCCCACTTTAGAAACCTTGGTTAATATTCTAACTTTTTTCACAATATCAAAACTCGTCCAACGTAATGGTTTATCAAACAATAAAACCTGTCCATCTAAAAAATGTTGTAATGGTTGCATAAGCAGCGAAAATAAGAAAGATAGTTGGTTGGCTTTGTAATATTCGTTTATCTATTCAAGCAGATAAAATTAGATTGCTTGTCTGGTTTTAATTTCTAAATACTTATTTAAAGTATCAATGGTTAAATGTTCTGGCGTAGTGAGCAGAGTTAAAATACCAGCTTTTTGCAATTCTTTTACAATCAATCTTTTTTCGTAACTAAACTTTTCTGCAATTACTTGAATATAAATTTCTTCGGTATTATTGGCTTGTTGCTGAATAACTTTTTTCAACTCAACATTTTCAAATAGCACTACCAGTAATAAATGATGATGAGCTATTTTTCTCAAATAAGGTAACTGTCTTTCCAATGCATTCTGCGATTCAAAATTGGTAAACAATACCAATAAACTTCTTTGCTTTATCTTATGCCTAATATGAGCATACAAACCTTCAAAATCAGCATCTAAAAAACGTGTTTGCTCTTTGTATAATGCATCTAAAACGGCTTGCATTTGTACATTATTTCTTTCGGCTGGCAAAAAAGTATTTAATTTTTCTGCAAAGCTGATGAGACCAATTTTATCTTGTTTATTTAAGGCTACATTGCTAATCACTAAAGATGCATTAATGGCATAGTCTAATAAATGCATGCCATTAAATGGCGAACGCATGTTTCTACTTTTATCTATTAAACAATATACTTGTTGGCTTTTCTCATCCACATAAGTATTTACCATTAATTGATTTTTTCTTGCAGTAGCTTTCCAATTAATGGTTCTATAATCATCGCCTCTTACATAATCTTTTATTTGTTCAAACTCTACACTATTGCCTAATTTTTTTAATCGTTTGGTACCAGCTTCATTCAGCCTGTTTCCTAAGGCATGCAAGTTGTATTTTTTCATTTGCATGTAAGAAGGATACACCAAAACAGTTTCATCGGCAGGAAAACTAAATCTTCTTTCCACCAAGTGCATAGGGCTCGTTGCAAATGCCTGAATTTTTCCAAATAAATATTCACCTCTTTGCACAGGACGTAACTCGTATTGCAACAACTTCTTCTCTCCTTTTGCAATATGCATTTGCTTCTCCCAATTTCTTTCTTGAAATTGAATAGGTAATTCATCAATTACTTTCAAAGAAATATTGAACCCATAATTATTGTAAAACTGAAGCTGCACAACATTAATATCGCCATTGCTAAAACGTTCTTTACAAATTCTTCCAGCCAATAATGCTTTACGTTTAGTGTACAATAAAACAACATCCACTAAAATTAGTACACATAAAAAAAGCAATGCCAATTGAGCAATTAAAAAGAGTTGCACTATAAAAAACGAACATGCAAACAACAATACAATTGCAGCAAAAGCTATGTAAGTTCTTTTGGTTAAGTAGAATGATTTATATAAAGAATCAATGGTAGATATCACTATCGTGGAATTTCAATTGCATGAATAATTTGCTGAATTACATCATCGGTGGTAATGCCTTCCATTTCTTTTTCAGGCGTTAATAAAATACGATGACGCAATACATAAGGTGTAACATAAATAATATCTTCTGGCGTAACAAAATCTCTTCCACTCATTGCTGCTATTGCTTTTGATGCATTCATAATAGCCAATGAAGCCCTAGGCGATGCACCCAAGAAAATAGATTTATGACTACGGGTAGTTACAATAATTTTTGCTATAAACTGCAATAATTTTTCTTCAATCAATAAGCTTTTAACTACTGCCCTTACTTCTTTAATTTGCTGTGCCGACAATACTGCTGCCACTTGATGAAACACATGCAAACTACCTAAATCATGAAAACGAGACAATATTTTATACTCTTGTTCTTCGTTAGGATAAGGCACGTTTATTTTAAATAAGAAACGATCTAACTGTGCCTCTGGCAATCGATAAGTGCCTTCGTATTCAATAGGATTTTGTGTGGCAATTACCATAAATGGTGGTTCCATGTTGTAAGTTTGTCCATCCATAGTAACCTGACGTTCTTCCATAATTTCAAACAAAGCAGCTTGTGTTTTTGCTGGGGCTCTATTAATTTCATCAATCAATACAATGTTTGAAAATACGGGTCCACGTTTAAATTCAAAACGAGCAGCACTAGGGTTATAAATAGAAGTTCCCAATACATCGCTTGGCATCAAATCGGGTGTAAACTGAATTCTACTAAATTGTACATCTACACTTTTAGCCACCAATCTTGCAGTTAATGTTTTTGCTACGCCTGGTGCACCTTCTATAATTACATGCCCATCGGCTAATATGGCTGCAATAATCATTCTAACCATATCTTCTTGGCCAACAATAATTTTTTTTATTTCTTGGCTAATGCTATGTACTGCATTACTCAACTGAGATAAATCAGTTCTTTGTTCAAATATATTTTCTTCCATTAGGCGGTATTTTTATAAAATTGATTGAATTGAGAATAATAATTACTTAATTGATATTGCGATATGGTATTAGCCAATTGTATTTCTTGAATAGTTTGTACCAATTGCCTGATTTGTTCTTCTGTTAAGCCAGATTTACCTGAAAGTTTTTGAATAAATTCTTCATTCAAATAAGAAGTATTGATAAAATATTTGCTTCGAACATGTTCTAAAAAATAGGTGCACATTTTATTGGCAATATTTGCATGATCTTGTTTCTCGAAATATAAACGACCAATAGTTTTTACAAAATCTAATGACTCATTTTTATTTTTTGCAATTACAGGAATAAAACGTTGATTTCTTTTTGAATTTAGAATTAAATAAATAGCTAATGCAATTACAGCTAATGCAAAAGCCCACTTAAATGCTTGAATGCTTAATAAAATTCTTAAAGGTGATGGGTCGGGGGCTTGTTCATTTTCATCAAGCTTGTAAATAAAATATTCGTCCCAAATAATTTGTTGGGTATTGGGCGGAATTAAAGCAAATGATTTCTCTAAGTAGTTAATATTTTTTTTATGTAATAAAAAATAATTACTGAACATAAATGGATCGGTATGTAAAAAATAATTTCCATTTTTAATAGATGCTTTAACAAAATTGGGCTCACTTAAATCATTGGTGCCTAGTACAGCATAATATGAAGAATCGAAATCTTCCAAATAAGTATCAAATGTAAAACCAGGATATAAATAGTTGGTATCTACTGCAAATACAGGCTTCTTTAAATATACAATCGGACTATCTACATAATTCTCTCCATAATAATTAAAATAATTATGTGCTTGAATATTCAAATTAAAATAGGTTTTAGCAATTTCATTCATTTTAGGTGAAACTATAAATACACTATTTCCATTTTGTACAAACCGATCTAATAATTCTATTTCACTTTGTGATGGATTAAAATGTTGCGTAACCACCATAAACAATGTATTATTTTTAGCAGAATCTTTTTGATAATACCATTCACCCGGCGATTTTTTATTTACTTCAACTTTTGCATTGGGCAACAATAAGGGTAAGAACTGATATAAAACATTTAATCCATACGGATGTTCTTGTTTGTGGCTTAAGCTTACTCTTTTATCAAAAGTTTTTTGCCTACTATTCACAATAAGCAACAACACCACAATAATGGCTAAAACTGCAACTAAACTATATGGTAAATACTTTTTCAAAAATTAAATAGAAATTTTTTGGTATAAAGAATTGAAGTGTTGCTGAATTACTGAAAACTGTTGTTCGTTCACTTCAAAATTTCCATACACTACATATTCATAATATCTTACAGCAACGGAGAAATCTTTAAAAGTAGATTTCCCTTGTAATTCCATTAAATAATCGAAATTGGTTTTATCGGGCGAATGTTCTAGCAACTGTAATTCGGCAAACATTCTTAAAGTTCTTAAAAAATGAAGTCGTGTAGCCATTGAATAATTTCTAGCAGCAATGTTTTTCTCTAATTCGGCTTTAAAATCAATTTCAAAAATATTGCTGTTAATATCAACCTCGGCAGTGACAATATTTTTAGGTTTAGGTGCAAAAATGCTGATGCCATTATTTTTCAAAAACAAATAAATAAAATACAGTAGAATAGCAGTAATTACTATCCATGAGAAATATTTAAACATATCGGTATTTAAAAACTTAAAAAAACTAACGAGCCACTTGACCGATTGGTTATCTGATTTTTCCTTTTTTTCTTTGTTTTGTACACCATCGGCATACCAAAAATCATCTTTATTTTTTAGACTGTTAACAGTATCGGTTAACGAAATATTGCCTTTAGAAATAATTGGTTGATTAACCGAATCTTTGAAATTAAACTCCGCAGTTTTATAAGTAGTAGCAACAGTATCTCCATATTCTTCTACTGCATAAACAGAATCTTCATTATCTATCACTTCTTCATTATCATAAATAAGTGTATCTGTTGCTGTGGTTTGTGCAAATAAAATTTGACTCAAACAAATGAGTACAACACTTAAAAATATTTTGATACTTGTTTTAAGCATTCAATACTCCTTCTAATTGTTTCAATTGTTTTTTTAACCGTATGGGATAAACACCAAAATAATACACCACAAAACTGAGTGAGCCAACAAGTATTGAAATACTAATCCAAACTGGCATGCGATAATGTCTTGTAACAAAGCCTTCAAAAAAAGCTGCTACAATAAACACAGGTACTAAACCAATTAAAATTTTAATGCCATCTTTTGCTCCATTTTTAAAAGCATCTAATCGTTTGAGTGTGCCGGGAAAAATCCAACTTTTTCCTAAAATAATGCCCGATGCAGCAGCAATGGTAATGGCCGATAATTCTAATGTACCATGAATCATCACAGTTAAAATAAATAATCCTCCATAACCTTTTGAATAAAACATATAATCAAATGAACCTACCATTATGCCATCTCTCATTAAATTTTGTACAGTAAAAAAAGGAAACAATAAGCCTTCCATAAAATACCTAAAAGACACACTAATATTATTAATCATGATTCCCATGAATACTAAAAAACTATTGCCAGTTTGATAAACCCCAAACGGATTTCCTTCGGCTATATTTTTTTCAGTCATATTTACATAGCCATCGCCTAAAATTTCTCTAACAAAATGCTCATCTTTTGAAGCCGAATAAAATCCAACCACAAAAAAGAAAACAAAAATTAAAAAGCAAATACCAATTACTATATGATGTTTTGCAACAGCCAGTGGAACATCGTACTTAAAAAAAGTAACTAATTTATTGTGTTCTTCTTTTCTATTTTTAAAAATACTGAGGTAACGTTTGGCAGCTTGTGCATTTAAATATTTGGTTACACTACTGTGCGGATAAAATGTTTTTGCATAACCTAAATCATCGGTTAGCTGAATAAATTCAGCTGCCATTTCATCGGTTTCGGTGGAAGGATTTTGGGCCATTTCCGTCCATCTATCTTTATTCTTCTTAATAAATAATGCCTCTCTCAAAAAAAATAATTTAAAAACTGAATGTATAAATTAAAGTGGTTTTCTATTTTAGATATGGAAAAATAAAGATTATGTTGGTTCTAACAAAAGACATCTTTAATTTTATTTCAAATATATGAGTCAACTAAAAATTGCCACAAGCATAAATATAGATTTAGAGTTTGAAATTGCCCCTTTTCTAAAACGTTTTTTAGCATGGGTAGTAGATTTTATTTTATTCATTGCTTATTTGTATTGCATGTTTAAAATATTATCGCTTTTTCCAAATAAGTTAAGCCCTGAAAATGAATACTGGACAACATTTATTGTGTTTTTACCTATTGCATTGTACCATGTAATAACAGAAGCATTATTAAACGGACAAACCTTTGGCAAAAAAGCAGTAAGCATAAAAGTAATTAATGAAACTGGCGGTAATGCAACTTTAAGTCAATACATCATTAGATGGATGTTAAGAATATCTGACTTACTACTTTTTTACATGATTATTTATGTGGCCTTATATGGCAGAGATGCCATTTGGCAAATGATGTTTATTGTTGGGTTATCAATTACCGATGTTTTTTGTATTGCTTTTACCAAAAAAGGGCAACGAATTGGCGATATGGCTGCTGGTACTTTATTAATTAGTACCAAAAATAAAGGTTCACTCAACGACACTGTATTTATGGAGATAGAAGATACCTATGTTCCTAAGTATCCAGAAGTAATGCAACTAAGTGATAGAGATATTAATATGATTAAAAATATTTACAAGGGTTTACAGAAAAATTACAACGAACAATTGGCCAATAGAACTGCAGAAAAAATTACCCATGTTCTAAAAATTAGTACCAAAGAAGAACCCTACGATTTTTTAGAAACTTTATTAAAAGATTACAATCATTTATCTATTCAATAAATAAGCTTAAGTAGTAGCTTGAATAATGGCAAAATAAGTAGGCATACCAATAGTAATATTAAAAGGAAACGTAACCCCCAACGCCATTGGAATGTATAAACCTGCATCGGCTTTTGGAGCAGCCAAACGCATTGCTGCTGGTACAGCAATATAACTTGCACTTGCAGCCAATACTGCAAAAATGAAACGATTGGCAACATCATCGGTTACCCATTTACTTATAAAAGCAACAGCAACACCATTAACAAGTGGAAGTATAATGCCAAAGAAAACTGCTTTCCAACCGTTTCTTTTAAAAGCTTCATTATTTTTTGCAGTAACCATACCCATTTCTAATAAAAAAATGGCCAAGAACCCTTTAAAAATATCGGTAGTAAAAGGTTTAATTCCTTCAGCTTGTTTTGTATCGGCAATTAAGCCAATAATTAAACTGCCTAAAATCATTAATACCGATCCATTGGTAAAGGAGTGATGTAAAATTTTCGACATTTTATTTTGTTGCTTCGCTTCAGCATCATATTTCATAATTAAAAAAATACCTACCATAATTGCAGGCGACTCCATTAATGCCATTACTGCAACCATATGACCACCAAAATGTAATTGCATATTTTCTAAAAAAGTAGTAGCTGCAACAAAAGTTACAGCACTTACACTTCCATAAGCTGCTGCTACTGCACCTGCATTGCTAACACTCATCGTTCTTTTCAATAAAAAGAAAGCATAAAAGGGAATAAATGCTGCCACCACAAAACCTAAAACAAGCGATAATACAATTTCGGCATTCATGGTTTCATGTGCCAATTCTTGCCCACCCCTAAAGCCTATAGAAAATAATAGGTATAACGAAATAAATTTTATAGAAGCTTTGGGTATTTCTAAATCGCTTTTAACAACACTTGCAATAATTCCAAGAATAAAAAACAGTAATGTTGGGTTGGTTAAATTAGATAACAAAATTTGAAAATTCATATTCTTATTTAGGGGTTGATGCTTTTGTTTGTATGTTTACCAAAAGGGCAAAAAAAGGCTACATTTTTGCAATTTGAATGATATAACTAATATTGCACCTGCTAATTAGGTTTAAGTTTCAATAATTGCTTTACCTAATTACCTGCAAATATATTTATACAAACTGTGTTTGAATGAGCAAAAGAAACTAATTATTACACATTAGCATTAGATTAAACCACAGAGGTATAATTATAGCCAATTGTAATAAAAATCTTTTCAACCGTTTCATAAAAAGAAGTATGGCAAAAAATTTATTAATAGTTGAGTCTCCGGCAAAAGCCAAAACGATTGAAAAAATCTTAGGCAGCGATTTTGAAGTAAAAAGCTGTTTTGGGCATATTCGTGATTTGGAAAAAGACGATATGGGTATTGATGTAAATAATCATTATTTGCCACGTTATAAAGTGCCTGATGAGAAGCTAAAAGTGGTAAACGATTTAAAAAAACTGTCTAAAAATAGAGAAGTTTGGTTAGCATCCGATGAGGACCGTGAAGGAGAAAGTATTAGTTGGCATTTGGCAGAAGTGTTGGGTTTAGATCCAAACACTACCAAACGTATTGTTTTTCATGAAATCACTGCACCGGCCATCAAAAAAGCGGTTGCCAATCCTCGTTTAATCAATATGGATTTGGTAAATGCTCAACAAGCAAGAAGAGTATTAGATAGATTGGTAGGGTTTGAATTAAGTCCTGTTTTATGGCGTAAAATTGGCATGCAACGTAGCTTAAGTGCTGGTCGTGTACAAAGTGTTGCTGTTCGTTTAATTGTTGAAAGAGAAAGAGAAATTAATCATTTTGTAAGCGAAAGCAGTTATAAAATTGAAGCCAAGTTTTTAGCAAATGACATCACTAACAAACCAGTAATTTTTAAAGCCGAGGGTGCCGACAAAATTAAAGTTCAAAAAGATGCTCAACAATATTTAGAAAGTTGCAAAGGAGCCAATTACAAAGTTGCTGATATTCAGGTAAAACCTGGTAAACGTACACCAGCTGCACCTTTCACCACTTCTACATTACAACAAGAAGCATCTAGAAAATTGGGTTATGGTGTTAGTAAAACCATGTTGTTGGCCCAAAAATTATATGAAAGTGGTAAAATCACTTACATGCGTACCGACAGTATTAGCTTAAGCGATACTGCCATGGAAGATATTAGTAAAGAGGTAAAAGGAGCTTATGGCGATAAATATTATCAGCCTCGTAAGTTTAAAAATAAAAATGAATCGGCACAAGAAGCTCATGAAGCTATTCGTCCTACTTACATGAACAATCACACGATTGCCGATGAAGAAACTAGACGATTGTATGAATTAATTTGGAAGCGTACCATTGCTAGCCAAATGAGTGATGCAGAATTTGAAAAAACCATTGCTAAAATAAATATTAGCACAAACCAAGAGCAACTAACTGCAACAGGTGAAGTAATGAAATTTGATGGTTTCTTAAAAGTGTATTTAGAAGGAAAAGATGATGAGGAAGATGAAAATAATGAAGGCATGTTACCTCCATTAACAGTTGGTCAATCTTTAGATTTTAAAGGCATGACGGCTGCTGAAAAATTCACTCGTCCTGCTGCTAGATATACAGAAGCAAGTTTGGTAAAGAAGTTAGAAGAATTGGGAATTGGTAGGCCAAGTACTTATGCTCCAACTATTTCTACCATTATTAAAAGAAATTATGTTGAGAAGCGTGATAAAGATGCAATCAAACGTACAGTAAACATTTTAACGCTTACAACCAGCAATGAGATTGAAAAAGAAATAACCCAAGAAAATACAGGTGCCGAGAAAAGTAAACTCTTTCCAACCGATTTAGGCATGGTAGTTACCGACTTTTTAAAGCAGTATTTTGATAAAGTAATGGACTATGGTTTTACTGCAAAAATTGAACGTGAGTTCGATGAAATTGCAGAAGGCAAAACGAAGTGGAGTAGCATGATTGATGGTTTTTACAAACCTTTTCATGAAAATATAGAACATACTTTAGAAAATGCCGAACGTGCCAAAGGTGAACGTGAATTAGGCATTGATGCAGCAACAGGAAAAAAGATTATTGCCAGAATGGGGCGTTATGGTGCAATGGTGCAAATTGGCGATGCCAACGATGAGGAAAAACCTCGTTTTGCAAAATTAAAAAGCACACAAAGTATTGAAACCATTACATTAGAAGAAGCCCATGAGTTATTTGCTTTACCCAAAGTAATTGGTGAATTAGATGGAGAAGAGTTAACAGTAAATGTTGGAAGATTTGGTCCATATATTAAAATGGGCGATCAATTTATTTCTATCCCTAAAGGTGAAGATGTATTTGAAATAGATGTAGAAAGAGCTAAGCAAATTATTGAAGAGAAGAATTTAGCCGATGCTCCTGTTGGTTTTTATAACGAGTTACCTGTAACCAAAGGCAAAGGACGTTTTGGACCATTTATAAAATGGAATGGCATTTATATCAACGTACCTCGTAGATATAATTTTGATAATTTAAGTCAAACAGAAATCAATGAATTGGTAGAAACTAAAATTGAAAAAGAAGCCAATCGTTACATTCAAAATTGGCCAGCCGAAAAAATTTCTATTGAAAACGGACGTTGGGGAGCCTACATTAAGTTTGGTAAAAAAATGTTGAAGGTTACCAAAAAACAAAACGATACCAAATACACTCCAGAAGAGTTAGCTGTAATTCCAATTGAAGAAGTGAAGCGTATGATTGAGTTACAAGTACCCGATGCATTTGCTAAAAAAGTAAAAGCACCTGCTAAGAAATCAGCTACTAAAAAAGCCGCTCCTAAAAAGGCTGCAAAAAAGAAAGTGTAAGTTGGATGTACAAATTATAAAAGGGTAGATTGGGTGTTAAACTCCAATCTACCCGTTTATATAAAAGAAACATCTTCATAAATATCTTCTAGTAAAACTTTTGTATCAATCGCATGAATATAAAGTTCTTTACCTAATGACTTATATTCTTCCAGTTCCCAATGATTTTGTACATTTAAACGAAACACCTCAACACCAATCTTCTCAGAGTCTATCAATACATACTCCTTTAAACTTGGTATATCTCTATATAATTTAAACTTATCGCCTCTATCATAATTTTTAGTTGAAGAAGATAAAATTTCAATAATTACTGTTGGGTTTAGAACATTGAATTCATCATTATCTTTTGTTTCTACTTTACCACAAACAATGGTAATATCTGGATTGGTAAATAAGCTGTTACTATCTATATATACCCTTAAATCACTACCAAATGGTTTACAAGATTTGCCTTTTAATTTACTTCTCAGAGCAAAATGGGTGTTACTGCTAATTTTGTTGTGATTCAGTTTGGCACCACTCATTGCAAAGATTTCACCCTTGTAATATTCATGCTTTAGAGTAGAAGCATTTTCCATTTCTAAATACTCTTCTATGGTAAATTTAGTTTTACCATAAACAGCAAGAGGTTCTCTTAACTCATTATGCCCAGTGCCTAAAGGAAATATTTCTCCATTGTAATACTCATGCTTTTCTGTAGCAGCATTCTCAAAAGCCAAATATTCTTCTATCGAATATTTACGCTTTGTAGTTAAATTATTTTCTTCTTTAAGTTCCATGTTTTAAAATATGAAAATTATACCATTTCTTCAGCCCACTTATCTCTTTCATCAGGGCTAAATTTCCAAGGAGCAAAATTATTTTCAATATTGCTAAAAGTACCATTCCATTCTTGTGGAGCATTGCTTTCTTCCATGATTAAACTTCTTCTCAACTCAACAATAATTTCTAATGGAGATATGCTCACCGGGCATTCTTCAACACAAGCATTACAAGTGGTACAAGCCCTTAATTCTTCTACAGAAATATAATCGTGTAATAAACTTTTACTATCGTCTTGAAATGATTTGTTGGCAGTAATATTTTTACCAACCTCTTCTAATCGATCTCTGGTTTTCATCATAATGCTTCTAGGGCTTAATAACTTGCCTGTGCTGTTTGCAGGGCATGCAGTACTGCATCTTCCACATTCAGTACAACTATAAGCATCTAACAAATTTTTCCAACTTAAATCAAATACATCTTTAGCTCCAAAACGTGCAGGAGGTGCAGCATCTGTTGGTGCTAACTCAGGTTGCATAGCATACAAAACTTCATTTTGTACCGATGGCATATTTTTCATTTTACCTTGCAACTCTAATCTTGCAAAATAGGCATTGGGGAAAGCCAATATCACATGCAGGTGTTTGCTATAAGGCAAATAGTTTAAGAAAGCAAAAATGCCTGCAATATGCAACCACCAACAAGTTCTTTCAATAGCCGTTAAAGTTCCATTACTTATACCTTCAAATAAAGGATGCAACATGGAAGAAAAAATAAAATCACCAGTTAAGTTTTCTGTGTAATGAGCATCACCATTTTTTTGCAATAAAGTATCGGTTGCATTCATGGTTAAAAACAAACTCATTAAAACAATTTCAGTAATTAAAATATAATTGGCATCGCTTCGTGCCCATCCATTCAAATCTTTACTAATGAATCTTTTCAACTTAATTGAATTTCTTCTAGCTAAAAACACAATACAAACTACAATTACACCTACCGCTAAAATTTCAAAAACATTAATTAAAAAGCTATACAACCCAGCAGGAATAATGCCTGCAAACAAACGATGCTTGCCCAACAAACCATCTAATACAATTTCTAATACTTCAATATTGATAATAATGAATCCCAAATAAATAATCAAGTGCATAATTGCCACTAAAGGGTTCTTAAACATTTTTTTTTGTCCTAATGCTAATAGTACAAGATTTTTCCATCGTAAATTTTTATTGTCTGAAAAATCTTCGTCTTTACCTAACAAAATATTTCTGCGAATTTCACCTGCTTTTTTAGCAAATAAAAAAATTGCTACACCAGATAGAGCTATAAATAATAGTTGAGGAATAAATTGCATGCAAACAAAATTTAAATGTAAGATAGAGAAATTTTTGCTTGTTCAAAGATAAGCCGATTGCACTTTGTTCTTCCTATCGTGTTTAACTTTTTAAACTACTACGAAATTTGAAAGTTTTATACTTACTTTGAAGCAATAAATATTGTTATGGTCGATAAAAATTATATCTTAAATAAAGAAGCTGCTCAATTAAAATTAGAAAGATTAGCACTTGAAATTGCAGAAGAATTAAATGGAGATACTACTCCTTTAGTTTTAATTGGTATCACCAACAGTGGTATGGTGATTGCTCAAAAAATGAACGACTTGCTTAACCAGTATTTTAACGAACCTATTCAATTAATTTCAGCCACATTAAATAAGGCTATGCCTAGTGATGTTGAATTATCTGAACAAGTAGATTTCAATCAAAAAAATATTATTGTTTGCGATGATGTTGCCAACAGTGGTAAAACATTGCTGTATGTATTGAAACCCTTGCTAGTATTTCATCCTAAACGAATTCAAATTTTAGTATTGGTAGAACGTATGCACAAATTATTTCCTATAAAACCCGATTATGTTGGCCTTAGTATTGCCACTACACTACAAGATAATATTGTGGTTGAGATTGATAAAAATGAAATATTGGGTGCTTATATTCAATAAGCATTAAAACGCATCGCCTAAATTTAAGTAAAAACCCCAGTTGCCTTTTTGTGTGTAACCAGCGTCAAAACGAACATACAAATGTTTTTGTCGGTTCACTAAATAACGTAATCCACCACCCATACTGCTTTGCATATTATCTATACTAAAACTTGAAAAAGTAGAAGCTGTTTGTCCTGCACTTACAAACCCTGCAAGTACAAAACTATTACCTAGTGGATACCGATATTCCATTTGTGCAGCAGCAAATTGATTGTCTCTAAAACGTCCGGCAAAATAGCCTCTCATAATTTTATCGTTACCTAGTTTTACTTTTTCTAAAAAAGGTACATCACCATCGTTTAAAGTAGCTACTGCATTTAAAGCTAAGATTCCCTTATTTTTATTTACAACATATCTTCTAACATCTACATTATATTGGGTGAAATTAAAATTGCTGCCTAGTGTTTTATGATGTACTCTAAAACTAGCTTCGGCAAACCAACCTTTTTGTGGACTAAATTGGTTGTCTCTTTTATCAACCACCAAAATAGGACCAATACCTGAAGATACACTTTCAGATAATCCATTTACAACTGGTACTGGCGGATATTCACCCTCTTGAAAAACAATTTCATTGAAATTATTAAAGGTATAATTCACTCCAACAAAAACTTCTTGCTTTAAATTTTTCATCCATTTACCACGTAAGTAAATATGTTTATAATCGATACCTCTGAAATTATTATTTCCTACAGTGTCTTCACTAAACGTCCAAAAACGTTCATAAAAATCTTTATATCCAACAGCACCTTGTAAAAAATATTTTTCGTTGTTGGTATAAATACTATACACTCCTTCAAGAACCAACTGATTTAATGTGCTGTATTGAAAATTGGTATAAGCATTAGATAATCTAGTTTTTTGCTTGTCTGCTGCGGCAATCCCTGTATTAAAAAAATATTCTAATATTAGCCCAACGCTTACTCCTTTTTCAGGACTAATAGAAAATGCTGGAATAGGTATAAACCTTAAATTACCTTCCTGCATTTTTTGAATGGTTGAAAAAGGCCATTTTTTCTTTTTTACGATTGATGTATCAGCCTGTGCAAAAAGCATGCTTGGCAACAAAGTCAATAAGAAAATAATTATAATTGGGAATTGCTTCATTGAATTATTTGAAGTAACATTTAGATAACGATTATGTTTGCAAATAAACACCATAAAGGCATAATAACAGTAATGCAGTCGCACAAACACATATTAAGTTTAGTTAAAAAAGATGTTTTGCTTGAAATTAGGCAGCAATACACCTTTTATGGAATTCTACTGTATGTTGCTTGTACCATTTTTGTTATTTATTTATCGATGGGGCAACCAGAAGATCAAGTATGGAATGGCTTATTTTGGGTAGTACAATTATTTGTGTGTGTGAATGCTGTGGCAAAAAGTTTTTTAGCCGAAAACAAAGGAAGAATGTTGTACTTCTACACCATTGCTGGTGCAAAAGATTTCATTATTAGCAAACTTATTTTTAATGTTCTGCTCATGTTGTGTATGAGCCTTATAAGTTTATTATTGTTCATTTTATTGTTAGGCGATAACTTGCAAAATGCTTTGATGTTTGTGGGCATTAGCTGTTTAGGTGGTATTAGTTTAAGTTTAGTATTTACTTTTTTAGCAGCAATAGCAGCAAAGGCACAACAACAAGCTGCATTAATGGCCATTATGGGTTTTCCCATTATTATTCCTCAGTTATTATTGTTAATGAAAATTTCTACCCCTGCATTTGCAACAGTTATTCAAGAAGGATGGTGGCAAATGGTTTTACTACTAGTTGCATTAGATGCAATGGTGGTAATGCTTTCCATTATTTTATTTCCATTTTTATGGAAGGATTAGTGTGGATTAAATAAAAATAGGATTGAATATTTTTTAAATAATCAATCCTACTCTAATCATCTTATAATTTTTAGCCTAACTAAACGCTTCTTTTACTCTATCAAAAAAGCCTTTATCAGTTTTGGTTGGTTGAGGCTTGAAGTTGGCACTATTACTTAGCTTTTCTAGCATAGTTTTTTCTTCACTGCTTAAGTTTTGAGGAGTCCAAACATTTACATACACCAATTGATCTCCTCTGCTATACCCTTGCACTTCAGGGAAACCTTTTCCTCTCAATCTAAATATTTTTCCACTTTGGGTACCTGCTGGAATTTTAATTTTAGCTCTACCATCAATAGTTGGTACTTCTATGCTTGTTCCAAATGCTGCATCTGGAAAAGAAATATGCAAATCGTAAGCTACATTCAATCCATCTCTTTGTAACTCGGCATGTTGTTCTTCTTCAATTTGAATAATTAAATCGCCAGGCATTCCACCACGTTCTCCTGCATTCCCTTTTCCATTCATACTTAATTGCATGCCTTCTTGCACACCAGCAGGAATATCGATGCTAATGGTTTCTTCTCCATACACTCTTCCTTCACCTTTGCAATTGCCACATTTTGCTGTAACCGATGTGCCTTCTCCATTACAAGTTGGGCAAGTAGTTACAGTTTGCATTTGACCCAAGAAAGTATTTTGAACTCTTTTTACTTGACCACTTCCATGACAAGTATTGCAAGTTTGAATACTGCTTTTATCTTTTGCACCACTGCCATCGCATGTATTACAAATAACATGCTTTTTAACTTTTACCTGTTTGTTTACACCATTGGCAATTTCGGCAAAATTGAGTTTTAGTTTTATACGTAAGTTGCTACCACGTTGTCCTCTTGCTCGGCTTCCACCTCCTCCACTTCTTCTTCCTCCACCAAAAAAACTACCAAACATATCATCGCCAAAAACATCTCCAAACTGGCTGAAAATATCTTCCATGTTGGTAGCATGACCAGCACCAAAACCTCCACTACCTGGTGCAAATGCTTGATGACCAAAACGATCGTATTTAGCTTTCTTTTGATCATCACTCAACACTTCATACGCTTCGGCGGCTTCTTTAAATTTATCTTCTGCTGCTTTATCGCCAGGATTTCTGTCTGGATGATATTGCATAGCCACTTTGCGGTATGCTTTTTTAATTTCTTCGGCAGATGCCGACTTTGATACACCTAGTATTTCGTAATAATCTCTTTTCATTCAATCTAAATTAGTTTATTTGTTAATTGGTTTATTGGTGATACACTAATTAACCATTCAACCAGTTAGCCTTTCTTAATTTCCTACTACCACTTTTGCAAAACGAATTAATTTATCGTTCAAGTAATAGCCCTTTTGCACTTCATCCAATACTTTTCCTTTTAATTCTTCTGTTGGTGCAGGAATTTCGGTAATAGCTTCATGCTTTTCTACATCAAATTCAGTGTTTATGCTTTCTAAAGCTTTTAACCCTTTTGCCTGAAGAGTGCTTTTTACTTTATTAAACACTAAATGAATCCCTTCTTTTTGAACAGAAATGTCATCATTATTGCTCAATTGCTTTTCGGCTCTTTCAATATCATCTAACACATCTAGTAAAGAAACAATTACATCTTTTCCAGCGGTTTGAATTAATTCTAACCTTTCTTTAGAAGTTCTTCTTCTAAAATTGTCAAATTCGGCAGCCAATCTTAAATACTTATCTTTTTGTTCGTCTAATTCGGTTTGCAGTTTATCGGTTTCACTTTCCTCCAAATTGTCATTTAAATGTGTAGTACCTGCTGCATTTTCGTCAGCATTAATATTCATACTATTGTCTGTAACAGCCTCAGCTGTATGTATTTCTTTCTCTTCCATAAATTTTTTATATAGTCTCTTTAACAAGTCAAATATTTTGCCGTACAAAGAAAAGGGAAAAATTGGCAGGTGGCCGAAATGATTATCATTCAAGAAAATATGTGTTTTAACTTTAAAATTGTTGATAGAATAGATATTGATAGCATACAAATTAAAACTTCAATTCTGAAAATAATTAAAGAAATCGCTTGTATTTGTGCAAACAATTTCAACTAAACAAAATACATTTAGCAACAAAACCAACTGCATGAAAGCTAAAAGAGCATTTCCGCAACCCATTACTATTTTATTTATTGTAGTTATTCTGGCTGCATTGGCTACATGGTTAATACCTGCTGGAGAATACCACAAATTAAGTGTGGTTGATCAACAGTTTATGCTAAAACAAAAAGATGGAATGGTAGCATTACCATTTACACAACACACTTTAGATAGCTTGAAAGTATTAATTCCATTAGAAAAATTTGCTAATGGCGATATTCTAAAACCAGTTTCGGTACCCTATACTTACTATAAAAAAGAAAGTAACAGTGCTGGTTTATTAACCATTATTCAAGCTCCAATTAAAGGCATTTATGAAAGCATAGATATTATTTTACTCACGTTGATTTTAGGTGGATTTATTGGCATTTTTAATGATAGTGCTGCTTTGTTTAAAGGCGTTTCTTATTTAGCTTATCAACTGAAAGGAAAAGAGTATTTATTGATTATTGTTTTAACCATACTTTTTGCCTTAGGAGGAACCACATTTGGCATGGCGGAGGAAACGCTCATTTTTTATCCAGTTTTAGTGCCTTTGTTTCTTGCTGCTGGATACGATTTATTGGTACCTGCTGCAATTATTTTTGGAGGTTCTCAAATGGGCACATTATCATCTTTTAGCAATCCATTCTCTACCATAATTGCTTCTAATGCTGCTGGCATTAATTGGGTAGATGGCATAAATGAGAGAATCATTTTATTCATTGTAACAACCTCATTACTTATTTGGTATATTCTGCGATATGCAAAAAAAATTAAAGCCAATCCAACAGAATCTTTGGTATTTAAAATAGATGGTTCTATAAAATCTTTATACGAACCAACTACAACAAACGATGCAATAATTCAAAAACTCAGCTTACAAACCAAACTATTGTTACTCATTTTCTCAGCTAGTTTTTTAACCATGATTATTGGTGTAATCTTTTATAAATGGTGGTTATTAGAAATGACGAGTTTGTTTGTAGCATCTTCACTTTTAATAGTGGTTGTTACCAAAATGAAAGAACAAGTTTTTATTCAACAATTTATTAAAGGAGCAGAAAGTTTGTTATCTGTTGCTTTTATTGTGGGTATTGCTAGAGGTGTAACCATTGTGTTGAATGAAGGAAATATTAGCGACTCCATTTTGTTTTATACTACGCAAACAATTGGATCAATGCCACCAGCTATTTTTATTTTATTGTTGTTGGCTTTGTATATGTTATTTACGTTGTTTATTGCTTCTTCAAGTGGAATGGCAGTTTTAACTATGCCCATTTTAGGAGCATTGGCCATTATTGTACATGTGCCGGGTAAAGAAATTGTAAACAGTTATTTAATGGGTATGGGCATTATGGGATTTATAACACCTACTGGTTTAATACTACCTAGTTTAGCTATGGTGAATGTGAGTTTAAAAGTTTGGATGAAATTTATCACCCCTTTTTTAATACTGCTATTTTTTGTTTGTGCTATTATGTTGTTAATTGGGTTATATGTATAAATGATGATTGTTTTTTTGAAAATTTATGTTGATATAGTTTCAAGTTTTGTCTTGACATAGAGGTGGATCAAGAGTCAAGGCTCTAAGAAAAATTTCAACGATTGTATAAAATAAAAAAGGAGCAAAATTTAAACTTTGCTCCTTTTGAATATGATTAAATAATTATTTATTGTTTCACTTTTACATCTACCAATTCTACTTCAAAAATTAAAGCAGCTCCACCTGGAATATCTCCACCAGCACCTCTATCGCCATAACCTAATTCACTTGGAATATATAGTTTCCATTTACTGCCTTTTGGCATTAATTGTACGGCTTCTGTCCAACCCTTAATAACACCAGTTACAGGAAAGCTAATTGGTTCGCCACGTTTGTAACTATTATCAAATTCTTTTCCATTAATTAATGTACCTGCATAATGACAAACTACTGTATCTTCTGCTGTTGGTTTTATACCAGTACCCATTGTAATTACTTCATATTGCAAACCACTAGCAGTAGTTATGACCCCTGCTTTCTTTTTATTGGCTGCTAAAAATTTTGCACTAGCATCTTTTTCTTTTTGTGATCCTTTGCTAGCCAACTTTTGCAATTGAACATTTATGATTTCGTTACAAGTATTATCATCAAATTTTAAAGTAGATTTTTTCAACACATCTTTAATACCCTCTACAAATGCATTGTAGTTTAAAGTATCAATATTATTGGCATTTAAGTTTAAAGCTATTCTTGTTCCCAATGCATAGCTTAAAGAATCTAAGCCCGATTTATACACTTTCTTCACAGGTGCTTTAGCTACAACTGCTTTTTTTACAGGTGCAGTTGGTTTGGTTGTTTTTTGAGCAATTGCTACAACTGGAAATGCTGTAAGTAATAATAAAATCTTCTTCATAAAATGTTTAAATAATTGAAAATATAATTAACGTAAATAACCTAAAATTTTCAGCATACTAGCTGCTGTTTGTTCTTTGGCGTACACCCAATCTTCTAGCACTCCATTTTTATCGTACTCAATAATTACGTGTTTGGGCGATGGAATTAGACAATGTTTTATACCACCATAACCACTAATTTGATCTTGATAAGCTCCTGTATGAAAAAAGCCCACATACAATGGTTCTTGATTTTCAACATCGGCATCTTTATTACTTTTTATTTTGGGCAAGAATACTTCATTAATATGTTCCTCACTATCGTAATAATCGTGGCTATCACAGGTAATTCCTCCTAACACGACTCGATGATATTCATTATCCCATTTATTAATGGGCAGCATTAAAAACTTTTCTCCAATACCCCAAGTATCGGGCAAAGTAGTAATGAAAGAAGAATCAATCATATACCAAGTTTCTCTGTCATTCTGTTGTTTCTCAGCAATAACACTGTAAATATGTGCCATACTTTCGCCCACAGTATAACTACCAAATTCAGTAAAAATATGTGGCATTGGAACCTTGGCTTTTTTGCAAGCTTTTTTAATATTACTTACTATTTCATTAATCATGAATTGATAATCGTAATCAAAACCCAATGAATGTTTAATAGGAAACCCACCACCAATATTAATAGAATCTAACTCAGGACAAATCTTTTTAAGTTGACAATATAAGTTGATGATTTTATTCAATTCACTCCAATAATAAATATCGTCTTTAATGCCTTTGTTTAAAAAAATATGTAACATTTTAAGCTGAAACTTATCTTCATTGCCTTCAATTTCATCTACATAAAATTCTAAAATATCTTTTTGTCTGATGCCCAAACGACTGGTATAAAACGGAAAATTAGGTTCTTCTTCCGCAGCAACTCTAATGCCTAATTTAAACGGTTGTTTTACACTTCTTTTATAGGCTTTTAATTCTTCTACATTATCTAAAACAGGAATTACATTTTTGAATCCACTGTTAATTAATTTAGCTATTCGGCTAGTGTAACTTTTTTGCTTAAACCCATTACAAACAATGAAAATATCTTTAGTAATTTTTCTACGTTTGTATAATTGATTGATAATTTCTATATCGTATGCAAAAGAAGTTTCTAAGTTAATGTTATGCTTTAACGCTTCTTCTACCACAAAAGAAAAGTGAGAGCTTTTGGTACAATAACAATAATTATAAGACCCCTCGTACTTATGTTTTTTAAAAGCGGTTTCAAACATTTTTTTTGCCTTATTAATTTGCATACCAATTTTAGGCAAATAGGTTAATTTAAGGGGCGTACCGTATTTTTCAATGATAGGCTTTAAATCAATTCCATTAAATGTAAGGTAGTCGTTGTCGTTTAAATTAAACCCTTCTTGCGGGAAGTGAAAGGTTTGATTCACCAGCGAGGTGTAACTGTTTGTCATTCTTTTAAAAACTGGTTAATACGTTGGAGTATAATTTTTAGGTAACAAAAGTAATCGTTTGGAAGATGTAAAAAACAAAAAAGTCGGAGATGAAAAAATCTCCGACTTTTTATATCGTTGTTTGAGCTCAATTACTTAACAGAAGCAACCAAAGCTTTGAAGCTTTCTGGGTTGTTCATAGCTAAATCGGCCAATACTTTTCTGTCTAATTCAATGCCTTTAACAGCTAATTTATTAATAAATACGCTGTAGGTTAATCCTTCTTCTCTTACAGCTGCATTAATACGTGCAATCCATAATTGACGGTATTCTCTTTTCTTTAACTTACGACCAACGTAAGCGTAGGTTTGACCTTTTTCTACAATATTTTTGGCAACGGTATATACATTTTTACGTTTACCGTAAAAGCCTTTGGCTTGTTTTAAAATTCTTTTTCTGCGAGCTCTAGAAGCAACTGCATTTTTTGAACGTGGCATGTTTAACTAATTTGAAATTTTAGGTTTGAACCAATAAAATGTTCAATACTAAAATGGTGAATAATGTTTCAATTTCCTTTGTGGGTAATAAAGGAGCTTATTTTAAACCCAATAATCTTTGTACAAAATCTTTGTTTGTAGATCCAACGATACCTGCTTTACGCATGTTACGCTTACGTTTCTTAGATTTTTTGGTTAAGATGTGGCGTTTAAAAGGCTTTTGAAAGGTAATTTCACCTGTTCCAGTTACTTTGAAGCGTTTTTTAGCACTGGAATTTGTTTTTACTTTTGGCATAAAATAATCTTGTTAAAGATTACACCCTACTGGCGTTACTCACAGGAGTACACTTGTTGAGCCATGTGGGAAATGTCCGAAATTTTTATTTCGGGCTGCAAAAGTAGGGAAAATGAATTGATTGACCAATATTTAATTGAATGGTGAGGGAAGGTTCGTGAATTGGGAGTGGTCAATCGGGAGTCACTATAAGTGAGAATTGTATAAATATTTAACCCAAAGCAGATTTTTTATAATAAAAGTGCCGCTAAAACATAATCGGCTAAAAGAATTAAAATACAACTTACCACCACAGCTTTTGTACTTGCTTGCCCAATTTCTAATGCTCCACCTTTCACATGATATCCAAAATAAGCAGGTATACTGCTTACAATAAAAGCAAAAGAATAGGCTTTAGTTAAAGCAAAAAATACATTGTAAGGCTTAAAGTTTTGACGTAAGCCAATATCAAAAATATCGGCAGCAATAATTCCACTCATTGCACCAGCTGTTCTTCCGCCCCAAATACCTAAAACGGCAGACAAAGCAACCAAACAAGGAACTACCACTAATGCAGCAAGTATTTTAGGTAGTATTAGATAATTTTTTGTGTTAATACCCATAATTTCTTGTGCATCAATTTGCTCTGTGGTTTGCATATTGCCTAGTTCACTAGCAATTTTACTACCCACAACTCCTGCTAATACAATACTTAAAACGGTAGGTGCCAATTCTAAAATAATACTATCTCTTACAATTACAGCAATAGTAGTTTGAGGAACTAATGGAGTTACTAACTGATAGGCAGTTTGCACAGTAGTTACTGCACCCAAAAACAAAGAAATAATAATTACTATAGGCAATGCTCCTACCCCAATTTCAACACATTGGTGCATAAATTCTTTCCAATACATTCTATTGTTTTCAGGCTTGCTAAACATGCCTTTGAGCATTAAAATGTATCTACCAAAATGTGTAAAAAAATTCATTGTGCTTTTTAAAATTAGAACTCATGAGTAAATAAAAATCAACCTACATGTATTCAAACAAAAACATGTAGGTTGAAAATAATTTACTTCATAATTAAGATTTGTTCTTTAGAAACTATTTGATTGTTTTTGTTGGAACGAATAATTAAAAAATAGTTTCCGGCAGGTAAAGCAGCTACTTGAATAGTTTCTTGTTTGCCTCCTATTAAATTGGCAGATTTAGAAAATACTCTTACACCAATTTCGTTCACCAATTCTACTTGTGCTAAACCAATGTTTTCTTGGGTTAATACATTTAATACTTTGGTAGCTGGGTTAGGATAAACCAATAAGTTGTTTTTTATAGAATTCCATTCTAAACTTTGAACATTACTATAAATGGTTTTATCAAACTCTACAATTTTTAATCGATAGTAGTATACTCCATTACTTGTAATTTTTTGATCCGTTATTGTGTAACTGCTTCCTCTAATAGTGTTCTTTGCTGGTAAAGAACCAACTTCAATAATATCGTCAAATGAAGATGTTGATGATCTTTCTATGATAAACTTGAATAAGTTTTGCTCTTGTGCTGTTTGCCAAGACAAAATACCATTTCTGCCATTTTTTGTAGCACTAAAACTAATTAGTTGTAACGGTAAAGAACAAGCAGCTGTAGAAGAATTGGTATGGCTAGTAGCGTTGCCACGTCTTCCATTTCTTCTTGGTCCCATTGATGCTCTTACAGCAATCCAATTGGGGTCGGCACCTAAATTATTTAAGTTAATACTAGTATTGGTAGTGCTAGCCACAAGCTCCATAAACTTTGTACCAAGTTTAAACACATCGTAACTTGTAGCACCTTGAGCTGATGTCCATGTTACAGTACTTGTACCTGCACAAGCTTCTACAATACTAGTAATATTGGGCACACTAATTGAAATAAAATTGGTATCACTTATATCACTTGCTGCACCTCTGCTAACCCTAACTCTACCAAGAGAAGTAACCCCTGACGGAAGTGTCCAATCAAAATAACGTTCACTTCCACCAATACCAGCAGCAACAAAATTCCATGTATTTCCTCCATCGTAAGAATAATCAATATTGAAGTTACCTAACATTTCAGATGCATCCCAACGAATTCTTTGCACTTCCCTTGAAGCAAAAGACTCTCCACCGCTAGGATAAGTGACTACTATATTATTGGTGTATAAATATTCTATAACCACATAATATGTTTGTGAGCCAGTTGGTACTTTTGTTCCACTAACATTTAGAGTATAAGCACCACTAGTAGGATTATCAATTTCAATTTGTTCAACATTATTCAATGTATCTGTTCCTTTCACAGCAGGTGTATTACAACTTTCATTAGTTGGTACTGCACCAGCATATAATTGCCAAGGTTGAAAAACAGCAGAAGACGGTGCAGTTAATGTAGCATTTAAATCATTCACTAAACTAGGACTTGCACCAGCTGATGCTTCCATGTCAACCCAATAAACCATCACTTTAGCTTTAAACACGTTTGCAGGAATTTGTATTATATGACTATTCGTTGCATTTTGTGCAATTGTACCATTAAAGAATCTGTTGCCTTCAATACATTCAACTGCTCTTCTTGCATTTACTCTACCAAAACCATAGGTAAAATCTGGGCCCTCATTACCTAAATCATCGGCAGTATTCATTAATATTGCTTTAATTAAACCACTGTTTGGTTCACTTAAGTATTGCTTTTTATACGCTTGATTGAGGAGTGCCAATGTACCTGCTACTGCAGGGCAAGCCATTGAAGTTCCTGACATTGATGCAAATGTATTATTTGGTTGAGTTGAGTTTACACTTGTTCCAACTGCTGAAATATCGGGCTTTAATCTTCCATCTGGTAAAGGACCTTTACTACTTGTAGAATTAATGAAATCAGTTTTGTTTACATTGCCTACAGAGATCGTATTTTTTCCAGCCTTGTATCCTCCAGTAATGGTTAACCATCCGCCACTTAAGCCTCCACAATTTGTATTACCTGAATTTCCAGTTGAATGAACATGCATTAAAGAAGGATAAATTCTTATTTGTTGATCGCTTGTTCTTGCATTGCTATTATAACCGTTATTACAAGTTTGTCCTAATGAATGCGAAGTAATTCTAACATTATCTACTGTGTAAATATTAGGGAATCCATTAAAATCGGCATATCCATCATAAGCTCTTAATGTTGCAGCAGGTGCCTGTCCACGAACATTTGTATTTAAATTACCTGCACCTAATACAATTCCTGCACAATGATCTCCATGTGTATTTGCAGCAGCAGCATTATTGGCATTTAGAGCAATTCTACCAGCAAAATCAATATGTGGACCAATAAAACCATCGTCGCCTACTGCAATAACTTCTCCTTCCCCATCTAACTTTCTGCCCCCAAACCAATTATCACTTGTAAGCATCATGCCAGTTCTATGATTAGTAATACCTTGTAAATCTTCTTTTACAGGAGGAGCACCAATTGGTTCAATATAAGTAACTAATGGATGAGCAGCTATTCTTTGTAAGGTACTCATAGTAGCTTTTATAACTAATTCAGTTCCGCCTTCATTAGGCAAGCGTATAAATGAATTGGATTGCTCTGCTAACAAATTAGCTAAAGCATCTCTAGAAACAACAGGAATAAAGCTTATGTACACACTTCTTATACTATCTTGTTCAACTGCCCAAGCAATAGAAGAAGGATCGTTTAGCAAGGGTTCGATTTTATACTTTGGTAATGGAGCAATTACACCATGTATAATTGCTTGATTATTGAATTGATTGAAGTTATATTGAACAGGAAAAGATGCAAGAAATGTTTTTTCTGGCAAATAATTATACAACTCTACTTGTTGAGCTTTAAGGTTTTGTTTTACAGCTTCTGTAGGAAAAGCATTGAACTGCAACCAAACATAATACCGTTGATTATATACAGTATGATTGAACGCACTACTATTACTAGGATTTATTTCAGGTGTTCTATTTACAATATTTCCTGTACGTAATTTAATAATTGGCTGAGCATAACTTGAGCAATAAAAGCCAACCATTAACATAATCAACGCTAAAGTTCTTACCATAAAAAAATTTAAATAAATAATCAATATAATGCCACTAAATTAATTAAAATAGGTTTTACCATTATTTTTTCTTTTTCCTCATTCGTTTCCACCAACTAGTTTTCTGAACTTCAGTTTCGGTATCTAATCTACTTTTTTGCTGTGCATCTACTACAGCAATTAAAGCCATGTCTATAATATTTCGTACACTACTGCCTAATTGCAATACATGTACAGGCTTTTTTAAACCTAATAAAATAGGACCAATAGCATCGGCTCCACCAATTTCTCTTAGTAGATTATAAGCAACATTACCAGCTGTTAAGTTTGGAAATATAAGCACATTTACATCTTCATCTACTAAATTGCTGAAGGGATAATTGTCTTTCAACACTTCTTTATTAAACGCTAATGAAGCTTGCATTTCTCCATCTACAATTAAGCTAGGGCTTTTGGCTTTTACAATTTTGGTTGCTTCTGCTACCAATTTTGCTTCAATACCACTACTGCTTCCAAAATTGCTATAACTTAACATAGCTACTTTTGGTACAACATTTAAGTTACGAACCTCTTTGGCCACCAATAAAGTTATTTCAGCTAACTCTTCGGCAGTTGGATTAAAATTAATGGTAGTATCTGCTAAAAATATGGGTCCACGTTTAGTCATTAGCATGTACATGCCTGCTATTTTTTTCACTCCTTCTTCTATACCAATAATTTGAATAGCAGGTAGAATAGCTTCAGAATAATTTCTGGTTAACCCACTAATCATTGCATCTGCATCGCCTGTTTCTACCATCATACATCCAAAATGATTTCTTTCTTTCATCATCTTAGAGCTCTCATAATGATTAACGCCTTTACGTTGACGTTTAGCAAAAAACAATTCTCCATAGAATTCTCTTTTAGCATCATTAGCCTCATCCCTTGGATTAATAATTGGGATATCACTTAAATCAATATTATTTGCTTCAGCTATTGCTCTTATTTTAGTTTCAATACCTAATAGAATTGGGTATGCAATCCCTTCATCATAAATTATGCTTGCAGCTTTTAATATTTTTTCATTATCGGCTTCAGCAAATACCAAACGCTTAGGAGCTTTTCTTGCTTTATTGCCAATAGCTCGTAATAATTGATTATCCAAACCTAAACGTTTATTTAACTGAACGGTGTAAGCACTCCAATTGGTGATTGGATTTTTTGCTACGCCACTTTCCATTGCAGCTTTTGCAACAGCTGGTGCAACAGTTGACAACAGCCTTGGGTCAACTGGTTTTGGTATAATATAATCTGCACCAAAACTCATGGTTTTTTGATTGTATGCAAGTGTAACAATATCGGGCACTGGTTCTTTTGCCATTGCAGCTAAAGCCTTTACAGCAGCTAGTTTCATGGCTTCATTAATGGTTGTTGCTCTAACATCTAAAGCACCTCTAAAAATATACGGAAAACCTAATACGTTATTTACTTGATTAGGATAATCGCTACGACCTGTAGCCATGATAATATCTTGTCTTGCTTCTAATGCATCTTCATATGTAATTTCAGGATCTGGATTTGCCATAGCAAAAACAATTGGATTTTTTGCCATACTTTTTACCATTTCTTTACTCACAGTATTGCCCTTACTTAAGCCAATAAATACATCAGCATCTTTCATGCCTTCTGCCAAATTCATATCTTTTCCAGCAACAGCAAACTGTTGTTTTTGTTCATCTAAATCTTTTCTTCCTGTATGAATTAATCCTTTGCTATCAAATACTTTTACGTTTTCCTTTTTTACACCTAAAGCAATGTATAATTTCAAGCAAGAAATCGCTGCCGCCCCTGCCCCATTGATAATTACTTTTACTTTTTCAATTTTTTTCTTTTGTAATTCTAATGCATTTAATAAAGCTGCTGCACTAATAATTGCAGTTCCATGTTGATCATCATGCATTACCGGAATCTTCAATAACTTTTTCAGTTCGGTTTCAATGTAAAAACATTCTGGTGCTTTAATATCTTCTAAATTAATACCTCCAAAAGTTGGTTCTAATGCTTTTACAATTTCAACAAATTTTACTGGATCTTTTTCGTTAATCTCAATATCAAATACATCTATATCAGCAAATATTTTAAACAACACACCCTTCCCTTCCATCACAGGTTTACCAGCTTCAGGGCCAATATCTCCCAAACCTAAAACTGCTGTTCCATTACTTATTACAGCTACTAAATTTCCTTTAGCAGTGTACTTATAAACATCATCAATGTTTTTTGCAATTTCTAAGCAAGGTTCAGCAACACCGGGACTATATGCTAACGATAAATCTCTTTGTGTTTTAGCTTCTTTAGTAGGAATTACTTCTATTTTTCCAGGTCTTCCTTGTGCATGATATTCTAATGCTTGTTCTCTTCTGAGTTCTTTACTATCCATAAAATTGTTTTTTCTACTGCGTAGTTTAGCAAGTAATATTTGAATGAAAGAAATACAATAATCGTATTTTTAAAGTGCTGCAAAGTACGTTAAATGGGCTAAACTGGATGAATAATAAAATTGAAGATATTGAAAAAGCAAAGCTTCATTTTGTTAAAATGAAGCTTTGAATAGAATAGTTATTGATTAAAAGAAAATTTACACTATGCTAGTTGTTACTTGTTCTTCTTTGGCAAAACAGCTTTAGGTTTTGCATCTGTAGGTGTAACAGCTGGCGGCGATTTTTCAGTTGGTTTGGGTTGTGGATTGGTTGGTTTTTTAGTTTCTTTATTTGTGTTTTCAGTTGGAGCATAATCAGTAGATTCTGGTTGTTCCATTTGTTCATCGCCATATTCACTACTTGTACCTGCTCCATTATCTTCAGTTTCTCCACCAGGCACTGGTACAAAACCATTGATACCATCAATGATAATATCATTAGTTAATGCATCGGGTTTTGCAAATACACTTTTCATATCAATTCCACATGCAGGATCGCTAGATGCTTTGCTGTAGAAATAAGCCCAAATGGGTAATGCAGCTGATGCACCTTGACCAATGCCAGTTGAATTAAATCTTATAAAACGATCATCGCAACCTACCCAAGCTCCAGCTAATAATTGTGGTGTGTAGCCCATAAACCATGCATCACTATTATCGTTGGTAGTTCCTGTTTTTCCAGCAATTTCTCCTTTCACTCCATAATTCCAAATTCTTCTTCCTGTACCAAATTGCATTACGCCTTGCATCATTTTTATTACAGAATAAGCAGTAACATCGCTAATTACTTCTTTACGTTTTGGTGTAAAAGCTTCAATAGTATTTCCATTTCTATCTTCAATTCTTGTGATAAACATGGGTTGTACATTAAACCCTCTTCCTGGCAACATGGTATAACCTTGCATCATTTCGTACAAAGAAATTTCGCAAGATCCTAAAGCCATACTTGGATAAGCATCTAACTTGGTTTTAAAATCGCAACGTTTTAAAAAGTCAACAAAACGTTTAGCCCCGTTATTGCCTGAATTATCTAATTGCTTCATAATGTAAGCAGATGCACAATTTCTAGAACCTGCCAATGCTTGAGACATAGGCATTGTGGCACCTGTGCAAGATGCACCTGTTGCAGGCACTAAGCCAAACTCACCAAAACTTTGTTGCACATCGTTTACCATTGAACTTGGTGTCATACCTGCTTCTTCAATAGCTAAACTATATAACAAAGGTTTTATAGTAGAACCTACTTGACGTTTGGTATTAAAATTTACGTGATCGTACTTAAAAGTTTTAAAATCAATTCCACCAACCCAAGCTTTTACTTCTCCACTTAATGGATCCATTACCATAAAACCAGCTTGCAACATTTGTCTACAGTATTTAATAGAATCTAAAGGAGTCATTACGGTATCGGTTTCTCTTTTAGTATTCCAAGAAAATACTTTCATATTGGTTTTAACATCAAATGTTTTTCTTATTTCATCATCTTTTAAACCATCTTTTTGTAAATTTTTCCAACGATCGGTTTGTTTAATTGCCGATTCTAAAATGGTTTCACGACCCTTCCAAACAGAACCATTTTTTACATTCGACTGAGCGTTCAAATATGTTTGCATTTCAGGAATATGTTTTGCAACAGCTTCTTCGGCATACAACTGCATTCGTGGATTGATGGTGGTATAAATGCGTAATCCATCTCTGTATAAATCGTATTTTTTGCCATCGGCTTTTTCATGTTCTTTACACCATTTCTTCAGTTCTTCTCCCAATACCATTCTAAAATAAGGTCCTAAGCCAGCATTTTCATCTAACTTTTTATAGTTTAATACAATGGGTAATATTTTTAATGTATCGAAAACTGCTTTATCTAATTTTCCGTTTTTAACCATTTGTCCCATTACAACATTTCTTCTATCTAAAGCCAATTTAGGATTACGTTTTGGGTTATATAAAGTTGCACCTTTTAACATACCAATTAAAACAGCTGCTTCTTCTACGTTTACACGATCGGGTTCTTTTTGAAAAAAGGTTTTAGATGCATTTCTAATACCAAATACATTATCGCCAAATGCAACAGTGTTTAAGTAAATGGTTACAATTTCTTCTTTGGTAAAATTTCTTTCTAGCTTAACGGCAATAATGGCTTCCTTAAATTTTTGAATAGCTCTAATGAGAAAATTTTTGGTTGCCCAATTTTCGGTAAATAAATTTTTTGCAGTTTGCATAGAAATGGTACTTGCACCACCATCTCTTCCTAAGCCTACAACAGCACGACCAATTGAACGTAAGTCTATTCCACTATGATCGTAAAAACGTTCATCTTCTGTAGCAATTAAGGCATCTACAACGGGTTTGGCAATGTCTTTATATTCTACATTTACACGATCTTGTAAATAGTATTTGCCCAATAAAGTTCCATCTTGTGCATACACTTGACTACTTTGAGAAGCCGATGGATTTTGAATATCTTCTATAGTAGGCATTTTACCAAATACGCCCCAATTACACAATGCCAAGAAAAGAATGAAAGCTCCTAAACCAATAAAAGTGGTTTTCCAAATTATACTTACAGCTTTTTTCATGAATGTATTTGTTATAAATAATTTGCAAATTAAAGGGTTGATGGCTGTTTACTAAAACTTACCAATTAATGTTTGCTTAATTAAATTAATGTATGTTTCAAATTCTCTATTGGTAGTAAGCAATGTTAAATTGGCACTACTAATAATGGTGAAACTATATTTATTTGCAGGAATCCAAGATAAAATTGCAGTTGGAGTTTGTGGTCGTACTTTTTCAACATATTCAACTGCCTTACCTGCATCGGGAAACGGACCAAATAATAATAAAGAAGTATCGGCACTAAATCTATTGATATCGATAGGAATTTTTTGACTATATATTTTAGATTTATTGTATTGATCAAACGCATTTCTAGATTCTTTTACAAATACTGCATCTACTTTATCCATTACCAATACTACATAATGAGCATCGGTTGCAACAAAAGTAAAAGCCGATTTTGGTGTTACCGATGTAGGCTTTACATCAATTTTTTTATCAATTGTTTTAATCGCATCGTTCGATTTTACGAAAGTATTTTTCTTTGTTTCAACTTTTTCATCTTGAGTAGTTGGTGCTGTTAAATCTACATTTTTTGTAACAGGTTCTTCTGCTCGTTCAATTTGCAAATCGGTTAAGTATTGTTCAATTTCTTTTCTCTTTTTCAACACTTCAATCATATTAGCAGCTTTCTCGGCAAATGGTGTTCCTGGAACTAGTTTTATTAACTCATTCAACTTAATAATTGCAACAGAATCTTCTCTTTGTTTTATGTAATAAACAGATTCTATGAATAGCAATTGAGGAGTCCAATACGTTTTGCCAAAACTTGCATCTGCTTTGGCTTTCATAGCAATTGCTTCTTGAAACTTACCTTCTACAAATAGGGTATAAATGATTTCGTAAGTTTTAGTTGCAGTTGCATTTTTTTCTTTCTCTGGAGTTTTGTTGCCTTGCTCTACTTTAATGGTTAAATCACCATCGGGGAAGGCAGCTTTTAAAACCTTTAAAACACTATCGGCTTGATAAGTTAAGCCCAATTTTGTATAACAATAATATAAGTTAAATAAAGCAGGTTCTTTTTGCTGAAAAGTATCGAAACGATGTAATAATTTTTCATACGAATTGGCTGCCGGTCCATATTCGTCTAAGTTATTTTGAAACGTTTCACCATTTACAAATAATGCTTTTTGTATTTTTTTATTCGATTCGTTTAATCGTTCTGTGGTTAATGGAAGTTTGCTCATTAAACCTTCGAACGATAAATCTTCTTCGGTAATCTCATCTGTTTTTTCAGTTTCACCAGCATCTTTAGATTCTTTTTTAGTATCACCAACATCATCAATATCCATATTCATAGATGGTGTTTTTTTACCTGTTCCGCCAGCCAATTTATCAACAGCCGATTGCCTTCTCCAATTGTCTACATTGTTTCTTTTACCCCAACGACTTTTAAATTCACTAAAGCCTTTACTTTTTAAACTTGTATTTAAAAAATACCATTCGCCTTTTGTATCGCCAAACAAATCGGTTTTCTTAGTATCTACAACGCCTGTATTGTAAGAGCCTTCTTCTTCTCCACCACCTTTTAAGCCTTTAGCTTTTCTCAATGCTTTCAATACTTTTTTTACATACACCGTTCTTTCAGCCTCTGGCATTATAGCTACTTTTTGTAAACTATCTTCTTTATGTATGAAAATTAAATTATCCGCAATTATCTTTAATGAAGGTTTTCTTGCCAATATTCTTTGTCTATGGTTTTCTGGTATTTTTTTTACCGTTTCAAGCTGAACACTATCGTAATAATTTCTTGCTTCAATGTAATTACCTAAATCGTAATTCAAATCGGCCAATGCAATAAAGCTGGTTGATTTTTGTTGAGGATTATCTACACTAAACTGTACACTTTTCAATAAGTTATTTTGAGCCGCAACATAACTATTACGCTTCATTTCTAATTGTGCAGCAGCATAATAAATAATGTCTCTATAATCAATATACTTATCTCGTTTTGCAAGCCTTAGCAGCTCATTCAAATTTTCTTGTAAAGCATTTTTCTTTTTTCCTGATGCCAACGAAACAATATTTAACCTAGCATATACTTCCATTAAAGGATCTATGGCATGTTTAATAGAACGTTCGTACATCACAATTGCCAAACTATCATTTTTGGCAATTTGATATAACTGACCACTTAAATATTCCCATCTTGCTTTTTCTGCTTTATCCTCGGCATTATCTAAAGATTTGCGTAAATGAAATGCAGCACTATCATAATTTTCTTGTTTATAAAACCAATAAGCAATCATTTCATGCAAATCGGTTTTCAATCTTTTCGGAAATAGAGGATCGCTTCTTAAAATACCAATTAAACCAGCAGCTTCACCCAATTGATCTTGCTCTAAATAATTTCTAATTTGCCAAATAAAGCTTTCATTTCGGCTAGGTGGTTTAGAAGTCATTTTTTTCCATACACTTCTTTTTTCGTTGGTTGAAATAGTAAAAACTCCTTTGGTTTTACTAGCATTACTACCTACAGGAATATCATAACCATCGTCTTTAGGTGCATACACATAATTGATGTATTGAAAACATCCAGCTGCACTATCATAATCTTTTCTGTATAAATAAGCTTTACCCAAAAGAATGTACAAATTATCAATCCAATCGTTTCTTAAATCATGCAATAAAATACCTGCAGTACATTTATAAATTACCGAATCTAAATCGCTTTTATTTTGAGAAGTTCCTTCTAAATTGTAATTATAAAAAGATAGTAATTCGGTATAATCGTCTTTATTAGCGGTTTTTGCTTTTTCAACTACTTCATTCAATTTATTACTAGCGTTGAAATAATAATTATAATGAGTGTAAGTATTTTGGGTAATCCGGCGAAGTATTGTGAATTTTTTATCGCCAGTAGTTTCTGAACCTAATTTTCTATTCTCATATTGTTTAGGTTTGTCTTTACTAATAGCTACTTCGGTATTGGGTTGTGCAAATGCAAAAAATGCACTACATATTACCAATAAGCAGACAAATATTTTTTTAAAATGCACCATAAAACAATTCATAAATCTTTCAACAACAAACATAAGTGTTTAAAAGTACAAGTATTTCACAAATTTGCCTTGCAGTTTTAACCCTTACTATTACCTTTAATGCTGATTTAACAAGATGAGTAATACAAATACTGAAAATACGTTAAAAAGATTAAGAAATAGGTATCGTTTAGTGGTGATGAACGACGATACTTATGAAGAATTGGTAACCTTTAAGTTAAGCCGATTAAGTGTATATATTGGAGCAAGCACCATGATGGTGGTTTTAATTGGTTTTACTATTGCCCTTATTGCGTTTACTCCTTTAAAATATTATATCCCTGGATATGGAACTAGGCAAAGTAGAACTGATTTGCAAATGTTAAAAATTAGAACCGACTCGTTAGAACAGTCGATTCGTATGAAAGACCAATATTTAGAAAGTGTTAAAAAAGTATTGAACGGAACTACACCTACTCAAAGAGATACAGTACCCATTAAAATTGAGAAAAAAGAAATATCTACTTTTTAAAATGAATACTAAAAAGAACAATCACATTTTACTACAATATGCAGGAATGGCTGCACAATTACTCACAGGCTTGGGCTTAACAACTTGGCTAGGTATGTGGATTGATAAAAAAAGAGGGCATCAAAAGCCTTTATTTACATGGATTTTACCTGTAACATTGCTCATTGGCGTATTAATAAAAGCTGTTAAAGACACGAATAAAAAATGAAACTAACTCAATCGAAGTTTGGAAAAAACTTAATGCCCTTATTTGCTTTTTTCAACGTAATCAACATTGCTTTTTTTCTTTGGGGCGATTATTGGGATTCAATAAAAATAAATCATACTGTAGTAATTTTTGGCAATGCATTGTTGTTTTTGTTAGCCATGATTGCCTTATGGTTACACATGAATGCCAGCAAAAAAGAAAACCCTAATGTATTGGTAAGAAGTATAATGACAAGTACATTTTTAAAAATGATGGTAGTTGCAGTATCAGTTCTAATTTATGTTAAAACCATGAAGGAGCAAAAAAGCAAATTGGCCATTTTTGTTACTATGGTTATTTACTTAATTTATATGCTAATTGAACTAAAAATTGCTTTACAACTAAACAAAAAACAAGCAGCCAATGCCCGTAACTGAGCATCCAATGCAAGCTTTATCTAACTTTTTACCTGAAGGGAGTTTTGAACCCATAGTAGCGTATATTCATCATTACAAAGTACACTTAACTGTTACTCAAAAAAGAAAAACTGTATTAGGCAATTATTTGCATGCTGGCATTAATAGAAATCATAAAATAACGGTAAATGGAAATTTAAATAAATATGAATTTTTAATTACTCTATTACACGAATTAGCCCATTTACTTACGTTTGAACAATTCAAAAACAAAGTAGAGCCTCATGGCAAAGAATGGAAATTGATATACAGTAAACTACTAATTGATTTTGTGCAACGCAAAATTTTTCCTGAAGATGTAGAGCAGGCTTTACAAAAAAGCATTTTCAATCCTGCTGCAACCGCAAATGGTGAAACAGATTTATTATTGGTACTTCGTAAATACAATACCCAACAAAAAAAAGGAATTAGTACCATAGAAGCATTGCCTTTACATGCTATTTTTCAAACAGAAAATGGTAAGGTTTTTCAGAAAGGCAATCAAAGAAGAAAACGATATGAATGTGTAGAAATAAAAACAGGACTAAAATATTTATTCAGTCCAATTGCAGAAGTTAAACTGTTTGAGTAAATTTTTTATGCCATTAAAGCAATCATTACACATAAGCCAATTGTAACCACTACAGCAACAATAACAGCATATTTATCCCAAAAAAAGTTTTTCTTTTTTTCAGCAAGTAAGTTAGCATAAGCTTGTTCTTTGTTAGGGAAGCATTGCAATAACTGTGTTTGCAATTTCACCAATAGCTCAAAAGGCAAAACGGTTAATGCATTGAAAATATGGTTGGCCAATTGTTCTTTTTTTTGTATTTCCTGACTTTGTGTAATAATAAAAGAATGCTTTGCTAATAAGTCTTCAATATGTAATTGAATTAAAATATAATCAATGGTATAAATATTGGTTTCTTGGGTATATCGTTCAATTTTTATTGCAAGTGGTATTACGTCGTGTATTGAATGAATAGGTTGTTCCAAAGTGGTAAAAAAATAAGCTTCGTGAAACTTTTTTCGCTTTTCAGGATTGCTTAATACTTCATAAGCTTCTTTTACTTCAGCAAACTTTTGGGTATAAAAACTATTGTTTTGAGCAACATCGGGATGATAAAGTAAAGCCAATTTTCGGTAAGCTTTTTTAATAGCATCTGCATTGCAATACGGATCTACCTGTAATATTTGATAATAGTTTTTTTGTTGCATTAACCCTACTGTATCTATTAGGCTTCAAACATAAGTATTCTTACAATGTTCGGTACGGTAAAAAAAATTTACTTCTGCATCGTCATACTATTAAAAATCTGTACTTTCATTGCCCTAAACAAACGATATGCGATTAGTTCCATTCTTCATTTCTGCAATTATAACCACTGGTTTAATTACTGTTTTAAATGTACAATTGCCATCGAAAGATGCTAAAACACCAAGACTGGGTTATTTTCTTTCGCCACAATATGGCTTTTGGCAAAATGCTGAACCTACCAATATTTCATTTAACCACGACATTAAAATTACTGGCATAAAAAAGCAAGTAGATGTGTATTTTGATGAACGTTTAGTACCGCATATTTATGCTGAAAACAATGCCGATGCTTATTTTATTCAAGGTTATATACATGCTAAGTTTAGGTTATGGCAAATGGAATTTCAAACTTATGTTGCAGGGGGAAGGTTAAGTGAAATTGTTGGAGAAAGTCGTTTATCAACCGATCAATATTTTAGAAGATTGGGCATGGTATATGGTGCTGAAAAATCGTTGAAAGAAATTGAAGCCAATCCAGAAACTAAAGAAGCATGCGATGCATATACTGCCGGTGTAAACGCATATATTAAAACTTTATCTACAAATAGTTTACCACTTGAATATAAGTTATTAGATTATCAACCAGAGCCTTGGACCAATATGAAAACTGCTTTATTCTTAAAGTTTATGAGTTGGGATTTATCGGGTCAAGGTGATGATTTAGTGTACACCAATGCAAAATCTCATTTTGGGTATGAAGATTTCATGAAACTTTTTCCTGCTGTTCAAGACACTTTAGATCCTATTATTCCTAAAGGAACTTTATTTGAAAAAGCTGGTATTGACGTAAAGCCACCATCAACTATAGATAGCCTTTATTTTGAAAGAAAAGACAGCATTGGGAATACGCCTATTTTGAACCCCAATAAAAATAATGGCAGCAACAATTGGGCAGTTGCAGGTAGTAAAACTAAAAGTGGAAGACCCATTTTATGTAATGATCCTCACTTAGGTTTAAACTTACCATCACTTTGGTTTGAGATGCAAATTAGTACGCCAGAATACAGTAGTTATGGTGCAACTTTTCCTGGCTCACCAGCTGTAATTATTGGCTTTAACGATAGTTGTGCTTGGGGTGTAACCAACTCGGGTAGAGATGTAAAAGATTACTATGAGATAGAATTTAAAGATAGTACCATGCAAGAATATTGGTTTGATGGTAGTTGGACATCTGCTGAAATACGTAAAGAAATTATTAAAGTAAAAGGGCAACCCGATGTGGAAGAAAAAATTGCTTTAACTGTTTTTGGACCAGTAATGTTTGATAAAAAATATTTGAGCAACAGCAAAGATGGAAAATATATTGCTGTGCGTTGGAAAGCACATGATGCTAGCAACGAATTGAGTACTTTTTACAAGCTAAATAGAATGAAAAACTATGTTGATTATGCAGAAGCTATTTCAACATTTCAATGCCCTGGACAAAATTTTGTTTTCTCCTCTATGTCTGGCGATATTGCTATTCGTCAGCAAGGTGCATTTGTTGCTAAATGGAAACAACAAGGCGATTTTGTGATGCCTGGGAAAGATAGCAGTTATATGTGGAAAGGTATTATTCCTGTAAAGGAAAATCCTCAAATGAGTAATCCTGCAAGGGGTTTTGTAAGTAGTGCAAATCAACAATCGGTTGATGCAACCTATCCTTATTACTTAGGCAGACCAAGTAATTTTCCTCAATATCGAGGCTATATCATCAACAGAAAATTAGCAGCTATGAATAATATTTCTGCTGCCGATATGCAAATGTTACAAACCGATAATTACAATGTTTTTGCAGAAATATGTAAACCTGTTTTATTGAAACATTTAGATGAAAATTCATTGAATGAATCGGAAAAAAAATATTTACAAATTTTTAAAAATTGGAATCTTAAAAACGATGTTGCCGAAAAAGGAATTACTATTTTTAAAGTATGGTGGGATAGCTTAGAAGCACAAACTTGGGGCGATGAATTTGCACAAGCCAAACTACAATTACCATGGCCCGATGAAAGCACATTGATAGAAAGTTTTATGAAAGATAGTGCTTACAAATTTGCAGATAATATTACTACTACCAATATAACAGAATCCATTGCAGATGTAGTATTGGCTTCATTTAAAAAAGCCTGTAAGCAATTAGCGATTGAAGAAAAAACAAACAAATTAGAATGGGCTAAGTTTAAAGATACCAAAGTTCAACACTTGCTAAAAATTCCTGCCTTAAGCAGTTTACACTTACCTATTGGAGGTGGTCAACATATTATCAACGCTACAACTTCAACACATGGACCTAGTTGGAGAATGATTGTACATTTAACCGATAATATTGAAGCGTATGGTATTTATCCTGGCGGACAAAGTGGAAATCCGGGAAGTAAATACTACGATAATTTTGTACAACAATGGGCTGTTGGTAGATATTATCCTTTACTGTTTATTAAAAAGCAAGCTGCAAGAAAAGATGAACGAATGAAATGGCATATGAGTTTTTTAAATGGATAATACTTACCAAAAGTTGGCTAGATAGTGATTGAACTTAAATAATTAATGATTACACTTTAAACTTTTTATATGAAATTTTTAGTTGCAACTGCACTTACGTCGTTACTTAGTTTTGCAATTGGTTTGTTTACATTTTTACCTTGGTACAGTTTTGTAATTTGTGCATTTATAGTTGCGGTTGCCATTCATCAAAAACCTTTTAAAGCTTTTGCAGCAGGCTTTGTGGCAGTATTTATTTTGTGGGTTATTTTGGTTGTATTAATTGATAATGCTAACGAACATATTTTATCTACCAAAGTGGCCAATATTTTACCATTAGGTGGCAACTACATGATGCTAATTATTGTTACTGGATTTGTTGGTGGATTACTAGCAGGAATGGGAGCTTTAACGGGTAGTTTTTTAAGAAAGATTAAGTAAGCAAATTATACTTGTAAAATATATTTTCCTTCGCCCCAAATCCATTCTAACTGTTGAGCAGCATTGTTATCATTATTGAAAATAGATTTCAATATATCTTTTCTCATACCAATTTCACTATTGCTAAATGGAGTAAAAAATAATTGTTCAATAGTATGTTGCATGGTTGCAGCATCATTAGCAATGTGACAAAGCCCATCTAAACTAGTTCCTTCTACAGTTGCATTATTTACAATACAATGTCTTCCATTAAACAATGCATTCAATAATTTTAGTTTAATACCTGTATTACTAAAAGAGGGAATAATATTTACTTGAGCCTTGCTAATCATATCCTGCATTTCCTTTTCTCCTGGATTGCCAACAATACAAGTATGTTGGTACACATGAGCCAATTGTTCTAGTCTCTTAGACGGATTTTTCCCAGCAATTACAAAAGGAATTTCTAGTGTACTAAATACATTTTGTAACAACCAGATTGCTGCTTGTTCATTTGCATCAACACTTAAGTCTGCTTGGTATAAACAATAACCACCTGTTCCTTCTTTAATTTGAACATCCCAATTATTGGGCAAATACAATGGCAAAAAATCAATGGTAGTACAACCCATTTCATTTCTATAAACATCCACATCTTTCTTTGTTACACCCCAAAATGCAGTTGCTTTTGAAACCATAGCATATTCGTATTTTTTCAGCAATTTGCTTTCTCGTTGATAATATAATTTCTTAAAAAAAGAAGTAGCATTTTGAGATAGGTGCTCATAATAATGATATTCAACATTATGAATTCTTACAAACTTTCTTCTTTTATTAAAACGTTCGTCATTTAATAAATAAGTACAATGAACACCTTCCATGAAAATGGGATAGTCATCCTTTAGAAGATTGCTAAATAACTCTTCATTTTTTCGAGAAGAAACTATATAAGGTAAGGTTGCACTAAATCCTTTATGCCCTGTTGAACGTTTGTAATAATGAACAGTTGCACAATATTTATTCAATTCTTGTTGCTCACCTCTCCCATAATCAAAGCAATGTAAATGAATATTTACTCCTGCTTTTTGTAATGCAGGTAATTTCCAAAATAAGTCTATCACTCCTCCATAATCAGCAGGATAAGGTACAGTAAAATCTATAATATGTAAGTGCTTTTCCAAGTTATTAGGGTTAATAATACAAGTATAATACAGCTAAATACAATAAATGTTTAAAATAATTTTCAATGAGTTTGCATTAATTGTTTCCAAAACTGTTTCAATTTAATAGCTTCATTATTCCAATTTAAAACAGTTCTTGCTTGAATAGAATTTTGTTGAAGTTGTTTGTACAATACTGTATCATTGATTAATCTATTTATTCCGTTTGCAATAGTTTGCTCATCGGTTTCATCAATTAATAAAGCAACTTCATGATCATCATTTATTGCTTTATATTCAGGATAACCTACACAAACCTGTGGAATTCCAGCCATGATATAATCAAAAAATCTATTTGATAAAGAATAGTATTGATTCAATCCAGTTTTCTCAAACAAGGTTAATCCAAACAATGCTTGAGGAGTTAATTGTTTTAACTCAGCAGGACTTACATACCCTCGTAAAATAACTTTCTTTTCAAGCTGATGTTGTTGAATGAGTTGTTTGGTTTGTTCAAAAAAATTCCCTTCTCCACATATTAATAATGTGCAATTCACTTGTTTCATAGCTGGAATAAGGGTTTCAAAACTTCTACCTTCATTCACAGCACCTTGGTAAATCAGGAATTGGTTATTATGGGTTAGGGAAATCATATTGGTACTTTCTAATTCACCATCTATCATCTGTAATCTGTCATCTTCCAAATGTTCACTTCTCCTTCCTTCCTTCTCCCTTCTACCTTCTACCTTCTCCCCTACACCTTCCACCTTCAAAGGCATATTCCTTACAATTCCATATTCAACTCCATATCTTCTTTTCAATTCATCTTTAATGAATAAGTTAACGGTATAACCATGTTTAAATTTTGGAACACAAAACTGTTCAATACTCATCCAAATTTTATGCACTTTGAGTCGGGTTACAATTTCTTTTTGTTCTGTAAATAATTCATGGGCATCGTATACTCTTTTTATGTTTTTCAACCAAGAAACAAAATAAACTGGTACAATCGTATCTAAATCAATAGCACATAAACAATGGGATTTTGAAAAAAGCAAGAAAAAAAATAATCGAATATTATATTCGGCATAAAACGCAAAACCTTTATTGAAAAAGCAAGACAACCTTTTTGTACGAAAGTTAAAAGATGGTAAAGGTGTTGAGGTAGATAATTTTCTACCAATTAACCAAACTTCAAACCCAGTTTCAGCAACCGATGTGCAAATTCTTTGCATTCGTTGATCGTAAGTTATATCGTTGGTAACTGTAAAAACTATCTTTTGCACACTCAAAAAGGGTTAATTTGAACAAATATACAGGCAGTAATAGCTGAAAATGGGCTAAAATAAAGGGTTTCAAAAAATTATTATCATTTAAAAATTGTTTTTTGAGTAAAAGACTTACTTTTGCCGACATTATAAAAAAGAAATTAATCAACAAAGGACGCTCAAAAAAGAAAAAAGATGTCAATTACTAAAGAAAAAAAAGCTACCATTTTTGCTGATTTTGGTGGCAAAGCAGCTAACACTGGTTCTATTGAAGGTCAAATTGCCTTATTAACAGAACGTATTTTAGATATCAGCAACCATTTGAAAGTAAATAAAAAAGATTTCTCTTCTCAACGTGGTTTAATGAAAATGGTAGGTCAACGTAAGCGTTTATTAGCTTACTTACAAAAGCATAATCTTACTGGTTATAGAGCTTTAATCGAAAGATTAGGTTTAAGAAAATAATCTACTCATCCCCACAAGGGGAGAACGGATTACTTTGCCTACTGTTGATTAAACGTTTTAAACAACTTATATAGCTGTATTCCCAACTTCCCAAGGATGTTGGGAATATTTTATTTATGCTATACAATTATTTTACATGCAAAAAGGTGAAATAAATACCTTGCTGCAAATCAATTTTTACAAATTATGTTAAAAGCTATACAAACCAGCTTTCAGTTACCCAATGGTGCTGAAGTGGTAATAGAAACAGGAAAATTGGCTCGTCAGGCCGATGGTGCTGTTACAGTTCGTCAAGGCAACTGTGTAATATTAGCAACTGTAGTTGCCAATAAAGAACCTAAAGAGGGTCAATCATTTTTTCCATTATCAGTAGATTATCAAGAAAAATTTGCATCTGCTGGCCGTATTCCAGGTTCATTTTTTAAACGTGAAGCCCGTTTAAACGATTATGAAATCTTAACTAGCCGTTTAGTAGATAGAGCTTTACGTCCACTCTTCCCAGAAGATTATTTATGCGATGTTCAAGTATTGATCACCTTAATTTCTTCTGATAAAGAAGTAATGCCCGATGCATTGGCTTGCCTAGCTGCAAGTGCTGCATTAGCAGTTTCAGATATTCCTATCAAAGAAGTAATTTCTGAAGTTCGTGTTGCAAGAGTTGATGGTGAATTTGTAGTGAACCCTACTCGTACTCAGTTAGAAACTGCTGATATGGATTTCATTATTGCAGCTACCGAAAAGAACTTGATGATGGTAGAAGGTGAAGCAAAAGAATGTAGCGAAGAAGATTTAGTGAAAGTGCTAGAAATTGCTCATGATGCTATTCGTGTTCAAATTAAAGCTCAACAAGATTTAGCTATTAAGGTTGGTAGCACTGTAAAAAGAGAATACACCAAGCCTTATACCAACGATGAATTAGAGCAAAAAATCACTGAATTTGCTAAAGATAAAGTGTATGCTATTGCAAAAAGTGCAAGTGCAAAACACGAACGTAGCGATGCTTTTTCTGCTTTAGGCAAAGAAGTAAAAGCTACATTTGAAGATTTAGAAGAGGCCGATAAAAAATTAGTAGGTAAATATTATGGCGATCTTCAATATTATGTTGTAAGAGACATGATTTTGAACGATAGAATTCGTTTAGATGGAAGAAATTTAGATGTTGTTCGTCCGTTACAAATGGAAACAGATATTTTGCCTTCTCCACATGGTTCAGCATTATTTACAAGAGGTGAAACTCAATCGTTAACTACTGTAACATTAGGAACTCCTTTAGATGAATTGTTGGTTGAAAGTGCAGCAAGCAGTGAATACAGCAAATTTATTTTGCATTATAACTTCCCTCCTTTCTCAACCGGTGAAGTGAAAATGATTAGAGGTGTAGGGCGTAGAGAAGTAGGTCATGGTAATTTAGCTATGCGTTCTTTAAAACAAATGATGCCAACTGAAGGATATGCTTACACTACACGTATTGTAAGTGATATTTTAGAAAGTAATGGTTCATCTTCAATGGCTACAGTTTGTGCTGGTAGCTTAGCTTTAATGGATGCTGGTGTGCCTTTACCAAAACATGTAAGTGGTGTGGCAATGGGTTTAATTACCAAAGGCGATCAATACGCTATTTTAACTGATATTTTAGGAGATGAAGATCATTTAGGTGATATGGATTTTAAAGTTACAGGTACTAGAGATGGTATTTGTGGCGTACAAATGGATATTAAAGTAGATGGATTAAGTATGGAAGTAATGAGAGCAGCATTGGCACAAGCTAAAGCTGGGCGTATGCACATTTTAGATGCCATGTACGAGTGTATTCCTGCTGCTCGTCCAGAAGTGAAGCCTCATACTCCACGTATGGAAAAACTAATTATTGAGAAAGAATTTATAGGTGCAGTAATTGGGCCAGGTGGTAAAGTAATTCAAGAAATTCAAAGAGAAACTGGTACAACTATTAATATTGAAGAAGTAGGCAATACTGGTGAAGTAAGTATTTTCTCTACTTCAAAAGAAGCATTAGAAAAAGCTATTAATTGGGTAAGAGGCATTGTAGCTGTACCACAAGTTGGTGAAGTGTATGAAGCTACAGTAAAAGGCATTAAAGAATTTGGTGCTTTTGTAGAATTTTTACCAAAGAAAGAAGGCTTGTTACACATTAGTGAAATTAGCTGGAAGCGTATAGACACAATGGACGGTATTTTTAAAGAAGGCGATAAAGTAAAAGTGAAGTTGTTAGAAATAGATCAACGTACAGGCAAATTTAAATTAAGCCGCAAAGCCTTAATGCCAAAGCCTGAGCAACAACCTCAAGCTCCAAGAGAACCAAGACCAGACAGACCACAAATTACACCTAAAGCTGCCGATAACAACGAACAGCCACAAGGTGAATAAATAACATTAACCCTCGATAACCTCGGGGGTTTGTTTTTTTGAGTTTTGGAACACAGATTTGTTTGGAACACAGATGACACGGATTAGATAGATTTACACAGATTTCTTCTAAACTAATATCGAATCAATTCTCTTTTACTCTTTTGCTCCTTTACTGTTTCAATCTCTTAGCTTACCCTCTTTCACTCCTTAAACGCTTATCTAAAAAATGAACTACACAGAAATCAGCATAGCAACTCCTAACGAAACCACACAAGAAATACTAGTTGCTTTATTAGAAAATCAAGGTTATGAAGGCTTTGAAACCAATGAAACTGGAGTAAAAGCATATATCTCATCTGAGTTATTCAATAGTGATGAACTACAAGAAACACTCAATACTTTTGAATTAACCTTCAACCAACAAACCATTGAAAAACAAAACTGGAATGCCGTATGGGAATCTAATTTCGATCCAGTAATAGTAGATGATTTTGTAGGTATTAGGGCTCATTTTCATTCCCCTCTAAAAAATGTAGCACATGAAATTTTGATCACCCCGAAAATGAGTTTTGGTACTGGTCATCATGCTACCACATTTTCAGTAATGCAGTTAATGAGAAATATTGATTTTGCTAATAAAACTGTTTTTGATTTTGGAACTGGAACAGGCATTTTAGCCATACTTGCTGAAAAATTAGGTGCAACAAACATATTGGCAGTTGATTATGATGATTGGTGTATTGAAAACAGCATAGAGAATGTTCAAAATAATTATTGTACAAATATTATTGTAGAAAAAGGGGATACAGCAAAAACCAATGAGCCTTTTGATATTGTATTAGCCAATATCAATAAAAATATTATTCTTGATAATTTGGCACTATTACATCAATCAATTGCAACAAATGGAACCATTGTTTTAAGTGGATTATTAATTGAAGATGAAAAAGATATACTTGACGCTGTACAAAAATATCATTGGCAACACCAACAAACCATTACAAAAGGTGCATGGATTGCAATGCGTCTTACCATTTAGCTGCATACTGAATATTAAGAAATTGTGAAAAAATTAAGCCCTCAAAGCCTTATATTTGTTATTCGCAAACTTCAACCAAAGAATGAACGAATTAATACTCATCATATTAGCGTACTTAATTGGGTCTATTCCTACCTCAATTTGGGTAAGCAAGAAATTTTTTAATATCGATATCCGAGATTATGGAAGTGGAAACGCAGGTGCAACCAACACTTATAGAGTACTAGGACCTAAATGGGGTACTTTTGTTATGGTAGTAGATATGTTGAAAGGTGTTTTAGCTACCTCTTTGTATTTCTTCTTTTTACCAAGCTATTTAGGTAGCGATAATGAATTATATAGAACCAATTTAATGATTGGTTTAGGTTTAGCAGCGGTGTTAGGTCATATTTTTCCAGTATGGGCCAATTTTAAAGGAGGAAAAGGAGTAGCAACTTTATTTGGTATGGCCGTTGCCATTCAACCTTTAGTAGCCATTTGTTGTATTGCTGTTTTTTTATTGGTATTGTACCTAACTCGATTTGTTTCATTAAGTTCAATATTAGCAGGTATTGCGTTTATGGTGTTTATTTTATTCATCTTCAACGAAAAAGAAACACTTTACAGAATTTTTGCTGTGTTAGTTGCACTAATGATTGTACTTACGCATCAAAAAAATATTGGTAGAATAATTAAAGGAACAGAAGGTAAAGTACCTATCTTAAAGTTTAGAGATCATCGCCGAAAAAAGAAAGATTAAGTTGCATTAATAAATATCTTTTAAAATATGAAAATGCAATTGTGGAGCGTAGGAAAACCCCATGAAACTTATGTAAAAGATGGAATTACCGATTTTTCCAACCGTCTTAATAAATACTTTTCTGCCGAATGGCTCATCATATCTCCACCAAAAAATGCTGCTGTTTTAAGTGAAGAAGCTTTGAAAAAAGCTGAAGCTACTATTATACTTGCACAATTAACAGCCGATGATTTTTTAGTATTGCTAGATGAACGTGGCAAAGCCTTAACATCGCCCCAATTGGCAAATTTTATTCAACAAAGAGCCAATGAAAGCACCAAACGAATTGTATTTTTAATTGGAGGTGCATTTGGTGTAGATGCAAGTGTTACCAAAAGAGCCAATTTAGTTTGGAGTTTATCAAATCTTGTTTTTCCTCACATGTTGGTTCGACTTATTTTAGCTGAACAATTATATAGAGCATGTACCATTTTAAGAAATGAAAAGTATCATCATGTATAATCAAACATAACTTAATCAAGTTTATGTTTCTATGCACTAATCAATCTTTGTTGCTTTGTAATAATTTCAGTTATTTTACCAAATGACACTAACTCTTATTATTGTTATTCTTACAGCCATTATTTCATATACTGCTTTTTCAAATGAAAAAATTATAGATGATTTAATTTTTTATCCGCCTGCTGTAACTCAACAAAATCAATGGTACAGGTTTATTACTTGTGGTTTTATTCATGCCGATATGACTCACCTTTTATTCAACATGTTTTCGTTGTATATGTTTGGTGAGTTTGTTGAAAAAACATTCAATGAAATTTTCACTATTAGCAATAGTAGAATTGTTTTTATACTACTTTATTTAACTGCATTAATAGTTTCTTTATTACCCACGTATTTAAAACATAAAAATGATTATCACTATAGAAGCTTAGGAGCATCTGGAGCAGTTTCTGCTGTTGTATTTGCAGGCATATTTTTATATCCAACTGCTAAAATTGGCATTTTCATTTTACCTCCATTTATTCCAGGATTTATTTTTGCACCAATCTATTTATTTATCTCAGCCTATTTAGAAAAAAAGGGAGGAGATAATGTTAACCATTCTGCACATATTTGGGGCAGTATTTATGGTGTTGTTTTTTTAATTGCAGCTAGTTATTTATTTAGCGACTTTGACCCTATTTACAATTTTACACAAAGCATTAAACTTTGGTTTTCTTAAGTGTAGAAACTTTATATGATTAATAATCCTGACTTAATGGATGTATCATTAGTTCATCAATTACAACATGTTTGGGTTGGGTGGCAATGTAAATAATTGCATTAGCCATATCTTCTACTTTTAGCCAATCTTCATGACTTTTATAGCCTTGAGGTTCTACATGAAAATGAGAATCTACCAAACCGCTATAAACTACACTAACTTTAATACCAAACTCACGTAACTCCTTTCTTAACGCCATACTATATGCATCTTGAGCATATTTACTAGCACAATACAATGCACCACCTGCAAATACTCGTTTAGCAACATCGCTAGCTATATTAATAATATGACCAGATTTATTTTGCTTCATTACAGCAGTTGCTGCTTTACTCACTAAAAAAGTTCCTTTTACATTAGTAGCAAATACATTGTCCCACTCTTCAGCTGTAGTTTCGTCGGCTTGTTTAAAAACTCCAAAGCCAGCATTATTTATTACAATATCAATAGTTCCAAACTTAGTAATTGTTGATTGTATTGCATGTTGTACAAATGCTTCATCGCTTACATTTCCAACAAATATTTCAGCAATTCCGCCTGCTAACAAAATTTCTTGTTGCAATTTTTCTAATTCAGTTTTACTTCTTGCTAATAAAGCTAGTTTAGATGAATGCTTACACAATTGCAAAGCCAATGCTTTACCAATTCCTTTAGAAGCACCTGTTATAACAATTACTTTATTTTCTAGCGTTAGCATATATCATCTATTTAAGTTATAAACCCATTTCTGGCACTTCACTATTAACGATTAATCTACCGGCAGTTTTAGCTTGTATTTCTTCAACCGAAACGCCCGGAGCTCTTTCAATTAATTCAAACCCATGTTCAGTAATATTCAATACAGCTAATTCGGTTACTACTTTTTTTACACAACCCAAACCTGTTAATGGTAAAGTACATTTTGGTAATAGCTTGCTTTCTCCTTTTGGATTGGTATGCATCATTGCCACAATAATATTTTTTGCACTTGCCACTAAATCCATTGCACCGCCCATTCCCTTTACCATTTTGCCAGGAATTTTCCAATTGGCAATATCACCCGTATCGCTTACTTCCATTGCACCTAAAACAGTTAAATCTATTTTACCAGCTCTAATCATACCAAAACTTTCGGCACTATCAAATAACGCAGCTCCTTTAATTAATGTAACTGTTTCTTTACCAGCGTTAATTAAATCGGCATCTACTTCATCTTCTGTAGGATATGGTCCCATACCCAAAATTCCATTTTCACTTTGAAAAACAACTGTCATTCCTGTTGGAATATAATTAGATACCAATGTTGGTATACCAATACCCAAATTAACATACATGCCATTTTTCAATTCTTGTGCAATACGTTTCGCTATACCATATTTATCTAATGCCATAAATTAGTAATTTAAATATTCTTTAATGTTTGGCAGTTGAGCCATTTTAATAAATTGAACATCTATACCTCTTGCTAAAGTTGGATTTAATGTTTTCAGCAAATTCAAATTTTTGCTCAACAGTAGTTTTATTTTTTCAATACCTTCTTTGGTTAAGCCACTTTCTAAAAATGCATTTTCATCATTGTTTTGTTGGTCTGCTTCTACATCATCAGCATCATCTAACAATAAAAAAGAGCTGATGATTGCAAACCAAAACTCTATAATTTTCTCAGCCAATTCATCTTCAAAATGTAGTACAGACAAAGAAAATAAAAATAAATCGCCTCTATGTAAAGCCTTAAATGGTGTACATAATGGCGAAATAAAATTATCGTTACCATCTTGCATATAGTTAATCAATGCTTGATAAAAATATTGATTAGTGGCTTTGTCTTTGGTAAGTTGTATACATTGTTCAACTGCTTGTTCGGTTGTAATTTTCTCGGCTTCTTGTAAAGCAGCAATATGACCAATTTGTTCAAGTAAATCAATATACTCATTACTTAATAATACCGTTTTATCAAAACCTAATCTATGTAATGTATCTACAATAATTGGCAAAAATAAATAACCCGGTGCCTGACGTAAGTACAATAATTTATCTTTCCAATATAAATTGTTTTTAGGAGGTTCTCTATCTACAAAAAATTTTGCAATAGTATCGTTCACTCCAAATTGAATGGCTAAAAAATTGGCACTAACAAACATATTAGTTGCGGATTAAGATTTTAGTTGAATGGTTTTTCTTTCGATTCGTTTTTGATAATTGCTTCCTTGAAAAATTCTATGTACATAAACACCTGCTACATGGATTGCGTCAGGATCAAGCATACCAGGTTCTACCAATTCTTCAACTTCAGCAATCGTTATGTCGCCTGCTTTTGCCATGGATGTAGAAAAATTTCGAGTGGTTTTTCTAAAAACTAAATTCCCCATTGTATCACCTTTCCATGCTTTTACAATTGAAAAGTTTGCATGTAATGCATGTTCCATTAAATACATTTTTCCATTAAACTCACGTACTTCCTTGCCTTCAGCAATTTCGGTTCCATAACCTGCAGGAGTAAAAAAAGCAGGAATGCCCATACCTGCCATTTCAATTCTTGTGGCTAATGTACCTTGTGGAATTAAATCAACTTCTAATTCACCACTCAATAACTGACGTTCAAATTCTGCATTTTCGCCAACATAACTACTCATCATTTTTTTTATCTGACGTGTATGTAATAGTAAGCCTAAGCCAAAATCATCTACCCCTGCATTATTAGAAATACAAGTTAAATTTTTAACGCCTTTTTCTACCAAGGCTGCAATACAATTTTCGGGAATTCCATTTAAACCGAAGCCTCCTAACATAATAGTGCTTCCATCGACAATATCTGCAATAGCTGCATGTGCATTAGCAACAACTTTATTCATAACAAGCATTTATGTTACAAATATACAAGTCAATAATTAAGGAATGGGATTGGTAATAGGCTTAACTGTAATTGGTTTAGCACTTTCTCTAGTGCCATAATTTTGAACTGAATCCATCAGTATTTTAAACAAATCTGGACGTTGCTGATAATACTGATAATTTGTATAAAATGTGGCTTGGGTAGTTTTATGAACTTGAAAAACTTGTTGGTATATGGTTTTTCTAAGTGAATCTAAATTACTTTTTTTTAAGGTAGAATCTTTGGCTTGTTTTTCTAAAACCAATTCATCGGCACATGCCATATCCCAAACCATTACTTTCATGGTATTCACAGGAATAATATTATTGCTTTTACATGCAATAAAAAAAAGAAGTACTGCAACAATTGATATTCTCATTACTTTAATTCTTCATTGTATTTTGATGCATTTGCCACATCTAATAAACCTAAAAGTTCTCTTGCTTTTTGCTTTGTTTCTGGGGTTCCTTTTTTAAATACCCCAATCAATTCTTGTGATTTGCTTTGCATAAAAAATTGCACAAACATGGTATTGGCATTCTCTTTATTGAAAGCTTGTAATTGAGTGAGGGCTTGTAAAATATTGGATCTAGCTTCTTCTTCCTTATCGTATAAATTATCTAACCCTGCTCTGTAGTAGGAGTAAATTATATCATGAATAATATTGTATCTACTATTCATTAAATTTTCAATTAAAAAATATCTATTTCTTAAACCATCAAACACTCTCCAACCACTAATCCCTTTACCTTCAGGTGCATTGTTTACAACGTTTTGTGCTTTTTGAAAAAACACATCTCCACCTCTTGGTGCAAAAGATTCATAATCCATTCCAATAATCATGTACGAGTAAAATGCAAATACTGCCGTTAAATTAGCCACTAAGGCATCAGAACCTTGAACCCTATTATCATTAAATTCTACTGGTTGATATTCTATATATTTAAAAGTAACATCGGCATCCATAAAGTTTATCAATGCAGCTTGATAGCTTGAATTAAACACAGGTCTTGCAGCTTGTATAGTTAATGAGGCTTTATATACATTAGGCTCTACAACACTTTCTATATTCAATAAAAAATTACACTCAATTTTTTCTTGTTGTTTAAAAACATCACCTCCCCATTTACGATTGTTGAGTAAATTATTTAATTGAGTTTGTAATGTGGTAAATATTTTTCTATCTACTGTAGTAGGAACACGTGATGCAATTACAGTAACTTTTGCTTGTAACTCTTCAGCTTTAATTACTGAAATAGAACAAATACAAAAAAGCGTATATAAAATAATTTTTTTCATTATAGCGATAATTGTTGTGCAATAAAAGTTGAAATATCTTTTGCTACTGCTTCTTTAGCTTTCAGATCGAACTTGTGTATCGTTTCATCTTTATTAATAATAGTAATTTTATTGGTATCAAATCCAAATCCTGCATTTGAATGATTGAGTGAATTTAATACAATACAATCGGCATTTTTTGTTTTTAACTTTTGTAAAGCATTTTGCTCTTCGTTATTGGTTTCAAGTGCAAAGCCAAGTAAATACTGATGTTTCTTTTTGATAGAACCCAAATGAACAAGTATATCATTTGTTTTAGTAAGCTGTAAAGTTAAATTTGCTGATTTCTTTTTTATTTTTTGAGTAGCAACTTCAACTGGAGTATAATCTGCAACAGCAGCACTCATAATAGCAATATCTGCTTTTTTAAACTCTTTTACACAAGCGTCGAACATTTGTTGAGCTGATTGAACTGGAATGATTTTAATACCTTGATAATTGATGGATTGATTGGTTGGGCCTGATACAAGGGTTACGTCAGCTCCTTGTAAATAAAATGCTTCGGCTAGTGCAAAACCCATTTTACCAGAAGAATGATTACCAATAAATCGAACGGGATCTATAGCTTCATAAGTTGGTCCAGCGGTTACAAGAACTTTCTTTCCTTTAAATGTATTGGTTCTTGCAAACTGTTCAATAATGTAATTAAAGATGGTTTCAGGTTCAGCCATTCTTCCATCACCAATAAGGCCACTACCTAATTCCCCTTTTTCAACATCAATAATTTCATTCTTATAACTTTTGATGGTTGCAATATTTTTTTTAGTAGCTGGATGATGCCACATATCTTCATCCATTGCAGGTGAAACAACTACAGGGCAAGTAGCCGATAAATAAGTAGCCATTAACAAATTATCGCAAAGTCCGTTTGCCATTTTTGCCAATGTATTACAACTGAGTGGTGCAATTAAAAACACATTTGCCCAACGCCCTAACATTACGTGATTGGCCCATTCACTTTCATCGGCTAATTCAATAAGTACTTTGTTTCTTGAAAGTGTTGAAAGTACCAATGGCGAAACAAATTGAGCAGCATTTTTGGTCATTACAATTTTCACTTCGGCATTGGCTTTTACCAATAGTCTTACCAATAAAATTATTTTATACGCTGCAATACTACCAGTAATACCAATTAATATTTTTTTGTCTTTGAGCATTGGTGAAAATGAAAATTGAAAATAAACAAAAACGACAGTAATTACACTGTCGTTTTGAATATCAATAAAAAATTAAGATTATCTAAATAAATCTTCTTCATTTTTTCTATAGTATACTTTTTCTTCCATAAACTCTTGTGTTGCAAGAATAGCAGGGTTAGGCATTTTTTCATATGCTCTAGAAATTTCAATTTGTTCTTTATTTTCATGCACTTCTTCTAAGCTATCGGTATGGCTTGCAAACTCTTCAAGTTTGTTATGCAATTCTTCCTTTAAAGAAATATTGATTTGATTAGCACGTTTTGCAACAATTGAAATTGATTCGTACAAATTACCTGTTTTGGCTTTTATATCAATCAAGTTTTTTGTTTCAACTACACTGTTTGTATTGGCACTAAGCTGCCTTCTTAACTTGCTCATTTTTCTGATTTTTGATAAAGTTATTTGATAATGTTTTATAACGTTCAACTTCTTGTAAAAATTTACTTCCCTTAAAGCGTTCTGTAAATTCGGCACATTCAATAATTACCTTTTCATACCTTTCTTCTTGTTTTTCAGGAATACTCATTTCGGCGTATTTGTAATACGACTTTATTACCAAAAGCTTGTATTCATCGCTTTTTTTAGAATCTGGAAAATTTTCAGATACATTGGCAAAAGAAATAGCCGCTGCTTTGAAAAAACCTAAGTTGAAATATAACTCTGCACTTTTATAATCTTTTAATTCTAGCTTTTCTCTACACAAATCCATTATTTCAGTAGCTTCTTTAACTCTTTTAGAAGTTGGATGTGTATTAATAAATGCCTGCATTAAACCAATTGTTTTATTGGTATTGGTTTGATCTAATTCTACTTTAGGCGATTGTTTAAAAAAACTGTAAGCCCTCATATACTCACATTCTTCGGCTCTAGGGCTATTGGGAAAAGTTTCGGTAAAGCTTTTAAACAAATTCTCGGCATTTAAATAATCTTTCTCGTAGTAAGAGCAATAAGCAAATTTGTAGTACACATCTTCAAACTCTGGAGTGCCTTTTAAAAACGGAAATATTTCTTCGAAAAGAATTTGTGCAAAATTGTATTTCTCTTTCACATAATACTGTTCGGCCATTTTAAGTTTGTACTTATAATCTTTGCTTTTTTGAATTTTAGCAAATTTTGAAGTACACGAACTTAATGCAACAATAACAACTAATAAAAAAATAAGTACTCGTTTCATGGAAGTTTGCAAAAGTATGGTTTTGCTGGCAATATATGTACTGTTCTTTTATGAATGCGTTTTGAATAGTTAAGATTAAGAAAAAAAGCCTTCAACAGTTAATTATTGAAGGCTTTATAGCTATTTATTTGAAAAATTATCTTCCAAAAACACCTTTTCTTTTTACAGCTGGTTTAGCCGTTTTTGAATTTCTTAACTGTGGATGTGGTGGTTGAACTGTATTTGGACCATTTTCCATTGTTCCAAATAAGTCTACAGAAAGTACATCACCATCTTCACTTCTACCATATTCAAAAATAAATCTACTTTCTGAAATACCTTGTTGCTCTACCATATATCTAATAATTGCATTAACTCTATCCCAACTTAATTGTTGTGCTGCTTTAGTTTTCTTACCATAACCTACAACTTTTACATTACAGTTTGGATTGTTCTTCATTTTTTCTGCTACTACCGATAAAATAGCTTCTGCATCTTTGCTTAACTTATAATTGTTACCATAGAATTGTATTGAAGGCAACTCGTCAATTGTACATTCTTTTGAATCACCACCTTTACCACCTTTATTATCACAACAAGTAGCAATTTTAGCTGCTAAAGAATCGCAACAGGCAGGTTCAGGGCAATTTCCAACTCCATCAGCATCTACAGGGAAACATTTTTGCAGGGTAAGCTTTTCTTTATCTAAACAATCTGGAACTCCATCACCATCAGTATCTGCAGTTACACCATGTGTATCTACAGGGCAACCATCAGGTGTGTTTGGTTCTAAATCTAATTCATTCATCACCCCATCATTATCATCATCTTTTACCTTAAACATTTTTGCTATAGCAGACTTATTATCTTTTAAATCAGCATAGGCAAATTCCAAAGGATTTAGCCACCACAATGGAGGTACTCTTTTTTTACCACTACCTAAATTGAAATTTGCACCTATTTGTCCAAAATGAAGATTATCAGGCTCAGATGTAAAAACAGCAAAACGTAAGTCGCCACTTTGTCTATGCCAACCATCAATATAATCATCTTCGGTTTTAATTCTTTTATACTCAAAATTAATCGACCATGCTTTGCCCATTCTATATTCTAAGCCAAAACCATAACTTAGTCCATATCTGACATTCCAATCACTACCAAAAGCCGATTTCCTATTGTTTGCAACTGCTTGTGTTTCGTAAGATTTATCAGTCATATTCCGCAACATCGTTCTTAAGGTAGTTGCTTTTACACCTCTAGTATATGCATCTGCAACTTGTTCAAAGGCATATCTATTACCACTTCCATCCATCATATTCAACTTTGTATTGTATGCAAAACCACTGAATCCAATTAAGGAATAAATATTCCACCTTTTTTGTTTAGTATGAAACATAATATTACTAAAAGAAATCAATCCTTCTACCGAACCAACAAATGCCATTGTTCTATGATTGTGTATATATCCACGAGGTGCGTTTCCATATAACCTTTCAATTACAGGATTATTATTTAAATTTGAGTTAGGCTGATAATCTAAACCAACCATATTGTAATAAGCAGCTGATGTTCTAATTGAAAAAACATAACCCATAGCTTTTCTAACATGTACCCCAAATCCATGTGAAATAGATTGAATGCCTTTTCCAACACCTAAAATTGCAGGCTCACAATCACCATCAACAAATGGCATACCTGCAAAAAAGCCAATTTGCCAAGCATCTCTAGGTTTAGCGGGAAAACTTCCTTTATTGTTTAAAAAATCTGATTGCTGCGATAAATCTCTTGGAGAAATATAAGATGTATCTGAATAATTATGTACTCCACCCATTTGGGCAGACGCTACATAAAACAATGAGAAACAACAAACAAATACCAGTAAATAACTTCTTTTTTTGAACATAATTTCGATGTTGAGTGAAAACACTAAAGTTTATAGAATACTGGATTTGTGAAAATTTTGTTTATAACGTAACTATATGATTGTTAATTGCACCAAAACGTTGCATTTTCAAAATTTTTCTAAATAATTAATCCACAATGGTTAATAAAAGAAAAGCCTTCCAAATACTTGGAAAGCTTTTCGTCGAATAATGTGGATAAGTTATATTAATTCTTACTTTTTAAGTTTGGATGAGGAGCAGGTACTGTATTTGGTCCTTCTTCAGTGGTACCTTGTAAATCTACAGTATTTACATCACCATCTTGACCATAAGTGAAGATGAATCTGCTTTCAGCAACACCTTGCTTTTCAACTAAATACTTGATAACAGCATTTACTTTTTCCCAGCTAGCTTGTTGAGATTTTTTATCGGTAGAACCGTAACCTACAACCTTAATTTTACAAGTAGGATTTGCATTTATCTTTTGAGCTACAGTTGCTAAAACAGCTTGAGCATCTTTTGATAATTTTGCATTTCCTTTAAATTGAATACTAGGTAAATCACCAATTACACACTCATCTTCTTTTTTATCTCCCCAACCGCTTTCTTTCATTTTAGTGATTTCATCTCTTAATTCTTTGCAACATGCTGGCTCTGGACAAGTTCCAACACCATCATTATTAACAGGAAAACACTTTTGAGAAGTTAAAATTTCTTTGTCTTTATAATCAGGAATACCATCACCATCTGTATCTAAAGCACGACCACGAGCATCTACTTTAGCACCTGCTGGAGTATTAGGTTCAAGATCAAACTGATCAGTAACGCCATCACCATCAGCATCATCTAACTTAACTTTAGGCATTTTCATGTGCTGAGGTTTGTTTAACTCGTTGTAAACAAAGTTATTAGGATTAATCCAGTATAGAGGTTGTACTCTTTTAGCTGTATTGCCAATGTTCACATTTACTCTAGCACCAGTAAAACTGTAGAAATCATTGCTATTACCATCACTGAAACCATCAGAATAATCGTAACCTGGAGAAATGAATGTTAATCTTTGTTCTAAACCTATATTAACTTTATTGCTCATTTTAAATGAAATTCCTGCACCAGTAGAAAAACCTTGCATTACAGACCAACCTTTACGACCATTCACTTCAGTACCAAATATTGTGGTAACCAAGCCTGCTTGAGAATTTGGAAAACCAATTCCGTAAAATAAGTTTTCGTTAGCACCTTGTATTTGGGTAACCTGAGAACCAAGTATTGTATATCCACCAAAAACATAAACATTTGTTTTAGGATTACCTCTATAGTTGCTCAAAGTATTTAATGACATAATTACATCTATATTACCACTGTGGGTTTTAGTTTTATATTCTTTCTGACCAACACTCAAACCATAACTACTTGGATTACCTGAGTTAACAGAACCCAAATATTGACCACGAACAGAAAAAATGTGGTTTAAAGCCTTTCGTAAGCTAATACCACCACCAAATCCAACTTTCGATTTAACATCGCCTATAATCATGGATGCTCCACCTGTAAAACCTAACTCCCATTGATTACGAGGTTGTGCAGGATAAGGATAATTGTTGTTTAAGAATTCATTGTGCTGGGGCATTCTTTTAGCAGGAATTTTAGAACTATCTTTCCAATCCCAACCCCAATCGCTTCCTTGTGCAAAGCTTGTAACTTGTAATGCTACAAATAACAATGCTAATAATGTGTACTTTTTGCTTGCCATAATTATGATTTAATAAATAATTGTTGATGAATACTTTTGAATTATTTCAACAAAAGTAATCATTGCAAATAAAATACCAAAATATATATATAAATTAGTTTTTGAGCTATTTTACAATATAGTTATCCCCATTTCGCAAATTCTATATAGTGGTAATGGGTATATTGCACCATTATTATAAAGATGAAATTAGCAAAAAACATAATTGGAGAAGAATTACAGCAATTTGAAATTCATTTTAGAGAAGCTGTAAAAAGCAGAGTGGCTTTACTAGACAGAATAATGCAATACATTGTAAAACGTAAAGGCAAGCAATTAAGACCCATGTTTGTTTTACTTGCTGCAAAATTAGGTGGCCCAATTAATGACACATCTTATAGAGCAGCTTCGTTGGTTGAATTGTTGCATACCGCAACTTTAGTGCATGACGATGTGGTAGATGAAGCTATGGAAAGAAGAGGCTTCTTCTCCATCAACGCTATTTGGAAAAATAAAATTGCCGTTCTTGTAGGAGATTATTTGCTTTCAAAAGGATTACTCTTGTCTTTAAACAACAAAGATCACCTAGTATTACAAATTTTATCTAATGCAGTTAAAGAAATGAGTGAGGGAGAATTACTTCAAATTGAGAAATCCAGAAACTTAAACCTTAGTGAAGAAGTTTATTACGAAATTATTAAAGGGAAAACCGCTTCTCTTTTAGCTTCCTCTTGTGCAGCAGGTGCATCTTCAACTTTTGAAAGTGAATACGCAATTGAACAAATGCGATTATTTGGCGAAAAAGTAGGTATGGCTTTTCAAATAAAAGACGATCTTTTTGATTACGGCTCAGCTAATGTTGGTAAACCAACAGGAAACGATATTAGAGAAAAAAAATTAACGTTACCATTAATTTATACTTTGAACAATTGTGATGCAAGTACAAGAAAAAAAATAATTTACATTGTAAAAAATGAAAATACACAAGCCAACAAGGTAAAATATATTATTGAACAAGTTGAAGCTTTTGGCGGCATAGAATACGCTACAAAAAAAATGTTTGCTTATAGAGATGAAGCCTTAGATGTATTACACAAATTTCCAAAAAGTGAAGTGAGAGATGCTTTAGAAGAATTGGTACGTTATACAACCGATAGAGTATATTAATTTTTTTTCATTTGAAACAACTATGCTACTATGAAAAAAAGATGGAAACTTCTTACTTCAAATGAACTACAAACAAAAGCTTTACATGAAGCCCTTAAAATTAATTACACACTTTGTAAAATTTTAGTACAAAGAGGATTCGATGACTTTGATAAAGCCAAATCTTTTTTTAGACCTATGCTCAATGGCTTATATAGCCCTTGGCTAATGAAAGATATGGATAAAGCTGTAACACGACTCACGTCGGCCTTCTCCAATAAAGAAAATATTTTAGTTTTTGGTGATTATGATGTAGATGGAACAACAAGTGTAGCTAGTATGTTTCAATTTCTGTCATCAATCTATAGCCAAGTAGATTATTATATTCCTCATAGATACAAAGAGGGATATGGTGTTAGTAAAGCTGGAATAGATTACGCCAAAACAAATAACATTACACTCATCATTTCTTTAGATTGTGGAATTAAAAGTGTAGATCTGGTTGCTTATGCAAAAAGTTTAGGAATTGATTTTATCATTTGCGATCACCATTTACCCGATGAAATCATACCTAATGCAGCTGCAATTTTAAATGCTAAACAAAAAGATTGCAACTATCCGTATAAAGAATTATGTGGTTGTGGCGTTGGCTTTAAATTAATGCAGGCACTTGCAGAAAAACTACATTTAAACAGTAATACTTATTTACAATATTTAGATCTTGTTGCTACTGCGATAGCTGCTGATATTGTACCTATGACAGGTGAAAATAGAATTTTGGCTTATTATGGATTGAAAAAAGTAAATGAAAATCCGAGTACTGGAATTAAAGCATTGATGCAGCTTGCAGGTATTCAAAAAGAAATGACCATTACCAATTTGGTATTCATTATTGCTCCTAGAGTAAATGCAGCAGGTAGAATGGATGATGCAAAAAAAGCTGTTCAATTATTTATTGAAAAAGACGAAACTAAAGCCAAACAATTTGCTGAAATTTTACATAGTGATAATACCGATAGAAAAGAAGCCGATAGTTCTATAACAGAAGAAGCATTGGCAATTATTGAAAATGACGCAAGTCTAATTGCAAGAAAAACAACTGTTGTATATCAAGAGCATTGGCATAAAGGTGTAGTTGGAATTGTAGCAAGCAGATTAATTGAAAAGTATTATCGTCCTACTATTGTCCTTACTAAAAGTGGTGATTATGTTGCAGGAAGTGCAAGAAGTGTTATAGGCTTTAATTTGTATGAAGCTATACATGCTTGTAGAGAACATTTACTAGGATATGGAGGACATTTTGCTGCTGCTGGAATGACCTTATTACCTACCCAAGTACAACAGTTTAGTGACGCATTTGAAAATGCAGTTCAAGCAACTATTACACCCGAACTCCTAATTCCTGAGATTGTTATTGATAGTGAAATAACACTGAGTGAACTTACACATTCATTTTATAATATTATAACTCAAATGGAGCCATTTGGTCCCGAAAATATGAAGCCTGTTTTTGTTGTTAAAAATGTATTAGACACTGGCTTTACAAAAATTGTTAAAGAACAACATATTCGTTTTTCAGTTCAACAAAACAATATTCAGATGAATGGCATTGGTTTTAATTTGGCCCACAAATTTAATTTAATTCAAGCTAATCAACCTTTGGATATTGTGTTTAATTTAGATATAAATGAATGGCAAGGAACTACGAATTTACAAATGAAAGTAATTGACTTTAGGCCAAGTGGTATTGCTTACAGTTAATTGCCTTTTCTTGCTTTTAAGAATTTACCATTTATAATTACCTTATCTACTAGATTCTCTCCAAAAGCATAAGGCAAATAAGCTAAAGATGGAATTGCTTTTGTTATAATTAAGTTGGCTTTTTTACCTACCATTATACTTCCAACTTCATTTTCTACACCCATTGCAAATGCTCCATTAATGGTTGCAGCATTAATAGCCTCTTCAGGTAACATTTTCATTTGAATACAACTTAATGAAAGTACAAAATTCATATTGCCGCTAGGCGATGAACCTGGATTAAAATCACTTGCTAACGCAACTGCACAACCTGCATCAATGATTGTTCTTGCTGGTTGAAATGGCATTCTTAAAAAAAATGCAGCAGTTGGCAACAATGTACCAATAGTATTAGATGTTGACAATGCCAATACACTTGCGTCATCCATTGTTTCTAAATGATCTACAGAAACTGCATTTAATTCAACCCCAGCTTCTACCCCACCACTTAAACTTAATTGATTGGCATGAATTTTTGGTTTCAAACTATAGCTTAAACCTGCTTTACAAATTTGTATGGTTTCTTCTTTGCTAAAAAAACCTTCTTCACAAAAAACATCAATATAATCTGCTAAGTTTTCTTTAGCTATCAAAGGCAACATTTGATTGATAATAATATCAATATACCCTTGATGATTGTCTTTGAACTCCAACGGATAAGTGTGTGCTCCTAAAAAAGTTGCTTTAATTGGAATAGGTGATTTTTGTTTTAGTCTTTTAATCACCCTCAACATTTTCAATTCACTTTCTACCGTTAAACCATAACCACTTTTAATTTCAATTGCCCCTGTTCCTATATACAACAAATCTTCCAATCGCCTCCAAGCCAAATCAAATAAATCATCTTCACTTATTGCTGCTATAGCTTTAGCTGAACTTAAAATACCACCACCGTTGGCAGCAATTTCGGCATAAGTTTTTCCTTTTATTTTATCTACAAATTCGTTTTCTCTACTTGCAGCAAAAACCAAATGTGTGTGACTATCGCACCAACAAGGTAGTACTAACTGACCAGCTAAATCTACCACTTCGGTAAATACTCTTGTATTGTGTATTAAATCATCCATTGAACCAAATGCAGCAATTGTATCATTTTCAATTGCCAAATATGCATCTTCAATGCAAGGCAAATTAGCTAATGCTGCACCCTTTAATAATTGATTTTGCTCTCGAGTGTTTACCAATAATTTGATATTGGTTAATAATATGTTCATACTAATTTTTTATTGATTCAACTTTAATTTCTAATACTTTTTTATCAAATTATACAACACTAACCTATCTGCTTCATTTATCTTTTTTGTACTATCCTGCATAAAATGACGTTTAAAACTTCTTATGGCAGCAGTTGTATCTTTTGTATCATATCCAACAATTCTTAATGCTTGTAAATGATTAAATCCAGCAGGAATTGTGTCTGTTACAACATCATACCATTGTCCAAAACCTTTATCTGCTAGGGTTTTCCAAGGAAATAAAATACTAGGATCATTTTTCCTAGTTGGTGCAATATCACCATGACCAATAAAATTTGCAATAGGAATATTGTATTTTTTCTTCAATCTTCCCAACAAACTGATTAAACTGTTGATTTGCTTTTCACTAAATGTTTCAAAGCCATTGTTATCTAATTCTATTCCAATTGAACAAGAGTTCATATCGGTAACATTACCCCATTTCCCAGCACCTGCATGATGAGCTCTTAAATAATCATTCAACATCTGGTGTACAATTCCATCTCTACAAATAACATAATGAGCACTCACTTGTGTACGTGTTAAGGTGAATGTTTTCAGCGTTTGATCGCAACTATTTTGTGCAGTATGATGAATGATAACAAAATTGGGTTTACGCATGGTAAAATTGGTAGTTCCTGCAAAAAAAGCTGGAGCATAAATACTATCGTTTCCCTCAACTGTAGGTTGTATTCTCAGCATTTTAGCATAAGCTTTTACTTGTTGCTTATACACTTTATTGGTACTTCCATAAGGTTTGGTTGTACACGCTGCAAACAAACCAATAGATAAAAAAAGGAATATTTTTTTCAATACAATCATGCAATAAATATAGTAGTTATCTAAGAATAAAGTGGTCTGCTCTTTGGAGCAGACCACTTTAAATTATGTTACATTTTGTATAAACCCATCCATACTTTTTACACCTATCACCTTTTCGCTGATGAATCCTTCAGCAAACTCAACACCAATTTGTTGCCCCCACATTTGATCTCTTGATTGCACTAAACTTACAAATTGCGGAGAAGAAATAAATGTTTGTGGCTCCGTAGAATTAGGATCATGAAACTGTGTGGTATAAGCCAATATCGACTGTAATTTAATGTCAGCAAATGCAGAAATATCAACTACAAAATCTGGTTTTAAATACCTAGCTTGTATATAATGAAAAACATAGGTTGGTCGCCAAGCATCTTGCATTTTGCCATCTAAATTGGTAACTATTTTTCTTAATCCACTTAAAAATGCAGCATCGCTAACTAATTTGGCACTTCTGCCATGATCTGGGTGTCTATCTTCTGGAGCATTGCACAAAATAATATTGGGCTGATATTTTCGAATGGCTTCAATAATTTTTCGTTGATGTTGCTCATCATTTTGAAAAAAGCCATCGGCCATTTTCAAATTCTCTCTTACATGCACACCTAAAATTTTAGCAGCATTATCGGCTTCCACTTTTCTGGTTTCAGCAGTACCTCTTGTTCCTAATTCACCTTGGGTTAAATCAATAATACCTACTTTTTTACCTTCGGCTATTGCTGCAAGCAATGTACCTGCACAACCTAATTCAACATCATCTGGGTGTACACCAAATGCCAATATATCTAACTTCATTTGTAAAATTTAATTGTCAAAGTTAACCAAATAAAAAATCCCACCTCTTGAAAGAAGTGGGATATAAAATTGTACAAAGTAGCATTAAGCTTTCTTTGCGTAACGTTTTTTGAATTTGTCAATTCTACCAGCAGTATCAACCAACATATTCTTACCTGTATAAAACGGGTGAGAAGTATTAGAAATATCCAATTTAACTAAAGGATACTCGTTGCCATCTTCCCATTGAATAGTTTCTTTGGTATTAGATGTTGACTTGCTTAAAAATGAATCACCATTAGTCATGTCTTTAAACACAACTACTCTGTAACTTTCTGGATGGATACCTTTTTTCATAAAGAATTTTTTAAGGCCGTACGGATTTTGCCGTAACGATTATATAATAATTGGCGGCAAAGATAACAGTAAATCAGAAATTAGCAATTAGAAATTTCAAATTCTTAGCTTTTCATGTTTTCGTATTGCAATGGCAAGCCAAAATCAGTTTTACGGCATAATGCTATAACATCTTGTAAATCATCTAATTTTTTACCAGTAACACGTATAATATTGTCCATTATTGCTGCCTGAACCTTCAATCCACTGTCTTTAATAGCTTTCACAATTTTCTTGGCATCTTCTTGCTTTAAGCCATTTTTTACCGACACTTCTTTCTTAACCACTTTACCACTTGGGTAACTTTCTTTACTAAAATCAAAAGCATTGGCATCAATGCCTTGCTTTACTCCACGGCTTAAAATAACATCAATAATTTGTTCCATCTTCATATCACTATCGGCTTCCAACATTACTTTGTAATCCTTTTTATTCAGGTCAATTACCACATGACAATTTTTAAAATCGAACCGATTGGTAATTTCTTTTTTTACCACATTAATGGCATTATCCAAAGTTTGTAAATCTACTTTGCTGGCAATATCAAATGATGGCATACAGTATGGTTTATGAGTTTAATATTTAAAAGTTTAGCGAAGATAAAAATTTGGGGTTATTAACTGCATAACATTTATCAGCTGTGTTTTTGGGCTTTACGTTGCAAGTCCCGATAAAATCGGGAGATTTCCATCCTGAGCGAAGTCTAAGGGCTATCCCAAGCCTTAGAGCAGAGGAATAAACAATGAGCAACTCCACTCACTTTATAACCTCTCCATTTGCCACTCATACTAAACCTTACTAAATATTCATTGTACAAATTGTATTTTCCACTTTAAACTAAACTAATGAAGAAAAATATACTTATACTTATTTGTTTTATTGCACTAGTCTTTTCATCTTGCTTAACCAATAAAAAAGCCACCGCAAATTATATTTACCAACCCGATGACCAACAACTACACGACACTATTGTAAAATTAGACAGTCTCTTTTTTGCTGCTTATAATACTTGTGCTTTAAATCTTGAAACGTATGCATCTTTTTATGCAGATAGTATTGAATTTTACCACGATAAAGGTGGTTTAATGAACAATAAAGAAGCCATCGTTGCTTCTACTAAAAAATTTGTTTGTGGTAAGGTTACCAGAACTTTGATAAAAGGTAGTATTGAAGTATATCCTATTAAAGATTATGGTGCCATAGAAATGGGCTTACATAGATTTCAAAATGGTGAAGATGCTTCAAGTGCAACATCAAGACCTGGAAAATTTATCATCATTTGGCAACACAAAAACAATCAATGGAAGATTACCAAAGTAGTGAGTTTGCATTAACTGTTCAATAGAAATACTACAGCTCAAATTCTACACCCGATTATCCTTCGACATTGCTCAGGATTAAAGCCCCTTCTACAAAGCAGAGCTTGTAATGAAAAGCGGGGCTGTTGTTTAACAGCATTACTGAAGCTAGTGTTCAAAAATTATAAAACCCTTTTGGCACAAGCCATTCTGTTTTTATTCAAGAAACTTAAATTGGCTTGCAATTTTATCAATCCAAAATAGTAATAATCTTTATTAGCAGCATTGCCCCTTTGCGTTCCAGCAGCAGGATAACTTACTCCATCTTTTACTTCACTACCTCTAAAAGCCAATTGTGTACTAACAGGGTTGTAATTGTTGAGTAATGTGTAATCGGCATAAGTGCCACTAACGTCATCTATATAATCGGTGAATGTTTTTCTAAAACCCAATTCATAACTTACGGCAAAAACATTATTCAACTTCATACGTAAACCAAATCCAAACGGAATGGAAATATGTTTGGTACTGTATGCAGGCTGACTTGCGTCATTAGGCAATCCCTGACCTTCGGTATGTAAACCAGCTAAAAAATATTTAGTACCATCTGCTGCAAACGTATAAGGACTGGCTTTGAAATAGGCAATACCTGCATAAACATAAGGCACAAGCCCATAGCGGTCTTCATCAATTAAATCGTAACGAAGCGTTAGGGCTGTTTCAAATAAATTAGCTTTAAAATTTAAGTTGCGTTGTTGCAATACTGCACTGGCATTTTGTTTGTCATCGGCTCCAATCTTTGCAAAAGTATAATCACCTCTTAACTGTAAACGATTGGTTAAGTTATAACCTAAGCCTATGGTTCTCGCAAGTCCTGCTTGTTTAAAAGTGTATCTCTTTTGTTGCAAATCTCCACCGTAATTGGCAAAGCCAACGCCCAAACTAATAGAGCTATTTTGTAGTATTTTTTCGGTAGTGGTTTGTGCATTTAATTGTGTGGCAAACAAAAAGATGCTTACAATAATGGTTGTGTAGGTTATTGGTTTGTACTGCATGGTATAAAAATTTAGCGTACAAATGTTGCATACTGGTAAAAATTAAGTTGGAGAAATGTTTGCCTTAAAAACAGAATACCAAACATTGTGCTACTGTGATGGCATAAAAGAAAAAGGATTGTTAAATAACAATCCTCACTTTTATCTACTGCTTATGTTCTAAAAACTTTTTTCGCCTTACATCTTGCACAGGAACCTTTTCAATTTTACTTTCTAACCAGGCAATAATATCTAGGTACATAAATGAACGGCTTTCCAAAAGGTTGCCTTCTAATTTTTCTAGTTTTAATTTCAGTTTTATAAAAGCAGGTATCATTTTATCGGGTGCCAATGAAAAAGATTTACGGATGAATTTAAAAATCTCTTCTTCTACCGTACTCAAATTATTCATATTGGCCATAAAACGATACACGGATTTTATCAACGATTCCAGTATATCATAATTGCCCAATTCGTAATGTGCAATTAAGTGTAACAACCTTGCATAGCATTGCAAATCGGTACGAAGGTTCATTTTTCGATTGATTATTTTATTCAAATAATCAATGGCTTTATCATTATCGCCACTGCCAAAATACAAACATGCTATTTTGTAATAGAAAACCAATACACGATGCATATCGAGTTGTAATTGGTATTCCGTCAACTTCTTTTCTATAAAAGGAACAAGCTTTAAACCTTCCGTAAAAGTGCCTTCTTGAAAATGTTTATTAATCTTAGAAATACTCAAATACACAAAGGATTGTATTCGAGTATTAGGATTCATCAATCCATCAGTAGAAACTGCAAATGCTTCAAACTGTTCAATTCCCTCATTCAGTTTTTCATAATTTTTCAGCATAAAATGTGCACTCAATAAATTATGCATACCACGAATAAACTGACCAGATTCAGTGGTTTTCATAGATGGGAACTTTTCAAACAAATCAACCCATTTCTGAGCATATCTGTAGTAAAGCAGTAAATCGTATAAAATAAAACTATACCAGCAAAAACATTGGTAGAGATACAGCTTTTCATAAAAGCCCATTTGCTGTACATTATGCTGTGGCAATTTGTTTTCAAAAAAGGCTTTGACAGCAGCAACATCTTTTTCATCTCTTGCATGACCATGTTGTATATACCAACTATATAATTCCAATGCTAAATTAGAGAGTGCACTAATTAATGCAAGATGTGTAATAATTGTTTCAGACTCTGCACTCAATTGTTGAGCTCTATTGGCCATGCTTCGGGTAATATGAAGTGCTTCTATTTTCTTTTCAAATAAAATGGCTTGTAACTGAAAAGTGATTTGGTTGTGATTGACAGCAGTTTCTTTCAGTTTATCAAGCACTTTCAAACTTTGCAAATACAAACCTTTATTGTATAAAATACGGGCAAAATCCATTTGCTCATGCAACTGAATATCTATATTATCTGCATCGTTAATTAAACGAAGGCTCGATAAAATTTGCTTGTATAAATGTGCCTTAATATTTGATAATTGTTGCTTCTTTATTTCAGGATTTTTCTTCAATAGTACCTCTTCGTCATAGGATTCCATTTTGTCTAATGCATCAAATAACTGCACCACTTTCAGGTTCTCACTGGAAGTATTTCTTTGAATATATAGTTTAAAGTTCCGCTTTTCCCCTTTTTCAAGGGACTTTATCAGTTGAAAAAGCGTATCTGTATTTCTGTTAGGCATCGTATTTTATTATAGCTCAAACTCTTTATCTGCAAGCATTCAAGGCAATTTACACCTCATTATACAATGTAAAATGCTTAACAATTTGGTAATAATTGCCAGTATACACATGTTAAGTTCGTTCTCGCAGGTTGTTTAATTGTAAACTGGCAGGCAAACCAAAATTAAATAACCTGCAATCTTTTCAACTATTTTTTTATGTCAGATAATAAGGTACACATTTTTGATACCACTTTAAGAGATGGTGAACAAGTGCCTGGCTGTAAACTAAACACCAGTGAAAAAGTTGCTTTGGCACTTGAGCTGGAAGCTTTAGGTGTTGATATTATTGAAGCTGGATTTCCCATTTCTTCTCCTGGCGATTTTGAAAGTGTTACTGAGATTTCTAAAATTATTACCAATGCATCTGTTTGTGGTTTAACAAGAGCTGTTCAAAAAGATATTGAAGTTGCTGCGGAGGCTTTAAGATTTGCCAAACGACCACGTATTCATACAGGTATTGGCACGAGTGAGTACCATATTAAAGGCAAATTTAACAGTACTCAGGATGAAATTTTGGAACGTGCCATTCAATGTGTTAAATGGGCTAAGAATTTTGTAGATGATGTTGAGTTTTATGCAGAAGACGCTGGCAGAACTGAGAATGAATACTTAGCAAGAGTTATTGAGGCTGTTATTAAAGCTGGTGCAACTGTTGTAAACATTCCTGATACAACTGGTTATTGTTTGCCACATCAATACGGAGAAAAAATAGCTTACTTAGTAAACAACGTACCAAACATTGATAAAGCAATTATCTCTTGTCATTGTCACAACGATTTAGGCTTGGCAACTGCCAATTCTATTGCTGGCGTAATTGCTGGTGCAAGACAAATAGAATGTACCATTAATGGCTTAGGAGAACGTGCTGGCAATACTTCATTAGAAGAAGTTGTCATGATTATTCAGCAACATAAATCGTTGGGTCTATATACCCATGTCAACAGCAAGCAGTTGAACCCTATGAGCAAATTGGTGAGTGATACAATGCGTATGCCTGTGCAACCCAACAAAGCCATTGTTGGTAGCAATGCATTTGCACATTCGTCAGGTATTCATCAGGATGGATTTTTGAAAAGTGCCATTACTTACGAAAGCATTAATCCAAATGAAGTTGGTGCAGATACTAGTAAAATTGTTTTAACAGCACGTAGTGGCAGAAGTGCATTGGCATTTCGTTTCCAAAAATTGGGCTACACATTTAACCGAAATGATGTAGATGTTTTATATGAAGAATTTTTAAGAGTGGCAGATAGTAAAAAAGAAGTAAATGACGATGATTTGAATACAATGGCAAGTGTTCATCAAAATGTGACATTAGCTTAATATTTGTTTCTAGTTCCTCGTTAAGCGTTAAGCGATTCTCGTTAGCAGCTGAACCTTAAAGATGCTAACAAAAACTTACACTTAAAAAACTGAACAACGAGTAACCAGAAACGAGAAACGACTAAATAAAATGAGCAAAACATTATTTGATAAAATTTGGGAAAAGCACATCGTTAAAACTATCGATGATGGCCCTTCTGTTTTATACATAGATAAACATTTAATTCATGAAGTAACTTCTCCACAAGCTTTTGCTGGATTAGATAAACGTGGTATTAAAGTTTTTCGTCCCAAACAAATTGTTGCCACTGCCGATCATAATGTGCCTACATTAAATCAACATCTCCCTATTAAAGAAGAATTGTCTCGTTTACAAGTTGAAGCGTTAACGAAAAACTGTGCAGCACATAATGTTGAGTTGTATGGCTTAGGTCATGCTTATCAAGGAATCGTTCATGTAATTGGGCCTGAGCTTGGTTTTACGCAACCAGGCATGACCATTGTTTGTGGAGACTCACATACGTCAACCCATGGAGCATTTGGTTCTATTGCATTTGGCATTGGCACTAGTGAGGTTGAGATGGTAATGGCTACACAATGTTTATTACAAAGCAAACCCAAATTGATGCGTATTACTGTTGATGGAGAATTGAATAAAGGAGTTGTTTCAAAAGATATTGTTTTGTACATCATCTCTTTAATTTCTGCAAGTGGTGCAACAGGTTATGCAGTTGAGTTTGCAGGTTCTGCTATTCGCAACCTAAGTATGGAAGCAAGAATGACCATTTGCAACATGAGTATTGAAATGGGTGCTCGTTGTGGTTTAATTGCTCCCGATGAAACAACATTCAACTACATTAATGGAAGAGAGTTTGCACCAAAAGGTGAAGAATGGAATAAGAAGTTAGCTAACTGGAAAACTTTATTCAGCGATGCTGACGCAACCTTTGATACAGAAATTCATATAGATGCAAAAGATATAGAACCTATGATTACTTATGGCACTAACCCAGGAATGGGTATTGGCGTAAGTAAACATATTCCTGCATTAACAGAAGTAGAAGCAAAAGAGAAAGTGTCTTATGAAAAAGCTTTACAGTATATGGGTTTAGAAGCTGGAGCTAATATTAAAGGACAAAAAATAGATTATGTTTTTATAGGCAGCTGCACCAACAGCCGTATAGAAGATTTAAGAATGGTAGCATCATTTGTAAAAGGTAAACAAAAAGCAAAAGATGTTGAAGTTTGGGTTGTTCCAGGCAGCAAACAAGTAGAAGCACAGGCCATCGCTGAAGGAATTGATACAATTTTTGAAGCAGCAGGTTTTCAATTACGTCAACCAGGTTGTAGTGCATGTTTGGGAATGAATGAAGATAAAATTCCGGCAGGTAAATATTGCATCAGCACTAGCAATAGAAACTTTGAAGGTCGTCAAGGTCCTAATGCAAGAACATTATTGGCAAGCCCATTAACAGCAGCTGCTGCTGCAATTACTGGTGTGGTGAGTGATGTAAGAGAATTATTGAATTAGGAATTAAAAATTAGAAATTAAGAATGTCAAAAAGTTTAAACATAGTTGTTAGTTCAGTAGTTCCTCTACACAACGAAAATGTAGATACCGATCAAATCATTCCTGCTCGTTTTTTAAAAGCTACTAGCAGAGATGGATTTGGCAAAAACTTATTTCGTGATTGGCGTTATGAGAATGACAATGAAGCAACACCTAAAAAAGATTTTGTACTCAACAATCCAATCTACTCAGGTAAAATTTTGGTTGCAGGAAAAAATTTTGGTTGTGGTTCCAGTCGTGAACATGCAGCTTGGGCAATTAAAGATGCTGGATTTGATGTAGTGGTAAGTAGCTTCTTTGCAGATATTTTTAAGAATAATACCCTGAATAATTTCTTGTTGCCTGTTGTAGTAACTGACGATTTTTTAAACCAAATCTTTGAAGCTGTTGAAAAGAATGCATCTACAGAATTAACTGTAAATCTTGAACAACAATCCATCACGTTAAACGAAACTGGAGCAACAGAAACATTCGACATTAACAATTATAAAAAGACTTGCTTATTAAATGGCTTTGATGATATTGATTATTTACTCAACATCAAAGATGAAATAGAAGCATTTGAGAAAGCAGCAGTATAAATAGCATGAACAAAAAAATTACTGTAATAGAAGGTGATGGCATTGGTCCAGAAGTAACAGCTCAATCAGTTAAGGTATTGAATGCAGTTGCTAAAAGATACCATCATGAATTTACATACGACTACCAATTAATGGGTGCCATTGCTATTGATAAAACTGGCAATCCATTACCAGATGAAACCATTGAATCTTGCTTAAACAGTGATGCTGTTTTATTTGGAGCAATCGGTCATCCAAAATATGATAATGATCCAACAGCTAAAGTTCGTCCAGAACAAGGCTTATTAAAAATCAGAAAATCATTACAGCTGTTTGCCAATATTCGTCCTGTTACAACTTATTCATCTCTGCATCATTTATCACCATTAAAATCTAAACTATTAGAGAATGTAGATTTTGTAATTTTCAGAGAGCTTACAGGGGGAATTTATTTTGGCAAAAAGGAATTAAATGAAACAGGTACTGTAGCATTAGATGAATGTACTTACAGCATTGAAGAAATTGATCGTATTGCACATTTGGCTTTTCAAACAGCACAAATCAGAAGAAAGAAATTAACCTTGGTTGATAAAGCCAATGTTTTAGAGACATCACGTTTGTGGCGTAAAGTAGTTCAGCAAATTGCAACTCAATATCCAGATGTTGCTGTGGATTATATGTTTGTGGATAATGCTGCTATGCAAATCATCCTTAATCCAAAACAGTTCGATGTAATACTTACAGAAAATATGTTTGGCGATATTATCAGCGATGAAGCCAGTGTATTAGCTGGTTCTCTTGGATTGTTACCAAGTGCATCTGTTGGCAAAGGTGCAGCCTTGTTCGAGCCTATTCATGGTTCTTATCCTCAAGCAGCTGGTAAGGATATTGCAAACCCTATTGGTTCAATTCTATCATCTGCTTTGTTATTAGAACACTTAAAATTAAATGAAGAAGCAGCCTTGGTTCGTGAGGCTGTTGCCTGGACACTAGAACACAAGTTTGTTTCTAAAGATATTGATCCAATCAACTTTTATTTTACAAGTACTATTGGGGATTTAATTGCTGATTATGTTAGCAACAATATTCCGGGTATAGTTCATGCGGAAAATATAGAGTTGAGAAAGTCAACCATTATTTAAGCCCCCATCCCCTAAAGGGGTGTAATTAGTCCCCCTTTAGGGGATAGGGGATAAAGTTCTTTGTTATTTCAAGAGGCGGCGTTATATTCGTTCAATAAACATCTTATGCTACAAAGCAAATTACATAGTGCAATCACAATTATCAACGCAATAATTATTGTGGTGGTTGTCATTATTATTCCTGCTTCGCATGGAGGTGCTAGTTGATGTAAATACAAACGAATTAAACATACAACCCGCCTCCATAAGAGGCGGGTTTTTTATTACCTGTCAATGATTAAACTATAAAAAATGTATTACAACCAGAACACAATTATTTATTTCAATGGTCAGTTTTTAAAAGCAACTGAAGCCAAAACTGATTTGTACAGTCAAAGCCTGCACTATGGCTATGCAGTATTCGAAGGTATCCGCTCCTATCCTATTAATGGCAGTACAAAAATCTTTAAAGCAAAGGAACATTACGACAGACTAATTCATTCTGCTAATGTGATGAAAATTCCTTTCTACTATACAACAGAGCAGTTGATTGAGTTGACATATGAAGTATTGAAACGAAACAATTTCATCGATGCTTATGTTCGTCCAATTGTATTGTGTTCACCCAATATGGCTTTATCTAAAGGCAAAGAAAGCTATTTAGCCATTGAAGCATGGGAATGGACAAATGGTTACATGAGTAATAAAATGCGTATAGCAACATCCTCTTATGCAAGACCTAATAGTAATGCTTTTCATGTAGATGCAAAAGTGAGTGGCCATTATGTTAACTCTATTTTAGCTTGTCAAGAAGCAAAAGACAATGGATTTGATGAAGCACTGGTTTTAGACAGTCAAGGCTTTGTTGCAGAAAGTTCAGGTGCCAATATTTTTTATGAAAAGGAAAGTATCTTGTATACTCCACCCAAGGGCAATATTCTACCAGGTATTACAAGAGCAACCGTAATTGAATTGTGTAACGAACTAAATATTCCTGTTATAGAAAAATTATTTACTCCTGATGAAATGCGGGGTGCTGATGCAGGATTCTTCTGTGGTACAGCAGCTGAAGTTGTTGCATTAGAATCACTGGATAATGTTCCCTTTAAAAAAGTTTGGGAAGAAAGTTTAAGTGGAATTATTCAAAAGGCTTACAAAGCAAGGGTAATGGAACAAGAATTTATATTGAAAACGGCATAGCTCAGTATTATTCAGAACGTACAAGTGTGCGACGCAACAAAAGTTAAATTAAAATACTAAAGCTGGTAAACAAAATAAACATGTCAGAACTAAACAAATATTCGAAAACATTAACGCAGGACGTAACTCAACCTGCAGCTCAGGCAATGTACTATGCCATTGGTTTTAAAGAAGAAGATTTTCAAAAAGCACAGGTAGGTATTGTTAGTATGGGTTGGGATGGCAATCCTTGTAACATGCACTTAAACGATTTGAATGACAGTGTAAAGCAAAGTGTAAATGCAACAGAAGGCTTACTGGGTTTACGTTTTTATACAATTGGTGTAAGTGATGGAATTAGTATGGGTACTGATGGTATGCGTTACAGCTTGGTAAGCAGAGATGTAATTGCAGATAGTATAGAAACCAATGCAGGTGCACAATATTATGATGCTCTTATTGGTATTCCTGGTTGTGATAAAAATATGCCAGGAACAGTAATGGCAATGGGAAGATTGAATCGTCCAGCCATTATGTTGTATGGTGGAACGATTGCACATGGAAATTATAAAGGAGAAGATTTAAACATTGTTTCAGCATTTGAAGCATTAGGACAAAAAATTGCAGGCAATTTAAGTGAAGCCGATTTTAAAGGAATTGTGCAACATAGTTGCCCCGGTGCTGGTGCATGTGGTGGCATGTACACTGCCAATACAATGGCTAGTGCTATTGAAGCATTGGGTATGAGTTTGCCTTACTCAAGTAGTAATCCTGCATTGAGTGAAGACAAACAAAAAGAATGTGCAGCTATTGGTAAAGCAATAAAGTTATTGTTAGAAAAAGATATTAAACCTAGCGATATCATGACACGTAAAGCATTTGAAAATGCCATTACAGTAATCATGGTATTAGGTGGAAGTACAAATGCAGTGTTACATTTAATAGCCATGGCAAAAAGTGTTGGTGTGGAGGTGACGCAAGACGACTTTCAAACTATTAGTAATAGAATTCCTGTATTAGCAGACTTTAAACCTAGTGGTAAATACTTAATGGAAGATTTGCATAAACATGGGGGTGTGCCAAGTGTAATGAAATACTTATACAGTAAGGGTTTACTACATGGAGATTGCTTAACAGTTACAGGTAAAACTGTTGCAGAAAATTTAGCAGAAGCAAAAGATTTAAATTTTGATGAGCAGAAAATTATTCTGCCTTTAGAAACACCTTTAAAAGCAACAGGGCATTTACAAATATTGTATGGCAACCTTGCTACAGGAGGAAGTGTAGCAAAAATTTCTGGAAAAGAAGGAGAACGCTTTGAAGGAACAGCTAGAGTCTTTGATGCAGAAAAAGACCTTATTGCTGGTATTCAAAATGGCAAAGTAAATGCTGGCAATGTTGTAGTGATTAGATACATTGGTCCACGTGGTGCTCCAGGTATGCCAGAAATGCTAAAACCTACCAGTGCCATTATTGGTGCAGGTTTAGGCAAATCTGTTGCATTAATTACAGATGGAAGATTTAGTGGTGGAACACATGGATTTGTTGTAGGACATATTACTCCTGAAGCTTTTGATGGTGGTTTAATTGGTTTAGTTGAAGATGATGATATAATAGAAATTGATGCTGTTAACAATACCATTAACTTAAAAGTAAGTGATGATGTAATTGCAGAGAGAAAAGCCAAGTGGCAACAACCTGCATTAAAAGCAACAAGTGGTGTATTATACAAATATGCAAAACTGGTAAAGACTGCTGCAGAGGGCTGTGTAACTGATACCCCCTAACACCTAAAATACAAACACATTTTAAGACTCTAAAAATATCATAATGAGTACTTTATTTGAAACTATTAAAAAGCCTGAACAGAAACCAAATATTGCCACGTTAGGGGTTGAGAGCATCAGTGGCTCTCAAGCTGTATTAGATGCTTTAGTTGCCGAAGGTGTAGATACAGTATTTGGTTATCCAGGTGGTGCTATCATGCCCATTTACGATGCTTTATATGATTACCATGACAGGTTGAAACATATTTTAGTTCGTCACGAACAAGGTGGAATTCATGCTGCACAAGGCTATGCAAGAAGTAGCGGAAAAGTAGGTGTAACTTTTGCTACAAGTGGACCAGGTGCAACAAACTTAGTTACAGGATTAGCAGATGCAATCATTGACAGCACACCAGTAGTTTGTATTACTGGTCAAGTATTTGCTCACTTATTAGGTACTGATGCTTTTCAGGAAGTAGATGTAATCAACATTACAACACCTGTTACAAAATGGAATTATCAGGTTACTGACGCAACTGAGATACCAACTGTATTAGCTAAAGCATTTTATATTGCTGGCACAGGCAGACCAGGACCAGTATTAATAGACATTACCAAAAATGCTCAGCTACAAAAATTTGATTATGCAGGTTACAAAAAGTGTGAGCATATACGTAGCTATCGCCCAAAACCAATTATTAGAAACTCATATATAGAACAAGCAGCTAAACTAATCAATGAAGCCAAACAACCTTTCGTCATTTTTGGGCAAGGTGTTATTTTGGGTAAGGCAGAAAAAGAGTTTAAAGCATTCATAGAAAAAGCTGGAATCCCAGCTGCTTGGACTATTCTAGGCTTAAGTGCATTAGAAACAGAACATCCATTAAATGTAGGCATGTTGGGCATGCACGGCAATTATGGCCCAAATGTTTTAACCAATGAATGTGATGTATTGATTGCCGTTGGTATGCGTTTCGATGATCGTGTTACAGGGCGTTTAGATAAATATGCGAAGCAAGCAAAAATTATTCATTTAGATATTGATCCTGCTGAGATTGATAAAAATGTTCAAACAACAGTTCCTGTTTGGGGTGATTGTAAAGAAACATTGCCTATGCTCACTGAGTTAATAGAAACCAAGTGCTACCCACAATGGTTGCAACGGTTTAATGAATATAAACAGAAAGAAGAAAGCGTTTGCATTAATAAAGAATTACATCCAACAACCGATGTAATGACGATGGGCGAAGTCATCAACACTTTAAATGAACTTACTGGTGGCAATGCAATTATTGTAACCGATGTTGGTCAGCATCAAATGGTGGCTTGCCGTTATGCAAAATTTAATGAATCAAAAAGTAACATTACGTCAGGTGGTGCAGGCACAATGGGCTTTGCTTTACCTGCTGCTATTGGTGCCAAATATGGAGCTCCTGAACGTACAGTAGTAGCCATTATTGGCGATGGTGGCATTCAAATGACTATTCAAGAATTGGGCACCATTATGCAAACTGAAATTGACGTGAAAATTCTAATTCTCAACAATCATTTCTTAGGTATGGTTCGGCAATGGCAGCAATTATTTCATGATAAACGCTATTCGTTTGTTGACATTGCTAGTCCTGATTTTGTGCAAGTTGCCAAAGGTTACAACATTCCGGGTAACAGTATTTCAAAACGTGAAGATTTGAAAAATGCTTTATCAACTATGCTCAATCATCAAGGTGCATATTTATTAGAAGTAGAAGTAGGCAAAGAAGATAATGTATTTCCAATGGTACCACAAGGAAGAGGCGTTGCTGAGATTGTGTTGAGTAAAGAAGAAATTTAATCCCCTATCCCCTAAAGGGGAAGAAAGGATTTTTTTGTGTAACCAGCGACAGAATAAAACTAAACTGCAGTTGCGTCGCACACTTGTACAATAGAATAAAACTGAACAAATGAAACAAGAATATACCATTACAGTTTACACAGAAAACCAGGTTGGTTTACTGAATCGTATTGCTATTATTTTTTCTCGTAGAAAAATCAATATCGATAGTTTAAATACTTCACCAACCGAAGTAGATAGCGTTCATCGCTTTACTATTGTAGTAAACGAAACAGAAGAGGTTATTAAAAAGCTATGCCGCCAAATTGAAAAGCAGGTAGAAGTATTAAAAGCATACTACAATACGAATGATGAAATTGTTTGGCAGGAAATGGCCTTATATAAAGTACCCACTGATATAATTGCCAGTGAAGTAAAAGTAGAAAGACTCTTACGTCAGTATGGAGCGAATGCGGTTGTAATCAGAAATGACTATACGGTATTTCAGGTTTCTGGTCATCGTGAAGAAACAGAAACTTTAATTAAAGTATTAGAACCTTACGGACTTATTGAATTTGTTCGTAGTGCAAGAGTGGCGATTATTAAGAACAGTAAAGGTTTTCATGAAAAGCTAAAAAGCTTTGAAGCCATTACACCTGGCGAAGGGGTCATAGAAAATGAATATTTGAATGAAGGAGAAGCTGTGTTTAGTATGTAAACAAATAGACTACTGGTTTTAAAGATTAAAAAAGTTATATCGTACAAGTGTGCGACGCAACGGGTGTTCAATAGAAATTCAAGAGTTGATAATAAAATAAAAATTAAATATTAAAATCAAACCGATAAAATGGCAAATTATTTTAACACACTATCATTGAGAGAAAAATTAAATCAATTAGGTGTTTGCGAATTTTTAGATGGCAGCAATTTTGCAGATGGCGTGAATGTATTAAAAGGTAAAAAAATAGTGATCGTTGGTTGTGGTGCACAAGGTTTAAACCAAGGATTAAACTTAAGAGACTCTGGTTTAGATGTTTCTTATACATTACGTAAAGAAGCAATCGAGCAAAAAAGAGGTTCATGGAAAAGTGCAACTGAAAATGGCTTTACTGTAGGTACTTATGAAGAATTAATTCCTACTGCAGATTTAGTATTGAACTTAACACCTGACAAACAACATACGTCAGTTATCAAAGCAATCATGCCATTAATGAAACAAGGAGCAACACTCTCCTACTCTCATGGCTTTAACATTGTTGAAGAGGGCACCCAAATACGAAAAGATTTAACAGTAATAATGGTTGCACCAAAATGTCCAGGCTCTGAAGTTCGTGCAGAATACGTACGTGGTTTTGGTGTGCCAACATTAATAGCTGTGCATCCTGAAAACGACCCTGAAGGCAAAGGCTTAGCACAAGCAAAAGCTTATGCAGCAGGCACTGGAGGTCATAAAGCTGGTGTATTAAAGTCATCTTTTGTTGCCGAAGTAAAAAGTGATTTAATGGGTGAGCAAACTATTTTGTGTGGTGTATTGCAAACAGGTTCGATTGTATCTTTCGATAAAATGGTGGAGAAAGGAATTGAACCTGCTTATGCTGCAAAGCTTATTCAGTATGGTTGGGAAGTAATCACTGAAGCTTTAAAGCAAGGTGGCATTACAGCTATGATGGACAGACTTTCGAACCCTGCGAAATTGAAAGCGTACGAATTGAGTGAAGAGTTAAAAAACATTTGGCGTCCTTTATTTCAAAAACATCAGGACGATATCATGAGTGGAGAATTCTCTAAAATCATGATGGAAGATTGGGCCAACGACGATAAAAATTTATTAACCTGGAGAGCAGCAACTGGTGAAACAGCTTTTGAAAAAACTGCTCCAACCGATGCTAAAATTGCTGAGCAAGAATATTTTGACAACGGTTTATTATTGGTTGCTTTTGTAAGAGCTGGTGTTGAGTTGGCTTTTGAAACCATGGTACAATCTGGTATTAAAGCTGAAAGTGCTTATTATGAAAGTTTGCACGAAACACCATTAATTGCCAACACCATTGCCCGCAAAAAATTATTCGAAATGAATCGTGTCATTTCTGATACTGCAGAGTATGGTTGTTACTTATTTGATCATGCTGCAAAACCAATGATTGCAGATTTTATGAAAACCATTGATGTGGATGTAATTGGTAAAAATTACAATGAAGGAAAAGATAATGGTGTTGATAACAAAACCTTGATTGAAGTAAATGAAGCCATTCGTTCTCATGAGGTTGAAGCTGTTGGCAAAGTGTTGAGACAAGCCATGACTGCTATGAAAGCCATTCATACAGTTGTATAAGCCCCCATCCCCTAAAGGGGGACAAGGAGTAGATTATGCACAAGATTGAAGTAATATTTTTTGAGGACGAATAATAGCATTTCTTGGTAACCTTTTAGATAAGAAGTATTCAATTAATTTCTCACAAGAAAAAATGGAAGAATCATCAAAGCAAAGTATAGATTTAAATAATCCCCTTTTAGGGGTTGGGGGTCTTGACTACAAAGCAGCAGCATCAAGGCTTTCAGGCATTGCTATTAAAACGCCTTTACATTTAAGTCATAGCTTGAGTAAAAAATATCAGGCCAATGTTTATTTAAAACGTGAAGATTTACAGGTGGTGCGTTCGTATAAATTACGTGGTGCTTATAATATGATGAGCAGTTTACCACAAGAACAATTGCAACGAGGTGTGGTGTGTGCAAGTGCTGGTAATCATGCTCAAGGTTTTGCATATAGTTGCAAAAAACTAGGAGCCAAAGGTGTAATCTTTATGCCCATTATTACACCTAGGCAAAAAGTAAATCAAACAAAAATGTTTGGTGAAGACTTTATTGAAATCAAACTAATTGGAGACACTTTTGATGATTGTGCAATAGCTGCAAAACAGTTTACACAAGAAAATCACATGGTGTTCATACCACCATTTGATGATTATAAAGTAATTGAAGGACAGGCAACCGTTGGTGTAGAAATATTAGAGGAGTTAACCAATATCGATTATGTTTTTGTACCTGTTGGAGGTGGTGGTTTGAGTGCAGGCGTTGGTAGTTATTTTAAAATATTTTCTCCTGCAACAAAAATCATTGGTTTAGAACCTGAAGGTGCACCAAGTATGTTTGAGGCTCTAAAAGCTGGCCATCCTGTTACACTAGAAAGCATAGATCGATTTGTAGATGGTGCAGCAGTTAAACGCATTGGTGATATTACATTTTCTTTTTGTAAAGATGTGTTAGACGATATGCATTTGGTTGCAGAAGGTAAAGTTTGTTCTACCATTTTAAAACTATACAACGCAGATGCAATTGTTGTGGAACCTGCTGGTGCATTGAGTATTGCTTGCTTAGATGATTATGCAGAAGCTATTAAAGGCAAAACAATTGTATGCGTTGTAAGTGGCAGCAACAACGATATTGATCGTATGCCAGAAATAAAAGAACGTTCTTTACAATACGAAGGGTTGAAGCATTATTTCTTGGTAAGATTTGCCCAACGCCCAGGAGCATTGAGAGAATTTTTAAACCATGTATTAGGTCCAACAGATGACATCACTCGTTTTGAGTATATGCAAAAAACCAATAAAGAAAGTGGTCCAGCATTAGTTGGCATTGAACTTGCGTCAAGAAATGATTATGATGCTTTAGTTGCCAGAATGCAACAGTATCAAATAGATTATTCTGAAATTAATAAAGACAATAACTTGTTTGGATATTTGATATAATATATCCGCTCAGTAGAGCTGTATTGCATAGTTGAAGACTGCGACGCCACTGGAGCTGCATAGTAATTTCAAAGTTTGGAACATAAAACATTCATTGAAGTAATTTTTATTAATAACACGGCAATCAGAAATATTATTGTAATGTCAAAAAGTTGCTTTGAGAATTATTCAATGTATTGATTGTTATAAATAATTATATAAATATAATTCTATTCATTTTTTTTACTCAATTTATTAATTCCATACCCTATACCTGCTGTTACTAATAAAGTCAGACCTCCATCAATGGGCACATCACCTCCAAAATCATCAAAACCATCTTGAGCAATAACAGGTAGGCTGATAATTAATAAGGCAAATAATGAAATGTATTTGTATGTTTTTTTCATAATTTCTGATTAAAAGTTTTAATTTAAGATTACTATTTTATCACCCAAGGAAGGAGAACTATATTATAATAAACACGAAACACTTCATTCTTTTTCATGACATTTCATTTTCGCATTGCTACATTTTCACTATTGTTTCATCAACTTCTCTGTTATTCTTTTGCCTTTGCAGTCCGTTACTTCTATTAAATAATTACCTGTTGCTAAACCATTGATGTTTAAATGCTGTACGCCCCCTGCTAGTTTCTGTAGTAACTGTACTTTACCGCTGATGTCTTTTATTTTGATGGTGTACACTTCGCCTTGTTGGTTCTTCGGTAATTGTAGTGTTACTTTTTCACTGGCTGGATTAGGGAACAGCTTAACATTGTTGATGGAAGTTACTGATGGGTTTATGCCTCTGAATACCAAGCTAAATCTATCTGCTCCAGTTGTTTGGGCATTGTTCTTATCTGTGGTGAAGCTATACCCTTCATTGCCTATGCTGTTGAGGTTGATTAAGCTATTGGTGTACTTGTCTTTTAAGTAGATGGCAGTGGCTTGTTGTAATTGCTCGTACTGGCTGAAGTTTAACTTGTAGGTACCATTTACAGTAGATACTACATTTAAGGCTACTTCATCATTCTCTAGATTGTTTTCATCTCTGTACTGTATTACCATGCCTTTACCTGCTTTTAAAGCAGTGATGTAGTTGCTGCCACTGTTCATCGATACAATGTCGGTTGTTGCATTAGTATTCTTGCTGTTGATATATCTTACTACTACTTCATCTAACTGTGTATTATCACTACTTTGGTAGTGTACTCTTATTTGTTTGGCTATGCCACTGTTTCTTTGATAGCTTACTGCTGTTGAAGCTGTCTTGTGGACTTCTGTAAAATCTAAGCTTAAGTCAGTGGCTGCTTTGCTTTGTACAAAGAAGGCTGAACCGCTAGGCAATACATTACCGGTGGTGTTGGGTATAGTTGCTCCTCCTGTAAAGCTGGTTCCATCCCAATAGGTGTATACGCCATTATTGCTCTCTGGATTGTAAATAGCATAGGTATTGCTGATTTTGGTGCTATTGGTGGCTCTAAAAGCACTAAAACTTATTTGGCTGGGGTATGGATTACCTACCAATACCCAGTTATTGGCTAAGTTGTTGTTGTAGGTTATACTAAAGCTGCCTACGTTCTTGACTGCATTGCTAATGGCTCCGGTGCTGCTTAAGGTTACTGCTGAGGGTACATTACTAGTTCCATCTAACAAAGCACAACCACCTATTCTAGGACCTCTTACCAATACTCTGTAACCTGTACCTGCTATTGTTAACGTGGCATTGGTGTTTGTTGCGGCTGTCCAACGACTGCCATTGGCATTGCTAGCATTGTAGCTAAATACACTGGGGTTGTTTAGTTGTGTAGCATCAAATCCGTTTGTGTGCGGCGTTAAAGAAGGACAAATTGTACCTCCTGTTCCTGCACCTGTTATGTGTATTTGTTGTTGCCAGCCTGCTGCTAATGTTTGGCTTACTGGGCTGCTTACAAAACTCCACTTACGTGCTGCTTTAGCGGGGATGAAACGTTGTACTGTAACATTACCACTTATAGTGCCTGCACTATTACCTATGCGTCCGGTATTGGTACTATTACTGGTTAAAGTAAGTAAATTACTAGTGTTAAATGTGGCCCCACTATTTACCGTTAAAGTTCCATTAAAGGCTACTGGATTACCACTGAGTATGCTGTTGGCTGCTATAATTACATTTCCTGTACCAACTATACCATTGCCATTGTTTATGATATTGTCGTTTATAGTAGCTGAAATGCCAGTGGTGTTTAATGCAAAGCCATTATTAATGGTTAAAGCTTTACAAGTAAAGCTAGGTGGTGCTGTTGAAGAGGTAATTACAGCGTCTAAACCTACTGAGGGGCTACCATTACTCCATGTAAGACCATTCCAAATAGTAGCGTTAGTAATATTAATGGTAAAAGGTAAGTTAACCTCAAAACCAGAACTCCCATTACGAAGGGTAAGTACAAAATTATATGCTCCAATAGCAAGATTATTAGGTAAAGCCACTGTTAGTGGAGAAGCTGTTAGGGTAGTGGTAGGTACAGCGGTAAAATTGGGCAAATTGCTATTGAGTCTGTAATGAGTGGGGCTACCACAAGTAATGGTGTAAGGCAAAATAAAAGTAGATGCACCGAGTGATACATTTGCTATGCTGCCAACTGCTGCCCCAAAAGCACCACTAGTAGAATCTGAAAATACAAAATTGGAGTTGGTGCCTGTTAGGGCAAAATTATTTAATGTGGCGTTATTACCTAAGCCTGATGCATCTGTTAAGACGGTAATGCTTGTATTGAAGCCATTATCAATCCCTTGGTTCATTTGCAAATCAATTGATAATGCCGAAACTGAAGGCTCAACGCCACAATGACTAAAAGATTGTACTTCTTGTTGCGTTAATATACGGCTCCATAACCTAAACCTATCTATTTGCCCTTTGAATGGGTATGTTTGATTGAACCTACTGCCGAATACAAAATTACTCGTTGTATTACCAACCGGAGTTGATAAAGGAGCGGTGCCATTGTTGGTGAGTGGTACATCAGTTCCATTAATGTACAATTTGGCAAAGCTTTGGCTAGGGTTGTACATGGCTGCAATATGTACCCAAGAGCCTGGCGTAATTGTATTTACACCACCATCTAAGTATACGCCAGGTGCAGGTATAAAACGAATGTTATTATCTGCAGATCCACCAGTGTGTAACTCCATTACTTCATTTGCCTTACTACAAATAAAATTAATGGCATTGCCGCTATTTCCCCATTTTACCCAAGTATCTATTGTAAACGCAGTAGGGTTTAAACTTACGTTATTCACTATGCTAGCATAATCATTTATACCATCAAAATCTAATGCATTGGCTGCAGTACCGATTTTATTAACTGAAAACGGCACAGTTACTTCAAAGCCACTACTTGCATCCCGAAATATAAGTATGAAATTATACAGGCCTGCACTAGTATTAGCAGGCAATGTAATCAAGAGCGGCGAGTTGGTTAAGGCGGCATTTGAAATAGCTACAAAATTGGGCATATTGCTGGTTAAACTATATTGTGTTGGTGTGCCGCAACTAATAGTATAGGGCAGCGTAAATGATGTAGCTGTTTCCGATAAGTTTTCCACCGAACCCAACACAATACCAATTGCACCAACCAAAGGAGTAGATAAAATGAAGTTAGAAGAAGCGTTAAGTAAAGTAAAATTATTCAAACTTGCATGGTTATTATTACCAGAATTATCGGTTAAACTACTAATGGCAGTATTATTGCCATAAGCTACTCCTTGGTTAAAACCTACATCAGCCAATAAACCTGTAGTTGTAGTTGGCGTACCACAAATACGATAGTTCTGTATTTCGGCCTGTGTAAGCACCCTGTTCCAAATTCTGAAATTATCCATCTGTCCCTTAAACGGGAACGTTAAATTACTTCTGCTTCCTAATGTTAAATTACTACTGGTAGTGGGTACTGGCGTTGTAAGTGGGTTAGAACCTGATTTAGTAAGCGGTATATCTACACCATTAATATAAACTTTAGCTAAGCTTTGGCTAGGGTCGTACACGGCTGCAATATGTACCCATGTATTAGGTGTTACTGTGTTTACTCCACCATCTAAAAAAACACCTGGCACAGGAATAAACCTAATGTTATTGCCCAAAAGACCGCCTGTGTGCAACTCCATTACTTCATTAGCTTTACTACAAATAAAATCAATGGCTGTTCCGCTTCTTCCCCATTTTATCCAAGTATCTATAGTAAATTTTGCTGGGTTAAGGGTAGCATTATTGGGTATGGATGCATAATCGTTCACACCATCAAAATCCAAAACTTGTATGGGTGGTTGATTGGTAATAGTTAAATTTAGTTTTTCTGTTACACAATTAGTGGTGGTACCTGTAAATACTCCAGACTGTGTGTAGGTTTGACCATTGTTTGGCCAAGTGTAACTCTGGTAAGCAACAATATTTGTTATGTTTTCAGAGTTAACAAATACATCTACTGAAACAGGTGCAATTTCATTGAAAAGAAGACCGTCTCTAATTAGCCGATACACAAAATTGCTTGGCAGAACCCCACCCGGGAAAATACTTGCATTAATGGGAAAACTCTGAATAGATAATGGGCCACGATTAAAAAGACGAACTTGGCTAGAAATTGTATTTCCAACTACTTGATTGGTAGCATTATCTACCAATACTAACCAATACAAGCCTGCCGGAAAAGTTCCACTACCAATTGGAAAACCAGTTCCCGTAAATGTGATAGTACTGTTTTCACAAACTGTTTGATTTATAACTAGATTTTTTTTTGCTTGGGCGTTTACAAAAAGGCAACCCAATAACATGGTTAGTACAAGCTGCTTGAAGTAAGATGAAATTGTTATTGATATTACTAATCTATTACGGTGAGGTGCTATTTTATAGTTAGCTGAAAGTTTTTCTTGGCAGTTGCCGTATAAAAAACAAAATATAAAATGGCTGAATATTTCTTTCATTATTACCAAGGTTTATAATCTCAAAAAAGAATAGCGTTTTTTATAATAGTAAAATTATTATAGCCAAATTTTCTCTCACAATAAATGGGGTGAACAACCAAAAAATGGGGTAAACGAATTTTAGTGCCTTTTGTAAAGCTTTAAGTTTGTATAAAATACAACTTACCATTAATGCATGTACGTAAAATTTTCGTAACTATCATTGTTCTATTTCTTTACATTTCTGTAAGCATTGCTCAAAAAGCATATACATTAACAGAAGAGTTATATTTTGAGATAGATACTGTTTTTTGTTTGGTAGATAAAGGGTATACTTTAGAACAAGTAGTACAAGACACAACACTCCATTTTAAACCGGTTACATCCATTAAACCGAATTCGGCAAATACTTGCTGGATAAAAATAAATATTATTAATCCATTCAATTATGATGTTTCTTATGCTGTATGGGCATATCCGTCATTTAACAATCGGTTAATCTATAAAAATAAAAACAATAATACTTGGCAAAATATTGCAGGAGGATATATAAACAGTAACCAAACAACTGTTTTTAACTACTTGCCATGTGTTTTAAAAAGCAATGAAACCAGTACGCTTTACTTTAAGGTTGGCTTACAAGAATTTAAAAGATTTACCAAAGCCATTAACCTTAGTTTGTCTTTTGAAAAATTAGAACTTGTGCAAAAGAAAGCAAAGCAAAAATTTTTGTGGTGGACAATTACAGTAAGCATTATCCTAGGGTTCTTTCTGTATAATTTGTACTTGTTTTTTATGTTTAAAGACAAGGTATATCTATATTACCTTTTGATATTATTTGGAGGTATTTGGTACATAACGGGTGTTAACTTTTATTTGAGTTTTTTTACTTCATTTAAATATGTAGTGGTAACACTTTTGCCCAATGGTGGATATAATTATTTGCCGTTTGACAGGGCTATAATGCAATTATCAACGGTAAATATTCTTACTAGTTTTTTATTATTTACCCGTAGTTATTTACAAACAAAAACACATTTACCTTTTTGGCATAAAGTTTTAGGCTATACAATACTAATAGCTAATATTGGCTTATTAGGTTTATTTATACCTGAAACATTAGGCATTATACCAGTATTAGATTTAATCCCAACAGTTTCAAATCTTATTAGCATCATGGTAATTATAGTAATGCTTACAGCCGCAATTGCAGCATATCACAAAAAAAACAAGCAAGCTAAGTATTACTTAACAGCACAAATACTGCCCTTACTGCTAATGCTGCTCTTAGCCATTTGGTTATTTGTAAGCTCTAAACAAAGTTGGGCTTTAACTTACTTGCCCAACTTTGCACTAATAGCACAAACTATAACATTTGCTGTTGCACTTGTTGCAAGGGTAAACTTGCTTAAAGATGATATACATAAGAAAGAGTTACGGAATAAACAAACTACCATACAACTTGCTTACGAACAAGAAAAGAACCAACGCCTACAAGACAAAATAGAACACTCAAAAAAAGAGTTAGCGGCTGCAGAACAAATAAAATTACTGATGAAAGAATTACACCATAGGGTAAAAAATAATTTACAAATTGTATCTAGCTTATTAAGCTTACAATCTTTTAAAATACAAGACAAAATGGCTAGCGATGCAGTGAGGGAGGGGCAGCAAAGAATTGAAGCCATGAGTTTAATTCATCAAAAATTATATACTACAGAAAATATTACTGAAGTAAACATTAAAGATTACATCAACGATTTAATAGAGAGTTTAATGATGGCATACGGCTTTAAAAAGGATAATGTTGAAATAGATATAAATGTTACAGATGAATTAATGAATGTTGATAAAGCAATACCTGTTAGTTTAATGATAAACGAGCTAGCTACGAACATTTTTAAATATGCCTTTGTTAACACATCTAATCCCAGAGTTACGATTAACCTAAATAAGCAAGATGGTGAAATGATATTACTAGTAAAAGATAATGGCAAAGGAGTAGACTTATCTGTATGGCAATCAAAAGATCAGCTATCTTTTGGCAAAGAGTTAGTAAAAACTTTTACTAAACAATTAGATGGCACATTAACAATAACTAATCAAAGCGGAACAACCTTTACTATTCAATTTCCTCTTTAAAAATTCCTCTTTACTATTATGAGTAATGCCTTTAATATTTTAATTGTAGAAGATGAAGCCATTGTTGCAGCAGACTTGGCTGCAAGGCTAAATAACAGTGGGTATAATGTAGTAGATATTGCAGATAATTATGAAGACGCAATTACATTATTTAAACAATACTCGCCAGATTTAGTTTTGTTAGATATTACTATTAAAGGGAATAAAAATGGTATTGATATAGCCAATACTATTAATGCTATTATTTGTACCCCATTTATTTTTATAACGGCTCATATAGATGCACAAACTATTGAAAGTGCAAAAAAAACTTTTCCTGCAGCATATCTAGTAAAGCCCTTTACAACAAGCCATTTATTGGTATCTATTGATTTAGCCATTCACAACTTTGCCTACCAAAAAAAAGCAATACCTAACGCCGCAGAACGAAAAGAAGAGCTTGAAGATTTATACAGTAAACAAGATTTTTTATTTATTAAAGAGGGATACGTATTTATAAAAATTCATCAAAAAGATATACTATATCTAGAAGCAAAAGACAACTATGTACGCATACACACTATAAATAAACAGTACTTAATAAGATGCACTCTTACAAAGGCAATGGAGCGATTAAATAAAGCATTTATGCTACGAATACACCGATCATTTGGTATTAACATTAATCATATTGAAAGCTTCACAGAGCATGAAATTAATATTGGTGCCACTGTTGTACCTATTGGCAGAAATTATAAAACCGATTTTTTGCGATTTTTTGAAATAAAATAGTTCATTTCTGTAATTAATTTCATCAATAAAGAAGGTGGCCCAGCTTTAGTGGGCATTGAACTTGTGCCAAGAAATGACTATGATGCTTTACTTGCCAAAATGCAACAGTATCAAATAGATTATTCGGAAATCAATAGAGACAACAATTTGTTTGGGTATTTGATATAACCTATTTTATATCCTGTACATCAATTAGCTTATAAGAGCTTGAATCTTTTGAAAAAGAAATAAAAAATTCTGTACCTGTTTGCTTGCCTCTATACTCGTATAAATAAATATAGTTATCCACTTCGTCCATAATTCCAGTGATGGTATGTTCAACCCCGGCAACAGAATAAGTGATGGCTTGTAAATGATCGGTAACTCCTCTACTCGTATGCTGATGCAACGAGTTCATTGCTTTATTCTTCAAAATAAAATTATTAATTTAATAATGCTGCAAGTTAAGCTTCTAAGCTGCATTAAGTATAAAATGTTGATTTATTAACGTTATTCTATAGAATTATTATTTCTCACTTAAAATAAACCAAATATATTTCGATTCACTAAATAAACCCTTGAGTAGCCTTTCAGTAAATATTGGTTACTCTCTTTAGACATCAAAATACCCGAAATCTGAATTGATTTCGGGTATTTTATTCAATCTACAACAACTACTTATTCTTTATCTCTATTATTCATTTTGCGATATGTAAGTTAAATTTATACAATGCAAAATGGTCACTTCTAAAATAAGACTACAAAAACTATTTTATAATTCTTGTTGAGTAAACATTGGTTCCATTGTTGAAAATGGTTAAATAATAGTTTCCAGCAGCCAATTTTGAAATTGGCATAGTAAGACTATTATTACCAGTAACCTCTCTTTTAACTGCAACACCAAGTGAATTATACAATACCAATGTATTTAACCCTTCTGGCATTCCTGTGATAATGATTCTATCCGAAAAAGGATTGGGTCCAACTTTTATTGGCAATGTTTTACTATTTGTATAAAGCACTTTTGAATAAGTATAACTGCCGTCTTTATCAATTAGTTTTAACTTAAAATAACCATTACCAGTATGTGCATATTTAAAAGAATATCTTGAATTACTGCCAGTACCTTTTACACTGCCAATTTCTTTAAATTCAGCTGCGTCGGTACTATATAAGACAACATATTTATCAAAATTAATTTCTGTTTCAGATGTCCAATTGATAGTAGTGATATTATTTTTTGTTGCTAAATTCAATTGAGAAATTGATGCAGGCAATAATGGATTTATATTTGTTGTTACTTCACTCCAATTATTTCCAATTCTTAGCTCATCAAAAATCATTGATCTAGTATTGGCTCCACTACGTATAAAAACATTGGCAACATTAGCAAGATTACCACCTGTAATACCTGTAAAAGTTGGAGTTGGTTCATTAGCTCCTGTAGCAATATCGCTGGCTGTAGGATTAATCCATACAGATAAATTTCCTGAACCATTTCCAGCAGTAGTAGCAGGTGTAAAAGCCATTACTACCATAATTGTTTGGCCTAATGTAAAATTTCTATTTGTAATATTTAGGGCTGATGGGATTGCCGCAAGTGTATTAAATCCTAATTCGAAAGTTGTTCCATTTGCATTTGGTATAGCATACATTGTTCCACCTGGTGTTTGACCATTACCCATAGTTAAATAATATGAGCCAGCAACTAATGTAGGTGGCATTACACTTAAACGAATTAAAAAAGAAGCATAAGTTTTTGTGTTTTGAGGAGGGAAATTCAATTGTTGAATAGCACCACTAGCTTGATTTCCCACTCTAACTGCATATGAGTTTGTAACTGGCAAACCAGTATATAAAAGATTACTATCTACCACTTGAGCACCAAGATCAGTACCAGTTGGCCCTGTCCAAGAATTTTGCCCACCTAATGTACCTAAGCTAAGTTGAAATGGCTCATAAATAGGCAAAGCATTTTGTGCTTGAAGCGTTGTTACGAGGAAAGCAAAAGAAAAAAATAAAATGTACACCTTTTTCATAATCTAATTTTTAATGTTTGAGAAATATTAAAACTTTTATTTAAGCTCTTGTAAAACAGTTATTGCTTTTTTATTGAACTCTTTTTGAGAAGGATATTTTTTTTGTTTCTTTTTATATTCAACTAAATAACCATTCATTGCTTTGTAATAATTCTTATGCAAATAATACAAAGGCGTTCTTTCTCCATTTTCATTTATTAATGACATTTCTTTAGACACTCCATTTTCGTATTCATTATTATACATCTGCCAATGCAATGCAAATGGTAAATTCAACTGTAAAGAAATTTGCATGATTTCTTTCGTTTCATCATACTGCTTTTTAAAAGACTCAGGCTTTGTGATATTGGCATGATAACCATATTCACCAATAAATACTCTTCTTGAAAACGGTAATTTATTTTTAGGTTGTAATTGCTTTTCTAAGTAGTTAAATACTTGTTCTAATTGCTCTTTTTTTTGAGCATAGGTTCTGTTTTTTATAGCTTCATAGCTGCTGTATGAAACCAAATCTACATTTACATTTGGCAGTATACTTTGTGCTATACAGTTCTCCCCTTTCAATCCTTTAAGAACCAGATTTACTTCTATGTAATAATAAAGTTCTACATTTTTTGATTGAACTGCTTTTTTTGCATCATCAATGGCTTGCTGTCTTATTTGAAACCATTTAGTCATATTTTTAATATGCTCTTCCGATGGACTTACATCTCTTTTGTAATTAGGGTGTAAAAGCCAATCACCCTCCCAGTTTCCAATTAAAAAGGTTTTACCTGTATTATTATACTCTTTTAACAAATAAGTTATAAAGCTGAACATTTCATCGTACAATATTTTTTCTTGTTCTTGATTGATTCCCTTTTTCCATTCTATACCTGTGGCTGTATGTACCCAAGTTTGAATATATTTAAAATCCATATCAAAAACCTTCTTGTATTCGGGGCTTGATTTAAAAAGCTCTAAAGTTGTGGTTGGCTTTGTATCTACTTTTAAATTATAAGATTTTATAGAGTTGGGACCTAATGAAATTTTAATAATATTAGAACCCATTCCTCTTGTATGCTTTGCTTGCTCTACTAATTTAGATTCATTTGAAAACTGATAACTGCCACCAATACAATTTGTTCCTAGAATAAAATTGTAATTTTCTAGCGGCGTAATAGTATCGTAGCTAACAACCTTTTGGCTATGCAGATTGCTAGCAATGAATAAGCAAATAAGTATGAATAAACGTCTCATTATTTATTTTTTAACAGGTACTACATCTGTTACATTGTAACCAGATATTTTAATTTTTTCAACTGCATTTTTATGTACAGTTTCTAAAACAATCGTTTTCTTTTCCTTTGGTAATAAAGTAAAATAACCATCGTTGAAATAAGCAGGTAATAAAATTTGATTTGCTTTATCCAATGCATCTAACTTAATACCTATTGCAGGAACTTTATTTTTGTTTTCAAGCTCAATAATAATTTTTCCTTCTACATTCACTGAAACTTTTGATGCAATATTTATTTGAGGCAAATCATTGAATGCTTTGAAATTTCCTGTTGTTTCTAAAGCTTTCCAATAATCATTGGTTGCAAGTAATTTGCCTTTTTTATCCGTTAATGATAATCGAATCAAGTAGTTTGCTGTTAACTTAGAATTGTCTAGCACTGCATCAAACAAATCTGTTTTTTCATTTGCTAACACATTTGTTGTAACAGACTGATTCTGCAATAATTTACCATCTACAGAAAACACTTGCATGGTTGCTACAACATCATTTACATCTTGTAAAGAAGTATTTACTGCTAATACTTTATTATTGTTTAAGTTCATTTGAATGTGCAAAGGCTCAGATCCTTTTTTTGAACCAAAATAAGAACCATGCGTTTGAAAATCCCATGAGTAGGTTTGCCAGATCATACTAGGCCATGCAGGATGACTCATCCATAACAATACACCACTACTATTCTTCCATAGGTTAGCATTCCATGCTTCAAAAATGGCTCTATGACTTTCGTAGTTGACTAACTGAACTTTTTTATTGAATTCATCTAAATTTTTAGATGTTCCATATAAACTATCAATTGTTTTTAAGTAGCCTTCTAAGTTTTGATTGTTCATGTGTAAATCATGATAATGCCAAACATCATTAATTGGCCATTCATCTTCTACCCCAATAAACTTACGAATTGAGCTTGCTTCAGGCACAGAGAAGGTTCCAATTTCTGTAGTAAATCCTTTGCCATGTTTGGTGAAGTAATCTTTATTATCTACAAAGAAATGCCAAGGGCCACTCGGTCTAAGGTTCATTTCTCTTGAGTTCCCATGATAATGCCTTGTACCATCTTCAATTGCAATTTGTGTTGCTAAATTATTTTCAATTCCAGCTGGAGCATAACCTTCGTTTCTTGGACACCAAATTGCTATTGATGCATGATTGCGATAGCGTTTAATCATTTCTAAACTATTGGCTAAAAACAACGCATCATCAGCAGGATTTAAATTAAAGCCTTCAGTACTTAACCAGAAATCGTTCCAAACAAGCATTCCATATTCATCAGCTAGTTCAAATAAAACAGGTTCGGTACTTTCACCAGTCCAGTTTCTGATTAAATTAAAATTTGAATGTTTATGTAATTGAAATGCTGGCTCTAAATTTTCTCTACTCACTTTTTTCATACCATCATCTAAACCCCAATTTCCACCTTTACAAAAAATACGTTTCCCATTTACTTTAATTACCAAGAATGGATTTTCATTATTGTCTAGAACCTCCATGTTATCTAAAGTAAATTCTTTTCGAAGTGTTGGCACATGAATTTTTTCGTTAAATGCTCTACGTTTTACAAAATCAAAAATTGGCTTGTTTGTTTGCATATCAGTTGGACTGTAAGAAAGTCTTACTGATTTTTTTCCTTCAGTATCGGCCAACAACTCATAAGAATATTCTCTAATACCAAAACGAACTTGTTGAATGTCTTCTACTCCTTTTGCATCAGTTACTTTTATGGTTGCATTGTATAAATTGGGTAATCCATAACCATTAGGCCACCACAATTTTGGATTTCTAATATTGAGTTCTTTAAAGCTTGTAGGAGTAAATGCAACAGGCAAAACTTCTTGAGGGGCTAACTTAACTTTTTTACTAACTGAAACTCCTTCAAAAGAAAAATTGATAGTTGCTTCTTGTGTTTCTGTACTATTGTTTACTAATGTTGTTTTTAAAGTAATAGTAGCGTTAGATGTATCAGGAAGTGGTAAATCTGTAATAATTTGAGGATCAGATGAAGTGACATTTCCAGTAAAATACAATTGTACATCTTGCCAAATTCCCATGTTTCTATCTCTAATACCTGGCAACCAATCCCAACCTTCAGTAGCAAAAAAAGTTGGGCCATCTAAGGTATGAACACCCCCATTTTTTCCCATACCTGATAATGCTGATTGTTCATCTGGAATGCCAGGATTATTTGGTGGAATAATTTGTACCAATAATACATTTCGTCCTGCTTTTTTTAATGCATCTGTAACTTTAAAAATACCTCTAGCAAATGCACCATTAATTTCTCCAAGGTATTTACTATTCAACCAAATTTTTGCTCTATAATTTATGCCGTTAAAACAAAGCCATGCTAGTTTACCATTCTCATTTGCAGGGCTTTCAAAAGTGGTTCTGTACCACCAATCTTTTCTACATAAAGAATCAGTAATGGATAAATTATTCAAACCATAATATGGATCTGGATATTTGCCAGCAGCAACTAAGGAAGTTAAAACTGTTCCAGGAACAACAGCATCATACCAACCTTTGGTGTTTACAGATTCACTAAAATCCGAACCTGTTGTAAGCATGGTTGTAATGTCATCTGTAAGTTCCCAGCCATTGTTTAATACATACTTTGAATTCCCTAAAGCTATTGCATTACCTACTGTATTAGATCTTGGTTTTAATACGGATTTAGGTATTGGTGTTTTACCTTTTGGCAATGTTTCTACAAGCTGCTTTTTTGTTAACCCAAAATTGAGTTGCTTTTGAGCTAACAAATCAAAGGGGGTTATAGATGCTAAAACTATAATTGCAGCAATAGTTGCTTTAGTAAGGTTAGAATACTTCATGTAATTGTATATGATACGATTTCTTAATAAAGAATAACAGAATTTGATTTAAAAAACCACTACTCCTTTTAAGTTGGATTTAAGAAAAATTATTTTATTTAAAGGCTAGTAACATTTGTATTGAAACAATATTAATATAGCCCTTTGTTGCCATAATCTTCTCTCTTTTCATTAATTGGTTTTAATGGAATTTGAAGTCCACCAGTTTCTTCCAACCACTTCCATAATTCTTTACGAAGTCGAGCAATTTCATTTTGCCATTTAGGATGACGATACAAATTTTTCTTCTCTTCTGGATCGGTGCTTAAATCAAAAAACTCTGAAACCTCCCATAAACCAGGATAAAAAATAAACTTATAATTTCCTTCTCTTACACCTAAAGTGGTTGGTGTTTGAGGATAAGAAAACTCCCAATAATATTCATAAAAAGCTTTATTTCTCCAATCTACTTTTTTGTTTTGTAATAATGGTAGAAATGATTGCCCTTGCATATTTGCTGGCATTTTCACACCTGCTACTTCCAAAATTGTAGGTGCAATGTCAACACCTTGAATAACTTCATTCAATGGTTTTCCATTGTTTGATGCACCAGGTAAATAAACTAATAACGGCACTTTTTGGCTTTCTTCGTACATATTTCTCTTATCAACTAATCCATGTTCACCCATTAAAAAACCATTATCACCCATATAAACAATCATAGTATTTTCAGCAATACCAAGCTCTTCAACAGTTTTTCTTATTTTGGCAATACTCTCATCTATAGAAAGTAATGTTTCGCAATAGCGATAATAAAAATCATCGAATTGAACTCGACCATCATACATAAAATCTACTCCATGCCAACTATTTCTTTGAGCCCAAACCCAATTAGGAATATCTTTTACATTATAATTGGTATCGTTGGCTACCATCTTTGCAAGAGGGCTTTTGTTAACATCGCCAATAATTTTACTATTTTCTTTTGCCGTTAAATTAATGGTTGAAGGATATGAAATTGGCTTACCACGATACTTACCTCGATGACGAGGAGCAGGCATAAACTCATCATGTACTCCTTTATGAGAAACATACATGAAAAATGGTTTGTCTTTTGGTTGCTCTTTCATCCAAGAGGTGGCGTGATCAGTTAATAAATCGGTTATGTAAGTGCTGTCTTTATATTGAACACGTTCACCATTAATATTTAATAATGGATTATAATATTTGCCTTGACCTTTAAAGCTTTCCCAATGATTGAATCCTTTTTGAGGATCATCACCTGCATGTCCCATATGCCATTTTCCAAAGAATGCGGTTGCATAACCTGCTTTTTGTAAGTGTTGAGGAAAGAAAGTTAAATCAGCTGGTAAAGGAGAAAAATTATCGACTACTTTATGTGTATGAGAATACTGACCAGTAAGAATAGATGCTCTTGAAGGAGAACAAAGAGCTGTTGTAACCGTTGCGTTTTTAATCCAAACACCTTCTTTTGCTAACCTATCCATTGATGGTGTTTCAAGCCAAGGAACTTTTCCTGTAAATCCCATAAAATCGAACCGATGATCATCTGTAAGAATGTAAATAACATTCATTGGTTTTTTGGGATTGTTGGATGGTTTATTCTTAAAACCAAAAAGCAATAATGTAGTAGTTACTAATAGTAGATTGATTTGAAGTTTAGTATTATATATTTTTAAATAATTTTTTTTCATATAATATTTTGATTGTTCAAGAGGGGTTTCTAAATCAATAAAATAGTCAATAGAATTTTAAGGCACTTAAATAAATAAAAGTGCCTTAAAATGATAATACAAAATTTTAGATATAGCTAGTTGAATACCTATTCTTTTAGTAGCCAGGATTTTCTACAAGGCTAGGATTATCTGCTATTCTATTAATACTAAGTGGTAAGTAGTAATGCCTTGGTAAGAATACTCTTGTTGCACCTTCAGCATTTTTAAGTGTAATGATATATTTCTTTGATTCAAAATCAAACACATAATTTAAGCCTTGGAAACGTCTACCATTTAATACTTGTTCAGCAATTCTCCATCTACGTAAGTCCCAATATCTATGTTCTTCAAAAGCAAGTTCAACTTGTCTTTCTTGTCTAATATTTGCTTCAGTAATAGTTGTTCTTACAGGCATTTTTGCTCTTTGTCTAACCAAATTAATTGCATCTAAAGCCTCTGTATTATTATTCAAATAAAATGCAGCTTCAGCATGATTCAATAAGATTTCTGCATATCTGAATACTATAAAATCAGTACTTGATTGTCCGCTTACTGCAGGCGTTAACAACTCATCGCATCTTTTACGTACATGAACTCCAGTTTTCTGTGTATTACGATCTGGAGCTTTACCATAAATACCATCAGGGTATTGCGGTGAAACTGAGTTAGGAATTAAAAAAGTTTCGCTGTTGCTTGTTACCAACTGGTTATTTGCATTTCTATATCTAGTACTAGAGTGGAAGAACACTTTTCTACCCTGCCAAATACATTCAGGATAAAAAGTTGATGCTCTGAAACGAGGATCTCTTTGTCCAAATAGAGAATCGATATCATGCAATCTGTTATTTGTTAGTAAGGTACGGTTAATAGCTCCAGGTCTTCCATCTTGATAATCAAATAAATCAACAAACTCTAGGAATACATTGAAATTAGAGTTCCATCCAGATGTAAAGCCAGCTGGCGTGCATAGTGCATCCCATGAATGTCCTTTATTTAATAAAGCATCCCATTTTACAGAAAAAATAACTTCTGAATTTGCATTTTCATCAGTAAATAATTGTGTAAAATTTTTTACAGCATCATTAGGAAGTTTATTGTACAATGAAAAAGCAGCACTATTCATAATACTTTTTGATGCATCGAAAGAAGCTTGAAAATATTTGTTAGCATCACTTGCAGGAATACCAACTACTCCATTTAGTGCAACTGTACCAAACTTTGCAATGGTTCCAGCATATAACATTGCTCTACTTTTTAAAGCAAGAGCAGCAAACTTAGTAGCTCTACCAATATTATCAGCATTATATGAGTTGGGTAATAATGGAGTAATTTCATCCATTTCTCTACCAATGAAATCATACACTTCTGCCTCTGTATTTCTTGCAACATATAACTCACCGTTTGGATCTGTTAATTTTTGTACCTTGGTTATAATAGGTACACCACCAAAACGCTTTACCATTTGATGGTAAATAAATCCTCTCAAAAAACGAGCTTCACTCGTTTTTTGATCTTTAAAAGTTTGCTCAAAACTTGAGGTATTTACACCATCAATAAACTCATTAATTTGTCTGATTGCTGTGTAAGCCCAATAATCTAATAAACCTGCTCCAGTATTATCGTATATTTTTATAGAAGCAATGTATGGATCTTGCCAATCACCATAAGGCCTGCATTCACCACCAGGACCTGCTAATAAACCCATTCTAAAGTTTTCTTGATTACCTAATTCTTGAAACTTTGTTCTATTGTATAGACTTAGAAGGTTTGCTTCAATTAGATTTTTATCTTTAAAAACACTTGTTTCTGAAATCATATCGAGTGGCTGTATATCTAATACTCTTGTACAACCAACAACTCCTATAAAAAAGAAAGCAATTAATATTTTTTTCATAATTTATTTTTTTATAGTGTATTTTTTATAATGTGAATCTTATGCCTAATGCAACGTTTTTATGTATTGGATAGTTTCTTCCTTCTCCGCTTAAATTAGCATCTGGATCGAATGTATTCTTATAAATTCCTAACTTACTAAACGTAATTAAGTTGGTAGCAGATGAAAATACTTGTAAGTTTTTAAAGCCTATTTTTTTAATCCAATTAGCACTGAAACTATAAGATAAATTCACGTTACGTAAACGAATAAATGTTGCATCTTTCATCCAAAAATCTGAACGCTTTATATTATTTGGATTTAATCCAAGTGATGCTGCTGGAAGTTGAGCATTGGGATTAATATTTGATGTTGGGTTAGCTGGATTTGGCTGCCAACGATACGTATAATGATAATCATAAGGTATCGACTCATTAGAGAACATAGAAGCTGCAGCACCAGAAACATAAAAATTAAATCCGGTTGAACCTTGCCACAACATTTCTAAAGAGAAACCTTTGTAAGTTGCACCCATTACTAAGCTGTATACAATTTCTGGGAATGTTCCTTTACCAATAATATCTTGATCTCTCCAATCTAATAAACCATCATTATTTAAATCTACATAACGAATATCGCCTGGTTTTAAACTAGCGTTACCAATACCATCTTGATTGAAAGTAAGTTTATTAATATCGTCTTGCGACATAAAAATACCATCTGATTTATAACCCCAAGCTAAATTTGTAGATTTACCTGTTAACTGAAAAATTCTAATTTGATCTGGATCGGTGTAGTTTGTTTCATCTCTATACTCCCACTTATTTTGTGTAAAAGTGAAAGTTGGTGTGATTGTAAGTTGAACGTTTCTAACTTTAGGTCTGTACTCAACCATCAACTCAAAACCTCTATTACTTTGTTTATTAAGATTTACAGGTGGCAAAGTTGCTCCAAATGTTGAAGGTACAGTTCTTTGCTGTTGAGCTAATATACCATCCCTAATTCTATAGAAAATATTACCTTCAAAATTTACTTTGCCTTTAAACAATCTCAAGTCAATACCCACATTATAATTGCTAATTTTTTCCCAAGTAATATCTGGATTAGGCAATCCAGTTGTACTAATTGTATTAAAGTATTTATTGCCAATAATAAACCCTTGTGCATCTATATCATAACCAGTAAGATAACTAAATTGACTTGTACCATCGTTACCAGTTTGACCATAAGAAAGTCGTAACTTACCATTAGAAAGCCATGACCCAGTATTCTGCATAAACTTCTCTTTTGTGAATACCCAACCAGCAGAAATTCCAGGGAAATAACCCCATCTGCTATTTTGTGGAAAGTTTGCACTAGCATCGGCTCTTAAAATAAATTCTGCTAAATATTTACCACCAAAATCATAATTTAACTTTCCAATATAAGCAACTCTTGCATTCTGACTTTGAGTACCAGTATTATCCTGAAAATCTTGACCCCCAGAAAAAAGTTGCTGAATTGCCGGAGAAAGTAAATCTCTTCTAAAAGCCATAATTGAATTTCCACCACTTTCAATTTGCTCAGCTATTGCCATAGCACTTACTTTATGCTTACCAAATTCACGATCATAGTTTACTTTTATCATTGGATAAAGCTGAAAATAACGTGCTGATCTTTCTCTTAATGATATAAAGTTTCCTTGATTAGCTAAATAAGTATATATTTTGGTATCGTAATCATAAGAATGTACTTCTGCAGGTAAACTAAATGTTTTTATATAATCAGCAGATTGACTTAATAAGAAATCTGCACCAATGCGTAAACCAGGAACAAAAGGTACTTTTAATTGTAACCCAATTTGACCATTAAAGAAATTAGTGCTTGAACGATTGTATCCTTTGCGGCTTGGATCGGTTCTTAAAATTGGATTTCTACCTTGGAAACCAGTGTATGAATTTTTTGTAGGGTCTGGCAAATAAGGAGAATATCTTGGCTGAGCAGTTCCTAAATCAACCATTACATCTTCAATTGATCCAACTTGTTGGTCTTGATCAAAACGATATTGCATATCGAAACGTAATGAAAGATTTTTTGAAATACTAGCATCAACATTTATTCTAGAATTGTATCTTTTATAATAGTACCCGTTAGATGAAAAAACACTTTGTTGATCTGTCATACCTAAAGAACCAAAATATTTTAAGCCTTGTGTTCCACCACTTACGGTAATACTTTGTTGAAACATAGGAGCACCTGTACGAAATAAAGCATCTCTCCAATCGTATGATCCATAATTAGGTTCAGTACCCGCTTTAAATTTGTTTACAACATCTTCGGTAAACTCACCAACATTTAAACCATAGTTCAAAGCAGCTTCTCTGCGTAATTCAGCCCAATCACCAGCATTTACAGTTCTTTGAAATGCAGAAGGCATTTGATAGGTATAAGTAGCCGAATAATTTATTTGTGGTTCACCAGATTTGCCTCGTTTAGTTGTAACAAGAATTACCCCATTACCTGCTCTTGCTCCATAAATAGCTGCAGAGGCATCTTTAAGAATTGAAATAGATTCAATATCATTCGGGTCAATTCTATTAAATGGAGTTGGCAATCCATCTACAATTATCAATGCATCGCCATAACCTCTAATTTGTAAGCTAGCATTATCCGCTCCTGGTAAACCATTTGCAGTTTTACTTAATAAACCAGGCATTCTACCTACTAACAATTGAGAGGTGTTTGAAGCAGGTGCAGATTGTAACTCTTTTGCACCAATCTGTGCAACAGCACCTGTTACAGTAGCTTTCTTTTGTGTACCATAACCCACAACCACCACTTCTTGAGCTTGTGTATCTTGTCTAATTAAAGCAATTTTGATATTGGTTTCACCTTTTGAAACATTCACTTCTTTCACTTGCATTCCAATATAAGAAATAACAAGTATCATAGAAGAATTTTCAGGAACGGTAATTGTAAATTCTCCATTAACATCTGTACCAACACCTTTATTGGTTCCTTTTATAAGAATTGATGCACCAGCTAAAGGAGCACCTGTGTCATCAGTTACTTTACCTTTAATGGTAATATTGGCAGGTGGAGTCTCTGAAGTAATCACCTCTTTTTCTGGAATTATTATAACTCTCTGCTTTATAACAATAGTTTTTTCAACTATGGTATAAGTAAGTGGAGTTTTTCTCAAACAATCGTCTAACACATCTGTTAAAGAATGATTATTTGCTTGAACTGAAACATTTCCAGCCAAATCTATTAGTTCTGTAGTACAGATGTAATTAAAGCCTGTTTGCTTTTTAATTGCTTTTAATACTTTTTGAAAAGAAGTATTTTTAAAAGCAAACGTCACCGTTTGAGAATGACTTTTAGCAAAAACATTCAAACTTGCTGCTAAAATAAATACAACGATAAGCTTCATAATTAAAAATGCCCTCTTTGCCTGTGGGCTGGTTTTGGTAATTTTTTGCTTTTGTTGAAAGCTAAAATCATTAATTCTCATAAATTTGTTTTTTGGGTGAAACAATAAACAGTCTGTAACGATGATTGATTTTGAAAAGCCCTTTATTACCGAAGGTGGTTGCAACACTTTCGGTATTTTATTTCTAAAAGTTGCTGTTATTACATATACATTTATTTAAGGATAAACAATAATATTCTTACCTTCTATCTCAAACTTTAATTTGCTTGTTTGTTGTAACATGGAAAGCACCTGAGATAGTTTTACATCTCGTGAAATACTTCCAATAAAATTTTTATGAATAGTTCCTCGATAACTAATTTCAACATCGTACCAACGAGATAATTGACGCATTACATCTTGTAGGCTGGTATTTTCGAACTGAAAATTGCCATCTTTCCAAGCCACCGTTTCTTCTAAATCAACATCATTAACTATTTTAATATTGCTAGAAGATTTTATTTGTGCTTGCTGCCCAGCAACAAGTTGTTTTGCTTCATTACCAATGCTAACTTTTACTTTTCCTTCTAATAAAGTTGTTTTTATAGATTCTTCGTCCGAATAAGCTTTTATGTTAAAGTGTGTGCCTAAAACTTCAACTTCCATTTTGTTGAATTGAACTTTAAAAGGCTTTATAGGATTTTTGGCAATTTCAAAATAAGCTTCACCAGTTATTTCTACCTTTCGCTCTTGACCAGTAAATGCAACAGGATATTTTAATGATGATGCTGCATTTAGCCATACTTTACTACCGTCAGGCAAAGTAATTTTATATTGACCACCTCTTGGTGTTGATAATAAGTTATAGGCCATTTCACTCGATACAGTTTCACCATTTGAATACAAAAGCTGACCATCTTCTTTCTTTATTATTTTAGTGCCACTTTGATTAGCAACAATTCCATTACCTGCACTATCTAAAATAATTGTACTCCCATCGGCCAAAGTAAGAACAGCTTTATCTCCACCAGGTGCTACATCTTGCTGTGGAAACTTTTCATTATTTGTATTTTTTGCAACTGTGTTATTTTGTTTATTGTAATAAATAAATAAAACTGAACTAAATGCTAAGAGAAAAACTGCTGCTGCTGCTATACGATAATTTTTTAATTTAACTAAAATGCCTTGAGGTTTTGGTTGGCTATTGTTATTAATGGTGGTTAATCCAAATAAAATTTTCTCTTTCCACTCATCATCGCTAATTAAAACTTCTTCAGATTTTGCATCAGACCATAATTTCTTAAGCTCATCATCTAAATAAAGCTCACTACCTTCTTCATTCATCAATTGCCAAAACAAATTGTATTCATCTTTAGTTAATTGATTATTTAAATATTTATTAAAAAGATCATTCAATCTTTTTTCGTTATTAGTCATGTTGGGTTGTCTTAATTATTAATGATCTAGCAGATGAGTTAAATGATTTGTATTTACAATATTTTACAATACTGATAATACTTGAATGGCTTTAGCTCTGTATTGACTAGATGTTGGGTATGTATTATTTTTCTGCATCTCATCTTTTAAGTAGCTATTCATAGCCTTGTAAAAGTTTTGATGTAAAAAGTATTGTCTTGTTTTTGCACCAGTTTCATTAATCAAAGACATTTGTTTGGATACACCATTTTCGTATTCGTTGTTATACATCTGCCAATGCAATGCAAATGGCAAATTGAGTTCAAAAGAAATTTTCATGATTTCTTTAGTCTCTGTAAATTGCTTGTTAAAGCTTTCTGGATTTGATGCATTTGCTTGGTAACCATATTCACCAATAAAAACTCTTCTGCTAAAAGGCATAGCTGGCTTAGGTTTTAGCTTTGATTCTAAATAAAGAAATATTGCTTCTAAATCTGATTTCTTCATTGCAGAAGTTTTATCTTTAATAGCTTCATAACTTGAATATGACACAAGGTCTACGTCTACATTTGGTAAAACACTTTCTGCAACACAACGCTGACCATTCATTCCCTTTAATACTAAGTTTGCTTCTATATAATGATAAACTGAAACATTGGTAGCGGTAGATGTTCTTTTAGCATCATCGATTGCCCTTTGTCTAATTTGAAACCATTTGGTCATATTATTTACTGACTCTAAAGAAGGTGTAGCTGTTCTATCGTAATTAGGAATTAATAACCAATCTCCTTCCCAATTACCAATAAAAAAGGTTTTACCTGAATTGTTGTATATAGTAAGAATATGCATAACAAAATTGTACATTTCGTTGTACAAGGTTTGTTCTTGTGCGGCATTAATTCCATTTTTCCAATCAATATTCGTTAATGTATGTACCCAAAAGAATATGTATTTAAAGTCCATATTACAAACCGTTCTATAAGATGGATTGTTGGTAAATAATGCCATGGTAGTATTGCTTGGTACTGCTTCTGTAATACTATAAATATCAGTGGAGTTTTTACCTAAAGTAATTTTCAAAATATTTGAGCCTAATTCTCTTACCCTTTTTGCTTGCTCAACAAGTCCATCTTCTGTAGTAAATTTATAACTACCAGAAATTGCATGTGTACCTAGTATAAAATTATATGGTTCAATTTTCATTAACTCCGGAGGTGTATTGTTAGAGTTATCTTCTGTAACCGTTTTCTTTTTACATGAAAATAGAAAAATGGTTAAAACAAGTAAAATCTGAGGTAAGGACACATTTTTGAACATACTAATTGATTTTAAATATTTTAGAAAAACAATCAACCAAAAAAGTATCAATTGTTTTATATTGATGAATAGATAAATGAATAAACTGAGCTTTTCTGAAAATAATAGTGAAAGAAGGATTAATTATTTTAAAACTAGAATGAGATTCAGGTAAAAGTTGTTTCGAAATTGACTCTAATAACAAGTATAAAGACCCGAAAAAGGATAGAATAGGGTTAAATAATAGGCAAATAAAAAAGTCTTGCTGAAAGAAATTCATATAGCAACAGTTAATCGTAACAGTAAGACGACAAAAAACTAACTATGTACTAACCTATTTTAAAAATTGTATAAAAAAATATGCAAATGGCAAAACAAGTGTATTATTTCTCTCTAAATATTCTTTAATAAACTGTGTAGAAGCATTCAAATGGTTACGAACAGTATTTGTAGATAGTTGCAATTTTTCTGCAATTTCCGAATAGCTCAAACCTTCTTTATTTCGAAGCTCAAAAACCAATTTCCGCTGTGGCGATAATAGATTAACTGCTTCATTTATAAGAGCATTCATATTTTTTATGAGTAAATCAGTATCAGCCTTTTCTGAAGATGGTGCTTCTGAAATTACATCCCAAATGGCTTCTTGTAAACTTGGAGATCTCTTAGCAGCTCTAAAAAAGTCAATTGCTTTATTATAAGCTACTTTGTACATAAAGGCTTCAAAATTTTGTATCTCAGTAATAATTGCTCTGCCTTCCCATAATTTCAAAAAAACATCTAATACTATTTCTTCTGAAACTTCTTTAGACTTTATGATTTTAAATAGGTAGTTGAATAGATTGTTTCTGTATCGCTCAAAGATTAAATTGAAAAAAAACTCATTCCCCTTTTTTATTTCTAGAAGACAGTAAGTATCATCGTATGTGTTTACGTTGTTGTTCATTGGCAAGACAAGGTTGCAAAAGGGATCACTAAATAATCAATATACAATTAGAAAACAAATAGGTTTACCCAAAGAATACCATCGATTTATTTTGAATCTGCAATTTCATTATTATGAATACTCAGTGATTAGCTTCGAATCATAAATTTATAACTAAAGTGCAAGATTAAAGTTATTTTAAGTTTTAATTAATTTAAATTCAAAGAAAAATTTCATTTTCTATTGAACATAAAAAAACTCCCACACTTTGCAGTATGGGAGTCGTATTTTAAAGAGTAATTCTTGATTAATCGAACTTCAAATCTAAACCTAAACCTCTCAATTCATGTACCAATACATTAAATGATTCTGGTACACCAGCTTTAGGAATATTATCGCCTTTTACAATTGCCTCATAGGTTTTTGCACGACCAATAATATCATCAGATTTAAGGGTTAACAATTCTTGTAAGATGTTAGCAGCACCATAAGCTTCCAATGCCCAAACCTCCATCTCACCAAAACGCTGACCACCAAACTGAGCTTTACCACCCAACGGTTGTTGTGTAATTAAGCTATATGGCCCAATAGAACGAGCATGCATCTTATCATCAACCATGTGGTGTAATTTAATTACATAAATAACCCCTACAGTTGCCTTTTGGTGGAAACGTTCTCCGGTTTCACCATCGTATAAATAAGTATGTCCGTTTAAAGGAATATTTGCATCCTTACAGTATTGCTCAATTTCAGTTGTACTTGCACCATCGAAAATTGGAGTTGCAAAACGTACGCCTAATTTCTTAGCACTCCAGCCTAAAATGGTTTCATAGATTTGTCCTAGGTTCATACGAGAAGGTACACCCAATGGATTCAACACAATATCAACCGGTGTTCCATCTTCCATAAATGGCATATCCTCGGCACGTACAATTTTAGCAACAATACCTTTGTTACCATGGCGACCCGCCATTTTATCACCCACTTTCAACTTACGTTTAACAGCCAAGTAAACTTTCGCTAATTTCAATACACCTGCAGGTAATTCGTCACCAATAGAGATATTGAATTTTTCACGTTTGTATCTACCCAATTCTTCATTAAACTTAATGCTGTAGTTGTGCAATAAAGTGTTGATAGCATCATCAATTTTAGCATCACCTGTCCAACCTAATGGATTAACAGTTGCATATTCAATAGCAGCTAAATTCTTTTGATTAAACTTAGCACCTTTACCAATTAATATTTCACCAAAACTGTTGGTAACACCTTGTGAAGCTTTTTCTTTTAACAACGCTTGCAATTTGTTTAGCAATTGTTCTTTAAGATCTTCTTCGTTTTCTTGGTGCGTTTTTTCAACTTTATCTAACAATGCTTTTTCACGAACTTTTGCGTTCTTATCTTTCTTAGCACGTTGGAATAATTTCTTATCGATTACAACACCTTCAGTACCATTTGGAGCTTTTAATGAAGCATCTTTTGCATCGCCTGCTTTATCACCAAAGATGGCACGTAATAATTTCTCTTCTGGTGTAGGATCACTTTCACCTTTAGGAGTAATCTTACCAATTAAAATATCACCTTCTTTAATGGTTGCACCAATACGAATGATACCATTTTCATCTAAATCTTTCGTAGCTTCTTCGGATACGTTTGGAATATCTGGTGTTAATTCCTCTTCTCCCAATTTAGTATCACGAACTTCTAATTCATATTCATCAATATGTACAGAAGTAAACCAATCTTCACGAACTACTTTTTCATTAATTACAATCGCATCTTCAAAGTTGTATCCTTTCCAAGGCATGAATGCCACTTGTAAGTTTCTACCTAAAGCCAATTCACCATTTTTGGTTGCATAACCTTCGGTTAAGAAATCTCCTTTAGAAACTTTTTGTCCTTTTTTAACAGCAGGACTTAAGTTAATACAAGTAGCTTGGTTGGTTTTGATAAACTTAGTAAGCTTATATATTTTTAAATCATCGTCGAAGCTAATTACTCTTTCATCTTCACTTCTTTCGTAACGAACATGAATTTCATTGGCATCAACAAACTCAATTACCCCTTCACCTTCAGCATGTAATTGAATACGTGCATCTCTTGCTGCTCTTCCTTCTAAACCAGTTCCTACAACAGGAGCTTCAGGACGTAATAAAGGCACAGCTTGACGTTGCATGTTCGATCCCATCAAGGCACGGTTGGCATCATCATGTTCCAAGAAAGGAATCAATGAAGCACTCAATCCCACAATTTGATTAGGTGCAACGTCCATGTACTGAACATCGGCCTTATCTAAAATTGGGAAATCACCTGTATCTCTACTGATAATTTTTTCTTCTAAGAAATTACCATTCGCATCTATTGGAGAGTTACTTTGGGCAATTTTCTTATCTTCTTCTTCTTCGGCACTTAAATATTTTAAATCATTTAAGTTTACTTTTCCATCTGTTACTTTACGATAAGGCGTTTCAATAAAGCCCATTTCGTTAATAGCAGCATGCACACACAATGTAGAGATCAAACCAATGTTTGGTCCTTCTGGTGTTTCAATAGTACATAAACGACCGTAGTGAGAATAGTGTACGTCACGAACCTCAAAACCTGCTCTCTCTCTACTTAAACCTCCTGGCCCTAATGCTGAAATACGACGTTTGTGTGTAATTTCAGATAATGGATTGGTTTGATCTAAGAATTGAGATAACTGAGAGGTTCCAAAGAATGAATTAATTACAGAAGATAATGTTCTAGCATTAATCAAATCTACAGGAGTGAATACCTCATTATCACGTACGTTCATTCTTTCACGAATGGTACGAGCCATACGAGCTAGACCAACACCAAATTGTGCATACAATTGTTCGCCAACTGTACGTACACGACGGTTTGATAAATGATCAATATCATCAATCTCAGCTTTTGCATTGGTTAAACGCACCAAGTATTTAATGATTTCAATAATATCTTGCTTAGTTAATACCTTTTTAGTTAAAGGATATTCTAACCCTAATTTTCTGTTGATTTTGTAACGACCAACTTCTCCTAAATCGTAACGTTTGTCAGAGAAGAATAATTTGTCGATGATACCACGAGCAGTTTCATTATCAGGAGCATCGGCACCACGTAATTGACGATAAATGTGTTGAACCGCTTCTAATTCACTGTTAGAAGTATCTTTATTTAAAGTATTGTAAATAATGGCGTAATCACCACCCACATCTTCTCTTTGTAAGAAAACGCTCTTGATTTCCATTTCAATAATGGTGTCAATGCCGTCTTCATCTAAAACAACATCACGTTCCATTACAATTTCATTACGCTCAATAGAAACTACTTCACCAGTATCTTCATCCACAAAATCTTCTACCCAAGTACGTAATACACGAGCAGCTAATCTTTTACCAATATGTTTTTCCAATTCTTTTTTATCGGCAACAACCTCATCGGCCATTCCAAATAAAGTAAGAATGTCTTTATCTGTTTCGAACCCAATAGAACGTAATAAAGTTGTTACTGGGAATTTTTTCTTACGATCAATGTATGCATACATTACATTATTAATGTCTGTAGCAAACTCCATCCAAGCACCTTTAAAAGGAATTACTCTAGCAGAGTAAATTTTTGTACCATTAGGATGGGTAGATTGACCAAAGAATACACCAGGAGAACGGTGTAACTGAGAAACAACCACACGTTCGGCACCATTCACTACGAATGTACCACGGGGTGTCATGTAAGGGATGTTTCCTAAGAATACATCCTGTACAATGGTTTGGAAATCTACGTGTTCTTCATCATTACAACTTAAACGAAGTTTAGCTTTTAATGGAACAGCATAGGTTAATCCACGTTCCATACACTCATCAATAGAGTAACGGGGCGGATCAATGAAATAATCCAAGAATTCCAATACGAAGATGTTACGGGTATCGGTGATAGGAAAGTTATCCTTAAACACACGGAATAAACCCTCAACATTACGCTTATCAGGCGTAGTTTCTAACTGGAAAAATTCTTTGAAAGATTCTAACTGAATGTCTAGGAGGTCAGGAGTTGCAGCAAGGTTTTTTGTTTTACCAAAGTTGATCCTGTTGTTCAATTGTGTTGTTGACATAATTATTTTGTAAAACCGGTTTATTGCAATATTGTTTCGGTAGAAAAGTTGACTTTTCTTTATAACTGATTTACAGAGTGTTACGCAATCACGGCCATGAACATAACAAACTTAGCTAGCTTACCGAAAATTAAAGGATGGCAAAAGTAAGGAATGTAGATGAAAGCCAAAAACAAATTTTAAGCCGAAATGAAAAATGTGGAAAATAATTTTGTTGTTTAGTTATTTAGTTTGGAGTTTGGGATTATGAGTTTTGAGTTTTTACTTTAGAATTAAAAAATCCCATTACTAATTGTAACAGGATTCTTTTAAAAGCTTTGTGTGAAAAAACTTACTTCTTCAATAAATTCATACACTCTGCACATATTTTGGTTACTTCTTCAAAATTGCCACTATCTAACCATTCTTTTTTAAATAATTGACTTCCCATACCTACAGCAGTTACACCAGCACCAAACCAACTAGCAAAACTATCTTTATTAGGTTCTACCCCACCAGTAACCATTAATTTTTGTTTAGGAAAAACAGCTTTTATTCCTTTTACAAATTTGGCACCCACTACATCACCAGGGAAAATCTTAATCACTTCACAACCTGCACTTGCTGCATCGTAAATTTCCTTCACCGTCATACAACCTGGCATATAAGGTATTTTGTGCTGATAACATACATCAAACACTTCACTTGTATAACAAGGAGAAACGATAAAACTTGCACCAGCTTCAATAAATGCATCAGCATCTTTGGCTTTTAAAACAGTACCTGCACCAATAGAATAACCTGGATATTGAGGTAATAAAGCCACCAATTCTTTAAAAGTATCTAATGCATTTGTACCACGATTGGTGAATTCAAAAACCCTGATTCCGCCTTTATAACAAGCATCAAAAATACTTTTACATAAAGCAGGATCGGCATTATAAAAAACTGGCACAACTGGATAATCTACCAATTGTTGAATGGTTTGATCTTGAGACATAATCTAAGTTTTATTAAGGGCATAAAAGTACACTCATTCAATTGAATAATTTAGGCAATGACTATTTGTAGCGAAAAAATTACGCAAACGTATTCGTTGATGAAAACTTTCTCATCCATTTGTATAAAACTCATTGTTTTTAAACTACTTGGTTTAAAACTTGTTTAGATTGCAACACATAAACTATTCATTATGTTTTTAAGACAAATTTTTATAGCTGCTTTTTCTGCCACTACTATCTTGGGCAGCTGTCAAAGTGGACCACAAACCAATACTGCTGTTACTAGTCCAAATGGGTTAGATGCAAAATACAATATTGAGAAAATTAAAGTTCCCGATGGATTTAAAGTGAGTGTTTATGCCGAAGTCCCCAATGCAAGAAGTATGTGTTGGGGTGCTAAAGGAACTTTATTTGTAGGTAACAGAAACGAAGACAATGTATATGCAGTGGTTGATGAAAACAAAGATGGTTTTGCCGAAAAAGTGTACACCATTGCTACCAACTTAAATATGCCCAATGGTGTTGCATTTAAAGATGGTAGTTTATACGTTGCAACGGTAGATAAAATATTTAGATACGAAAATATTGAAGATAAATTAGCCAACCCTCCAACAGCAGTTTTAGTGACCGATCAATATCCCACCAAAACACATCATGGTTGGAAGTTTATTGCCTTTGGCCCAGATGGAAAATTGTATGTACCTGTTGGTGCACCTTGTAATGTGTGTGACGAAAAAGATTCCATTTTTGCAACCATCACCAGTATTGATGCCAATGGCGGTAACAGAGAAATTTTTGCAAAAGGTGTTAGAAATAGTGTTGGTTTTACTTGGCATCCTCAAACCAAAGAAATGTGGTTTACTGATAATGGCAGAGATATGATGGGTGATGATATTCCTTTTTGTGAACTCAATTATGCTCCAACCAAAGGCTTGCATTTTGGCTTCCCTTATGTGCATCAAGGCGATGTATTAGACCCTAAATTTGGTGAAGGGAAAAATCCAAAAGATTATACTTTACCTGCACTTAAAGTTGGGCCTCATGTTGCCCCATTGGGATTACGTTTTTATACAGGCAAACAATTCCCTGCAAGTTATACAAACAAAATTTTCATTTGTGAACATGGCAGTTGGAACAGAAGTAAAAAAGCTGGCTATAAAGTTGGTATTGCAACTTTAGTAGATAATAAGATTGTGAACTACGAACCATTTGCAGAAGGATTTTTACAAAACGGAGAAAAAGTAATTGGACGACCCGTAGATTGTATTGTTGCAGAAGATGGAAGTTTATTGGTAAGTGATGATTATGCTGGTGTGATTTACAAAATTTCTTACAACAAATAATCTAGTACATTTGACGAAAATTATAAAACATGAAAAAAATATTGATGACCTTAATGATGGCTGCAACAGTTTGTGCATTACATGCTCAACCTCCTAATGTTCCAGCAGATAAAGGTGCAAGCTTTGGCGAAAAAGTAAGTGCTGAAAATGCAATAACTGTAAGTGATTTAACCAATGCTTTTACAAAGAAAGATGCTCCCAAAAAAATGGAAGTAAAACTAAAAGCTACTGTTACTGAAGTATGCAGTAAAGAAGGTTGTTGGATAAAAATTAAAGGCACTACCGGAAATGTAATGGTTAAAATGAAAGACCATAAATTTTTAGTTCCCTTAGTATTAAACGAAAAAGAAATTATTATTGAAGGCATTGCCGAAGAAAAAGTAACCAGTGTTGAAATGTTGAAACACTATGCCGAAGATGCGAATAAAAGTAAAGCTGAAATTGATGCAATAAAAGAACCTAAAAGAGAAATTGTAATTCAAGCAAAAGGAATTTTAGTATTATAAAATTCAATTCAATATTTAGAAGCCGTGTATGTTATTCATGCACGGCTTCTTTTTTTTCGTTTAATAAATATTCAATACAAGGATCAATTCGTTGAGTAATTTCTTTTCTTCTTAAACCATTAGAGTTAGTATAAATAAATTCAGCAATGGTTAATAGTTTGGCATCGGCAGAATAGAGTTCTTCTTTTGATATTCTTTGATCATCATGATAATATATTTTTTTTACTATGCCATTTATTAATTTCTCTGCTGCATAAACTAATATTCCAGAATCGTTGAATCGTCTTTCAAAAATGGGTGTTGGACAACTGTTTCCAAATCTTCTATATTCTTGAATATTTCCATTGGAAAAACGTTTGATGTATTCGTTATATAAATTTGGGTAAGAGCTGTATTCAAAATTTATAACATGATAACTGCCTACATTGGTGCTTACTGCATGTGTGGGATTGTGTTGTTTTTGTGCAACACTATCGGCATAATAATTATAATAATCATCTTTTTGATGTTGTAAACAATTATATTCAACTCCTTGAATAAATACTTTCCCAAGAGGTGCTTTTTTAATTTTCAAAATACATGTAGCCGCTTCTCCAATTCCCATAAAATTGATTTTATTGGGCACTTGTTCCTCATCTGTATTTTGAAGAAAATGATATAATGAATCTGCTACACCTTTAGGAGAGTAGTTAGCAACTACTAAATATTCACCAACAAATAATGGCACAGTGAGTATATGATGTGAAGCTGGTTTTGTATAGGATGCATTGGGTTGCGACTGATCGTTCCAATAAAATGGAATAGTTATTTTTTCACCTGGCTTTAAATAAACAATGCCATTAATGCCAATACTTTTAATAAACATATTCATCTCACGGTTTTCGAATGCTCTTTTAATAAAAACATTTTTCGCCCTATCGTAAATGTCTAAATGAATTAGTTTTAGTCCACTGTTTTGACTACCTGGCGTTACAACCGGATAGGTTTTATTTTTATCAGTATTGGTAATGGTTAAAATAAATTCAACCATTTCTCCTTCATCATAAATTTCTTTGCCAGTTTTTAAATGAAAAGATAATGGCATGTAAGGCATATCGGCAATTACATTTTGTGAAAATAAATTGCATAGAATTGCAAGCAAGACCATTTTAAAACTTACACGAATACTAGATTTAATCTTTAATGTAAAAGTCATTTTTGTGGATGATTATTTGCTAATGTGCATGAAAAAATTATCGTTGTTTACATAAATTATTTTTACTTTTTTATCATTGGCTAGTTTGGTATTGTCTTGAACTAATTGTATCAATCTTTTACTTTGACGCCCCATAAACCTGCTCCAATATACTATTACAATATAATCGTAATTAATAGTATTGAAGGGCTGAACACCTGTTAATGACCTTAAATATTCAACATGTTTTTTTACCGTTAATAAATTGTCTAAAGGTGCTTGTTGCCATGGAATAAAACTATTAAAAACACCATTTCTGTTCCATTTAAGATTAGGAAATCCACCTGTATAACAATTGGCATGATACGAAACCATTTGCCAGTTTTTTAGTTTGTCATAATAGAGTACTTGTAAGGGCTGTGCATGATTGTTTTTGGCTACAGCTAGTGAAGTGTCTTTTAAAGATGCTAAAAAACGATAAAAAGAAGTATCAAGTACATAATTATCGGCAAGTGGTATGTTATACTTTTTGGCTTGCTCAATAACTTTTTCTTCTGTTAATGACTTTGTTTTTTTTATACCATACATGCTGGTACAGCTGCATAGTAAACTAATAATAATGATTAAATTGAAAATACTTTTTAACATCTAATATTTTTTATACAAAGTAATATTTGAAAGTGTAACTAATTTATTGAAGGAATAGTTTAGTTTAACAAATGCAGCTATATAATTAATACTCGTATGTATGTTTGACTACTAGATTTAATTTATAGCTATTTGAACACAAAGTATAATTATTTACCTATTTTCATACTGTTTACTTCATTTAATATAACAACAAAATTATGCCTAAATCCTTTTTTTGTATAGTCCTAGCAATGTCAATACAATTTGCATATGGTCAGCCTATATTTTCAATTTCATTTGGGCAAAAAACAAATCCTGCTATTATTTTTTTGCATGGAGGACCCGGTTATAACTGTAGTAATTTTGAAATTACAACAGCAGCTAATTTAGCTAAACAAGGTTTTTATGTTATTGTATATGATAGAAGAGGAGAAGGAAGATCTACTACTACGAAAGCCAAGTTTACTTTCGATGAAAGTTTTAGCGATTTACAGGATTTGTATAAACAATATGGTATTGAAAAAGCCACATTGATAGGCCATAGTTTTGGTGGAATAGTTGCCACATTGTTTGCAGAAAAGTTCCCAGATAAAATAAAGAGTATTGTTTTGGTTGGAGCTCCTATTGCTTTGCAAGAAACTTTTAAAACAATCATTGAAAAATGTAAAATTATGTATGCATCTAAAAGCGATGATGTAGGATTAAGTTATTTAGAGCAACTAGAACAAATGGATACTGAAAGTATTAAGTACAGCTCAGCTTGTTTTTATCATGCCGTGAAAAATGGTTTTTATACACCTAAAGTTTTTACAGAAGATGCAAAAAAGAATTATGCTTTATTTAGAACGGATTCAACACTCATTAAACATGCAACAGTAATGACTACTGACGCTACCAAAGGTTTTTGGAAAAATGAAAGTTATACCAGCATAAATCTTACAGACAAAATCAAACAACTAGTTACTAGCAAAATAAAAATATATGGTATATATGGGAAAGATGATGGACTTTATTCTGCAGAGCAAATTAATGCCTTGAAACAACTTATTGGATTGAATAATATCGTCTATTTAGACAATTGTTCTCATAATGTATTTATCGATCAACAAATAATCTTCTTAGATACCATTACAAAATGGCTGCATAGTTAATCGCATTTCCACGGTAATACTTTATTATATAAACATTTAAAGCACTCAAAAATTGGGCGTGCAGTTTTAATACCATCTTTCACTTCGTAAATAATCTCTTTGGTGCCTTTTATTGTGCTTGAACCATTGTACATAAAATACATAAAGTTGGTATCTTTTATTGCCAATTGCCCAGTACTCCAATAAACAGAAGTCTTTTTGTTTTTTTGAGCAAAAAGTAGATTGTTGAACTCAGTCATTTTATGTATTTGATCATAAACAGTATCCAATATTATTTTGCCAAAACGTGATATGCCATACTGCAAAAATTTTCTACCATTTTCTTCTTTTACTACAGCAATTAAAGTATCCATGTTACCCAAGTGCCTAGCAGAATAATATTGGGTAGTTTTAATTTCATTAAAGTTGCTGTCTAAGAATACTTCCCTTAATTCGTTATTTACTAAAGTATCTCTAATGTAACCTTGCCATTGTTTATAGTAATTTACAGTAGGGTTATTTTCAAAATAATAATTACACAGTTTATTGCCATATTCATCCATAATGTAAGTGCCTATATGTGTATGTGCAAGAAAGTATCTTATATTTTGTTTTGGATAAACCGCATATTCAGTTTTAGTAATTGAATTTACATCTTGCAATGGCTTTATCGTTCCATCCTTTTTTATTAAACCACATCTTGTAATAGGATGACCATTTTTAGTAGTATCAGCTTTATTCTCTTGCTTGTAAAAATAAAAATATTTGTAAGGCGTTATTTCATTAAACTCAATGTTAGTAATGATTTTGTTATTGATGTCAACAATGCCTTCTCTATCGTTTTTATTTACAATAAATTGTTCCCCATTAATACAATCAATTGCATTGTACCGGCAAGGGATTTTTTGTTTTAAATCTTTGCTAATAAATCCCCATAACGATAAATACGTATATCTGCCTTCATCAAAAGTTTTTTTATAAACGCTATCACATACAAAATAACCATACTTGAACGCTATAAGATTATTGTATACAATGGGTAAAATAGTATTACCTAAACTATCAATAACGCCATATCTATTATTCTTGCTTACCACATAAATCCATTTATAAGGCTTTGCATAAGGAATGTATGGACGTGCAGTTATGTATTTTCTGAAGCTAGTATTTTTATAATGTTCAAAGTCAAAAGATTCGCTACTTTCTTCCGTTGCCTTATCCCAATTGGGAAAAGTGGAATTTTTGTTATTGATATGGTAAGTTGCAACCGGCAATGATTCTTCAACAGATAGTTTTATACGCTTTTCATATTCTCTTTTATCGTCATTAAAAACATCTACAATTTTCCCATCACTATTCCTTAAATAAATGGGGTTATGAATATCTCTGTAAGCAACATATAAATCTCTAACTGCATATTGTTGAATATGTAATGAACGCTGATATGAATTTACATCTACTTCTACTATTTGCTTATTATTGTACATTGGATGATAGATAACAGGTAGGTTTGACTCTTGGCTTTTTAGAGTTGCTTTTTTCTTTTGAGCAATACCTTTTGTTGTAAGAATTAAAGCTATTATGGTGTAAATAAGTTTCATTAAAATGGTTTTACTTTATTATCTAACTCAGGTTCATAATAACTATTAAAATGTGCACTTAAAACCATAGGGTTTTTAGTCAAACGATCAAAAGCTTCGAAGAAACCTTCATCAATTAATTTACCACTTGCGTGTTTAAGCCAATATCTGTTGCTACCCATATCTGCTCTAATGTTTGCAAAACCCAATGCTAAAGCCTTTTTCTTAAAGTCTTCTATATCTGTAGTGTTTAATTCAACATATACTTCATTGTTACAAAATGCCATTCTATTTTTATTCATTACTGTATATAAATTACAAACAAAACGTATGCAAGAATCGTTGGTAAACTGCATCACCACTTTATATTGTTCCTCGAAAGTGAGTTTGCTTAAATCAATACCACGTTGGTTTCTGCTTACATACATTGTGATAATTTTTGGATATTTCTTTTGTAGTGATTGAAGAATTGAATCGGTGATTTGATAAGTAGTTCTATTTTTATTTGTAAACTTTGAATAATCAGGAATGATGGTATACTGATTTTTTAGTGCTGAAAAAGGCATCTGATAATAGCCAATTTTGAGGGTTCTTTCATCAGGTTTTAATAAAAAAAATTGCATTGAAAAATTAGCTGGTAATTTATCATAATTCAAGCCAAAAGCATAATTGGTTGTATCAGTGTAGGCAACAACACTATCTGTTTTTTTGGTAATATAAAAACTCTTCTTATTGTTATCTACATCAATTATGGGTTGTTTCCATTTACCATTTTCCAATACTTTAATCTCAAAATTGGTATGCTGACTTGCATTTTCTGTACTAAAAGCCGTTAAAGAAATTTCTTTGGAATACACTACTTCATCAAAACCCCAAGTACCTTGTTTATAATATTGCCATTTGCCCACTTTTAAACTAGTGTCTTTATCTTGCACTGTTCCTTTAGATCTTACACTACCGTCAGGAAAAGTAAATATAGCAGTAGCAAATCTTGATTTGTATAGATTGGCAATTGCATAATTAATGGAGCTATCAGTATTATAATATACAGTTGCATTATTGCTTACAGTTGGAATTGAAACACCTAAGCCTAACATATAACCATCGCTAAAAGTGAGCATACAATTAAAGTTCTTTATAGTAAAATCAAAACTGTTACTAATTAGTGTTCCATTAAAAACAAGTGGGTTTTTGCTCTGTGCCAAAAGGGTTTGATTGATGCTAAAAAAATCTCTATTACTACTTTGAACCTTACTAATTTCTATGGTTTTGTTACTTGTATTGTAAATCCACAAAGTATCTGTAACAATTACTTTAGCATTCGTTCCTATTACTGCCTTTAATGGTAAAGTGTGAGAGTTTTCCTTTACATAAATACATTCTTTGGTAGATAGTTCTCTTAGTGGTGGATTAGGTTTAAATAGTGTTACATTTTTATCTATCAATACCCATATTTTATTTTCTAGTTGATAGGTAAACACTGTTTTAGATTCATCAGTGGTTACATAATCATATCTCCTCATTTTTTTTAATGGTGAATGATAAAACACATCATTATAGTTACTTAAAGCAGTATCTAACTCATATTTTTTAGTTTGGGTATTGAAGATGTAAAAATTTGTTTTCTCTCTTGCTACTTTATTCTCTAAATCTCTCCAACTTTCTATTTGGACAGAAAAGTCTTTGGCTTCTTTTATATCTCTATCATAAAAATCAATAAAGTCAACAATCTTTTTACTTTCTTTAAAAGGTGATTTTGAAATTCTCGGAATATAAATTTCTTGATGCAATTTGCCTGTTTGGGTATTGTAAATTTTAGCTTCATTTAAAATATATTCATTCATTCCATCATTTATGGTTGATATAGTTTGATAATCAAAACGAACAGTATATTGTAATTCATTTTTAGGTTCAATTTCTACGACACTTTGCTGCTCTTCCAATTCACTTAAAACAATATCAATGGGCCTAAATGGTTGGTTATCGTAGCTAGTTACTGGTTGTTGGTAATAGAAGTCATTGTATAAATGATTATGACAAACATTCACTGCTTTACCTAATGGCAAATTAAAAGTTTGAGTGGGGATATTGATGCTATTGAGTTGGCTATTATCTTGTTCAATTTTTAATTTATACAGTGGATATTTTAAGGGGTCTCTTACTTCACTACCCTTTAAATGAAAGGCAACAATATAATAGTCTCCTACTCTATAAAATTTTTGACGAAGCAAGGGTCTTTCTCCTAATCTTGGCTTTGCTTTTGCATTATCCCAAAAAAACAATGTATCTGTTTTGTGTTGCCATTTGCCATGTTCATCACCATTTCTCTTTCCTGCATTCTCATTATACAATACATCTGCTGTGTAAGGTTTATCTTGTTCATCTACCAAATACATTCTAAGATTTGGAATTTTTTCTGCATCATTATTTGTGTGCACATTTACTACAAATAGATAATAGTTATCGTATCCACATTGCTGGGCAAACAATAGTTTACCCAATAATAAAAATAACAATAGCCAATTCAACTTTAAATTACAAGTCATACACTGTTGATATTACTCTTTAATTATTGTTTAATAAATCATTGCATTGAATTAAAGATTCATTTATTGAAAATGATATTATAAATATACTACTGAAATAATTTTATTGTTTTAAAAAAAGAATGCCCCCTATAAGAATATAGGGGACTTAAACTAAACTAACTGTGAGACCTAGAAAGGTTAGAACTTCATAATTGGGGTTGTATTTGTTTTAATATCAGCTGAATATCCTGTAATAAAATAAGTTCCCTTGGATAAATGGCTAATATTTAATTCAATAGTATTTTCTCCTTTATTAATATTTGCTATTTTACTTACAAGTATTTTTCCAGTTAAATCTGTTACAACAAAACGCATGTCTGTTTTTAGCGGAGCATTCACTACTAAATAAACGGAACCTGATTTTAATGGTTGTGGATACACATTACTAATGGATATGCCTCCTTCACTAAAATATAATTTAGCAATTTTACTATAGGTTATTTTACCTTCTATATCCATCATTTTTAATCTGTAAAATTGATATCCAGTTTTAGCAATTGTTTTATCAACATATACATATTCGGAAGATGAAGTTGCATTTACAGAACCTACACTTTCAAATACAACTCCATCACTACTTCTTTCAATAACAAAGTATTTAGGATTAGAAGAAGTACTTATTTGCCAATTAATTTCTGCCGAACTGTTATTGATTGGTTTAGCAGAGAATGACAACAATTGAATAGGTAAAATTGTAGCATCACTACTAACACTCCATGGTGATAAGGCTGTAATGCCTGTTGCTGTTCTTGAATAAAAGCTTGGTAATATACTTGTAGCACCAGAAGCTCCTGTAGCATAAGTAATAGTTGAACTTCCGTTGCTGCGTACTAAGCCACAAGCACTTCTGCTAAATAAACTACCTTCATTTGCAGTATTCCAATACAGGGTTAGGTTGTAAGTATTGTTACCAGCATTTTTCTCGGTTAAGTTCCAAGTTACATTTAAATGTCTATTACTATTTGCAGCAATGATTGGGGCTGCATCTACAACAACAGTAATAGAATCATTAGCACCAGATGTATTTGAAACACTTACTGGGTTATAGGAAGTTAATGTTCCAACTGGGAATTGAGTTCCAGATCCAGCAGGAACAGCAGTTATAAATCCTCCTGTTGTAATATCTGTACCATTCTGTAAGCTCGTAGCAATATAGCTACTAGCATCGCCAGAGCTAATTAAATTGTGTGGAGCTCTTAACGTAAAATTATTGGTTACAATTTTTCCGCTTACAAAATCAATAGCTCCTGTAATATTTAAGTTTCCACTTAATATTACATTGCTTGCATTGTTTATTCGTACGCCACCATTTATGCGTTGTAAACTATTCGTTTTTTGTGTGGTAGAGCCATCAAAAACAAAATAACCATTATTCTGTGTATTGATGTTTGAAGTTGAAGCTACTGCAATACTGTCTTTTAAAGCCAATGTTGTACCATCTATAGTTACAGTCGCATTAGTGCCTAAAAACAAACTATTAACTACACGGTTTACAGAAGAAACACTTGAAGTTATAACTGGATAATTAGTAAGCCCACTAGGAATTAACACTTCATCATCGGCATTAGGTATTCTATTACAACCCCAATTGCCAGCTTGCCCCCAAGTATTATTTGCTGCTCCTGTCCAGTTATTGGTAGCAGAAGTTTTGGTGATAGTAACTATTGAAGAAGTATCTACTGCACCACAACCAGTATTTGATTCAGTAAAATACATACCAGCTGTATTAGTAAGCAAAGGATTTGTATTACCAGCTCTAACTTTATCTACTCTATACGCTCTAAAGGCACCATAAGTTGTTGTGTTTGGAACTGCTGTATTAGTAATAATAATTGGCCCATCATTTTCATCAAATACAACTTGCAACTCTCTGTAATAAGTATTGGCTGTAGAAATTGAATTATTGCCAAAGTAATTAGTTACAATACCAGTAAAGTTAGTACCTGAATTTATACCTGTTAACAAAACACTTCCTTGGCCATAATCATCAGCACTTACAAAATACAATTTACCAGCCTTATTTATACCCATACCAAAACCATATTCACATAATCCTCCATTTATTTTTTGAAAAGTTCCACCATTTAGTGATCTATATCCATCAGCTGTTCTATTATCTCCAATTGTTGCTTTTTCTTTTCTAAAACCAACATATATATTGTTGTCATTTGAACATTCTATTTGAGCATAATGTCCATATTCAACAATTGAAGTACCAACATTAGTTACAGTATTTGTTTTTGTAATTTGAAAAATCCTCACTTTCCCATGCAATTGAGTATGTGAAACAACTGGACTTTTATCTAACTCATTTGTAAAAGTTAGATAAGAATTACCATTCATATCTACTGCAACATCTAAAGAACCTACATTATAGCCTGGAATAAATCCTGAATTGCTCCAAACGCCATTAATTTTTGTAAATACTATAGGTAGATAATTGCCGGTACTAGCTTGCTTCATAGATGTTGCAAAAGAAATTACACCATAAGGATTAATATTAATAGCTGAGTGTTTGCAGGTATCTGATAAGGTACTCCATCCAAAATTTTCTTGTACCCAACTAGTGCCATTCCATTTTTTAAATTGAGCAAACCCAGTTGATGCTACAAAGCTTACGTAGCAAGTGCCATCTGGGTGAAATGCTATGTCTGTAGTATTGCCATCTACTTTACTTCCTGTAAATGCAATACCACTTCCTACATTTGACCATACATTATTCTCAAATTTTTTTACTACAATATCACTGGTATTTTTTCTAACTTTAACAACCCATAATACTCCAGTTGGGCTGGTTGCAGCACTCATGGCTCCATTGTCTGCATCATTATCATTTAAGTCTGCAATGTTGCCATTGTAAGTTTCATAATTATCAAATGTTCTGTTCCATATTGTAGATACATTACTACTAGCATTAGAGGATTGTAAATCGGCTTTTGAACCCCCACAAATAGGGTTACCACTTACTGTAATAGTAGGTTTTGGAGGAGCCGAACAATTGAGTTGCCTTACATTGGCTTTAAAACGTTGGGTTGGCTCGGTATAACAGGCGTATAATTTATCGCTGTTATCTGTATCCAAACTAATATCATTAACTGTTGTTGCATTGCCTTTTGGATTACCCAAGTTTGCCCACGTATTGGCCAAAGCATTGTGCTTATAAACTGTAAAAGCACCATTCCCAGATTTAAATCCTACTAAGACACTATTGTCTCGTGTAATAAATAATTCATTTTCTGCGTTATTGCCACTAAGGCTAAAACTTCCTGTAATATCTGACCAAGTATTACCGCTTCTTTTTAATATTTTCAATACACTGCCTACTAAGCTAGCCTCTAAATAACTTATTACTGCAGTACCTAATTTATCCATTTTAATTGCACAACTACTAACAGCACCAGAAGAAAACCCTTCTGTACCAACTGTACTCCAGGTGGATGCTGAAAAATCGTATTTTTTTACAGTAGCTTTATTAAGTGAATTGGCATCACTATACAATACATACACATCGCCTAAATAATCTACATCCATATCTATAGAACTGCTTAGGCCAGCCGATAACCCAGTGCTCGTAATATTGCTCCATGTGTTGGTAGCATTGTTTCTTTCGTAAACTATAACCTTACCATTTGAATACCCTTCATCTAAACAAGAAACATATACATTATTATTGGGGCTAATTGCAATAGAAATTAGCGAAGCTTCTCTTAAAGAAGTAGCACCATCATTGCTCCAACTGCTCCCATTGTAACGCATTACTCTTAAACGATTGGTTGACGATTCATCGCTATACGCTACATAAACAATAGAGCCACTTACTGCAATAGCACAATGGCTTACCGCTCCAGTAGAAATGCCAGATGACCCTAAGATACTCCAACTGCTACCATTGTATCTACTAATAGTAAGTTTGTTGCTTGCAGCAGCATCCCTGTAAGCAACATAAATATTGCCATTGGATTTGCTTACTGCCATAGCACTAAACTTAGCACTATCTACTGTAAAATTTGAACTATCGGTAATTGCCCAGTTTAAACCAACTTGAGCATTTACTTTAGTTAATAAAAATAAAAAAATAAAA
>CALRLQ020000001.1:0-564677 GCA_943368735.1 Rhizobium sp. Q54 | reverse complement strand
CCAATGTTTTCTGTTTAGCCATTTGTACAGCTAAAGAACATTGCATTTCGATTAATCTATTTTGCTAAAGCAATACACAAAGCTTTGCAAAAAGGATTTACTGAAAAGTTATTGAGTTGCAAAATTGAATTGGAAGAATTGTTGCTAAAAGCAACAGAATGAAACTACGAGACGAAGTCGTCTCGAAGAGCAAATTGAAGATTTGCATTTATTCCCCTCCTGTGGAGGGGCTAGGGGTGGTTCTGTTTGCCAACATCAAGCCAATATTTTCTGTTTAGCCATTAGTACAGCTAAAGAACATTGCATTTCGATTAATCTATTTTGCTAAACCAATACACAAAGCTTTGCAAAGAGATTATGCTGAAAAGTTATTGATTTATAAAATTGCATTGGACGAGTTGTTGCTAAAAGCAACAGAATGGAACTACGAGACGAAGACGTTTCGTAGAGCAAATTGAAGATTTGCATTTATTCCCCTCCTTTGGAGGGGCTAGGGGTGGTTTTGTTTGCCAACTTTACGACAATGTTTTCTATTTAGCCATTTGTACAGCTAAAGAACATTGCATTTCGATTAATCTATTTTGCTAAACCAATACACAAAGCTTTGCAAAAAAGAGTTGCTGAAAAGTTATTGATTTACAAAATTGCATTGGAAGAATTGTTGCTAAAAGCATCAGAATGGAACTAAAAGACGAAGACGTTTGAAGAGCAAAAAAATCTAATTTATAACCCTTTAACTATTTCATTGAGTTGCTTGGTAGAAACTAAATTGGCAAATCCCTTTTTGCCTAATGCGTTTTTTAGTTTAATGTCTCCTGTCCAAAATAAGGCATCTAGTGCTATTGCAAAAGCAACATAGATGGTGTCTTTTTCATCAATATTTTTAGTTAGGATAATTGCTTTTTCTAAACTTTCATCATCAATTAAATCGTCAGAAAATATCAATAAATTTTCTTTAATAGCAGCAAACAATAATTGAAATTTTGCCCTTGTTATTTTAGCGGCTTTAATAATTTTTGATTGATGCAACTCACTCCTCAATAATAAATTGGGGAACTACAAAATCTATTTTATCGCTTGCATTAAACAGTAAAAAAGGAATAATTCCTTGAGGATTAATAATGGCACTAACAATAATATTGGCATCTACTACAACAATCATCAGGATTGTTTTTTCTTACGCATTTTTAACCAAGCAGATTTTGTAATGCCATTGGCTAAAACATTAATTTCTTTTTGAGGCACTGTTTTTTGGGGAGTTGCACTTGTTTCTAAAAACTCTATATATCGCTTTATGCGTTGCATGCCTTTTGTGCCAACACTTGCAGAAAAGGAAACAGTGATTTTATTATTTTGTCTGGCTTCAACTAACATAAAAGTAATTTACTGAAATGAAAGTAGTAAATTTTGGTTAATAGAAAAAATACAAGTTGTTTCAATTAATCCAACTTCCTTTGTTCAATGCACAAAGCTTTGCAAAAAGGATTTACTGAAAAGTTATTGAGTTGCAAAATTGCATTGGAAGAATTGTTGCTAAAAGCAACAGAATGAAACTACGAGACGAAGACGTCTCGTAGAGCAAGGATTTCTCTAGTGGTGTGGTGTCTCACCCACCACAACTGCTTTTCGGTAGGTGGGACACCAACCGATAGAACAAGACGTCTCGTAGAGCAGGTTTTTTTTTAATTTTTTACTATTTATAAAAGTGATAATTTTATGTTTAAATGGCACAATTAGATTTTATAAAAGAGATAGCAAAGTATGGTCTTGAAAATGATCAGGAACGTTTATTGTCTGTGCTAAACGAATTAATTGAGCATTCAAAAAAAACAAAGAAACTCAATTTCGCCATTCAACTTCAATCCATTTTAAAGGATAGTTTAAGATTTCAAAAGTCAAATGGTTTGACAAAAGTAGGTTCTGAAACACATCTTAATAGAATTGAAGACAAAGAGTTGTCAGAACTTATTTTAGAGAAAATCACTTCTGATTATTCATTAGATAACATTATTACTAATGAGAAGATATATAATGAACTGAAGTTTTTTATAGAAGAACATCATAAGATAGAAATTTTACGTCAGTTTGATTTACCGGTTTCTAATAAACTACTTTTATACGGACCTTCGGGCTGTGGAAAAACGTTGGCTTCCTATGTTATCGCAGGCGAATTGGACAAAATGATGGTGGTTATTAATTTGGGTGCCATAGTTTCTTCTAAATTAGGAGAGACCAGTAAAAATTTATCTAAAATATTCAAAAAGGCAGCAACAGAAGATTGTATTATTTTTCTTGATGAATTTGACAGTTTAGGTAAAATAAGAGATTATAGTCAAGATCACGGAGAAATGAAACGTGTTGTTAATACAATACTTCAATTGTTTGATTATCTTCCACAAAGCAGCATTGTTATAGCTGCAACAAATCAGAAAGATATGTTGGATGATGCTTTGTTAAGAAGATTTGATAACATTATTGGATTTGAATTACCGAATGAAGCTGAGGTTAAAAAATTAATTGAATTGACATTGAAAAATGGCAATTTTAAATTCGATAATAAAGCCGCAGCCAACAGAATTATTAAACAATCTATTGGTTTATCATACTACAGTATTCAAAAAACCATGATTACTGCAATCAAAAGAACAATATTTGCTTCTGTCGAACCGAAGAATATACTTTCAGCTCAGATTAATACAAGCATTTGGAAACAACTTGTTGAAACTGAAAAACATTCTTTAAATATCTAATTCTTTCGCTTCAAGTCCTGCATCAATATCAATTTCTTGTATTGCTTCTACTTCATTTACCAGTTGAATTTTTTCATATAATTTTCCTGTATTATTTTTTAACGTTTCTTCAATAGTTAAGACAATAGAAAAAGGAAACTTTTTAGGATATTTTTTTGGTATTCCTCCTATTATTTGTTCAGATAATTTTGTATGAACAGCCAGTTTAAAGGTATTTGCTTCGTTTGCCAAATCATCAACTGTAACATTTAGCAAGGTAATTTTTTGAGTATTAGAATTTGGCAATGGTTTATTTGGAAATCTACCATCTTCTGACCATCCAAAGTTTGTTCGTAATTTGGATTTGATTTTCTTTTCAGATTTTAAAATATCTTCTGCAGAATGATTTTTAAAAATACTAAAAGCCATGTGAATAGGGTTATACGAGAGTTGATTATTTTTTATTGGTAAAAATTTATAGCACAAGGTTGCTGTTATTTTTAATCTCTTTTTCACTTTCCCTAAATCATCATTTACCAAATACTCCGGAAAATTGATTGGATAAATTCTAATCTTACCGTTATCAATAACATCTTCTAATATCAACGTTGCAGAGTTCTCATCGGAATACAAACTTTTGAAATCATTTACCAAACCATTTCCAATCACCCTTTCTCTTAATTTTGATAAATCACTAGCAAATGGTATTAAGTTTTGTGAGGCACCATTAATTATCAGTGCTTTTACACTTTCATTAGACAAAGAAGGATAATTTTTTATGATTTTTGCTGCAAGATTAGCTGTTAAAGGAGCAGCAAAACTCGTTCCTACCTCTTGCATAGTACCTATTTCTGGTCGAGCAGATAATAGTGTTAAAGCAGGTTCATCCATCCAATCTAAAGTATTGGAATTATAGTAGCCCATATCACCACCACTTTCAATTAAATCGGGTTTAAAATAGTTTTTATTTGTTTTTTTAGAATTGTATATTACTGATAAATCTACATGTCCTTTTCTAGTATATAATGTTGGGAATTCACGACCTGTTGAAACCCCGAGAAAAGCACCATTTTTCAAATTATCAGCTGCTGCACCAACAGTAATATTGTTCATACTGTCGGCCGGCGTTGATAGATTGGTATGGTCTCCATGGAAATAAGTCAAGTCATATGTTGTATTTTCATTTATACAATTTTCATTGTTACCTGTACAAATAAAAATCAAGCTATTTGTTTCATAAGCAAACTTGTCTAATGAGTAAGTATAATCAGAAAACGGTTCGTTCTTATACATAAAGCTACTGTAGCAAGTGGTTAAAGTAAACAATCTGATTTCTGGATATTTAGCTTTTACTGCATAAAGCATTTTCAATAAATCAATCTCGGAAATATAACCGTTCCCGTTATCACTTATTTTTATAGAAAGTAATTTGGCATCTGCATTTACTTCATTCTCAAAATTATTTTTGTGATTAAGCCTTCCAAGAGCTACTAATCCAGCTACGGCTGTTCCGTGACCTAATCTATTTCTCCCAGCTTGATCTATTAGTGGATTTCCTGCAAGTGTAAAAGTTATATCATTAAGAATTAACGGAGCTAGAACGGTTTGCTGAGCAATACCTGTATCAATAATCCCAACAATTGGTAAATCTTCATCAGTGTTTTGAATAGTGAAACCAAACAGGCGTTGTACTGTATTAAATTCGCTTGGTCTAATTGTGGTAAATGCAGAACTTGTAACACTTTCAATTATATCAAAATTTTGGATAATTTTTTGAATTTGTTCAGGTGTTGGATTTTGTAATTCAATTCTATCGTTTTCAGCATCGTGTTTATAAACTATGCCTGAGCTTTCAATATACGCAATCAACGATTTTATAAGCTCTTGCTTAATTGCTTCATCTAATGGTAAATCTATTAAGGATAAATAAACAAGATTGCCTATGTTTTCTAACCTAAATTTCAAAATATCATTTGCTCGTAATAATTTAAAACTTGCAACATATTTTACGTTATTGGAATATTGTAAGTGTTGTTTGTTTTCTAATTCAAATTGGATAAAATTATTGACATCAGTAATAAATGCTTGAAATCTATCACGATTAATAATTGCAAATAATCCTTTTTTTGCGAAATCATAAAATGCTGTTGCTTCCAACCCTAAATCGTTATAGTAAACTTTAAAGTATTTATTAATTTCAAACAGCCCTTGAAAAGTTATTTCAATATAATCTATGTCAATAGGTATATCTAATGTTCTATCTTTCTGACTATATTTTACTATAACATCCTTATCGAATTTTATCAAATCTGCTTTTAAAGAAGTTGCTAATCTAAAATAGTTTTTAGGTGCTGCTTCTTCATCTTCCTTAGTGTTATCAAAGCCATAATTATACTTGAAATCTTTTATTTCAGATAGCTGTTTTTCGCTTAAGAATTTGAGGTGAGATTTATTTGCCATTTACTTTTTATGATGATCTACTTAAAACTGTTTAGGTTCTTATAAAATTGCCACCAACTCCAATCTACACGCCTTTATTAATAAAAGCTTGCACACTGTTATTCGCAATCTTTTTTCTATTCACTTTGCTAATATATTAAATAAAACCCCATTAGCATTCCCACACCTCAAAATTCAGCCCCGATGGCAGCGTAAAGCCCACAACCTTGTTGCCAAACAAGGTGAGGACTTGCAGCGTACAGCGGGACCAATGCCCATTAAAGAACTGAATGCTGTGCTGCCTAATTTATTCATGCTTTTTTAACACCGCCATCAATTACATTTGCCTCGCTAAAATGCTATGATTATGACATTAAGTGCAGATATTAAAAAATTAGAACGTCATTTTTTACCAGCCAATTTTACCGTTACCAATTGGGAAAGTTTAGAGCCTTTTTTTAAAACCTTATTACAGCAAGAACTAAATAATAAAGCAGATTTAGAACAATGGTTAAAAAATATGAGTGAATTGGAAGCTGTGGTAAGTGAAGATGCTTGTTGGCGACAAATTAAAATGACTTGCGATACCACTGATAAAACATTGGAAGAAGCATTTGCTTATTTCTGTATGGAAATTCAACCCAAACTGCAACCTTATGCAGATGCATTGAATAAGAAGTTTATCAACTCACCTTTTACCACAGCATTAGATGAACAAAAATTCTTTACTTATTTACGTAGTGTAAAAAAGAATATTGAATTATTTAGAGAAGCAAATATTCCTATACAAGCCGAGTTAAGTGTAATGCAACAACAGTATGGTGCCATTGCAGGGAAAATGACAGTTGAAGTAAATGGTCAGGAATATACATTGCAACAAGCTAGTAAGTTTTTAGAAAGTCATGATAGAAGTTTACGTGAAGAAGTGTATAGAAAAATTCAAGAACGAAGATTGCAGGATAAAGATGCCATGCATAATTTATATACGCAGTTAATTGAAAAACGTGATGCCATTGCAAAAAATACAGGCTTTGCCAATTACCGTGATTACAAATTTGTAGAGTTAGGCAGATTTGATTATAGCAAAGAAGATTGCTACAATTTTCATGAAGCAGTGAAGTTGCATGTGTTGCCTTTGATTGAAAAGATTTATACCAAGAAAAAAGAGAAATTAGGACTTGATGCATTAAGACCTTGGGATACAGAAGCTGAACCTGCAGGCATACAACCTTTAAAACCTTTTAATGGCGGCAATGAATTGTATGAAAAATCGGTGGCATGTTTTGAAAAGCTGAATCCGTTTTTTGCCGATTGTTTAAAGAAGATGCATGAACTAAAACATTTTGATTTAGAAAGCAGAAAAGGCAAAGCTCCCGGTGGTTATAATTGCCCCTTGACGGAAAGCGGTGCTCCATTTATTTTTATGAATGCAGCAGGTACTATGAGCGATGTTACTACAATGGTACATGAAGGTGGACATGCAATACATTCGTTTTTAAGTCACAACTTAGAGTTGAGTGCTTTTAAAGAATATCCTATGGAAATTGCTGAAGTAGCAAGTATGGCTATGGAATTGTTTAGTATGAATCATTGGGAGAGTTTCTTTGACAATGAAGCCGATTTAAAACGTGCCAAAGAACATCAGTTAGAAAGAACCATTACTATTTTTCCATGGATTGCAACCATAGATAAATTTCAACATTGGGTATACGAAAATCCAACACATACCGAAGAAGAAAGAACTGCTAAATGGATGGAAATTTTACAAGAATTTAGTACCAATGCTATTGATTTTAGTGGATTAGAAGCTTACCGTGCAATTGGCTGGCAGCGTCAATTACATTTGTTTGAAGTGCCTTTTTATTATATTGAATATGGTATTGCACAATTGGGTGCAATTGGTTTATGGATGCAATACAAACAAAATCCTGAACAAGCAATTAATAATTATATCAATGCTTTAAGCTTAGGTGGTACAAAAACTTTACCTGAATTATATGCAGCAGCTGGATTGAAATTTGATTTAAGTCCTACACATATTAAAACCTTAATGGACTTTGTAAATACTCAAATGGAGGCTTTATAGTTTGAATGATTGATAGCATAAAAAAGGATTTCAACAATTATTGAAATCCTTTTTTTATGAATAAAGTTTTAATTAATTACACCAATTCTTTCACCACATTATAAATAACTTTTGGCTTGCCTAAAGTATAATAATGTAATACAGGTACACCAAATTCTTTTAACTCTTTACTTTGTTTCAATAACCATTCGGTACCAACAATTTCAACATCGGCATCGGTTTTACATTTCATTACTTCATTAGATAATTCGGTAGGAATATCTACATGAAAAATTCTTGGTAAAATGGTTAATTGTTTTTTGGTAGTTAATGGTTTTAAGCCTGGAATAATAGGTACTGTAATGCCCATCTCTCTGCAAGCTTTTACATAATCAAAAAACTTTTGATTATCGAAGAACATTTGAGTCATAATATAATCGGCACCTGCATCTACTTTGTCTTTTAAACGTTGTAAATCAATTTCTAAATTGGGTGCTTCAAAATGTTTTTCAGGATAACCGGCTGTACCAATACAAAAATTCGTTTTGCCACCATTTTGAATGTCTTCATCTAAATATAAACCGTTGTTTAAATTAACCACTTGTTTTTGTAAATCAATGGCATAACCATGACCATCTTTTTCGGGCTCAAAACTAGCTTCATTTTTAGCAGCATCGCCACGTAATACTAGTACGTTATCAATGCCTAAAAAATTCAAATCAATTAAGGCATCTTCACTTTCACGTTTATTAAAACCACCACAAATAAAATGTGGTACAGTGTCTATTTGATAGTGGTTCATAATGGCAGCACAAATACCAACAGTTCCAGGACGTTTGCGAATTTCTACTTTATCAAAAGTGCCATCAGCTTTCTTTTTAAATGCTGTTTCGCTTCTATGATAAGTAACATTAATCCAACTAGGTTTAAACTCCATTAATGGATTCAAATGTTCGTACACCAATGAAATAGTTTTGCCTTTTAATGGCGGTAAAACTTCAAAAGAAATTAATGTGTCTTTTGCTAGTGCTATGTGTTCTGTAACTTTCATGTTCTTCTTAAATTGTTGCAAACTTAGTAATGCAAATTATTATTTGTACAATAAACTAACAAAAAGGCTAAAATTATTGAGGTAAGTTCTACAACAATCGTTTGCGTAAGGGTATAAAAATTTTAAAACCTCTTGTAAAGAGGTTTTAAAATAGAAATCTTATTGAGTTACATATTTCTTCTGTACTGTCCACCTACCTCATACAAGGCATTGGTAATTTGCCCAAGGCTACAGTATTTTACAGTTTCCATCAACTCCTCAAATAGGTTACCATTGTTAATGGCAACTTGTTTTAAGCGTTGTAACATTTCGGCACTTTTATGTTCATTGCGTTTCCAAAATGATTGTAAGTTGGTTATTTGTTGTTCTTTTTCTTCTTTGGTACTACGTATAACTTCTGTTGGCAAAATGGTTGGACTACCATTTTTATTTAAGAAAGTATTTACGCCAATCAATGGCAATTCACCTGTGTGCTTTTGCATTTCGTAATGCATACTTTCTTCTTGAATTTTATTGCGTTGATACATTCTTTCCATTGCACCCAACACTCCACCTCGTTCGGTAATTCTATCGAACTCCATTAATACGGCTTCTTCTACCAAATTGGTCATTTCTTCAATAGCAAAACTTCCTTGTATAAAGTTTTCTGTTTTAGCCGAACCCAATTCACGATTAATAATTAGCTGAATGGCCATTGCACGGCGAACACTTTCTTCTGTTGGTGTAGTAATGGCTTCATCGTAAGCATTGGTGTGTAAGCTGTTACAGTTATCATAAATAGCATACAATGCTTGTAATGTTGTACGAATATCGTTGAAATCAATTTCTTGAGCATGCAACGAACGACCAGAAGTTTGAATATGGTATTTTAATTTTTGAGAACGATCGTTGCCTTTGTATTTGTACTTCATGGCTTTTGCCCAAATTCTACGAGCAACACGTCCAATAACACTGTACTCAGGATCCATACCATTGCTGAAGAAGAAAGATAAGTTTGGAGCGAAATCATCTATGTTCATTCCTCTGCTTAAATAATATTCTACATAGGTAAATCCATTGGCTAAAGTAAATGCCAATTGTGTAATTGGATTGGCACCAGCTTCTGCAATATGATAACCACTGATACTTACACTATAAAAATTTCTTACTTTTTGTTCAATAAAATATTGCTGAACATCGCCCATTAATTTCAATGCAAATTCTGTTGAGAAAATACAAGTATTTTGAGCCTGATCTTCTTTTAAAATATCAGCCTGTACTGTACCTCTTACATTTTGCAAAGCTGTTTGCTTGCATTGTTCATAGATGTCTTTTGGCAACACTTCATCGCCACTTAAACCCAATAATTTTAAACCCAAACCTTCGTTTCCTTCAGGTAAACGTTCTGGTGAAGAAGGATTGTAATAAATGGGTTTTACCACTGCTTTAAATTTTGCTTCGCTGATTTTTTTAACTTCATCCCACAATCCTAATTCTTCTATTTTCTTTTCACATTGTTGGTCTATAGCAGCATTCATAAAGAAAGCTAAAAGCATGGCTGCAGGGCCGTTGATGGTCATGCTTACGCTGGTGTTAGGTGCACATAAATCGAAGCCGCTGTATAATTTTTTGGCATCATCTACTGTAGCAATACTTACACCACTGTTGCCTACTTTTCCATAAATATCAGGACGAACAGCTGGATCTTCTCCATACAAGGTAACACTATCAAATGCTGTACTTAAACGTTTTGCTGGCTGCCCCAACGATACATAATGAAAACGTTTATTGGTACGTTCTGGTCCACCTTCACCTGCAAACATTCTGGTTGGGTCTTCGCCTTCTCGTTTTAAAGGAAATACGCCCGATGTGAAGGGAAACTCACCTGGAATATTTTCTTGCAATTGCCATTGTAAAATATCCCCCCAATCTTTATACTTTGGCAAAACTACTTTGGGCACTTTTGTTCCACTTAAAGAAAGTGAGGTAAGTGGTTGTTTAATTACTTTGTCACGAACTTGATATTCAAAAAATTCTTTGGAGTATTTTTCTTGCAATGCTTTCCAGTTATCGAGTAATTTTTTTACTTCGGGTTGGAGTTGATGTTCTTGTTCTTGATATTTTTTTCTTAATTCTTGAATCATGATTTATGATTTAATTGAATCCAATTCGTTTTGTTTAAATAAGGTAATCCAATATTTTAAAGTAGTTATGGATGGTGATTTTTCTCTAACCAATGCTTTAATAAAACGGTAAAAACCTATGTTCTTATCAATGTCTTTTATTTTTGAAATTTTCTTAAAATCTTTTAACTGATTTGGCAAACCAAATTCTTCAGTAGATGGGTTTAATGCTACTTTTTCGGCATCAGCGATTAACCATTTTTCTACTTCTGGACAAATCAGTACCAAAAATTGTTTCTTGGTTTTATGTTTTTTAAGAATAAGATTATTCTCGATTTTTATTAGTTCAAACTCTGAAAAATATTTGGCATTGGGCCCTTTGAATTTGTCTTCATCAATTATGCCTAATGCAATTCTATCTGTTTTTTTAAGTTCATTTGCAACATCTCCACATCCATGTTGATGGTTATACTTCTTTGAAGATTCTCCCAAAATCTCTGCCACTTTTGTGTCAACATAACATTCAGGAATTATGCTCAACTCTGTCATCTGAATATTTGTTTATGTTAAAAAAAATATCTACACCATAATCTAAGAGTTCAGATAAATCTTGATCAGAAAGTTTTCGTGCAGTAGTTCCATTTTCTTTATCAAAACCACAAACAAAAACAGCCAACTCGTTCTTTGGTGTATTCTCAATTAAATTGTTTAAAAGATAAGGGCTATGTGTTGCTACAAAAAACTGTTTGTTATTATTTTCAATAATTTCATCTGCCAAGAAACTTACAAACTTTGGAAAAGAGTGTGCATCTGGTTCTTCTAAAGTTACTACATAGCCACCAGTGTATCTAATAGCTGCTGTATAAAAAATTACTCTTCTTAGCGTATCTGCCAATGAGTTATAGTCTATTAAATATGCAGCACCAGCAGATATTTTCCTTTGAAACAAAAGTTTATGATTGGAAACATCTAAAATAACTTCCAATCCAAATGGTTCAACTAAATCAACTATTAGTGTTAAAAAGTCTTTATGACTATCAATTACCTCAATTAAGTTATTTCCAAAAGGAGGCATTAGAGTATCCATATAATTTCCTGTATCATGAAATTCAATACTTTCTTTATATCGATAAGGATCAATAGGAGATCCGAAAAATCCTGTTAATTTATTTGAGATGAAATCATTATCAAATTGAGTAAAACTACCCCCTGCAGAAACCTCAAAATAGTTTTTTACTTCGCCTCTATTAATTAAGTCATTTTCTTGAATATACTTTAATTGAGTTCCATTTGAAAAACCTGGATGGGAAATTTTAATTGATAGTGTTGTATCTCCAAGTCTAAATAAATCTCTTACCTTATTTACTCTGAAATACTTTTTTATATCAATAGCTTCTTTTCCTGCATTTATATTTGAACTACTTTGATGCAACATCCAAGATAAGTATGATAAATCTAGGGCTTCTAAAACATTAGATTTACCAACATTGGGTTCACCAATAATAACATTCACTCTATTGCAGTTTAAAGTTAAATGCTTTATTGATTTATAATTTTCAATCTCAAGATGCCTAATCATTTCCATTACTAACTGAATTTATTGTAAACTACAATTATTTCACTAATTACGCAACAAGCTGTTGCGTAATTCAGATTTTATTTACTTCTCGTTCTCCAACAGATCTATTGTTCCTTTTATCTGATACATTTTACTAGCAATAGTGGTTTGTTCTTTTACCCATGCATCATAGTTGCGTATTACATCAGCAATTTCACTTAAATAACGTACTCTTTTTGGAGGAATGATGGATGGCTTAGAAGACAACTCAGTTGTAATACTTCTTAATGCAGTTAAATCGCCAAACTCAACTTGTAACTTTTCATTGATTTTATCCATCAACTTAATAAACAATGCATTAATACCTGCATCATTAAACTGTGCAGCAATACTCCCTACTATTGGTAAATCCTCATCTTTGGCTGTAAATAAATTGTGGTTACGCTTGTATTGTTTGCGTACATCATGCAATGCATCTAATGCTCCAGCTTTATCAAATTTGTTAATACAAATTACATCGGCATAATCTAACATATTAATTTTCTCCAATTGAGATGCAGCACCATATTCAGGAGTCATTACATATAAACTAACATCACAATAATCCAAAATACTAGCATCGCTTTGTCCTACACCTGCACTTTCTAAAATAATAAAATCGTAGCCAGCAGATTTACAAACATCTATGGCTTCTTGCACATAAGCACTCAATGCAGTATTGTCATCTCTTGTTGCCAAACTACGCATGTAAGCCCTTGGATGAGAGATGGCATTCATTCTAATTCTATCGCCCAATAAAGCACCTCCTGTTTTTTTCTTACTCGGATCAACACTAATAACAGCAATGGTTTTATTGGTAAAAGTGGTTAAATAACGTCGTACAATTTCATCGGTTACTGAGCTTTTTCCAGCACCTCCTGTACCTGTTATACCTAATACTGGAATGCCTGATTTCTGATTACTAATTTCTGATTGGGCTATTCCATTTTCTGCATTGGTAATTTTTCTTGCAATGGACCTAACGTCATGTACTTCACCTAAAGTCATTGCTTTGGGATAGGTTCCATTTCCATTCAAAGAAAAATCACATTTTTTTACCACATCTTCAATCATGCCTTCAAGTCCCATTTTTCTACCATCATCAGGACTATAAATTTTGGTTATACCATAATTTTCTAGTTCTCTAATTTCATCTGGTAAAATGGTTCCACCACCACCACCAAAAATTTTAATGTGGCTACAACCATTTTCATCTAACAAATCTTTCATGTACTTAAAGAATTCTACGTGTCCGCCTTGATAAGAAGTAATGGCAATACCTTGAGCATCTTCTTCAATAGCACATTCTACAATTTCAAGAACGCTTCTATTATGACCTAAATGAATAATTTCGACTCCTTTGCTTTGCATAATTCTACGCATAATGTTTATAGCAGCATCATGACCATCGAACAAACTGGCAGCAGTAACAATTCTAACTTTATTGGTAAGTTTAAATAACATAGTATTTGTATTGAAAGCAACAAAATTAAGTGTTTGCAGCTAACGGTTAACGGTTGTTAGTTTATAAGATTTTTTGTAGCTGATTTATCAATTTATATTTACGCCATTATAAAAAAAACACATGGCGTTTACAGTTGAAATTAATCAGGAAAGTTCATATCCCTCTATTATTTTGAAAGACAATGACACAGGTTGCTTTGCAGAAGTTTATGCATTGGGTGCATTGTTGAATGCCTTTCATATTCCAACATCTAATGGCTTTATCAATATTATTGATGGATTTACCAGTGCTGAAGATGCTGCTACAAACATAACCAACGACTTCAAGAGTGCTAAGTTGAGCCCATTTGTATGCAGAATGAAGGAAGGGAAATATTCATTTAATTTGAACGTGTATAAAGTTGAAAAATTTTATTTAGAACCACATGCTATTCATGGGTTGATTTATGATTTGCCTTATAATATAATAGCTACAGAAGTTGACAATAATTTTGCTCAAGTAACATTAAAAGGTAATTATGATGGATTTGATAAAGGCTACCCATTTCCGTTTTCAATCACTATAATTTGGAAATTAGAAAAAAACAATTCAGTTTCTGTTACCACAGAAACTGAAAACAATTATGAATATCCAATTCCATATGCAGATGGCTGGCATCCATACTTTACACTAGGTGGGACTATTGATAACTGCACATTAATGTTTGACAGTACAACAATGATTGAGTTTGATGAAACATTAATTCCTACAAAAAATAAAATAGATGATTTTCGTTTTATAAACGGTCAATATTTAGCTAACATTGAATTAGACAATTGTTTTGAACTTAATGGAGCAAAGCATCCTATTTGCATTTTAAAAAATGAAGAACTCCAATTAACCATTTCACCTGATGCAACTTATCCTTTTTTACAAGTATACACACCACCTCACAGAAAAAGTATTGCTATAGAAAATTTAAGTGCTGCACCAGATGCATTTAATAATAGAATTGGATTATTATTGTTAGAACCCAATAAAAAATATAGTTTCACTACAACCTATGCGGTACAAAATTTAAAATAACAAAAACCCCACTAATTGGGGCTTTTGTTTATAAACTCATGGTTGCAATTACACTTATTTCAACATTTACACCTTTGGGCAAACCTTTAACAGCAACGGTTTCTCTTGCAGGAAAATCGCCATTAAAATAACTGCCATATACTGTATTTACTTCAGCAAACAAACTCATATCGCTTAAAAAAATTGTGGTTTTAACTATATGTTCAAAGGTAATATGAGCTTCGGTTAAAATGGCTTGCAGGTTATGCATTACTTGGTGTGCTTCATCTTGTATACTTCCTTCAATTAATTCATTGGTAGCAGGATTAATGGCAATTTGTCCACTTACAAATAATAAATCTCCCGCTTTTACAGCTTGATTATAAGGGCCAATTGGTGCAGGTGCTTTATCTGTTTTAATAATTTGTTTAGGCATAGATTTTATTTTAGGAAAGCAAGTAACTGTATTTTTAGTAACCAACCAACTTACTTTTGCCTAAAACAACTAATCATGATAGTAGTGGTTTTATGTACGGCAAATCAACAAGATGAAATATTGAAAAAGCAAACTACTGATGGTGTACAGTTTGTTTTTACTTCAACTGCCAATGAATTTGAAACTTCTACTGGAGATGTTTTTTTCAATTTATTATTTGATGAAATCAATCCAACTTTTTACAAAAGCCATGAGTTGGTTTTCGTGAATGCTGTTACTACAACCTGTGCTCAACTACCAGAAAATTGTATTAGAATCAATGCCTGGAATAGTTTTATTGAAAGCACAACTATTGAAATTGCAACAACCAATCATCAGCAATATGTAGATAAAACCATGAAAGCCTTTGGCTGGAACTATCAATTAGTACCTGATGAACCAGGCATGATTGCACCAAGAATTATTGCCATGATTGTAAATGAAGCTTATTTTGGTTTGGCAGATGGCATTAGCACAAAAGAAGAAATTGATATTGCTATGAAGCTAGGAACAAACTATCCTTGGGGTCCGTTTGAATGGAGCGAAAAAATTGGTTTGGATAAAATTTATCAATTGTTAGTTGTATTAAGCAAACAAGACACTAGATATACACCATCTTTATTGTTGCAACAAACTGTACAAAACCTTAAATCATAATACTTTGGCTCTAATTTTAAATATTGATACTGCTACCGAAAATGCAAGTATATGCTTATCGCAAAATGGTAAAGTAATTGCTTTTGAAGAAAGCCTTGAACAAAAAAATCATGCTTCTTTTTTGCAGCCTGCTATTCAAAAAATTATACAACAAAGTTCAATCAGTATCAATAGTTTAGATGCAATTGCAGTAACATTTGGGCCAGGTAGTTATACAGGTTTAAGGGTTGGACTTGCATCGGCCAAAGGCATTTGTTATGCATTAAATAAACCGCTTATAACTCTAAATACTTTAGAAGTAATGGCTTGGGCAGCTAAACAAAGTATCGAGCCTGCATTATTTACTGATAATCAAACTTCTATATTGTTTTGTCCAATGATAGATGCTAGGCGTATGGAGGTTTTTGTAGCAACCTTTAATCAACAACTTCAAATGCAATTAGCCACCACTGCAATGATATTGCAAGAAGATAGTTTTATGACTGAATTAACTGCTCATCAAGTATTTTTTTCAGGAAATGGCAGTACTAAACTTAAAAATATATTAAAAAATAGCAACGCTTACTTTGTAGATGTGGTGTATTCTGCCACCTCTATGGTAGCAATTTCAGAGCAATATTATCAACTACAATCCTTTGCCAGCTTAGCTTATAGCGAACCTTTCTATGGTAAAGAATTCTATACTCCGCCTTCAAAAAAATAATATAACATAAAAAAGGTTGATAATATTCATGTTTAATAATAGATTTGTTGTATACATTCGCATTATTATTTAACCCCCAAAAAAAGTTACGATGAGTCAAACTAGCATTGTTTTGCAAAATGGCAAAAATTCTTTGAAGGTAGATTACCTACGCACCAAGAAAGCAGCTTTAATTTTGAGAGCTGTAAATCACAAGCTTCGTCAGCAAATGATTAAGTTAATTGATGACAAGCAAAAGATTACTGTAACTGAAATTTATGTTAAGTTAAGATTGGAGCAATCAGTTGCTTCTCAGCACTTAGCAATTTTACGTCGTGCAGGTATTGTTGCTACAACTCGTGATGGAAAGTTTATTTACTACAGCGTAAATTACCCTCGTTTAGCTGAAGTAGTTAAGTTTACCGATGATTTGTTAGGTTAATCTTCAAGTTTTTTTGAACAACATTTAAAAGTGAGTTACTTAATAGTAGCTCACTTTTTTTATGGATTACATTTTGCTTTTCAACAGTTTCAATACAATTGTTAGCAATAACTCTTTTAATCATTTTATTCACTATTCTATTTTTATTGGATGAAAACAAGCATAGTATTTTGTCTATTGTTATTCCTGTTATGTTCTTGCAGTAAAAACATAACACAATCGGGTAAAGCATCTTATTATTCAGATAATTTAAGTGGAAGAAAAACTGCCAATGGCGAAAAATATTCACCCACTGCTTATACAGCTGCTCATAAAAAATTGCCCTTTGGCACAACAGTTAAAGTAACCAATTTATCAAACGGCAAAACAGTTACAGTTCGTGTGAACGATAGAGGTCCTTTTGTAGCTGGTAGAATTATAGATTTAAGCAAAGCTGCCGCAAAAGAAATTGGTATGCTACAATCGGGGGTTGTAAAAGTGAAAATTCAGTATAAGAAAAAGAAATCCAAATAATAAGCTCTTGTTTTTTTGTTCAAACAAACCTTCTTATCAAAAAACTATATTTGCAGCATGAGCAAACCATTTTTACATACTGTACTTTCTCCTAAGTTATTAGATATATACGATATTAATAATAGTATAGTGGTAATCATCGATGTTTTTAGAGCCACTAGTACTATTGCTACAGCATTGCATAATGGAGCCACTAAAATTATTCCTGTTGATGCAGTTGATAAATGCATAGCTATTGGTAATGCAACACCCAATAGTATTACAGCAGGCGAAAGGGATGGAAAAGTAATTGAAGGTTTGCAATATGGCAATAGCCCAGCCGAATATCCTAGAAGTTTTATAGAAGGTAAAACCTTAGTACTAACCACTACCAATGGCACCAAACTATTACACATGGCATTAAAAAATGGAGCTAGCGAAGTAATAACTGGCTCTTTTCCAAATTTAGGTGCTGTATGTAATTTTTTAACCAGTCAACATAAAAATGTATTCTTAGGTTGTAGTGCTTGGAAAGATAGGTTCAATTTAGAAGATACTCTTTTTGCAGGTGCTGTGATTAGTGAGGTGCAACAACATTTTACCATTCATTGCGATAGCAGTTTAATGGCTCAACAAATGTATCAGCAACATAAAAATGATATGTATGGCTTTGCTCGTTTAACTACACATTGGCACAGATTAAGTCAATATGGCTTAGAAAAAGACTTAGAGTATTGTGTAACACCTAACGTTGCTAATATTTTACCTATTTACAAGAACGGTAGTTTAATTGTTGAGTAATAGGGAGTGTTGTTGATTGATTCAATCTTGCATTTTATCAATTTTTATATAAATGTGTATTCTATTAAGTACAAGTAAACTCACAAAAACTAACAGAATAATTCAACATAAATAAAGGTGAATGAATAATTTAGTTTAAGTTACACAGCTATAAACTAAAACTAGCACATGCAGAAGAAAGACAATTTTACTTGGAGCGATTCTTGCGAACCTCATAAACTTAGAACCAAAGAAATTATTACCAATCATCCAGAAATTAGAACATTAATTGGTCGTAATCCATACACTTTTTTAATTATACTTTTTTGCGTTGCATTGCAAATTGCACTGGCTTATTTTTTACAAGATAAAAGTTGGTGGTTGGTAATAGGTATTGCTTATTTTGTAGGTGCTTTTGCAAGTCATACTTTATTTGTTTGTATTCACGAATGTGCCCATAACTTGGTTTTCAAAAAACGATATTTAAATACCCTTGCTGGCATTTTTGCCAATTTGCCAATGGTTTTACCAAGTGCAGTTTCTTTTCAGAAATATCATTTAAAACATCACTCTTTTCAAGGTGTAGAAGAGTTAGATGGAGACATGCCTTATCATTGGGAAGCCAAACTAATTAATAATTCTGCCATAGGTAAAGCCATATGGTTACTCTTTTATCCATTGTTTCAAATGTTACGTCCAGCAAGATTAAAAGAAATTGATTTAATAGATGGGTGGACAATTGTAAACATTGTTGTAGAAGTAACTTTTATGGGATTTCTATTTTACTTTTTAGGTATAAAAGCGTTTATTTTTTTATTGGCTAGTTTCTTTTTTTCGGTGGGTTTACATCCTTTGGGAGCTCGTTGGGTGCAAGAACATTTTCTTACACATGGCAACCAAGAAACTAAAAGTTATTATGGCCCTTTAAACACTGTAAATTTAAATGTGGGTTATCATAATGAGCATCACGATTTCCCATCTGTTCCATGGAATAAATTACCTAAAATAAAAGAATTTGGAGGAGCTTACTACAATAAATTACATCATCATACTTCTTATGTAGGATTATTATTTAGATTTTTGTTCGATAAAGAATTATCAGTTTTCTCTAGAATGGCTCGTTCTAATAGAGGTAAAACCAAATTAAATGATATGACCATGTATCAAGTAGAAACTTCAAAAAAAATATTGAAAGAAGATATTGTTGTTTAAAAACCTACTACATACTATTTCAATTTTTTAAAGGCTGTTTCACCAATTTGAAGCAGCTTTTTATTTACAAATAAAATATGTTTTTACATAAAAAAACCCATCATAGAAATGACGGGTGAATTGCTTAATAGCCCCAAAAATGAGAACTTGAGAAAATTGCTTTTCATAATACAATATTCAACCAATTAGTTTGTGTGCACAATACCTATTTTGGGGTATTTTTTAATGTTTTCTTATACCAACAATTACTTTACTTTGCTGCAATTGAGCAATAAATATGAAGCAACACAATTTTAATTCTGGTCCATCTATTTTACCACAGGTAGTATTACAACAAGCAGCACAATCTGTAATAGAATACAATAATTTGGGATTATCGTTACTGGAAATTGGTCACAGAACCACACATTTTATAGAAATTATTGAAGAAGCAAAAACTTTAGTAAAACAGCTTATGCAATTGAATGATGACTATGAAGTGTTGTTTTTACATGGAGGTGCAACCACACAGTTTATGCAAATTCCTATGAATTTGTTAGACAATAGTGCAACAGCTGCTTATTGTGACAATGGCATTTGGGGCAGTAAAGCTATTAAAGAAGCTAAGTTATTTGGACAGGTAGAAACTGTAACATCATCGGCCGATAAAAAATATACTTACATCAATAAAGAATTTGATGTACCGAGTAATGCAACTTATTTGCATCTTACATCTAACAATACTGTAGAAGGTACACAATGGCATAGTTTTCCTAAAACAACCGTACCGTTAATTGCCGATATGAGTAGCGATATTTTTAGTAGGCAACTTAACTTTAATCAATTTGCATTAATTTATGCAGGGGCTCAGAAAAATATGGGAGCAGCAGGTGTAAATTTAGTAGTAGTTCGTAAAGATATTTTAGGCAAGATCGAAAGAAAAATTCCTGCAATAATGGATTATCAAAATCATATAAACGCTGGCAGTTTATTAAATACACCACCTGTTTTTGCAGTGTATGTTGCCATGCTAACGTTACGATGGATTGTAGCCGAAGGTGGTTTAACTGAAATGGAAAAAAGAGCCAATGAAAAATCTGCTTTATTGTACAATACCATCGATGCACTTCCATTATTCAATTGCCCAATTGCTGTTGAAGATAGAAGCAAAATGAATGCAGTATTTTTTATTGAGAACGAAGAATTGCAAAATAAATTTTTAGACGAATGTAAGGCCAATGGAATGGTTGGCGTAAAAGGGTATAGAACAGTTGGCGGAATTCGTGTAAGCATGTACAATGCTTTGCCTATAGAAAGTGTAGTAGCATTTACCAACTTAATGCAAGATTTTTCTAATAAATATGCTTCATAAAATTCTTAGCATTAAAAATATAGCATAAAAATTCAATATTCATTAATCCGTAGTTTATTATATTGCACCACTTATGAGTAACATTAATCCCTTTAAAGCCCTTCGTCCGCAGCCTCAATTTGCAAAACAAGTGGCTAGCCGTCCATACGATGTTTTGAACAGTGCCGAAGCAAAAGTTGAAGCACAAGGTAATAATCATTCATTTTTATACATTACCAAGAGTGAAATTAGTTTAGATGATACAGTAGATATTCACTCTCAAGAAGTATACGATAAAGCCAAGCAAAACTTAGATGCATTTATCCAAAGAGATGTGTTGTTTAGAGATAATAAAGCTTGTTATTACATTTACGAATTAATCATGAATGGCAGAAGCCAAACTGGTTTAGTGGCTGCAAGTAGTGTAGATGACTATGAAAATGACATTATTAAAAAGCATGAATTTACCAGACCAGAAAAAGAACAAGATCGTATTAACCATATTAAAACAACAGGAGCTCAAACCGGTAATGTTTTTTTAGCTTATAGAAATAATAACGAAGTTGATACTTTAATTGAAAACTGGAAAACAGTAAAAAATCCGGTGTACAATTTTACTGCCGAAGATGAAATACAACATACTATTTGGATTGTAAACGATGATACTGTTATAGAACAAATAACTGAATTGTTCAATACAAAAATTCCTTGTACGTATATTGCCGATGGGCATCACAGAGCAGCATCTGCAGCAAAAGTTAGAAAAGCATTAGGTGCAAATGCAACCGAAGGAAGCAATTATTTTTTAACTACTTTGTTTCCCTCAAATCAACTATACATTATGGATTATAATAGGGTAGTAAAAGATTTAAACGAACTCGATAATGAAACATTTTTTGCTAAACTTGCTACAAATTTTACCATTGAATTAGTAGGCAAACAAATTGTTCGCCCCGATGCATTGCATACATTTGGTATGTATATAGATGGCAATTGGTATAAATTAACTGCTAAAGAAGGTACTTATAGCAACGACCCAATTGGTGTTTTAGATGTAACCATTTTATCTAATTTAATTTTAGATGAAATTTTGAACATAAAAGATCAGCGTACCGATAAAAGAATTGATTTTGTAGGTGGAATTAGAGGTTTGGGCGAATTAGAAAAAAGAGTAGATAGTGGAGATATGAAAGTAGCATTTAGTTTGTATCCGGTAACCATCGATCAATTATTTGATATTGCCGATAGTGGTAATGTTATGCCACCTAAAAGCACTTGGTTTGAACCCAAATTAAGAGATGGATTATTAACACATCTTATTTACGAATAGACTGTAGTATTGTGTGATAAAAATATTCAATGAAAAAATTTTTAATACTTTTTTTACTCTTGTGTAGCGTTGCTATAACTGCAATTGCACAGCCAGAACAGTCGGCTAAAGAATTGTACGAAACCGCCAAAACCTTTATGCGTCAAGGCGATTACGATAATGCTATTTTAGTAATTAAACGTGCATTAGAAAAAGATCCCAACAACTTAGACATGTTGAAAGATCTTGCTTTTCTTCACTTTTTAAAAAGAGAATATGGTTTGGCAATGGAAGTGGGTAAGCCATTAATTGAACGCCCCGATGCCGATGTGCCTACATTTCAAATTTTAGGTTTAACATATAAAGCAATTGCCGAGTATAAAGAATGTAGAAAATTGTATAAAAAGGCATTACTTAAATTTCCAAACAGTGGAGTTATTTATAACGATTATGGCGAATTATTGGCCATGGATAACGAACTAAACAATGCTATTGTACAATGGGAAAAAGGTATTGAGGTAGATGCTAATTATAGCAGCAATTATTATAATGCTGTAAAATATTATTCAAAAAATCAACAACCCGATTTGTTTTGGATTGCCTTGCACGGAGAAAATTTTGTAAACTTAGAAAGCTATACAGCACGTACTACTGAGGTTAAAAAAATTGTGTTAGAAGCCTATAAAAAAATGTACGCCATCACCGATTTAACCAGTGCTATAAAAAATAAAACTGTTTCAAATTTTCAAAAAGATGTTTTAGAAACCTTAAATAAAAGCACTTCTATTGCACAAGATGGTATTAATGCCGATAATTTAATGGCTATTAAAACAAGGTTTGTGTTAGATTGGTTTGAAGGGCATCATACAAAATATCCATTTAGATTATTTGAACATTATCAGCACATGTTAAAAGAAGGTATTTTCGATGCTTACAATCAATGGTTATATGGTTCAGTTGCTAACCCTGCTGCTTACGATCTTTGGGTAAAAACCAATGCTAAAGATGCCGATGCGTTTAAAAAGTTTCAAACGGCACGTATTTATAAAATTCCACAAGGTCAGTATTATAAATAGTTTTTACAATGAAAAGAATATTCAACATACTATACTTTATTGTTGCAAGCATTCCTTTTTGTAGTACAGCTCAGCCCGATTCTGTGTTAAACATTTATGCTGCTCAATTTCAAGAAGAACGCATTTTTATACATTTTGATAAAACAGCCTATTTACCCGGCGAAACCATTTGGTTTAAAGCCTATTTTATGCAAGGGGTAGAAACATCCAACATTAGTAAAAACTTTTATGTTGAGTTTGCCGATGCTTCGGGAAATGTTGTTCAATATTTTACTGCACCCATAGTACTTTCATCGGCTAAAGGCATGTACAAAGTACCCGATAATTTTAAAGAAAATACCTTGTACATAAGGGCTTACACATCGTGGATGCTCAATTTTGATAGTGCATTTTTGTATAAAAAATCAATTCCTATTATTCAACCAAGTGCCAAGCCAAGTAAATTTGTTCAGCCTGTTACTACTCTTCAATTATTTCCAGAAGGTGGGTATTTAGTGAATGATGTAAAAAGTAAAGTTGCTTTCAAAGCAACCAATGCTTTTGGTTATCCAATTTCATTTAAAGGTGCTTTGTATAATAAATTGGGTAAACTTGTAGATTCGGTAAAACCTACTCATAACGGAATGGGCTTTTTTTACTTAACTCCACAAAAAGGAGAAACCTACACTTTGAAATGGATAGACGAATGGTTAACCAAACAATCCACAATTCTCCCTGCCGCAAAAGAAGACGGTTTGGTTGTACACCTTAATCAGGCAGATCAAAAATTATTCATCAATCTTAATCGGCCAACAACCTCAAAAGATAATTTTAAACTTGTACGTATTGTAGCAACTATGCACAAAAACTTAGTGTATAGAAGCAATGTAAGGCTAACAAATAATGTAAGCTTTACAGGCGAAATTCCAATAACCAATTTACCTGCAGGTGTATTGCAAGTAACTATTTTTGATATGAATTGGATGCCATTTGCCGAAAGGATTTGCTTTATTAAAAACCAAGATCATGAACTTTTAGCCGATGCAAGAGTGTTTAAACCCAATCTTACAGCAAAAGCAAAAAATGCATTAGAAATAAATATTCCCGATGAAATTAGTGCCAATCTTTCTGTAGCAATTACAGATGCTGAAAGTAATACAGCTAGTAAAGACAATATTATTTCAACCTTATTTTTAACTAGCGATTTAAAAGGATATGTTCATCATCCATCGGCATATTTTATCAATGATTTAGATAGCACCAATAACAACCTAGATTTAGTAATGTTAACCAATGGTTGGAGAAGAATTAAATGGGATGATGTTGCTGCTAATAAATTGCCTGAAATAAAATACCCAAAAGACTCTAGTTTTTTATCTATTGCAGGAAAATTGTTTGGAGCTAAAACATCGCAAATACAAGATGTTGGTGATATTAATTTAATTATTAAATCTAAAGATTCATCTACAAATATTTTATCGGTTCCTTTAAAAAACGATGGAAGCTTTGTAGCCAAAAACAATCCTTTTTTTGATACAGTAACGGTATATTATCAGTTCAATAAAAAGAAAGATTTGGTAAATTCTATAGCAGTAAATTTTAATAATTTATTGTTGCTTCCCAATAATCAAATTGCAATTGATACTTATTTTAAAAATGCAACAGCTATTGATACAAGTGGATGGTTTCGTAAAAAGCAATTGTGGCAAAATCAACAAGATTTAGATAAACTATTGCAAACAACCACCTTAGAAGGGGTTACAGTTAAAGCCAAACAACGTAAAGCGGTAGATGAACTTGAAAATAAATATGCAAGTGGAATGTTTAGAGGTGGCGATGGGTATCAGTTCGATTTTGTAAATGATTTAACTGCCCAAAGCTCTATGGACATTTTTACTTATTTGGCAGGAAGGGTTGCAGGGCTTTTAATTAATAACACAGGTGCACAAACAACTGCAACTTGGCGAGGTAGCCCTACTAGTTTATTTTTAAATGAAACGCCCGTAGATGCATCGGTTTTAAGAGATATTCAGGTGGCCGATATTGCTTATGTAAAAGTTATTCGTCCGCCTTTTATTGGAGCTTCTGGAGGTGGGGCAGGTGGTGCAATTGCTGTTTATACAAGACGAGGGGCTGACACAAGAAGTGTTTCAGGCAAAGGATTAGATAATAAAAAATTAGCAGGCTATACTTACATTAAAGAGTTTTATGCACCAAATTATGAAACAAATCCAGATTTGAAATACGATAAAGACATTCGTACAACATTGTATTGGAATCCATTTGTATTGAGCGATAAGAAGAATAGAACTATTCAAATTACCTTCTTTAATAATGATATTAGTAAGAAGCTAAGAGTAGATATTCAAGGCATGAACGAAGAAGGTAAATTGGTAAGTTTTCAACAACTCATTCAATAGTTGTATCTTCAACTCAATGGCATTCATACTTCAACCAACATTGTTCGATTACCAATTATCAGATGCTCTTGAAACGCATAAAATCGTTACAGCACAATTAGCCAGTCAAATATTTAACTTTAGTAAAAACTGTACTTTATTCAATTGGTACGATATACATAACAATTGTGAAGCAAGAGCCGATGCATTATCCATCCTATTCACCCATTGGAATATTCCTCATTATAAAGCTTGGGTTTTTAGCGGAGCATTTTTAAAAAATCATATTGGTGGATTAAAGCAAAACTGGAACTATCATGTAGCAGTAATGTTGCAAGTGCTAAATACAGATGGAGTTGTTGAACATTTAGTAATTGATCCATCAACGCATCATCAATTACAAACTTTGGTTAGTTGGGCAACAAATATTACAGCCTATGCACATAGTTATCACTTTATAAAATTGCCTGAGTATTATATTTTTCACAATAAAAAAATTGAACCAAACAATTGGCATAAACGCAATAAACAAAACTATAAATGGGTAATACAAGGTTTAGCAGGCATCAATGGTTTATCGGCAAAAGGTAAAAGTCAACTTTGTTTTAATAAAAAACGCATAAGCACAACAGCAGTACAATTTGTACAATTACAAAAACAAAATCCCTTTAAGCAGTAATTTAAATTGAATACATATACATTAAGGTGCATGTTTAAACATCACAGTTGTAGCCTAAATTTTTTTTGTAAGTAGAAATACTTATTTTGTTACTTCTAAAACACTTTGTTATGACTGAAGAACAAAAAGATCAACGTCTTTGGAAAATTGCTCAACAAAGAGCCGATTTTAAAAGAAGCTTTTTTAGCTATCTTGTAATTGTTACTTTTTTATGGGGTATATGGTGGTTTACTATTGGTAAAAATGAAGGTTATAGTGGTTATCCATGGCCAATTTGGGTAATGTTGGGCTGGGGAATTGGTTTAGCATTTCAATATTTTAAAGCTTATAATGGCGATAAAGAAACTTTAACAGAGAAAGAGTATAAAAAATTAAAAAACGAACAATAGAAAGCATTAGTTTTTCACTTTTCACTTTTTAACTTAGCTATCAAAGTATTATTTTAGCAAACCAATCATTTACAGCATTGCTGTACAAATAACGAAGCCATATGCAATACCCTAACTACAGATTGTTTGATGCACTCTCGTATCAACAAAATAAATTTCCAAAAAGCGATATGCTCAATGCCAAAATAAATGGCATTTGGAAACATCATAGTACTGCCGAAGTAATTGAAACTGTAAACAAATTTTCAGCAGGATTATTAAAATTAGGTGTAAAGTGCAATGATTGTACTGCCGAGAGCAGCGACAAAATAGCCATTATAAGTAATAACAGACCCGAATGGTTATTTACCGATTTTGCCGTACAACAAATTGGTGCAATTTTAGTACCTATTTATCCAACCACCAATCCTTTAGAACTACAATTTATATTAAACGATGCTGCTGTAAAATATGTATTTGTAAGCGATAAAGAACTGTATGAAAAAACTAAAAACGTTGCAGCTACAGTTCCATCTATACAAAACATTTATTCGTTCAACGAAATTGAAGGTGTAGATCACTATTCACAAGTGTTGGCATTGGCCGATGCAGAGCATTTACAAAAAGTGGAAGAACTTAAAAAAGAAATTCCAATTAGCCATACTGCCACTATTATTTACACATCTGGTACAACTGGTACACCAAAGGGTGTAATGTTAAGCCACGAAAATTTAGTGAGTTGTGTTTTCTTATCTAAAATGAGTTTTCCTTTTGAAGATGCTCCACAAACCAAAGTACTGAGCTTTTTACCACTCAATCATATTTTTGAAAAAGCGGTAAGCTACATTTATATGTTTAGTGGCATTAGTATTTATTATGCCGAAAGCCTTGAAACCATTGGCGATAATTTAAAAGAAGTACAGCCCGATGGTTTTACAACTGTACCTCGTTTACTAGAAAAAGTGTACGAAAAAATTATGGCCAAAGGCAATGAACTTACTGGTATAAAAAGAAAATTATTTTATTGGAGTGTAGAACTTGCCGAACAATATGACAACTTGGTTGATGGAGGTATTATTTATAATGCAAAACTAGCAATTGCTAGAAAATTAGTGTTTAGTAAATGGAGAGAAGCACTTGGCGGACATATTAATTACATTGTTACAGGCGGTGCTGCCTGCCAAGAAAAATTAATGAGAATTTTTAATGCTGCCGGAATACCTATTTATGAAGGATATGGACCAACAGAAAATAGCCCTGTAATTACTGTAAATAGAAAAGAAGCAGGAGGAAGTAAATACGGAACAGTAGGACCCAAAATTGAAGGCATTGAAGTGAAAATTGCTGAGGATGGTGAAATTTTGGTAAAAGGACCAACCGTTATGCAAGGCTATTATAAACGCCCCGATTTAACTGCTGAAGTTTTAATTGATGGATGGTTACATACAGGCGATATTGGTATTTGGGTAGATAATAAATATTTGAAAATTACTGATAGAAAAAAAGAACTCTTTAAAACAAGTGGAGGAAAATATGTTGCACCACAACCTATTGAAAATAGATTAAAAGAAAGTCCGTTTGTAGAACAAGTAGTAGTAGTTGGGGCTGATAAAAAGTTTGTTGGTGCTCTTATTGTTCCATCGTTTCTTACATTAAAAGAATGGTGTAGAGAAAAAGGAATTAATTACACCACCAATGAAGATGTAATTCATCATCCTAAAGTATTAGAACTGTATAGAGAGTTGGTAGAAAGTTTCAATAAGTTTTTTAATCAGGTAGAACAAGTGAAAAAATTTGAATTACTACCCCAAGAATGGAGTATTGATAGTGGTGAAATGACGCCAAAAATGAGTTTAAAACGAAAAATTATTTTAGAAAAATATAAAGATGCTATTGATAGAATTTATAGCTAAATCATTACAAAAAGAGAGACGTTGAAAGGTCTCTCTTTTTAGTTATAGCATCTCAAATATACATTCTACCCATTCATCTTTATAATGCTGTTATCTTTGAAATATTAATTACTAGAGCATTTCATGGAAACAGTGATTGGTAAATCAATTAAGCAAGCAGCTTATTTTTTAAATCAGCAACAATTGGTAGCCATACCAACCGAAACGGTGTATGGCTTAGCTGGCAATGCTTTTAGCGAAACTGCAATACAACAGATTTATACAGTAAAAAAAAGACCTTTATACAATCCATTAATAGTACATATTGCTAGTATTGATTATTTACCAACTATTGTAAAAAATATTCCTAGCAACGCATATAAATTATTTGAAGCATTTAGTCCTGGTCCGTTAACTTTATTGTTACCCAAAAAAGCTATTGTGCCCAATATAGTAACAGCTGGTTTACCACATGTTGCAGTACGTATACCCAATCATACACTTACATTAAAGTTATTGCAGCAATTATCGTTTCCTTTAGCAGCACCAAGTGCCAATTTATTTGGTTATATCAGCCCTACACAGCCTCAGCATGTATTCAAGCAGTTGAATCAAACCATTCCTTACATTTTAGATGGAGGTTTTTGTAAAAGTGGAATTGAAAGTACAGTAGTAGGGTTTGAAAAAAATGTTCCTGTAATTTATCGTTTAGGAGCCATCAGTAAAGAAGCAATAGAAGCAGTAACTGGTAAATGTTTACTAAAAAACGAAGTGAACAATATTGCACCAATAAGCCCTGGAATGATTAAACATCATTACAGTCCCAATACGCCATTACTGGTAACCCAATCAATAGTTGATGCGGTTCAACAATTTAAAAAGAAGAAAATTGGTATTGTTAGTTTTTCTAACGATTATTCATTTTTAAAAGTAAAACATACCATTGTATTAAGTAAAAAGGCACAGCCTAAAGAGGCTGCAAAAAATATGTATGCAGCATTACATATTATGGATGATCTTCAGTTAGATATTATTTTAGTAGAGCCAATGCCCAATATAGGCATAGGAATTGCTGTGAATGAAAAGCTTGAAAAAGCAGCCGCTAAAACAAACAATATGTAATTATAACTTATAATATTTTTAATTGTAACATAAATTAAACAACTTCACAATGCCAGGACACGTAATTAAACAATATAGAGAGCTTAGAAATTACTCACAAGAATATGTAGCCAAAAAAATGGGTATTTCTCAAAATGCCTATAGTAAAATAGAAAACAACATTACACAGGTAACCGTAAACCATTTAAAAGCAATTTCTGTAACATTAGATGTTCCGGTAATGGATTTATTGAGAGATGATTTTGAAATAAGAAAACCCAATCATTTAAACGATTGTGAAATAAATAGAACCGAAGTAATTATGTATTTACTCGATTTACAACAAACCATCAAACATAAAAAAGAAGAAAATAATAAGCTGTACGGAGCCATTTTGGCTTTATTACAAACCACCAATTATATTTCAGAAGGTATTCAGTAGTACTATTTTACGGTTTTGTTAAAAATGAATTAAGATTGTACGTTTAACTATTGTACAATACATTTGCGAAAATGATTAAAAAGCTAATTAACATATTTCTCATACTAGTACTTGCTGTACAAATTTTGCCAGTTCAGCAAATGGGAGCTGCGTTAATGAATAATCAATTTACCGAAGAAATTCCTCACTCTCTAGATACATCTACAATAGATTATGCAAAAAAGCAGTTAGGTAAAAGTGATTTTATAGATTGGACTTCAACTATTGCTCATCAGTTTGTAGTAAATATCATTGCTTTAAAACCTGCTGTTAGCGTAAATATTCCTGTAAATCACGCATTCGAAATTCTAGTTCCTCCGCCTAATTGTTAATAGTTTTTCTATTTCGTTTCCCGTTTCCTGTTTCCCGCTTTTCCTTTTCTATAACATTCTAGTTTCAACCTTAACATGAAAAAATATTTTCAAAACTTAGGTGCAGATATACCTGCGTCTATAGTTGTTTTCTTAGTAGCATTACCCCTATGTTTGGGTGTTGCTCAAGCAAGTAATCCTGCGGGTCAAAGCATTGTGCCATTATTAGGTGGCATTATTGCAGGCGTTGTAGGTGGTATTGTAATTGGTTTAGTAAGTGGCTCTCAATTAAGTGTAAGTGGACCTGCAGCAGGGTTAACAGCTATTGTAGGTGCAGCAATTGTTACTTTAGGTGGTACGCAAAATGCCTATCAAGTATTTTTATTGGCAGTAGTATTAAGTGGTGTTTTACAAATAATAATGGGTTTTGCAAAGTTGGGCGTTATTGGCGATTATATACCCAACTCGGTAATTAAAGGCATGCTTGCAGCTATTGGATTAATTCTAATACTTAAGCAAATACCACATTTATTGGGCGAAGATTCAATACCCGAAGGTGATGAAAGCTTTTTGCAAGGCAATAAACGCAATACATTTACATCGGTGTATTATGCTTTAAAGTATTTCACCCCATCGGCTGTAATTATTGGTTTTGTGGGTGTTGCCATTATGATAATTTGGGAAACGCAATTCTTTAAATCTAAAAAAAGTTTACAGCTTATTCCAAGTGCATTAATTGTTGTTTTAGTAGGAACAATCATTAACGAAATGTATAAATTATATTATCCAAGTTTTGTATTAGAATCTAAACATTTAGTAAGTCTTCCTGCAACAAAAGAAGCATTGGTTGGGGCTTTTGTATTTCCTGATTTTAGTCAGTTGGGTAATTATAAAGTATACACTACAGCATTTACGTTGGCATTGGTAGCTAGTTTAGAAACTTTATTAGGTATAGAAGCTGTAGATAAATTAGATCCATTAAAAAGAATTTCACCTTCTAACCAAGAGTTAAAAGCACAAGGAGTTGGTAATATGGTATCAGGATTATTGGGGGGCTTGCCACTTACATCGGTAGTGGTAAGAAGCTCGGCAAATGTTACTGCAGGTGCACAAACTAAAATGAGTACTATTTTTCATGGTGTTTTGTTGTTATCATCGGTAGTATTCTTTCCAACTATACTTAATAAAATTCCATTAAGTGCATTAGCTGCTATATTAATTTTTACAGGATACAAATTGGCTAAAGTAAGTTTATTTAAAGATTATTATAAACGAGGTTGGGATCAGTTTATGCCTTTTGTAATAACTATCGTAGCTATTTTAGCTACCGATTTATTAATGGGTATTGTAGTGGGAATTTTAGTAGGCTTGTTCTTTATGTTGCGTAGCAATTTTAAAAGCAGTGTATTTGTGGTGCACGATAACAACAATTATTTAATAAGACTTAGAAAAGATGTATCGTTTTTAAACAAACCCATCATTATTGCTAAGTTGGAAGAAATACCTGAAAATTCTTTTCTAATTATTGATGCAACAAGATCAGATTTTATTGATAAAGATATCATAGAAGCCATTAACGATTTTCTTTGTCATGCTCATTTAAAAAACATTAAAGTAGAAATTAAAAAAAGTAAATTTAAGCAAATGCATACATTGATAGACGAACCAATGTATTAACTTGTATGTTTAATTAATCTTTTCAGTGAGCATAACTATTGAAAACAAACTAATAAAATGATTCCAATGAAAGCGTACGAACGATTACTGCTAGAAAATAGAGCTTGGGCAGGTGAAAAATTGGTTGATGATCCAGAATATTTTTCTCGTTTAGAACATATTCAATCACCCGAATTTTTATGGATTGGCTGTAGCGATAGTAGAGTTCCAGCCAATGAAATTACAGGTACACAACCCGGCGAAATTTTTGTACACCGTAATATTGCCAATATGGTAGTACATACCGATTTAAATTTATTATCTGTATTAGAATATGCGGTACACCATTTAAAAGTAAAACATATTATTGTGTGTGGTCATTATGGTTGTGGTGGAGTAAAGGCAGCAATGACCAATCATAACTTTGGTATTATTAATAAGTGGTTAAGAAATATTAAAGATGTATATAGAATTCATCAAGCAGAAATTGATGTATTGACCAATGAAAATGAAAAAACAAATAAGCTGATTGAATTTAATGTACAAGAACAAGTAATGAATTTGGCAAAAACATCTATTGTACAAAAAGCCTGGAAAGAAGAACAAAGGCCACACTTACATGGATGGGTGTACGACTTGCATGATGGAATTATTAAACCAGTTTTTGAAATGCATGCCAATACACATATCGATGCTTTATACGAATTTGATGATTTATAAAAACGATTATTTGCTACATTGATCCTATGTAGAACTATGAACAAACAAACAACTTTACAAAAAAATGGAAATTTAACTATGGAAAATGAAAAGGCTGCAACAACATCTTTAGTACAAGCTTTAGGAAGGTTGTTTAGTTTATTGCGTTTAGATAAAAAAGACATTTCAGCAATTTATGTATTTGCTATTTTATCGGGCTTTATATCGTTGAGTTTACCTCTAGGTATACAAACCATTGTAACCTTTGTACAAACCAACGAAATAAGTGCTTCGGTAGTAGTACTGATTGTAATTGTTGTAGTAGCAGTATTTTTAGGAGGCTTAATACAAGTAAGACAAAGACAAGTAATTGAACGTGTTGAGCAAAAAATATTTACTCGTTATTCTCTTGAATTTGCTAGCAGGCTACCTAAATTAAATATTGAAAAATTAGACAAGTATTATTTGCCCGAATTAGTAAATCGCTTTTTCGATACCCCAGCTTTAACAAAGGGAATCGAAAAAATAATGCTCGATATTCCAGCAGCAGTGATTCAGGTTTTATTCGGACTTATTTTACTGTCTTTTTATCATCCGGTGTTTATTGCTTTTGGTGCTTTGTTAATTGTAATTGTATTAATTATTATTCGTTTTACTTCTCCTCAAGGGTTGGCAACTGCATTAAAAGCTAGCGATTATAAATATGGTATTGCTGCATGGATAGAAGAAATGGCAAGAGTTATTAAGTCGTTTAAGTATAGTAAAGGCACCGCTTTACACATACAAAAAACCGATGAATTGGTAACACATTATCTAGAATCTAGAACCAATCATTTTAAAATTTTATTAACTCAATACTGGAGTTTTATTGTATTTAAAATTTTAATTACCGCAGCCATGTTAATTATGGGTTCGGTACTATTGGTAAATCAACAAATAAATGTAGGCCAATTTGTTGCTGCGGATATTGTAATTATTGCTATTATAAATTCGGTTGAAAAACTTATTCTTTCCTTAGATAAAGTGTACGATGCTTTAACTTCTATTCAAAAAGTAAGTAAAGTACTAGATAGTGAAATTGAAGTTAGTGGAACAGCGATTCTTGGAGAACCTAATCATGGTATGGCTATTAACTTCAACAATGTAACTTTTGGTTATGGCGATGGAAATTCTGTAATTAACAACATTTCATTTGCCGCATTACCGGGGCAGTTTGTTTGTATTGCAGGTACATCGGGCTCTGGAAAATCTTCTGTATTAAGATTACTTACAGGTGCATTCAAAAACTTTGAAGGAGTAATTTTGGTAGACAATGTACCTATTACCAATTATAACCTTACAAGCTTACGTTCTCAAACTGGTATTCTATTAAGTCAACAAGATATTTTTCATGGCACATTATTAGAGAATATAACCTTAGGTAATCCAAATGTGCTTTTAAGTGAGGTAACGCTATTGGCCGATGAAATTGGTTTAAGTGAATATGTACAACAAAATAAAGAAGGATACGATACCATATTAGATCCATTGGGTAAAAAACTGTCTAGAAAAATTAGACAAGATATTTTGTTGCTTAGAGCATTGCTTGGTAAACATAGATTGCTTTTGTTAGAAGAACCATTTGATCATTTAGATGAAAATCAAAGAAACGGTGTAATGAATTATTTACGCAAAGACAAATCATCTACCATCATTATCACCTCTGAAAAAGAAGAAATGATTAATGATTGCGATGTGTTGATTCGTTTACATGATGGTGTACTCATTTAATTCATTTGTTTTAATCTTAAAAAAATATTGCATAATCATGAATAATCAATCTTACATAGATGCAAGTATTGAAGAACAATTGCAAAAAAATATCGGACTTCAATCTTTCAAAAATATTTATCGGGTACACAAAAAAAATAGTGTAAAAAAATGGGCATTTGGTTTATTGTGTGTGTTATTGGTAGTACTTTTTTTACCATGGACTCAAAACATTAGAGCCAAAGGCTTGGTAACCACTTTACGTCAAGTAGATAGACCACAAGAAATGAATACCATACTTGCAGGACGAGTAGTAAAATGGTATGTTAACGAAGGAGATGTAGTAAAAGCAGGAGACACTATTTTACAATTGGGTGAGGTTAAAGTAGATTATTTTGACCCTCAGTTATTAGAACGTACACAACAGCAAATAGCAGGTAAAGCAGCTGCGGTAAAAGGCTATGAAAGTAAAGCTGGTACAGCCGAAGTACAAATGACTGCTTTATTTGAAGGACAAAAACTAAAGCTTCAATCTTTAGACAATAAAATACAACAACAACAATTAAAAGTTACTAGCGATAGTACCGATGTTATTGCTGTAACCAACGAGTTAAATGTTGCTAAACGACAAATTGATGCAGCTAAATTAATGTTAGATAGTGGTGCAATTAGCCTAGTAGATTTTGAAAGAAGAAAAGTAAGTTACCAAAATGCAACAGCAAAAAAGATTAGTGCTGAAAATAAATACTTACAAGGCAAACAAGAGCTAACCAATTTACGCATAGAAAAAAACAGCACCGTACAAGAGTATATCGATAAAATTTCTAAAGCCGAGGGTGATAAGTTTTCTTCAATTTCTAATGCAGCAACTGGTGCTGCTGAAATTGCCAAACTCCAAAATATTTATTCTAGTTATGACATAAGAAATAAATTGTATTATATAACTGCACCCCAGGGCGGTCAAATTACCAAAGCCAAAAAAGCTGGTATTGGCGAGTTTGTGAAAGAAGGCGATATGATTGTTGAAATTGTGCCTAATAATATTCAATACGCCATAGAAATGTTTGTTGAGCCAATGGATTTACCATTGATAGATAAAGGACAAAAAGTACGTTTCATTTTTGATGGTTTTCCAGCAATTGTATTTAGTGGTTGGCCTAATACTAGTTATGGAACTTTTGGTGGATTAGTTACTGCTGTAGAAACTAGTGTTAGTGTAAATGGAAAATTTAGAGTATTGGTAGCCGAAGATCCAAAAGACAAACCTTGGCCAAGATTATTAAGAATGGGTGGTGGTGCCAATGGCATTGCATTGTTAAAAGATGTACCTATTTACTACGAATTATGGCGAAACATTAATGGCTTTCCGCCGGAATATTATAGAGCAAGCTTTGAAAAAGATAAAGCTTCAGCTAAAAAATAACTATTTCCAACAAGAGGAGAATTCACTAAAATGAAATTATATATTACCATAGCAATATTCTTTTTAAATGGTTTTGGCTTACTGTATAGTCAAGATAAAAAACTATTTACTGTAGAAGAATTTATTCAAATTATTAAGCAAAATCACCCAGTTGCAAAGCAAGCCAACTTACAAATAAAAATGGCCGAAGCCGAATTGTTAGCTGCAAAAGGTGGTTTTGATCCAGCACTTGCTGTAGATGCTGATAGAAAAACTTTTGATGGCAAAAATTATTATTTTCATACCAATCCCGAAATAAAAGTACCCACTCCAATTGGTGTAGATTTTAAAACTGGTGTTGAAAGTAATGGAGGTAATAACTTATCGTCTGAGCTCACAAGTGGCAGATCTAGTTATGCTGGCTTAGAAGTAGCATTAGTCAAAGGTTTATTAATCGACAAAAGAAGAGCAGCGTTACAACAAGCTAAAATTTTTAGAAGCCAAAGTGAGCAAGAACGATTAAGAATACTCAACGATTTGTTGTTTGATGCATACATGAGTTATTGGCAATGGGCAGGAGCTTATCAACTATACAGTGTTTATAACAAGTTTTTATCTATCTCAAACGATCGATTACGCTTAGTAAAAATTGCTTATCAAAATGGAGATAGAGCTTGGGCCGATAGTGTAGAAGCTTATACACAAGTACAAAATTTTGAAATTCTACAAGCCGATGCTGCTGTTAAATTAAATATGGCCATATACGATTTAAGTAATTATTTATGGCTACGAGATGATAGTGCTTTTATTTTACCACCACAATTTGTACCCGATACAGTTGCATTTGCTATTAACAAATACAGTGCTTCATTGAATGATATTGTTCAACGAGCTTCAACCGAAAACCCTACTATACGATCGTATAATTATAAATTAGATGCATTAGAGGTAGAACGTAAATTGAAATTTCAAAACCTTCTACCCGTTTTTAATGTAAAAGCCAATGTATTAAATAAAGATTATTATGCATTAAAGGGCTTTAATGGAGTATTGTTAGAAAACAACTATAAATGGGGAGTAGATTTTAAGTTGCCTTTATTTTTACGAGAGGGTCGTGGCCAATATAAACAAGCAAAAATAAAAATTACTGAAACCAATCTTCAGCTAAATGCCAAGCGTTGGGAGGTTGAAAATAAAGTACGTAATTATTTTACCGAAGCCAATTTATTGCAACAACAATTGGTTACTATACAAAGTGCCTACAACAATTACAATACATTATTAAAAACCGAAGTATTGAAATTTAATAATGGAGAAAGTAGTTTGTTTGTAGTAAATACACGAGAAAATAAACTCATTGAAACACTACAAAAACAAGTTGAATTAAGGGTGAAATATTTTAAAGCCGTATATGCTGTAGATTGGGCTGCAGGATTATTAAGATAATTAAAAAATGGCTCTTTTTTAAAGGAGCCATTTTTTATTGATAAACATTTTATTTTAAATGCTTTAAAATTTCTTCACTATCGGGTTTTACGTTGCTTTGAAAATGAGCTATTAGTTTACCTTTTTCATCTAACAAAAACTTATTAAAGCTCCATTTTATTTTTACATCCATTACACCATTTTCACTTTTATTGCATAACCATTTGTAAACAGGCGATGCACTATCGCCTAAAATAGGTGTTTTTTCTGCCACTGGAAAAGTAACACCATAACGTACTTTACAAAACTTATTAATATCGTCTCCACTAGCCGATTCTTCATGAAACTGATCCGATGGAAAAGCTACAATTACCAACTTATCTTTATAAGCACTATACACGTTTTGTAAGTTGGTAAACTGATAAGTGTACTCACACTTAGATGCAGTATTAACCACCATAATTTTTTTCCCTTTAAACTTAGAGAAGTCAATTACATCTCCTTCAATAGAAGGTACTTTAAAGCTATGTATGGTTTTTGGCTTTGAAACAGTAAACGATACCATTACTAAAAACGCCATGAATAAAAAAAGCAATTTATTTTTTTGCATACCCTAAAATTTTACTGGGTAAATATATTAAAAAAGAAAGGGCATAAACAATAAGTTTATGCCCTTCAATGTTTTTTGGAAAGAAATATCTATTTCAAGTATTTCAAAATTTCTTCACTATCGGGTGTTACTTTACTTGGAAAGTAAGCCAATAATTTACCATTTTCATCAATTAAAAACTTATTAAAGTTCCAAGTTATGGTTGCATCTAAAACTCCATTTTCGTTTTTATTGCACAACCATTTATAAATGGCAGCTGCGTTTTCGCCTTTTACTTCTACTTTTTCGGCTAAAGGAAATGTTACGCCATAATTTTTCTTACAAAATTCTTGAATTTCAGTTGCAGATCCACTTTCTTGTCCACCAAACTGGTTACATGGAAAACCAATGATTACCAACTTGTTTTTGTATTGTTCATACACTTTTTGTAATGCATCATATTGTTTGGTATAACCACAAGCCGATGCCGTATTTACAATTAGTATTTTTTTGCCCTTGTACTTAGCAAAATCAATGGTGCCACCATCTATACTTTTTACTTTAAAATTATGAATTGTAACTGGGGCAACTGCTGTAAATGAACTAACCATGGCAAATAAGGTTAAAATAAATAACTGTTTCATGAAGATTTGTTTTGTTTAATACAATTAAAGTATAAAAAAGTTGAGCTTACTGATTTTCAAAACAGCCTAAATCGGGTAGGGCAACCACTCGGTTTTTTCCATCCAAATCAATCAACAAGCCTGTGTTGTTTCCTTTGTTAATGGCTTCGGCTGTTGGACGAAGTCTAAAATTAAAATATCTTAACCCTGTATTAATGCTATCAAAATTAGGAGCAACATTTTTTAATTTATTACCTGTAAAACTTGCACTAGCAGGATCGTTGCTTTTCATTTTATACAACACATTATTAAAGTTTACATTAAAAGCTGTGTTGCCTTGTTTGTTCAACACAATTTCATTGTCTACTAAACCACCTTCGCCATAAAAAATACTGTTACTAATGGTTGCATTAACAATATTGGTAGTAGTTGCATTTACAATATTACTAATGGTAAGTACAGCGTTTTTATGTTGCAAATAATTATTGCCATAACTTGCTACTGTACAATGATTAATATTGTAATTACCCCCTGCTGTAAAGAAAATATTGTATCCACAATTGCTAATTAAACAGTTGCTGATATTCATGCTAGTATTGCTTCCACCAACGGCAACATCATAAATATTATCCAGTATACATTCTTGCATTGTAAGTTTTGGATTACTGTTGGTAGCAGGATTTTGTACAATTGTACCTTGATAGGCATTTTTAATAATGCAGTATTGTAAAAAGTTATTGGTACTTGTTTCGGTAAAATAAATACCTGGCCAACTTCCTGGAAAGTCTCTATAAAAATTATCTAATCTATCGCCTGCAAATTGAATTCTCGTGCTATCAAATTTTTCACCAACTGCTCTTAAAGTGCCTCTAACAACCATAGGTGCATCGGCATGAAAATATACTTTTGTTCCTTTTTGAATATTCAATGTTTTTCCAGCATCTACTATTAAACTTCCTAGAATTACAAAAGGTAAATTATTGTTCCAAGTACTATCGGTAGAAACACGTTTATCTCTTAAAAAGTTGGCATTTTGTCCAAAAGCATCTAACTGCACAAAACGTGTATTTCCATTGTAATCTATTTTAATACTGTCTTGCACCACAAAAGGTAAATTGCTGGCATTGGGATTTATAGTAACCATTGCAAAAACATACACACTATCATTGGCATTAATTTCTATGTTAGTAAAACTAGTACCAGCAATACCATCAACATTTATTTTAAAAAAAGAAGTGTTACCGCCCATTAGTTGAATAGAACTGAGTTTTAACTTTCTATCGTTGGGATTAAATATTTTAAAAGATTGCGTAATTGAACCCACTGTAGTAAAAACAGTATCAAAATGAAGTGTATCAACCGATGTTCTTAATAAAGCATCGCTGCTGGTAATAAAACCATCTTTTTTACAACCAATCATTGAAAAAAAAATGCAACTGAAGAAAGAAAATATAATAAGCCTTTTAATCATATTGCTTCAAATGTAAAACCAATTTTACATACCATAAAGGTTAAATTTTTTTAAGCAGTATATGCAACAGCAGCAATGCTTAATGCCTTACAATTTTGTTCAAGTATTATTGCACCACAAGCCTCTAATGTTGCACCTGTGGTAATAATATCATCTACTAGTAAAACATGTTTATTGGTTATAGCATGGGTACTGTTTATTGCAAATGCACCATCTATATTGGCCAAACGATGTACTCTATTGTTAATGGTTTGAGTTTGGGTAAATACATTTCTTATAACTGCATCTTGTACAATGGGTTTATTTAAAACCAATGCAATTCCTTCGGCAATAAGTGCTGCTTGATTATAGCCTCTTTTAAACTGGCGTTTAGGATTGAGTGGTAATGGAACGATTACATCTACTTCATTGTACCGATTAGACTGTTGTATTTGAGTACCCAATAACTTACCTAAGTATATGCCTACTTCTTGATTGTTTTTATATTTTAATTGATGTAATAAATGTTGTATTAATGAATCTTTGGTAAAGTAAAATGCTGCTGTAGCATTGGCAATTGGCAAACGACCGTAAAACATTTTTTCAATAGTATTTTCAGGCATTAAGGTAAAGCCAGTTTCAGGTAATTCAGCCAAACAATAAGCACATAGTAAATGATTTTTTTCAATAGCATCATTGCCACAGCCTTCACAATACTGTGGATAGATTAAGTGCATAAAATTATTATAATGCGATGCTATTTTTTGTAACATATTTATAAATAATTATGCATTGAAGATAGTATTTTGTTCGTTAATATTTAAATTAAATACCAACTATTTATTTGGATAATTTCTTATTTCGGAAAATTAGGTTTACACTCTTCCATCAAAAACATTGAACTTTGCAAAGCATGAAAATTATTGTTCTATCTGCAACACCTCAAGAAGTTTTACCTGCTTACAATTATTGTAGCAGCAATAAAAGTTTTGCTAAGAAAGGATTCGACATTCAATTTCACTCCGCAGGTGTAGGCATGTTGCCTACAACTGTTCAACTAATGAAGTTAATTGCTAATGAGAAGCCCGATTTAGTTATTCAAGCTGGTATTGCAGGAAGCTTTGATGCAACTATTCAACTAGGAAAAGTTGTTTTAGTTGAACATGAAATTATTGGCGATTTAGGGGTTGAAGAAAATGGCCAATGGAAGGATTTATTCAATTTAAAATTTCAACAAGTCAATCAATTTCCATTTAAAAAAAAGTTACTCACTAATAAGAATATTACACAATTGAATTTATTGGATTTACCCGTTGTAACAGCCATTACAGTAAATGAAATTACTACCAATGCTTTCAGAATAGAACAACTGAAAAAAAAATATCAACCTACCATTGAAAGCATGGAAGGAGCAGCATTGCATTATGTTTGTTTAGATGCCAAGGTTCCGTTTGTACAAATAAGATCAATAAGTAATTATGTTGGTGAAAGAGATAAATCTCAATGGCAATTGCAAAAAAGTATTCAACAATTGAATAGGGTGGTTTTAAAATACTTAAAACACTTTACTAAATAGAAATGTTCTATTTATAAACTATAGAATTATGCATTTATCACTTGGTTTTTCTCCTTGTCCAAACGATACATTTATTTTCGATGCATTGGTCAATCATAAAATTGATACCCAAGGATATACTTTTGATGTAGTGTTAGAAGATGTTCAAACCCTTAATCAATGGGCATTAGAAGAAAGGCTGAATATAACTAAAATCAGTTATGGCGTTTATCCATTGTTGTTAAATAAGTATCATTTATTAAATAGTGGAGGAGCATTGGGTAAGGGAGTTGGTCCATTATTAATTAGTAAAAAACCGCTAAGTGCACATGATTTAGCCAATGCAACAATTGCCATTCCTGGAAAAAATACTACAGCACACTTATTGTTTTCATTGGCATATCCCAATTGTACCAATAAAAAGTTTATGGTATTTCATGAGATTGAACAAGCTGTTTTAGATGGTGTAGTTGATGCTGGAGTTATTATTCATGAAAATAGATTTACGTATGCACAAAAAGGCTTACATAAGTTGATTGATTTAGGTGAATATTGGGAACAACAATTGCAAGTGCCTATACCATTAGGGGGTATTGTTGCCAATAAAAATTTAGAACAGCATGTAATAATTATAATAGATAGTTTAATTAAGGAAAGCGTTGAATTTGCTTTTAAAAATTATCCATTCATTACTTCTTATGTAAAAGAACATGCACAAGAAATGAGTGAGGCAGTTATGAAGCAACATATAGATTTATATGTAAATAATTACTCTATTAATTTAGGAAACGAAGGACATAAAGCAGTAGAGAAATTAATTGAAGTTTTTCAAGAAATACAGAACCCACAAAAGCGTTAAATTTTTATTCAATAACAAGCTTCATATAACTACTTTAGGATATTTTTAAATAAATTTTATTGGGTGATAAAAGAAATTACAGAAACGGGTATCTTTATTTTTCAACCAATTATATGCTGCATTTCAAAAGAATCTTTCTATTAATTTCAATTTGCTTATTGTTAATTACCGGGTCATTAATTGCTCAAACTTCAACCAAAATTCCATCAACTTTTCTTTGGCGTATTACTGGTAATGGCTTACAAAAACCTTCGTACCTATATGGAACCATGCATATTACAGAAAAGAGAGCTTTCTTTTTTGGAGATTCAATGTATAAAGCATTAGAAGTAACAGAGGGTTTTGCTGCCGAATTAAATTTTGATTCCCTTGCAAATTACATAACGAATAATTTACTGAAATCGAATAAAAGTAAATTACTAAAAGACGTATTAGATAAAAAAATTTTTGAGAAAATAAGTAAAAAACTTACTAAAAAATTAAATATTGATGCAAATGAAATTACTGTGGCCGATGTTAAGAACGAAATGAGAAAAACATACAAAAAATCTTTGACTAAAGGTGAAATGAGTAGTTTTATGGATGCTTATTTAAACAATATAGCAAAGAAACAAGGTAAATGGACTGGTGGAATTGAAGACCTAGAAGATCAATTAGGTATTGTAGACGATGAAACAAATTTAGACCCTGAATATATTTTACAGCAATCTAGTAGTAACGAAGAAGAGTTCCTTAATCAACTCATTAAAATATATATAGCAGAAGATTTACAAGCTATTCAAGACCTATATAATACCTATTCAGAATCATTTAAAGATATTTATTTACATAAGCGTAATATAAAAATGGCTCGCAGGCTAGATAGTCTTGCTCGTATTAGAACCATGTTTTTTACAATGGGTGTTGCTCACTTACCAGGAGAAGCAGGTGTAATTGAACTTCTTAAACAAAAGGGATTTAGTGTTGATCCGGTTTTTTCCTCAAAAAAAATAGCACCTAATAAGTATACCTACGAATCTGTAGAAACAAGTTGGATTCAAAACTACTCTAAAGATTCTACTTTTAGTTTTAAAGTACCAGGAATTGCACAACCATTACAAGAAGGCGAACTGCCAATGGATATGTATATGCTAATGGATATTGGTACCAATTCAATTTACTATGTAATGAAAACCGCTATTGCACAATCGCTTGGTACTAATTACGATTCTATACTAAGTAAAGCAATAGGTAAAATGGTAGACAAGTGGGGGAAGCCTTTAGTTAATAAAAAAGTTACAATTAATGATATAGAAGGAGTAGAGACATTATCGAAAACAGATGAAGGGATATTTATGCGAACTTTTGCATTTGTTAAAAATAAGCAGATGTACCTGATGCTATTTGGAGCAAGTTTAAAAGATAATTGTTATGGAAAAGATGTTGACTACTTCTATAATTCTATTGAAACTTATGAAAGAAAATCAGTGGTTAAGCAAAATGTTATTGTAGATACTAATTTTTTATATAGTGCAAATTTTCAGGGAAGAGAAGTTAAAAATATGCAAGTGCCTATTGGCACAACTGAAGATTTAGAAAACTGGAATTACGCTTATAAAGTTTATGCCGATGAAAGTCAAACTAATTTGTTCATCGTTTTTGCAAAAGAAACAAAACCTGGTTATTATATACCAAGTGATTCTGCATTATTTGTTTTATATGAAGCGGATATTGCTAAAAAAGAAAATTTTGAAATAGTTAGAAGAGAGTATAAAAAATTTAAAGAATTTGATGCTTTAGAAATTGTTGCAAAATCTGTAAAACCGTTGATAAATTTTAAAATAATTCATATTGTAAAAAATAATAGAGCTTATACTCTTATTGGGGCAAATATGACAGAAGACACTTCTTCTGTTGAAGCTTTTTTTCAATCATTTAATGTTTTAGAAGCCCAATCTAAACCATGGAAAAAACAGTCTAATAATTTTTTTTCTACATGGGCTCCTACAGAATTTATTAGTTTAGATTCAACTAATCAAAACGTTTTTGTTAGTTATGATAAGTCTACCACATGTAGTTATCAAATTTTCTTAGAAACATTGGATCCATATGCATATTGGTTAACCGATACAGCATTTTTAAATGAACAAATTAAGGGTTTACAAAAAGAAGATGATAGTTTAATTTCTAGCAGCATTACAAGAATAAATGGTGTAATTACTGCAAACATTGAATTAGCTACACATAAACAATATAATACCAAAAAAATTAAACTAATACTTCATGCCGATACGATGTATACAGTTTGTGCAACTGTTTCAAAGTCAGAATTAAATAATGATAATACAACTCGTTTTTTTAACGATTTTGTTATCCTAAATAAACCAAGTACAACAACTTCAATTTTTAATGATAAGGGCGAAAAAATAATTCAAGATATTCAAAGCTTAGATACAACACTAAGAGATTCGGCAGCCAGTTATTTTTATCAAACTAAATTTTATAAACATCATGTGTCCTCACTTAATAAATTACTTTTTACAAAGTTTGTAGACAATGCGTATAATATATATGCACCTTGGGCTTTGGCAGAGAATGCCCTCATTGATTTGGCAGATAGTAGTACCATAAGTTTAATCTTAGAAAACTATAATAAACCGAAAGACACATATAATTTCGATAAGGCAGATTTTATTAATTTACTTTTTCGAATGAAGAAAAATGCATGGGCAAGCGAAACTGCAAAGAAGCTTTTATTACAACAACCTCCATTATCTGGAAATATAGAAGTACTTACCTATAACTTAAAAGAAGAGTGCAAAAATGATCCTCAGTTTATTTTAAAACTACTTCCATTAACTAAAGATTCTTTATGGGCTTATACATTGTCAGCCTCTGTTACAGAAGCAATAGATAGTAATTATATACCTAAAAAAGAGTTGTTACTATATGAAAATAATTTTATTAATGAAACAAATAGAAGACTAAAAATTATTCAGCAATTAGATACCTTTAATTATGAGCCACAATATTATTGGTTGTTTTTGGCACTGAAAAACTACAATACAAGTGCTTCAAATACTGTGTTGAAAAATGCATTGCAAATTAAACATGATGAAGTTGTATATGATGCAACAAGGTATCTATTAGAAAATAACCAAACAGTTTTATCTAATGTATTATATAAGCTTGCTGCAAACGATTTATATAGACAATTGCTTTATGAGATACTAAAAACACAAAAGAAACAATCGCTTTTTCCTAAAGAATTTGCAACCCAAAAAAAGTTTGCCGTTTCTTACTTAAAAACATTAGATGATGAAGATTATGTTTTAGATACACTCATTTTTATAAAAGAAAAAGTGTATACATATAAAGGCAAAAAATTAAAGTTCTATTTATACAAATGTAAATTTAAAGATGAAGAAGAAGAGTATTTAGCAATTGCAGGTGGTTTTAACTTAAATGCCTCTAAGTTTGAAGTTGAGCAATATGTATGTGGATTATATTATGACGAAGCTTTTGATAAACTTAATATAGACGAACAATTTTTGAGATTCATTAAACCTTATGAAGAATACGAAGAAGAAGAATCGCCTGATGAGGAAAAATTGAATAATTAATTATTGGTTTTCTGGGCGATTATTTTCCTGTGGATTTTTCGTTAGGCTTTGAATAATGGTTGAAAAAATAGATACAATTATACTAAACCATAAAGCAGCCCACCAATTATCTACAGTAAATCCAGGTACCAATGTTGCTACCCATTTTATGATGAGGATATTAATTACAAGCAAGAACAATCCCAATGTAAAAACAGTAATAGGAATAGTGAGTACAATTAAAATAGGTTTTACAAACGTATTCAACAATCCTAATACAATAGCCACCATAATAGCTGTTAATGTGGTATCTATATGAACTCCACTCAACATCCATGAAGCAACTAATGAAGCTGCTGCCGTAACTAAAGTTTTGGTAATAAATTGTTGCATAAAATTTTATTTATACTACTGTTAACTCATAAAAATCTTCAGGGTTCAAATATTTCTTTGCTAATGCTTGCAATTCTTCGGCACTTATGGTTTTTATGGTTTCGATAGAGTTATAAAAATATTGTTCTGTAAGGTTGTTTAAAATATAGTTTTTCCAACGACCAATAATTTGAAATGGTCCATCTAAATCGCCCAATAAACTACCCATCATAAAGTTTCTTACCAAGTTTAGTTCTTCTTCATCTACCAATTCATCTCTTAGAATTGCCATTTCTTTATAGGTTTCTTCAATGGTTGCTTCACAAACAGCACGGCCAGCTTCTGTACTAATCATCCATGCAGTTTCATGAATATGATTTTGTACATAAGAATGTATGCCATAGGTGTAACCCTTATCTTCTCTAATATTACTCATTAAACGGCTGCCAAAAAAGCCACCAAAAATATTATTGAGTATTTGCACTTTCATAAAGTCTGGATGGTGTCTATTGGGGAAAGGACGTGCCAAACGAATTGCACCTTGTACTCCATTTTCATCGTTAATAATCAGCTGTTTTTTCTCTAATGCTGGTGCAATATTGTAAACTCTTTCACTGTTTTTTTGAGGATTAAAAGGTAATTGACCAAAGTTGTTATTCAGTTGTTCTTGAATATCGGTAGGTAATTTTCCTGCCACAAAAATCATGCACTTGCCATGTGTATAAAACTCTTGATAAAACTTCACCAATTCTTCTCTTTGCAAAGCATCATAATCTACTGTAGAAGTATATTTTCCATAAGGATGATGCAAGCCATACACATATTCATCAATTAAACGATTGGCAACAAAATCACATTTTTTTAAACTTACTTCTAAACGTTGCTTTTGGTTTTTTTTATAAATAGCCAATTCTTCTTCTGGAAAAATACTATCTGTAAAAAGTTCAGCAACTACAGGCAGTAACTTAGGTAAATGTTTATTGAGTGTATGCAATGTAACCGTTGCAGTTTCATTGTAACAATTTCTATTTAAGAATGCACCATGAAATTCAAAATGATCGTTAATGGCAAAAGCCGATTTGTTTTTCGTGCCATTTTTTAACATGAAGTTGGTAGTGCCTGCAACAATATTTTTATCCTCGTACCAGTTGCCTGCATAAAAAACAAATTCAACCAATATAACATCTTGTGCACCACCATCAAAGGCATAAACGGGCACTTGATTATCTAGTTTAAATTGTTGTACAGGTTTTAGTTGCAAGTCTAATTCTACTGCATCTAATATATTGGGGGCTTGTGTTCTGTTTGTCATTTTTTATTTGGTAAAGTCTTTTACAACTTTTATGTTTTCAATTAATCTAGATTGATGATGAATTGTTATAATAGTTACAACATCATTTTCATAATAATAAATAATACGATAAGCTTTGTGTAGTAACTGTCTGAGGTTTTTATATCGATTTGGAAAAACTTGATTACCTATTTCAGGATATTTATTGAGTATTGTAATGTGGTCTTTTATAGCTTGAATAAAACGTTTTGCGTTAACAACAGAATCTTTAGCAATGTAATCATGAATATTCTTCAAATCCTGTAAAGCAGGTTTAGTATAATTTACTATTGCCATGCATCCATTATTTTATGAGCTTCTGTTTCCGATACAACTTCTCCTTTTCTCATTGCTTCTAAACCCTGTTCAATTTTATCCAACAAAACAATTTCTTCCAACACCTCATCAATATCTGTAAACTCCTCTTTAGGCATTGCCTGTATAGCTTCTATGATTTGTGTTTTTGTAATTGACATAACCTATTCTTTTTTCAAATCTACAAATTAATTCTTACTATAGTAATGTATCGTACTACTGTTCTTATCATCAAATATTTTTTGAGCATACTGCTGAATATCTTGTGCAGTAACTTCCTGATACTTAGAAAACTCTGTATTCATCAACTCTGCATTGCCTAATAATTCATACATAGCTAAACTATTGGCTCGGCTCATAACACCCATATCTTCAAACGTAATAACACTTTCGGTACGATTAATTACTTTTTGTAATTCAGCATCGGTAATTAAAGTAGTCTTTATTTTTTCTAATTCTTCCTGCACCGCTTTTTCAGCATCCTCCATTTTTATACCTTTCACCAATTTTCCTTCAATAGCCAATAATCCGGCTTCTACACTACCAAAATGATAACAATCTAAATTGCTGAACAACTGTTTTTCTTTTACCAATGCTTGATACAAACGAGAAGAACCACCACCGCCTAAAACCTCAGTAATTAAATCGGCTACATAATAACCTTTGGTTAAACGTGCATCTATATGCCAAGTTTTAATTAATGCATCTAAAGGAACATCAGCCCTTACTTCTAAAAATTTAGCTTGCTGTTGCTTGGGTTCTTGTGGCAAGTTTCTTTCGTATTTTTCTCCACTTGGTATATCGCCAAACCATTTTTCTGCCAATCGCTTTACGTTAGCAGTTTGTACATTTCCTGCAACAACTAAAATTGCATTTGACGGTCGATAAAACTTAAAGAAAAATGCTTTTACATCTTCAATGGTTGCATTTTCTACATGACTTAATTCTTTACCAATAGTCATCCATTTATATGGATGTACATCGTAAGCTAAGTTTCGCATTTTATTCCATACATCGCCATAAGGTTTATTAATGTAGTGTTCTTTAAACTCTTCACAAACTACTTTACGTTGCACTTCTAAACTCTTTTCACTAAAGGCTAAACTCAACATACGATCACTTTCTAACCAAAAAGCAGTTTCAATATTTTCAGCTGGTAAAGTGCAGTAATAATTGGTTAAATCGTTGGTGGTGTAAGCATTGTTTTCTCCACCTGCACGTTGCAAAGGCTCATCATAATCTGGAATATTAATGCTGCCACCAAACATCAAGTGTTCAAACAAATGTGCAAATCCTGTTTGATTAGGGTTTTCATCTCTTGCACCTACATTGTACATAATATTTACCACAGCCATTGGTGTACTGCTGTCTTCATGCACCAAAACTTTTAGTCCGTTAGAAAGTGTAAAACGATTGTATTGAATCATATCAATTTTTAATTTTTATTTCTGTTCGTGAGCTCACGAGCAGAGGCTTTTTTGTTACCAGATCTACTAACTATTGAACCTTCTCGTCAAGTTTATCCTGAGCGAAGTCGAAGGACACCCTTCAAGGTTCATAACTTTATTGAACATTTTAACTACCCCTAGCCCCTCCAAAGGAGGGGAATTATCACAAAGCACATTATGCTTTTGCAACAGCTGCCAACTCTCGTACATTTTGTAAAAATACATCTACTTGATCTTTAGTAATTGCTAAAGACGGAAGTAATCGAATTACATTGGGTTTGGCTTCTCCTGTAAATATTTTTCTATCAAACAATAATTGTTTTTTCAAATCTTTTAATGCTTCTATCATTTCAAAACCTATCATTAAACCACGACCACGAACGTTGATAATACCTTCAATTTTTTTCAATTCATCCATCAAATAATTGCCCAACTCATTGGCTTGTGCAATTAAGTTATCATCTTCTAATACATCTAACACTGCAATGGCTGCTGCACAAGCCAAAGGATTTCCTCCAAAAGTTGTACCCAACATGCCATGTTTAGCATGCAGCTTTGGAGCAATTAAAATACCACCAATTGGAAAGCCATTGCCCATACCTTTTGCCATTGAATAAATATCGGCATTTACGCCTGCATAATCATGTGCAAAGAATTTACCACTTCGTCCATAACCACATTGTACACTATCTGCAATGTAAATGGCATTGTATTGATCACACAAATTTCTGATGAGTTGTAAGAAAGAATTGTTGGCAAGATTTATACCTCCAACACCTTGAATACCTTCGATAATTACTGATGAAATTTCATTGCCTTGTTCATCAAAGCATTGTTGCAAAGCTGCTTCATCATTAAAAGGAAGAAAAATAATATTGTCTGTTTCATTCACTGGTGCAACAATATTTTTATTATCGGTTGCTGCAACTGCCAATGAGGTACGTCCATGAAACGACCTACTAAAAGCAATTACTTTTCTTCTTCCATTGTAAAAGCTGGCCAATTTAATAGCGTTTTCATTGGCCTCGGCACCACTATTACATAAAAATAATTGATAATCTTCTTTACCCGAAACCTTACCTAATTTTTCAGCCAATTGCTGTTGAATAGGCATGATGACTGAGTTGGAATAAAACGAAATTTTATCCATTTGCTCTTTAATAGCTTCTACCCAATAAGGGTGTGTATGACCAATACTAATCACTGCATGGCCACCATACATGTCTAAATATCTGGTATTGGTATCGTCCCAAACATAAGAACCATGGGCTCTTGTGATAGTGATGTTGTTGAGTGGGTAAACGTCGAAGAGTTTCATGAGTTATCTGTATTAAGTAATGAGTTGTAGGTGTTATGTATTGAGTAATAAGTTGTAAGTAATGAGTTGTAAGTATTAGGTTAAAAATTTATGCTCTTACCTTATTAATTAAGGCAATTAGCATTCCTTTTATTTCATTGATTAATGAAGAAAGAATATCAAAATCTTCCTGTGATAAATAGTTTAAATCTTTAGATAGAATAATAAAATATTCAGATTCGTTTGATGAGCCAAGAGCGATATTTAAATACTTAGCAAAATCTTGCTTTGTCATTTTTCCGCAGCCTTCAGCAATATTTGCTGGAATTGATGATGAAGCTCTGCGTAATTGACTGGTTAAAGCATATAATTCATCTTTTGGAAATTTTTTTGTTGATTCGTAAATTTTTAAAGTAAAATGGTGAGACTTTTCCCACACTTTTAAGTCTTTATAATTTTGCATATTACTTTATAATTTAAGCTTAAAATAACTTCCTAAGCACAACTTATAACTTACGACTTTCAACTTAAAACCCACTTGCTTTTAACTTCAATCCTTCTCTCTCATCTAAATCAAACATCAAATTCATATTCTGTACTGCTTGTCCTGATGCTCCTTTTAATAAATTATCAATTGCAGAATGAACAACTAGTTTGCTACCTACTTTTTCTAATTGAATAACTGCTTTGTTTGTATTGACTACTTGCTTTAAATGAATGTCAGTTTCACTAACTGTTGTAAAAGCTGAGTTTTTATAAAAATCGTTATACAAATCAGAGAGTTCTTGAATAGATAAATCACAGGCAAGTGTAGAACTTACAAAAATGCCTCTAGTAAAATCACCTCTCCAAGGAACAAAGCTTAAATCGCCCCTATCCCTTAAAGGGGGATTATTAAAGCGAAGACTAATGGCATCTAAACTTTCCATTATTTCTCCTAAATGCTGATGGGTTAATGTTTTGTAAGCCTGAATATTATTGGCTCTCCAGCTAAAGTGTGAAGTAGCACTTAAACTTTGTCCAGCACCTGTACTGCCTGTAATGCCTGTTGTATAAACATCAGTTAATAATCCTGCTTTTGCCAATGGTAATAAACCTAATTGAATAGCAGTTGCAAAGCAACCGGGATTGGCAATGCTATTGGCTTGTTGAATGACAGTTTTATTTAATTCGGGCAAGCCGTAGATAAAATTTCTGCCTTTAAAATTGGCATCTGTTTTTAAACGAAAGTCATTACCAATATCAATAATTTTTACTCCAGACGGAATCTCATTGTCGGCAATAAATTTCTTTCCTTCACCATGTCCTGCACATAAAAAAACAACATCAATATCAAAATGATGTTCTGCTGAAAAAGTCAACTCTGTTTCTCCAATCAAATCTCCATGAACCGATGATATTAAATTACCAGCATTGCTTTTGCTTTGAACATAAGTAATGTTTGCGTTTGGATGATTGATTAATAATCGTATCAATTCACCACCTGTATAACCTGCACCACCAATAATGCCAACATTAACCTTCTTCATGTGCTGCAGCATTTACTTTGTGATAAATAGAGGTTTGGTTGCCAAATATTTTACTGAATCCACGAACATCCTCACCTGTAAAACCTGAATTCATTTCGCCATACTTGCCAAATGCACTATTCATTAAATCGTATTTACTTTCTATACCAATTATTTGAAAACGATATGGTAATAATTGAACAAATACTTTACCTGTAACGGTACGTTGGCTTTTTTCTAAATAAGCTTCAATGTCTCTCATTACTGGGTCTAAAATTTGACCTTCGTGTAACCAATTACCATAAAACTGAGCCAATGTATCTTTCCATTGCAACTGCCATTTGGTTAAAACGTGTTTTTCTAAAGCATGATGTGCTTTTAAAATAACCATTGGTGCAGCAGCTTCAAAACCAACACGACCTTTAATGCCAATAATGGTATCGCCAACATGTATATCACGACCAATCCCAAACGGACCAGCCAATGTTTGTAAATATTGAATGGCTTCACTTGGATGTTCAAATGTTTTATGATTTAGGCCAATGAGTTCACCATTTTCAAAATGTAATTCAACTTCTTCTGCATTATGCTTAGTTACTTGTGTTGGCCAAGCACTTTCTGGTAATAAACCTTTGCTGTTTAAAGTTTCTCTACCACCAACGCTGGTGCCCCATAATCCTTTATTAATAGAGTATGCAGCTTTTGCAAAATTCATTTCAACACCTTTCGATGTTAAGTATTCAATCTCTGCTTCTCTGCTCAACTTCAAATCTCTGATTGGTGTAATAATTTCAACTCCAGGAATTTCAATATGAAAAACCATATCAAAACGTACTTGATCGTTGCCAGCACCAGTACTTCCATGTGCAACAGCATCTGCGTCAAGTTCTTTTACATGATCGGCAATATGTAAAGCTTGCACCAATCTTTCGGCACTTACGCTTAATGGATAGGTATTATTCTTCAACACATTCCCAAACACTAAATACTTAATGATGGAATCGTAATAACTCTTTACAGCATCAATTGTAGTGTGTGTTTTAACTCCCAATTTGTAAGCATGAGCCTCAATTTGTTTTAACTCTTCATTACTAAAACCACCAGTATTTACGATAATGCTGTGTACTTCGTAACCAAACTCTTCAGTAAAGTATTTTACACAAAAGCTGGTATCTAATCCGCCTGAAAAACCTAGTACAATTTTTTTACTCATATATTATCTTTTATTTTGCTGGGAAGAAAGTAAGTCGGTAAAGTTGAATTTATAATTCTTCTTTACTTACTGTCTTACCGGCAATATTTATCTTAAAAATTAAAAAAGTATCTCAATAAAGATTTTGTTCCACCACCACCTTTGCCATCATCTTTTTTTAGAAATCTTCTTAGTAGTTTACTTTCTTTTAAACGTTGTAAACGTTCAAAAACCTTACTATTTTGCTCAAAATATTCTTTGGTTTCTTTTGGTTCATAATGATCTGTTGGATCGAACAGCATGGCAGTACACATACAGTTTTTTCTTTCCTTACTCATCAAAATGTCATAGTTAACACAGCTTTTACAGCCGGCCCAAAACTCTTCGTCGTTGGTTAGTTCACTATAAGTAACAGGCTCATAACCTAGTTCACTGTTAATTTTCATAACAGCCAAGCCAGTTGTTAAACCAAATATTTTTGAGTTGGGATATTTTTCTCTACTCAATTCAAATACTCTTTTTTTAATCAGTTTTGCAACACCACTTTTTCTATATTCTGGTGCAACAATTAAACCACTATTAGCTACAAACTCACCATGCTGCCAAGCCTCAATGTAACAAAACCCAACCCATTGGCCAGTTGTTGTTACAGCAATGACTGCTTTTTCTTCCAACATTTTAGTAGCTACATATTCTGGAGTACGTTTAGCAATACCTGTACCTCTTGCTTTTGCAGACGATTCCATTTCGTCTGTAATACGTTTTGCGTAATGCGTATCAATGTGTGTTGCCACACGAATGATAATGTTATTATTTTCCAACTTATAAAAGAATTAAAATGAGAATTATGGCACTGCGTTGAATATTCTGGGTGAAATTCACTGATAGGGGCAATTGCCAACTGCTCGTCCTATCAGCAACCACGTCGTTGTGGTGTGGGGACGAAACACGGGAGCATATTTTGTGTTGCTTTTTTCATTTGAGGTGTAAATGTACAGTTGTTTATAAAAACAACAAGATTTTTTTTACAAGAGAACGTTAAGAAATTGTAATACCAATTTTACGTTTTAAGATAAAAAAATGGGCTTCAATTATTCATTTTTGCAGGCTTCCTTACCTTTGTTCTCTTATATTTTTTAAAACAATGGTTTATTTAACAAGACAAGAACATTTTAACGCTGCACATAAATTGTATAATCCTAATTGGAGTAAAGAAAAAAATGAGCAAATGTTTGGTGTTTGTGCCAATGAAAATTGGCATGGACATAATTACGACTTGTTTGTAACTATTAAAGGAGAACCCGATCTTGAAACTGGTTTTTTGTACGATGTAAAAAAATTGAGTAAGCTTATTAAAGAAGAAGTGGTAGATAAGCTAGATCATAAAAATTTGAATTTGGATGTAGATTTTATGAAAGATAAAATGTGCAGCACCGAAAATTTAGCCATTGCTATTTGGCAACGTTTACAACCACACTTACCCAATACTGTTCAACTACATTGCATAAAATTGTATGAAACAGCTAGAATTTATGTTGAATATTTTGGTTAATTTTTTAAACAAAGTGAACTAAATTATTTTTATTTCGTTTATATATACGTTGTTATTTTTTGAAAGATGAATAACAGCTATTTAGAAAGGTTATTAATATTGGCTTCTATTGCCTGGCGTACTTGAGCAACACACTTTTGCCACAGTGCAGGCAGTTAATAACTATATCTGAATGTTTTTAAATTGATTGAATTAGATTATCAGTTGAAGTGTGCGACGCAACAGAACGATGAATGATGTACTTCTGTTGGTAACCAAAAAATAACACCTACAAGGTAATGAACAAAGTTGCAGTTTATAGAAAAGAACATTTTAATGCTGCCCATAGGCTACACAATGCTGCTTGGAGTAACGAAAAAAATGAAGCCGTTTTTGGTAAATGCAACAATGCCAATTATCATGGGCATAATTATGATTTAATTGTGAAAGTGGTGGGTATGCCGAACCAAGAAACAGGTTATGTGTTAGATACTAAATTGTTAAGTGATTTAATTAAAACTGAAGTATTAGATCGCTTTGATCATAAAAATTTGAACTTAGATACACAAGAATTTAAAAACTTAAATCCATCGGCCGAAAATATTGCAATTGTAATTTACAATTTGCTAAGAGCTAAGCTAGATAAGGATTTAGAACTACAAATAAAACTATATGAAACAGAACGAAACTTTGTTGAATATCCAGCTTAATAGCGATAATAAAATTGAATTAAGTGATATTTTAATTGATGAAATGGGCGATAATCATGTAAGTACAAGTGTTGATACACCTATGAAAGCCGATGCTTTTGTATTAACCGATGCAGAAAAAATGCAACAAATTGAAGAGCATTTTAGTAGCATTATGAACATTATGGGTTTAGACCTAAATGACGATAGTTTAAAAGGCACCCCTAAACGTGTGGCTAAAATGTATATTAAAGAAATTTTTAGTGGATTAAATCCTGCTAACAAACCATCGATGGCTTTATTTGAAAACAAATACAAGTACAATGAAATGTTGGTAGAAAAAAACATTTCTTTTTACAGCAATTGTGAGCACCATTTTGTACCCATTATTGGTAAAGCTCATGTGGCTTACATAAGCAATGGTAAAGTAATTGGTTTAAGTAAGTTGAATCGTTTGGTTGAATACTTTGCTAAACGTCCGCAAGTACAAGAACGTTTAACTATGCAAATTGGTAAAGATTTACAAACTATTTTAGGAACTGAAGATGTGGCAATTGTTATTGATGCAAAACATTTATGCGTAGCAAGTAGGGGTGTTGAAGATGATACAAGCAGTACCATTACTGCATTTTATGGAGGAGCATTTAAAGAGGAAAATAAGAAGAATGAATTTTTGAAATATTTAGAATTAAGAACAGAGTTTTAGTTGTGTTTTTTTGAAGTAAAATTAAAAGCCGATGCAAATAATTTGCATCGGCTTTTTTATAAAATAATTATTGTTGCAGCTGGGTAATTTTATTTTTTACTGCCTCGTTATTTGGAGTTATGGCTAACACTTTTTTATAGTTTTCTATAGCTTTTACTTTATTGCCAATAAGTTCATAAGCTTCTGCTAAACTATCATACACATTGGCATTTTGAGGGTAAATAAATGAATTGACTGTAAAAACATTTAGGGCTTGCGTAAACTTTTTTTCTGCAAGTAAAATATATCCAAGTGCATTAAACTCTGCAGCGTTTTTGCATAAATGTTTATGCTTGTTTGCCCATAAATTTAATGTAGTATCAGATAATATTTTATTTTTTTGCTTAAAACTATACCATTGTTTCGCTGCCTTATAATTAGATGCGTAAGGTTGTTGGTTAACAATTTGTAGTAAATCTTTTTCTAAAGTTTCTACTGGTGATTCAACTATTCTGTTTACTTCTTTATTGTTTTTATACACTATAAAAGTTGGTACACGATGAATAAACTTATTGAGTTGTTCTTGTTGTGGACTTTGTTTATAAGCATTGCTGTTATTGCTTACAAAAATGAGACGAACATTGTTGGTGTCTATTTGAGCAGCTTGTAAAACCTTCATCATTCTAGGAACTTCTCTTTTACTATCTCCACACCAAGTGCCTAAAAATATTTCGATGGTATAATTATTCATTTTAGTTTGTAATTGTTGAATAACTGAACTATCTAATTGATAAGATGTGTAGTTTTTATTGTACCAATCGGCATAACTTTTTTGTTGTAATGCACTTAAAGAACAATGCCCCAATAAGATTGGTTGATTTTGATTGTTGAGTATTTCTGTATTTACAACAGATGTTTTTGATGGTGTAATACGGTTGCTGCATGAAGTAAATAATGCTATTGCAGCTATATATAATAGTTGTTTCATACTGTAATTTTTATAGTAAAATGAGTTAATTGCATTGTTTTAAATAGAATAAAACAATACATTATAATGCAGTATTAACAGTGTAAACTGTTACACCTACACGAAAAAGTAACACTATTTGTAGTGTTCTGTGATTTGATAAAAGCATGAATAAGTTGTATGCAATGCATAAAACTTATTAGCTTAAAGAATAGTATTTTATTACACCAAAGATGGAGGATGAAAAATGCTGTGAATAGCTTGAAAAGAATGATAAGGCGATGAATAACCTGTATACTTTTTTGAGAAACATTCAGTTGTGTTTGGCAACAATATTAACTGATTTTTTACTAGATATTTCCAACTGGTTTTTACCACAATTTCAGCATGTGTTGTAGCCTCGTTTAATGGATTTGGGTTAGGAGGTGTTGTGGTTAAAGTACAACCACAATCTTCTTTCACTTCAATCATTGCTTGAATTTCGCAATTGGTGTACAGTAATAATCCAACATAAGTTGGGGCATATAATATGCAACAAATTACTATAGCGGTTAACTTTTTCAAGCAGTAGATTAATGATTGTAGATGCTAATATAAACTACAATCAATGTAATTGCTTCAATTCGGCACAAATTCTTTCTATTGAAGTTGATAATGGCTTGTAGGTAAAGCTGGGTAAGTGAGTTAGCAATTTACTATTATCAAAACTCACTTTTGCTTGAGCAGTTTTAGCTGTTTCTTTGGTAAGCAATGGTTGTTTACCTGTAAACATGGCTTTTAAAGCTTCTAAACGCCACACAATGGCAGCCATCAATGGTGTTACGCTACGGCTGGGTGGTTTTTTGCCAAATGCTTTGGCAATAAGGGTAAACAAAGTTCTATAGGTAGTGGTTTCGGCACTTAAAATAAATCGTTCGGCAGCAATATTGCTGTTCATTAATTCAATCATCGCTTTTACAACATCTAATACATCTACAAAACCAGTTGTGCCTTCTGTGTACCAAGGAAATTCGTTGTAAGCCGATTTGAACATACTGGAAGAACCTGTATTCCAATTACCACTTCCTAAAATAATAGTAGGGTTTACAATCACTGCATTTAAGCCTTCACCAATACCTCGCCAAACTTCCATTTCGGCCAAAAACTTACTTTTACCGTATTCACTATTGCTAGTTTCTTCGGTCCAGTTCATGGTTTCGTCAATGGGTTTATCTTCTCTAATTCTTCCCAATGCAGCTACTGAACTTACAAACAATAATTTTTGCACGCCTGCATTTAAACAAGCATTTACAATATTGGCGGTGCCTTCAATATTGGTTTTATGTAATGCATTTTTTTGTTTGGGATCAAAAGAAACAATGGCAGCACAGTGATATACTTGTTGAATGCCTTGCATGGCTTCTTCTAAAGCAACAATATCTAAAATATCGGCTTTAACCCAATGAATGAATTCATGTTCAAATGGAATTGTACTTCTATACAAAGCCCTTACAGCTTGCTTTTGAGCAATGAGTTGTTGAATTAAATGAGCACCAACTAAACCAGTAGAACCTGTAACTAATATCATGTTGGGGATTTTGCGACGAAATAAATGATTTAATTGCAATGATTACAAATGCCACTTACTACAACATCGGTTCTTTTTTCTTGAAAACCATTGGGCAAAATAACTTGTGGTGAAGATACATGGTCTAAACAATAAGTCATATTGCAACTGTCGCAAATAAAATGTACATGATTATCGTGGTGATGACCTTGTGTACATTCATCTTTACACAAAGCATATAAAACAGAATTATCGGCTGTTGGAATTGTATGAATAATACCCTTATCTACAAATGTTTGAAGTGTTCTATAGATTGTAACTCTATCAAATAATTCTCCTGTTTTTTTTTCAATATCTGCATGTGCCAATGCTCCATTACTATGCTGAAAAAGTTCCAGAATTTTTTTTCTGCTATCAGTTACACTTAGTTGATGGCGTTTTAATATTTCTAATAATGGAGTTGACATAAACTTTTAATTAAACATACCGTTGGTAAAGTTTTTACCAATTGGTTTTTCTTTCAATAAATCTTGAATATCTTTTTTTAGTTTTTCTAATTCATCTTCTTTTAATCCATCATATACTTGTCCTCTTACTACACCGTTTTTATCTACGAGAGCAAAAAATTGAGAGTGCATAAAATCGTCTTCAATATTATTCACAATATTTTTTGGATCATCAATACCATAACTAAATCTGGCAATATTGTATAAACTATCTTTTCTGCCAGTTAAAAAAACCCATTTTCTGGTATCAACCTTCATAGAGTCGGCAAAACGTTTCATCTGTGCAACTGAATCTCTTTTAGGATCACAAGTATGCGATAAAATCATGAAATTACTTTCATCTTTAAATGCTTCATAAATTTTACGCATGTTGTTGTTCATTTTTGGGCAAATGCTTGGGCATGTTGTAAAAAAGTATTCTGTTACATATACTTTTCCTTTTACATCGGCATTGGTAAAAACACTACCATCTTCTTTTAAAAAAGAAAATGCTTGCACATTGGCTCTTTTCTGTAATCTACTTTGGTTAAAAGTATCTGTAAATGCTGCTAAGCCTGCCCAAAATAACACTACTAAAACTGCAAAAAATCCTACGTAAAATAATAGTTTCTTATTCATAACCATACAACAAAAATACAGCTGCTTTGGTTGCTAAAACTATGTAAAGAAATATTTTTGCAACAAAATTGCAATTATTATCTTTGCACACTTCATGAATTTTAAAATAAACTGGGATGCAATTGGTATTACAACTTCTATAGCATGTGCTATACATTGTGCTGTATTGCCTTTGGTGTTAAGTAGTTTGCCTTTGTTTGGGGTAAATATCATTGATAATGCTTGGTTTGAGTACTTCATGATTTTTTTAGCATTTGTTATTGGTAGCTATTCTTTTTATCATGGCTACAAAAAACACCACCACAGTTTTAAGCCATTTGCATTGTTTACTATTGGTATTTTATTGTTAGCAGCAAAACAAATTTGGCATCAACAACAATTATGGTTTTTAATACCTGCTGTGTTATTAATTGTTGTTGCCCATGTAACCAACTACAAAAGTTGCAGGGTACACAATCATGCTCATAGTGATGATTGCAACCATTAATGGCACAATTCTCCTTACTCACTTTCCTATCTTTTAGAACTGTACATAAATAATTTATTGAAACATTGTTTCATTTTATTTATTTTTGCAACATTGTTTCATTTTTATTGAATTGAAAATTTATGTATTCAGCAATTAACAAATTACCCGTAACTGTTTTAAGTGGCTTTTTAGGTGCAGGCAAAACAACCTTACTTAACCATGTTTTACACAATAAGCTTGGTTTAAAAGTTGCCGTTATTGTAAACGATATGAGCGAAGTAAATGTAGATGCTCAGTTAGTTAAAAATGAAAACACATTAAACCGAACTGAAGAAAGATTGGTTGAAATGAGCAACGGTTGTATTTGTTGTACTTTAAGAGAAGACTTATTAATTGAAGTTGAAAAACTAGCTAAAGAAAACAGATTTGATTATTTGTTAATTGAAAGTTCTGGCATTAGTGAGCCCCTACCTGTTGCTCAAACATTTACCTATCAAGATGATGAAAAAGGAATAGACTTAAGCAAAATTAGCCGTTTAGATACTTTAGTAACCGTAGTAGATTGCAATAATTTTATAAAAGACTTTGGTAGCATTGAAACCTTGAAAGATAGAAATGCTACTGACATGCAAGACGATTACAGAACAATTGTAAATTTACTTACCGATCAAATAGAATTTGCTAATGTAATTGTTTTAAACAAAACAGATTTGGTTAGCCCACAAGATCTAGGCATGTTAAAAGCAATCATTGCTAAACTAAATAGTCAGGCTACTATAGTTGAAAGTAGTTTTGGTAAAATAGATTTACATGCAATTTTAAATACTGGTTTGTTCGATTTTGATAAAACTAGCCAAAGTGCTGGTTGGATTGAAGAGTTGAATAAACCATACCATAAACCAGAAACTGAAGAGTATGGTATTAGCTCTTTTGTTTTCAGAAGTAAACGTCCTTTTCACCCTGAAAGATTTTGGAATTATTTAAATAACGATTGGCCAGCTAATGTAATTAGAAGCAAGGGCTTATTTTGGTTAGCATCTAGGCCAGATGAAGCTTTAAACTGGAGCCAAGCTGGCGGAAGCCTACGAGCAGAAAAAGCTGGCGTTTGGTGGTGTAGTATGCCTTATAAAGATAGAATTAGCTATGCATCGTTTGTTGAAAATCAAAAAGAAATAGAAGCTAAATGGGATAAACGTTTTGGCGATAGATTAAATGAATTGGTGATTATTGGACAAGCTATCAATAAAAACAGCATTATGCTAGAGTTAGAAGCCTGTTTATGCAATGCCGAAGAAGTTGAACAAATGCAAAAAGGTGTATCATTTAAAGATTCATTTCCAATATACAATTAAAATTATTTGTTTGTACTAAAATAAATTTTAGATTTGTCTAAAAATAAATTTTGAATCGCCTTATAATTATATTGTTTTTTCTGCTCAATTATTTAATGGGTATTACGCAAACCTTTAAAGGAAAAGTGGTTGATAAAACCACTCAACAGCCTATAGCATTTGCAGCTGTACAAGCCAATAACAAAAAAATAATTACTGATAGTGTTGGTGCTTTTGTTTTGCAAACCAGTACAACAAAGCAATCAATCACTATCAATAGTATTGGATATGTATCTTTTAAAACTTCTTTTGTAGCAATTGATACGGTAGTTTTTCAATTACAACCCATCATGAGTACTTTAGAAGAAGTGGTGGTGAGTGGAACATTAAAAGAAGTAAGAAAAAGTGAAAGTCCTGTACCTGTTGAAATTTTTACACCTACTTTTTTCAAAAAAAATCCAACTACTTGTGTGTTCGATGCTTTACAAAATATTAATGGAGTTAGACCACAGTTAAACTGTAATATTTGTAATACAGGCGATATTCATATTAATGGTTTAGAAGGCCCTTATACCATGGTTTTAATAGATGGAATGCCTATTGTTAGTAGTTTATCCACTGTTTATGGTTTAAGTGGAATACCCAATAGTTTGGTAGAAAGAATTGAAATTGTAAAAGGACCTGCCTCATCTTTATATGGTAGTGAAGCAATTGGTGGATTGATTAACATTATTACAAAAAGTGCTACCAATGCACCAAAACTCAGTGCCGATGTTATGGCAACATCGTACACCGAATACAATATTGACTTAGGCTTTAAACAATCTGTTGGCAAAAAAGCTCAAGTGTTAACTGGCATTAATACTTTTTACTACAACCATATTGTAGATAATAACAAAGACAATTTTACCGATGTAACCTTACAACAACGATTGTCTATTTTTCAAAAATGGAATTTTACTAGAAAACAAAATCGAATTTTTAACCTTGCTGCTCGATATTTTACTGAAGAACGTTGGGGAGGCGATGTACGTTGGAATAAAACCTTTAGAGGTGGCGATAGTATTTATGGCGAAAGTATTTATACCAACCGTTGGGAGTTATTGGGTAATTATCAATTACCCTTTAAAGAAAAGTTGATGTTGTCTTTTTCATACAATCAACATGCACAAGATAGCCGTTATGGCACTACCATTTACAATGCACAACAAAACATTGCATTTGCACAGTTAACATGGGATAAAAAAATTAAACAACACGATTTATTGGCAGGCGTAGCAATAAGACATACTTACTACGATGATAATACACCTGCAACACAAAATTCAGTTCATTTAACCAATCAACCAGATAGAATTTTATTGCCCGGAATTTTTGTACAAGACGAAATAGCCATAGCTGCCAAACACAAGCTATTATTGGGTTTTAGGTACGATTACAATAAAAATCATGGCAATATTTATACACCAAGAATTGCTTATAAATATTCTTTAAATAATAACAATATTTTTCGTTTTAATGCAGGTACAGGCTTTAGAGTGGTAAACTTATTTACCGAAGATCATGCTGCTTTAACAGGTGCAAGAACAGTTGAAATTAAAGAGCAATTACAACCCGAAAAAAGTTATAATGCCAATATAAACTTCACCAAAAAAATAGTTACACAAAAGGGAACAATCATTAACATAGACTTTACCTCTTGGTACACTTATTTTACCAATAGAATTGTAGCCGACTATGAAACAGATGCTAATAAAATAATTTATACCAACTTAAATGGCTTTGCCGAGAGTAAAGGATTGTCTGTAAACACAGATGTTAGTTTTACCAATGGTTTAAAAATAATTGCTGGAGCAACATTAATGAATGTTGATATTGTAGAAAATAAAATAAGAACACAACAAATTTTAACCGAACAATTTACAGGCACTTGGGCAATTAGTTATACTATTCAACCATTGAATTTATCTATTGATTATACAGGTAATTTATATGGTCCAATGCGTTTACCATTGTTAGGTCCATTAGATCCAAGAGAACCTTACTCACCTACTTGGAGTATTCAAAATATTCAGTTCACTTATAAAAAGTTCAAGCAATTTGAGTTGTACGGAGGCGTAAAAAATTTATTTAATTGGACTCCATTTAAAACCAACAATCCATTTGTTATTGCAAGAACCAATGATCCTTTTGATAAGCAAGTACAATACGATGTTAATGGACAAATTATGGCAACTGCCAATAATCCGTTTGCATTAAGCTTTGACCCCAACTATGTATATGCACCTTTACAAGGCTTAAGAGTATTTGCAGGTATAAGATATAATTTTAAATAGGTGTATTTAGAGTAAATGGTAACTTGTAATAACAAGTATATTTGCTTTCTGCTTTTTTCAGCAGATACCTTTTTATGATTGCAATTGATAATAAATTAATCAGCGATGAAGTTTTAGAAGAACAATTTGTTTGCGATTTAACCGCATGCAAAGGTGGTTGTTGCGAAGATGGTGATGCTGGTGCACCATTAGAACTCTGGGAGAAAAAAGAAGTAGAAAAATACTACGAAACCGTAAAACCTTATTTAACCCCAGAAGGTATTCAAGAAGTAGAACGTCAAGGTTTATTTACTTACGATAGAGAATTTGGTTGGGTTACACCTACTATTAATGGAGGTATTTGTGCCTATGGTAAAAAAGATAAATATGGTGTTATTCAATGTGGATTTGAACAAGCTTATAACGATGGAAAAATAGGCTGGAAAAAACCATTAAGCTGTCATTTGTTTCCAATAAAAATTAGTAAAAGCGAAGAAGATCCAGATTTAGAATATGTAAACTATGAACCAAGAGAAGATTTGTGTAGTGCAGCTTGTAGTTTGGGAAAACATCTAAAAATGCCAGTGTATATTTTTTTAAAAGAAGCACTTATTAGAAAATATGGAGAAGAATTTTATGAGGCTTTAACTGCTAGTGCTGCCCATTTAAACCAAAAATAGTACCCATTTTAAGGTTCATTATGGCAAAATGTAGTTGAAAGGGTTATTGGTAGAGCTTATTTTATAAAAATATTGCTTGTAACCCTTGTGAAATAAAGATTCACCCTTATCTTCGCCGTCCTTTCACAAAAATAGTGGTATGGTGGCCGCTTTTGAACTGAAACAAAATTGTTGGTAAGTAAAAAAAATAAAGATGAAACAAACATTTCAACCACACAAACGTCGCAGAAAAAGTGTACATGGATTTCGTAAGCGTATGGAAACTGCAAACGGAAGAAAAGTATTGGCAAGCCGCCGTGCAAAAGGTCGTAAGAAGCTTACAGTTTCTGACGAACGTGGATTAAAATAATTACAAAATAATTTCCTCAATAGAGGTGCAATTCATTTATACAAGTTCTGCCTTAATTGGCAGAACTTTTTTAGTTTTATATCCTTGCAATGGCTAAAACATTTTCATACAACAAAGTAGAAAAATTAAAAAGCAGAAAATTGCTTGAACAATTATTTGCTAACGGAAAATCGTTTTTAGTATTTCCTATAAAAGTATTTTACTTACCTGTAACTGATGGTGCAACTGTATCTTTAGTGCAAGTAGGGGTTGGTACAAGCAGTAGAAATTTTAAACATGCTGCTGATAGAAATAGAATTAAACGACTGATTAGAGAAGCCTATCGATTAAACAAGTTGCCATTGCATGAGTTTTTAACTACTCAGCAGAAAAAAGTGGCTGTATTTTTTTTATATATTGATAAAGCTTTGCCACAAGAAAATATAGTGCAACAAAAAATGCCCTTGGTATTAGATAAATTAATGAAACAGTTGAGTTGAAGAAGTTACTCATTATATTAAGTTATCCCTTGCTATTGCTGATAAAAATTTATCAGTATGGCATTTCTCCATTAATTGGTCCCAAGTGTAGGTTTACCCCAACTTGTTCTCAATATGCTGCTGAAGCTTTACAAAAACATGGATTATTGAAAGGCTTTTGGTTGGCTATTAAACGCATTAGTAAATGCCATCCTGGTGGAAATAGTGGTTACGACCCTGTACCCTAAATTACTCTTCTGCTGTATTCATAGCAATAGTATAAGCCATAATAAAAATGGCTCCTAAATTTTTATGTGGTGGTACATAATCGTCAAAACGTTCTTTACTTGTGCCTTTAAATTGAGGTTGTAAATTTTTCCAAATAATTGGCCAATCTAAATTTTTGTTGGCTCTTAACGCATTGGTAATTGATGTAATTAATGCAATGTTTACTGTGCCAGTTCCAGTTTGTTTAGAGGAGATAATGTGGGCTGCAGGACAAGTTTCTAGCACTTCACTCAATCGTTGATAGCCACCACAACTGCCCAACAAAACCACTTTTGCCGATGATGGTAATTGCTCTATCGTAGAGCCTACAAAATAACTATGTCCTCGATGAATTACTACTGTTGGTTGTATATCATTATCTTCTAAATATCTGCCTAAAGCTTGTTGTGCTTTGTAGTCTAAATCTTGTTCGTTATCAAAGGGTTTGTTACAATAAATTGTAATTGGTACGCCAGATTTGCTGCTTAATTCAACCCAATCTTCAGCATCGGTTTTCTTCCATAAATTACTTGGATAATGTCTGAAGAAAGAGTTAAAAACACCTTTGCCATCTTTATCGCCATAAAAAAACTGTTGAATAATAATTCTTCCTGTAGTATCTTTTAATTCTTCTATAGGCATATTGTAAATTCCATTAATGCCTAACCTTGCTGCAACATCTACTTTTTTAGTTGAGTCCATCGATAAAAAAATAATGCTTAACAGGTTGTAAATCGTTTGTCCTCTTTTATTGCCATTGATTTCACTTTGTTGTAGGTTTAAATCAATTTGGTTAAGAATTAATTTTTTTATTGCAGCATTATAAATGCTTGCATAAGAGTTGGCAACATCAACAGCATCTTCTAATGTTTTTGTGTTTTCTAATCCACTTACAAAATTTCTCATTAATTTCTCTGCACTACCTTTATCCATTCGTTTCAAAAAATCGTCGAGGGTATTGTAGTTGGCAGCAATTTTTATAAACTTTTTGTAGTAATCAAATTTCATCCAATTCAAAAGTGTATCGGCACTTGGAGTTTTCATTTTTTCGAACATCCGTTTATATACCCCTAAGTAACTACTAGTATAAATTTCTTCTTCACCTAAAACTGCTACATAATATAAATCTTGTGGCGATAGAGGCGTTAGGCATTTGAATCTTGTACTCTCAAGTTTTTCATCATGTAAGGCATTTATTTCGGTAATGTATAATTCAACTGCTTTACTTTTTAGCTTATCGGTTAATGTTTTCATTACTAAAGGTGTATCACCTTGCTTAGCTCTATCGGCATAATCTATTTGTGTGTTTACCAATAATTTAAAATAACCGGTACTATCGTTCAATAATTTTCCAATAGAATCCATGGATATTTTATTGTGGTATAAATTATCTAAAAATGGAAAATACATTCTACCAGTTTTCATTAAAGCCAACATGCCAATTTTTTTTACTAATGGATGATTGGATGCTTGAATTCTATTACCCAATGCATTAGGAGCAGCAGCATAATTGTATAATTGTTCTGGATCTTTAAATGCTAAGCTTGTAATAATGCTATCGGCAAAGCTTGCTTGCGGATTTTGGTTCAACAAATTCATTGCTTTGTTAGGATACCTATAAATACGTTTCAGCAATAAAACATCGGCACATGACGCAACTCCAATGTTATTTTTTAAAGCAAAATTTTGAATAATTAATTCCCCAACTTCAAAATCGTATTTTTCCACTACCGATTTAAACGATACGTTTTGCCATTCTAATTCCATGGCTTCATCGTAACCTTTAATAACATCTACTAATAAATGTCCTTTAATCAATTTTATTTTATAGCCCGAAATAAATGCAGTAAGCATATCATTTACGCCACGTAACCACTTGTATTTATTGTTATCATCAATATTTTTATTCAATTCAATTTTTGCTTGCATATTATCTACTATTGTAGTTAATGCATCATTGGTAACATTGTTAAATGAATCGTTATTACTAGCTTTAAAATAACCATCATCCTTACCATCTAACTTAGTAATGAGTTTTTGGTTATTATCAATGTAATCGTGGTTTAATAAACGCATTGCAGGTACTTTAGGCATTGCAATTGGAGTAGTAACAATAGGTTGTGTAAAAGCCCACAAAAGCATACTATTCAATAATACAAGTAAGAAACATTTTTTCATCATAATAACGGTATTGAGCAAAAATAATTCCAATTTGCTGCTCAATGTGTTAATACAGTTAACAATTACATAACCTCAACAAACCCATTTGCAACTTAGGAAGATTATTTTTGTGTAAACTTAAGGTTAACACATGGAATCCAAACCTAAACGTATTTTAATTGCCGACGATGAAGCTGATATTTTAGAAATTGTTAGCTACAATCTATCTCAAAATGGATACGAAGTATATACTGCCAATAATGGAGATGAAGCTTTAGATAGGGCTAAACTATTAAACCCCGATTTAATAATTTTAGATATTATGATGCCTAAAAAAACAGGCATTGAAGTTTGTAGTATTTTAAGAACACAACCACTTTTTCAAAACACACTTATTATTTTTCTAACAGCATTAAGCGATGAAACCTCACATATTAAAGGCTTAGAAACCGGTGCCGATGATTATGTGAGTAAACCTATTAGTCCTAAAATTTTAGTAAGTCGTGTAAATGCTTTGTTTAGAAGAGTCAATAAAGAAGATGGCAAAACTTTAAAAATTGGAAATATAGAAATAGATCCAGTAAAGTTTATGGTAACTGTAGATGGTGTAGATGTTGTTTTAGCTAAAAAAGAATTTGAATTATTGTATTTATTAGCATCAAAACCAGGAAGAGTTTTTTTACGCAACGAAATTCTTACACAAGTTTGGGGAACAGATGTAATTGTTGGCGATAGAACCATTGATGTACACATTAGAAAAATTCGACAAAAACTTGGTTTAGATTGCATTACTACTGTTAAAGGTGTAGGCTATAAGTTTGAATTATAGTAATACCTGTTTAAGCACCTTAGATATGTTTATCTTAGCAATAACAATTCCTACAAATTAGGATAACAAGGGCTTATGTTTAAAACTAAAAATCTTTCACCCAAACAATTATCGGCATTAACTGCACTCATTGTTTCTATACCAGTAGGATTAGCTTTTTTTGTAGTAGAACAATTGGCTTGGATAGGTTTAGTAGCTCTTATTACAATGTTTATTGGTAGCTACTTTCTTATAAGCTTTGTGCTAGAATGGTTTATTTATAGAAAAATAAAGCTCATTTACAAATTTATTCATCAAATAAAAGCTAGTAAAAGAGAAGAAACCTATTATAAGTATATTTTACCTAAAAAAAGTATTGATGAGGTAAAAGAAGATGTAGAAAAATGGGCCGAACAGCGAAGAGCCGAAATAGAAATATTGCAACAAAATGAAGCTTACCGAAAAGAGTTTTTACAAAACCTAGCACACGAATTTAAAACACCCATTTTTGCCATTCAAGGGTATGTTGATACTTTGTTAGATGGTGCATTAGAAAATCCAGCAGTAAATAAAAAATTCTTGGAAAATGCTGCTAAAAATGTAGATAGAATGGTGGGTTTGGTAAACGATTTAGATGAAATTTCTCGTTTGGAAAGTGGCGAACAACCTTTGTATAAAGAACAATTTGTTATACAAGATTTAATTAAAGAAGTGTATGAGTCGCTATCTATTAAAACTGCAAAACGCAATATTAAAACAAGCATAAAAAAAGGTTGTGAAAACCCAGTTTGGGTGTTTGCCGATAAAGAAAAAATAAGACAAGTAGTAATTAATATTGTGAGTAATGCTACCAAATATGGTAAACAAGATGGTACAATTGTAGCAGGAATTTATAAAATAGATGGTACAAAAAATTTAATTGAATTTAGTGACGATGGTATTGGCATTGCTGAAGAACATTTAGATAGAATTTTTGAACGTTTTTACAGAACCGATAGAGGTAGAAGTAGAGACAAAGGTGGCACTGGTTTAGGTTTAGCTATTTGCAAACATATTATTGAAGCTCATGCCCAAACCGTGCATGTAAGAAGTAAAATAGATATTGGTACTACAATTGGTTTTACCTTAGATAGCAATAAGTAAGGCTTATTTAATAGTTAACTAAACAAATAAGCAATATCCTCTTCAGTTAAAGATTTTACAAAGCCATCATCTTCTGTTACCAACTCATCGGCTAATTGTTTTTTACGTTGTTGTAGTAAAATGATTTTTTCTTCAATAGTGTCTTTACAAATTAATTTATAAGCAAATACATTTTTGGTTTGTCCAATTCTATGGGTACGGTCAATTGCTTGTTGTTCAATGGCTGTATTCCACCAAGGGTCAAAGAGAAAAACATAATCGGCTGCAGTTAGCGTTAAACCTGTATTTCCAGCTTTTAAACTAATTAAAAATAAATGCGTATTGCAATCAGCTTCTTGAAAAGCTGCTACCATTTCTGCACGTTTTGTTGGTGGTGTTTGTCCATCAAAATGAAAATAGGGTATTCCTTTTTTATCGCATTCAGCTGCCAATAAATGTAGCATAGAACTAAACTGAGAAAATACAATGGCCTTATGATTACCTAAAATATTTTGTAGCTCATTTAGCAACATTTCTGTTTTAATACTCTCCGTACAATTTTGTTGTTCTTCTTCAGGCAATAATAAAGGTGTATTACATACTTGACGCAGCTTCATAATTCCTTGAAGCACTGCCAATTTACTTTTATTAAGTCCTTTGTCTTTTATGTCAGATAGTATATTGCCTTTGATTTGTTCACTAATATCATTGTACACCATTCTTTGTTGTGCATGCATGGTACACCATAAAATACTTTCGGTTTTTTCGGGTAAATCTTTAGCTACTTGTTCTTTTGTTCTACGCAAAATAAAAGGAGCAGTTATTTTTTGCAGTTGCTTTATTTTGTCTTCATCTCTATATTTATCAATTGCATCGGCATATTCTTTCTTAAAAAAGTCTCTACTGCCAAACATACCTGGCAATGCAAAATTTAATTGAGCATATAAGTCAAATGTATTGTTTACAACAGGTGTACCACTGAGTGCAATATTAATATTGGCTTTTAATGCACCAATGGCTTTGGTTATTTGTGCCGATGGGTTTTTAATATTATGGCTTTCATCTACCACCGCAACTCCATATTGGGTGGAGAATAATAAACCTGTATCGGCTCTTACAGTTCCATAACTCGTAATGATGATTTGTATATCATCATTCAACAAGTCTGCCTCTTTTCTATTGGCTCCATGATACACCACTGCATTGAAATTAGGTGTAAATTTTTCTAGTTCTTTTTGCCAATTGTACATTAAAGAAGAAGGACAAATAATGATATTTTTTCTGTTAGGGTTGTGTAAAATGTAATGTGCCAAAAAGCAAATAGTTTGTAATGTTTTACCCAAACCCATATCATCGGCTAGGCAAGCACCAGCTCCAACATCGGCCAATAAAGCCAACCATTCAAATCCCTTTTGTTGGTAAGGTCTTAATGTAGCTTGTACTACCGAAGGAACTGCATAAACAGGTTTTTCTTGTGTTTGCCAATTCACCCATTTTTGCCACCAATCTTGTTGAATGGTGGCTTGTAAAATAGTTGATTGATTGTTGGTATTATCTTCTGCAATAGCCATCCAACGTGCTACTTCAATGGTATTGCCTTCAATTTTTCCATGCTTTATTATGGCTGCATATTGTTGCATCCAACTGTCATCTAAAATACCTAAACAACCATCTTTTAACAATACAGCTTTTTGCCCTGCAAATAAAATTTTTTGCAACTCTTTTAGAGTAACTTCTTCTTTACCAAAACTTGTTTTTAATTGTAATAGTACTTTTGTATCAGTTTGTTCAAGTATAATATTGGTGGTACTTACTGCAAATGCCGAATACTTAAAATGCTTCAGCATATCCATACCTATCAACTCAATATTGTTGCTTAATAATTGATGATACACTTTTAGAAACCATTGCTTTTTTTGAGCATCGGCAAAGCTTACATAGTAATAGCCATTTTTTTGTTTAGGAAAATTGGGATGTAAATGTTCAATCAATTGTATAAATTCTTTTTCAACAGTTTCATTCCGTTTTATAGCATACAATTGCCCATTTTGTTTGATTTCTAAAGTAGGAGTAAAGCTACCCTCAACTATAAAACCATCGTACAACCATTGCGGTGTAAGCATTAAAAAAGCATTGTTTAATTCACTTAAAAAAACCCTATTAATAGGTAATGCTTCAACTTCATTGGCTGCAAAATGTTCATTTCTTTTTACACTATAATCGGCTTCTAGCTTGGTTAAAACATGTTCAGCAAATAAGGTAGTATCATTTTGATATAAATGAATATTGTCATTCAACCAATCTAGTGTTTGATAATCTTTAAACGACAATAAAAAATATTCACTTCTACTTTCTAATAAAAATTGAGTTCTCTTAAACTCAGATAACAAATAGGCAGCACCATTTATTTCAACATTAATTAGTACACTAAATGTTTGCTGATGTTTAATAATTTCAAAAGATAAAGTAGGTTTAAAACTGCTGAAACTACATAATGATGTGCGATAGTTTTTCTTATTTTCTGATAAAATTTTCTGATAAAATGTTACTGCAGGAAAATAAGGTTTTAAATTGTTTAAACATTCATGCAAGTATCGCAACATTGCATTTTGTGTAAATGTTTCTAAACTTTTACCTGCTCGTTGTTTGGTGTATTTTTGTTGAATACTTTGCCATTCGTTGATGATAGCTTTTTCACTAAATAACAATAATATTTCTTTTGTGGGTTGGGGTAATGTAGCAAAATAATTGGCCAATTCTTTTTTATCTAAATCATAAGTACTGGTTTCAATTAAGTTTTCTTTTTTAATAATATGAATAGATTGTATTAATAAAAACGAATGCATTAATTCGTATGGTTGTAATACTAGAGCTACTTTATTTTTATTACCAGCTGACATAAATTATATATTCTTTCCTCTTTTTTTAGCAGGAGGGCAATAGTACAATAATTGTTATTGAAAAGAGCAAATGATGCTTCAAAAAATTAGGTTGTTTTTATTTATATTCAATCAATGGTAAACAGAAATATATTTGAATGATTAATGCCAACTAAAGAACAAATATTACAACAATATTGGGGTTATACTTCTTTTAAAGGAGAACAAGCAGCCATTGTAGAATCTATTCTCAGCGAGAAAGATACTGTTGCACTGTTACCTACAGGTGGCGGAAAATCTATTTGTTTTCAAGTGCCAGCATTAATGCAAGATGGTGTTTGTTTGGTGGTTTCTCCACTTATTGCTTTAATGAAAGATCAGGTAGAAAATTTACAGAAACGAAATGTTCCTGCCATTGCTTTAGTAAGTGGCATGAGCTATTACGATTTAACAAAAGCCCTTAAAAAAGTTGTTCAAGAAGAGTATAAATTTTTATACTTGTCGCCTGAAAGGCTTGAATCTACTTTATTTAAAGACTATTTGCCACAAATAAATGTGAGCATGATAGCTATAGATGAGGCACATTGCATCAGTCAGTGGGGGTATGATTTTCGTCCAGCATATTTAAAAATTGCAGCATTACGAGCTGCATTGCCCAATACTACATTTGTAGCTTTAACAGCATCGGCAACGCCTTTGGTGCAAAAAGATATTGTTGAAAAATTACAACTTAAGCAACCCAATATTTTTCAGCAATCTTTTGAAAAGCCTAATTTGTCTTATTCTATTTTCAAAGTAGATAGTAGTATCAATAAAGCCATTCAAGTGTTAAAAAATGTAGTAGGCAGTAGCATTGTTTATTGCAGCAACAGAAAAGAAACTAAACGTGTTGCTTTATTGTTGCAACAACATGGTTTTAGTGCCGATTATTATCATGCAGGTCTAACACAAGCACAACGCTCTGCAAAGCAAAAGGCATGGATTGAAAATGCAACAAGAATTATTGTTTGTACCAATGCATTTGGAATGGGCATTGATAAGCCCGATGTAAGAACAGTTATTCATTTAAGTTTACCCGATTGTTTAGAAAATTATTATCAAGAAGCAGGAAGAGCAGGAAGAGATGGCAAAAAAGCCTATGCAGTTTTGCTACACGAACCAACGGATATTGCCACATTACAACTTTTGCCACAAACAAAATTTCCTTCGTTTGATATAATTAAACAAGTATATCAAGCACTAGCCGATTATTTGCAAATACCGGTTGGTATTGGTGAAGGAAAGTACTACGATTTTAACTTGATTGAATTTTGTACCAACTTTAAATTAGACTTTCATTTAGTGATAAATGTTTTGAAAACATTAGAGCAACAAGGTCATTTGGCTTTTTCTGAAAATATATTTTTACCATCGCAAGTAGAATTTACAACCGATAAATACACCATTAACAATGTAGAAAAAGTTTACCCACATTTAGATGCAACTATGAAAGCGTTATTACGTACTTATGAAGGTATTTTTGAACATCGAGTTTCTATTAATGAGAGGCTATTAGCGAAGGTTGCCAAATTACCTTATGATAAAATTTATGCCGATTTAAAAATTTTACATGGCTATGGTATTATAGAATATTTGCCACAGAAAGAAACACCACAAATTTATTTGTTAACCAATAGAGCACCTGCACAACATTTGCAATTAAATGCCGAAATGTATTTTCAGCGAAAAAAACTGTACGAAGAAAAGGTACAAGCAATGGTAAATTATATACAGTTGAATGTTGCATGTAGAAGCCAACATATATCAGCTTATTTTGGTGATGCTTTGGTAAAGCCTTGTGGCGTTTGTGATAATTGTTTAGCTATAAAGAATACTACTTTAACTAAGGAGGAATTTGTAATTATTCAAGAAAAAATAATGACTGCAATTACCCATGATGGAATTAAAACGCAAGATTTATTTCAACAATTGAATGGTGTAAAAAAGCAAAAACTCCAAATTGTGTTGGAGTTTTTAATGAATGAAAAATATATTCGATTAGATGATTTTGGATTCTTGCATAAAACAAATTAAAACAAACTTTTTCTTTTTGAACTTCTTCCTCCTAAGCCTAATGCTCCTAGTAAACTTCTAGTAATAATGTTAGCTGCTGTTCTACCAACTTGTTTTACAACAGGATTATCAAAAAAACCTGGTTCTTCTTTAGCTGCTTTTTCTTCCACTTTTTTAGTAGTTTCTTCAGCTGTTTTTTTTGCAGCTTCTTCCAATTTAGCCGTTAAAATTTCATAAGCACTATGGCTATCTACTACTTCATTGTATTTATTGCTAAGTTTACTTTTTGATAACAAAACATCAATTTCAGTTTCATTCAACACATCCATTCTGCTTCTTGGTGCACAAAGCATGGTATGTACTAATGGTGTTGGTATGCCTTTTTCATTTAGTAACGTTACAAATGCTTCGCCAATACCCATTTGAGTAAGCAATTCATCGGTTGCATAAAATGAAGTTTCCGGAAAATTTTCAGCTGCTGTTTTTATTACTTTTCTATCGGCAGCAGTAAAAGCTCTTAAAGCATGTTGCACTTTTAAACCCAATTGCGATAATATACTAGCAGGAATATCTTGTGGGTTTTGTGTACAAAAGAAAATGCCAATGCCTTTACTACGAATCAACTTAATAACAGTTTCAATTTGTTGCATCAACGCATCACTTGCTTCTTGAAAAACCAAATGAGCTTCATCTATAAATAAAATTAATTTGGGTTTATCTAAATCACCTTCTTCAGGGCATACAGCATATAATTCTGCCAACAATTGTAACATAAAAGTGCTGAATAGTTTAGGCCTGTTTTGCATATCCATAACTCGTAAAATATTCACCACACCTCTTCCTTCTTGGTCTATTCTCATTAAATCTTCTACTTCAAAACTTCTTTCACCAAAAAAAACATCGGCTCCTTGTTGTTGTAATTCTATTACTTTTCTTAAAATAGTTCCTGTACTAGTGGTAGAAATTTTGCCATAATTTTTTTCCATTTCGGCTTTGCCTTCATCGCCAACAAATTGTAACACTTTAATAAAATCTTTTAAATCTAATAAAGGCATTGTATGATCATCGCAGTACTTAAAAATCATAGCTACCAATCCTGCCTGAGTATCATTCAACCCTAAAATTTTACTTAATAAAATAGGACCAAATTCACTCACTGTAGCTCTTAATCGAACACCTTTTTCGTTACTTAATGTAAGCAACTCAACAGGAAATGCAGTAGGGTTAAATGTTACATTCAGTTTAGTACAACGTTCTACTAATTTTTCATTACTAGTACCCGCTTGTGCAATACCACTAAAATCGCCTTTAATATCCATTACCAAAATAGGTACGCTGTTATCGCTTAAACACTCACTCAGCATTTGCAGGGTTTTAGTTTTACCAGTTCCGGTTGCACCTGCAATTAATCCATGACGGTTCATGGTTTTAAAAGGCAATGCTACATCGGCTCCACTAACCACTTCTCCATTTAACATGCCTACCCCAATTTTCACATGTTCGCCTTTAAAACTATAGCCTGCTTTTACTGCTTCAATAAATTGTTCTGTTGATGCCATTTTTAAGTATTTGTAAGCAATAAAAGTAAATTTATTTGAGAAGAATTGTTGCACTTAGAGAAATAAAAAAAATGAAATGGTGGCTCTTAGCTATAGTGTAGAAAAAAAGATTATGAGAAGATTTGTTAAAATAAACTAAAACTCACTAAATTGCATTGCCCAATAAAAAAAGGGCTCCCCTGTAGAAACAGGGCAGCCTCTAACGATTGCTTGCCATATGAAAAAATAGTTCTGTAAATTTTGTGGCGGTTGTTAACCGCTTTTCGTTAAGCCTCTCTCGATTGCCAAATTGCTATTTCTAACGATTGCTGCCTGTTGAAAATTCTCTCGGCTTATTTACTAATGTAAAAATAGCCTTGATATTTGGATGATTTAATACAAATTGCAGTAGTTTTTATCATCTCAAAAAGCACAAATAATCTTATAACTCAATACTGCATTGAATTGTAAGAAAAAAATGTAGTTATGTCCAACCGTTTTTCTGATATATTATTTCAATTGATAAAATCCTTAGAAAAGGCTGAAAAACGTCATTTTAAGCTCTATATTAAAAGAAGTTCGGCCAATGAAGACCTAAAAATTGTTCATTTATTTGATGCATTAGATAAAATGCATGAATATGATGAGGTTTTGCTGCTCAAAAAAATGAAAGGCATTACCAAACCTCAATTGGCCAATTTAAAAACACATTTATACAAACAGGTTTTAGCTAGTTTACGCTTGTTAAAAACTACCGATAATATTGATTTGCAACTGAGTGAACAGTTAGACAATGCTCGTTTATTGTACAATAAAGGATTAAAGCTTCAAGCACTAAGAATCTTAGACAGAGCCAAAGAAATGGCTAGGCAAAATCAAAAGTTTAATTTTTTGGTTCAAGCTATTTCATTAGAAAAAAAGATTGAAACCTTACACATTACCAGAACAGGAACTGATAAAACCGAACAAATGGCTACCGAAGCCATGGAAATCAGTAGTCATATATACAGAGTAACCAAACTCTCTAATTTGGCGTTGTTGCTGTATCGTTGGTATGTAATTAATGGGCATGCACGTAATGAAGAAGATGAAAAAGACATTAAAATTTTCTTTAAAGAACAATTGCCCGAAGACATAAAAGCGGTAAATGGTTTTTATGAAAAATTGTACTTGTACCAAAGCTATTGTTGGTATGCTTTTATACGGCAAGATTTTTTAATGTATTATCGTTACAGTCAGAAATGGGTTGATTTATTTACCGAGCAACCCAATATGATTTCTGTAGAAACTGGTCACTATGTAAAAGGCATGCATACATTATTGAATGCACATTTCGACCTTAGAAATTTTGCTGCATTTGAAGAGGTATTGAAAAAATTTGAGGAGTTTGAACAAACAGATATTGCTCAACAGTACGATAATTTTAGAACCCATACCTCTATATACATCAACACTTCTAAAATAAATTGGCATTTAATGAGCGGTACTTTTAAACAAGGAGTATTGTTAATTCCAACTATTGAAGAACGTTTAGAAGAACATGCATTGTTTGTTGATGTACACAGAATTTTAGTGTTCAACTACAAATTTGCCATGCTACATTTTGGCAATGGTGATTATGAAAAATCGATTGATTATTTGCATAAAATAATTAATGGACCAGTTGAGTTAAGAGTTGATTTACAATCTTATGCTAGATTATTACACATGATGGCTCATTTTGAAATGGGCAATTTTGAAATAATGGATTCACTGATTAAATCGGTGTATCGCTTTATGGCTAAAATGAAAAACTTAACGGTGGTAGAGGAAATTATGTTTAAGTTTTTACGACAGTCGTTTAAAGTTTCGCCCAAATTAATGAAGCCCGAACTTGAGAAGTTTTTACAAGAAATTAAACACTTAGAGAAAAACCGTTTCGAAACTAGGGCATTTGCGTACTTGGATATTATTTCATGGGTAGAGAGTAAAGTGTACCATAAACCCATGAGTGAAATTATTTATAGTAAGTATCAAAAAAGTAAGCGAAAGCAAGTTTAGCACAGTCACATGAATTCAACACATATAAAAAATATTATTTTCGATTTAGGTGGAATTTTTTTGAACATAGATTATTCACTAACTGAAAAAGCATTTATAGAATTGGGCGTAACCAATTTTGCTGATTTTTATACACAGCACAATGCTTCTACTTTATTTGAAGATTTAGAAACAGGTAAAATTACGCCCGAAGATTTTTGTGATGCGTTAAGAACCATTTCAACGATACCATTAACCAATCATCAAATTTATACTGCTTGGAATGCCATGTTATTAGACTTACCTGCTGAAAGATTAACTTGGTTAGAAGCTATTAGCCAACGCTACAATGTTTATTTATACTCTAATACCAATAAAATACATTATCAAGCTTTTCTTACCATTGCTGAAAAGGTAATGGGCGAAAAACACTTTAATGATTACTTTATTAAAGCCTATTACTCTCATGAACTAGGGCTACGAAAGCCATATGCAGCAAGCTATACAGCCATATTAAATGAACAAAATTTAGCTGCCACAGAAACCTTGTTTATAGACGATACCATAAAAAACATTGAGGGGGCAGCCGAAGCTGGTTTACAAACGTTGCATTTAATTGCCCCACAAACAGTGTTGGACATTGATTTGTAGTTTCTACCTTCTACTAGCAATCAATAAACTTAAATCGGTGAATTTTAAATCAAATTTTTGGCTGATATAAAAATCGGTTAATGCTCCTTTAAACAAGTAAATACCTTCTCTCATATTAATGTTGTGCCATACAATTTCATCCATACCACCTTCATCACTAATTTGTAACAATAAGGGCATCAATACATTGCTAATAGCCTGACTTGCTGTACGTGCAAACCCACTTGGAATATTGGGTACACAATAATGTATTACATCGTGTTTTAAAAAAGTAGGATTTTCATGGCTGGTTAATTCACTGGTTTCAAAACAGCCACCTCTATCAATAGCCACATCTATAATAATACTTCCTGGTCGCATGGCTGCAACCATTTGTTCTGTAACAACAACAGGAGCTCTACCATATTCATTACTCAACGCACCAATGGCCACTTCACAGGTTTTTAATTGTTTGGCTAAAATCTTAGGCTCTAAAACACTGGTCCACACACGCTGACCTAGATTATTTTGCAATTGTTTTAATCTATATACATTATTATCAAATACTTTAACACTAGCACCTAATGCCAAAGCATTTCTTGTAGCAACTTCACCCACAATTCCTGCACCTACAACTACCACTTTTGTTGGAGGAATACCACTAATACTGCCCAATAAAACGCCTTTGCCGTTATTAAAACTGCTTAAATATTGCCCAGCAATCAGCATTAATGCACCACCAGCAATTTCACTCATACTTCTTACAATGGGGTAAGTGCCACTATCGTCTTTTAAATTTTCAAAGCTCAGTCCGGTGATTTTTCGTTCCATCATTTTCTGAATGATTTCACTTTTTAGTGCCGAATAATGAATGGGAGAAATAATGGTTTGATTTAATTGTAATAAAGGCAAATCTTCTTCAACCACAGGAGCACTTTTTACTAAAATAGGAGCTTTAAAAACATCGGCTCGGCTATATAAAATTTGAGCTCCAGCTTCACTATAATCTTTGTCTTTATAATGGCTTCCTTCACCTGCATTATGTTCAACCACAACATTGTGACCATTACTTACAAGTACACCAACAGCATCGGGCGTTAAAGCAATTCGGTTTTCTTGAAAAGCAATTTCTTTAGGAATCCCAATTTCTAACTGTGCACCTTGAGGTTTTACATCTAAGGTTTCTTCTAATGTTTCGTAACTAAAAGAAGTAGAAATTACAGGTTTTGAAGTTGCCATGAACTATCTAGGGTTTGTTTTGAACATTAAAGTTAGTGAATGCAATTGTTTATTAGTAGAAAGAGGATTTTAATTTGTGAGTAAAAAAACTATTTACCTTATATCACTCTTCGTCTTCATTTAATTGAGGTACATAAATTCGTCTAGTTACTTCATCAATTATTTCAATATGCAAATGCAAAGTTTCATCGGGTAGTAAAGCTTCAGCTTTTTCTGGCCATTCTATTAAACATAAATTTCCAGTTAAAATAGCATCTTCAATACCAGCTTCTATGGCTTCGGTTTCATCTTTTAATCTATACCAGTCCATATGAAGCACAGTGTTAGCAATTGGGCTTTTATATTCATTAATAATTGAAAAAGTTGGGCTACTAACAGCATTATTTATATCTAAAACATTGGTACATAAACAATTAATAAAAGTGGTTTTTCCGGCACCCATTGGAGCATGAAATGCCCATATTTTTTTGTTTTTGTGGGTTTTCCAAATTGCTTTTGTTACCTGGGGTAAATGAGAAAGTGTATAAAAAAAATCGCTCATAGTAGAAATGCAAGTATTTTTAAACTTTGAGCAAAGCTATTGTTGTTTGAAATAAGATAAACCGAATACTTTGTAATCATTTTTTTTAAAACTACTATTTCTCTGTAAAAAATGATTGCATTGATGAGTTTTCAGTTGATTATATGTTTTGTCTTTTCAGGTTATTATATTAGTCTAATTCGATTAATAATTTAACTATTTCAATCATTATTTGTAAGATTTTTATAGTTAAATAAATTTTTTTAGAGTTGAAGATTTTTATTGTTAAATTCTAAATAAATGTGAATCAATTAATTGAATAGAATTTTCAATAACCCAATTAATCTTATGCTATTTTCATGAATTTGGTAAATGCCCATATCGGTTCAATGTCTGTATTAGATAAACCTAAACCCAAATCGGGTATAAGGAGGCTTTTTTCTTGTAAATCTGCTTTGCGTAATATTACCTTTATGGTATCAAATCCAAAGCCATGAAAAAGTTAATCACCCTATTACTAATACTTAGTTTCCATTTAGGAACTGAAGTTTTAGCTCAAACCAACCAGATTGTTGATTTAGGCAAACCACTCATTCAAGCCAATATCTCAGATTTAAATGGTTATATAGTACCATCTAGTAAAAATCTTGGCGATTACACAGCTATCATTATTGATAAAGGTCCGTTGAACCCTAATAATAATGTAATTCCTTTAAGACCTTTCAAGGTAATTTTTGTTGATTTGCTTGCAAAGCAATACGAAGTGGTTGCAATGAAAAACTTACAAGGAGCTGTAGTAACTGAACCTATTGGAGATGTTTTTTCAACTAAGTTTGGTGCCGATGGTAGCATTTATGTTGGTACACAATGTGGAGGTCATTTAATTAGAATTGACTACAAAAGCAGAACAGTAACCGATTTAGGTACCCCTAATCCAACTTATTTTAATAGCATACCCAACATTACTACTTTAGGTTTTGGAACTGACTTTAGTTTATATGGCATAATTAATAAAATAAACCAACCTGGTACAGGAGCATATAGTTTTAAATACGATTATTTTGGAAGATTTACTGAAATAGATACTTTACCTATTGATGTAAATAGAACTAGAGTAAAAATGATTGGTAGCGATGATACATACACTTACGTTAGAGCAGAAGATGCAGAGTACAAATTATACGCTATTAATAAAACAACTAGAGTAAAAACCGAAATTGTTTTACAATATAATGGAGCCCCTTTAAACCCTACCACCCCTTTTGAAATTGAAACTTATGTGGGCGATTATGTATATGCTAGAATTTCTTTAACTAACACTGCTTATTATTGGAAATTACATAACGGACAAGTTTTAGATAATCAAGCTCCTAATATTTATTTAAGAAAACGTGCCGATTTAATTTGGAGTAATATGATTTACAATTATAGTCAAATTACTACTATGTGGAATGCAACAGAAAACAAGTTGTACTATCAACAAGGAAATACTATTGATTTTGTAGATTTAACCAATGCTGTTGAATTGGTTGCACGTCCTACAGGTGCAATTACTCCCTATTTTAATTTAGGCAAAGAAACCAATGAACTTTTTGTTCATGGAAGTAAATATTCTACTGCTGCTAGTATAGCATACGAAAATAATAATACTATTACCAAATTAGGTGCTAACCCAACTTTAAGTATTTATGCTGCAACTACAAATTTTGATAATACCAAAGTATTAATTGGTGGTTATGCTAACGGTACAATCCAAGAGTTTAATTCTGGAAAAGATTGGAATATTTTTGCTAGTCCTACTGCTCCTGTTTTTACAACTAGTGCTGCTAATCCTGCAATTAAATATCAGCTACAAAAACCTGAAAATAGTACCAATAATGTACCTGGTATTTTGAGTATTGCAAGTATAAAAAAATTAAATACTGCACAATTAATAATTGCAGGTGGAAATAGAGGTAGAAATAACCCCCCCTACTATAATGATGAAATAACTGTTTCAATTATTAACTCAGCCAATAACACGTTTAAAAATGTGTATTACGAAGCAGAATTTAAAGACTATATGTTTAGTAGCATGGCTATTGATCAAGTAAACCAAAAAATTATTTTGATTGGCGTTAAGAGAGAAATGCCCAACCAAGGATCTTCTAAATTATTTATTCTAGACGTAAATGGTAATTTAGTTGGTACACCACAAAATTTATTGTTCAATGGCTTTATGTTAAACTATGTGAGAGACATTGAAGTGGTAAACAATACTTTGTATTTCCGTAGCGATAATTTCATTTATAGAATCAACAATTATAATATTCCTACAAATATTGAGAAAATGTTAACCCTACAAGGTATGTATTTTAAAGCAATGGGGTTAGTAAGTAGCAATAATAATAAATACATTGTAGCAGCATACGAATTACCTGGTCTTGCAGGGTATAAATTAATTTACATGCCATTAACCACAACTAATAATGTATTGCCTGGCAATGATAATGATGTTACTAAAGTAGAAGGTGTTATTAACGAAAATAATGGAACTTTCCCTTACGAATTTACTGCTGCCAACAACAAAGTATTTTTATCTGGCTTTACTTCTATTTACAGTTTTGAGTTAGCAGTTAATAAAAGTGATAAAGTACTTACTGCTATAAATAACACTAACAATTTTGGTTGTACTGTTGGTCCTAACCCAGCCAATAATACTATCAATGTGATGTATAAATCTAATGAAATTGAAAATATTCAAGTGCAAATATTCAATATGAACAGTGTATTAATGTATAATAAAGCACATGCAACTATGCAGGTGGTAATACCATTCCAATTGCAATTAGTAGTTATCCAAATGGTAGTTATGTAGTAAAAGTGATAACAAAAACTACTACTTATACTTCAAAATTTATTAAACAATAAACGATTGATGGTTTTAGGATTGATAAAATGGGTTGTAATTATTTGCAACCCATTTTTAGTTGTTAGAATATTCCATTCACCGAAAATCAAACCCTTAAATTATAACTAGATTTGTACTTTAATTGAAGAAAAATGGAAAAGGTAGCAATAAAAGTAAATGGCATGAGTTGTACCAACTGTGCCTTAACTATCGATAAATATTTAAAAGAACAAGGTTTAGAAGAGGTAAAAGTAAATTTTATTGGAGGCGATGTAAGTTTTCAAAAACAAGAAAATATAGATCTTTCACAAATAGAAAAAGGCATTTCAAAATTGGGTTATTCTGTACAAAAAGAAGGGCCTCAAAAAAGTACTTACTACGGTATTTTCCCCTTTAAAAGTCATTTACAACGTTTTTGGTTTTGCATCATTTTTACAGCACCACTTATGCTGCACATGTTGCCTTTTGTGCATATTCATTTTTTAATGAATCCCTATGTTCAACTAGCATTAACTATACCTGTATATTTAGTTGGAATGGATTTTTTTGGCAGAAGTGCATTACAAAGTTTATTCAAAGGCATACCCAATATGAATGTACTCATTGCCTTAGGAAGCACAGCAGCATTGGGTTATAGCTTATATGGTTTGTTAATTGGAAAAGCCAATGAGTTTTTATTTTTTGAAACCGCAGCTACCACCATTACGTTGGTTTTTTTAGGCAACTACATGGAAGATAAAAGTGTTGAACAAACACAAGATGCTTTAAAAAAACTAGCAGTTACACAAAAAACAATGGCTAATATGATTGCTTTTGACGACAAACATCAAGAGCAAATTTTTCAAGTAGAAAGTAAAGATTTACATGTTGGCGATTTGGTTTTAATTAAAAATGGCGAATATGTACCAATGGATGCCAAAATTCTTTGGGGCGAAGCCGATGTAAATGAAGCAATTATTACAGGCGAAAGTCTTCCGCTTAAAAAAACAATGAAAGACAAGCTAATTGGTGGCAGCATTATACAAAACGGAACAGTAAAAGCACAAATTACAGCAGTTGGAGAAGATACTGTTTTAGCTAATATTCTTAAGCTGATAAAAAATGCCGAAACCGAAAAACCACCAGTACAACTATTAGCCGATAAAATAAGTGCCATTTTTGTTCCTGTAGTAGTAAGCATTGCTGTATTAACGGTAGTGGTAAATTATTTTTTTGTTGATTTAAGTTTTGGCCAAAGCTTACTACGTAGCATTGCAGTGTTAGTTATCAGTTGCCCTTGTGCAATGGGTTTAGCAACACCTGCAGCGGTTGCAGTAGGTTTGGGGCGTGGTGCTAAAAATGGCATCTTATTTAAAAATGCAAAGAGTTTAGAAATTTTTAAATCTATTAAACAAGTTGTGTTCGATAAAACAGGCACATTAACTACTGGAAAATTCACTATTGCACAATTCAACACCACTATTGAAGAAAATGAATTTAAACGGATAGCATTTTCTTTAGAAAAATATTCCAATCATCCTATTGGCAACTGTATTGCATCAACTTGGAAAATCACTAATAGTATTCGTTGGGAAAATATAGAAGAAATAAAAGGGTTAGGAATGAAAGCTACCGATAGAGAAGGCAACGAATATTTAGCTAGTTCTTATAAAGCTGCAAAAGACTTAACCAATGAACACAACCACAATGTGTACATTCTGAAAAACAAACAATTAATTGGTTGGATTGATGTGGCAGACGAGTTACGTCCTGAAGCTTTAGTTACTATTCAAACCCTACAAAAAAATGGCATTAAAACCATTTTATTAAGTGGCGATAAAGTAGAAAAATGTGAGCTAGTAAAACAACAATTGGGTTTAGATGAAGTAGTAGCCGAACAAACGCCAGAACAAAAACTACAATACATTGCTCAACTTACTGCACAACAACCAACAGCAATGGTTGGCGATGGAATTAATGATGGTCCAGCTTTAGCCAAAGCAACAGTGGGCATTTCATTAAGCGATGCTAGCCAAGTGGCTATGCAAAGTGCTCAAGTAGTATTAATGAATCACGGACTCAAAAATTTACCAATGGCATTGGGCTTAGGCAAACACACCTACATTACCATTAAAGAAAATTTGTTTTGGGCATTTTCCTACAATATTGTTGCAATACCTGTTGCAGCAGCTGGTTTTTTAAGCCCAACAATTGGTGCATTAATTATGGGCTTAAGCGATGTGGTTTTAGCTATTAACAGTATTCGACTAAAATGGAAGAAAGTTATTTAAGCCAAATTACTTAGGTTCTTTAATTTCTTCAAATTCAATATAATCAGCATCTACAGTAATATTAGTGCTAGGTTTTGTTGTTGTATGAACGTGGGTAGTTTGCTGTTGCTGCTGATTTTGTTGTTGTTGTTGAGCATCTTGCATTTTTTGTACTGTTTGCTTCATTTGTTTAGCAGCCTTACTAACAGGCACCACAACATTAAATACAAATTTGTAGATGTAATAAATAACAATAGCCCACAAGAGTATTTTTAATAATTGCATAAGGCGGTAAAGATAATAGTTGTAAAAAACTTAAATCAAAAGACGATTCATTCGTTCAAAAATTTTACTATTCCATTAACAGTAGTGTTAAAATTATTTACTGCTTTAATGAAGCCTTGACTTTTTGCTCCACTTTTTTATGAATACAAAAGTGGAAAAACTTTAAATTGACCAATTATTAAATTTCTATTCCTTTTGCCATCACTATTTCACCAAAAATCAAAATTTGGAACATAACCCACAAATCCCTTACATTTGCACTAGAACAAAGAAACAGTAGAAGGGAACGGAATCGTTCCCTTCTCTTTTGTACCTATGTCAGTAGAAAATAAATTACAACAAATAGAAACCCTGCTCAATGGTTTTTTAGCTGAACAGCCCGAATATTTTTTGGTGAGTTTACGCATTAAACCAACCGATAATGTAAAGGTTTTTTTAGATGGCGATAATGGCATCACTATAGAAAAGTGTATTTACTTCAATCGTAAATTAAGAAATGCAATTGAAGAAAATGACATTTACCCAGAGGGAGAATATAGTTTAGAAATATCTAGCCCAGGCGTTGGTGAGCCTTTAAAACAACATCGTCAATACAGTAAAAATATCAATCGTTTTGTAGAAGTAATTTTAAACGATGATACAAAAAAAGAAGGGCAATTACTCACTGTTACCGATGCCGATATTTTAATTGAAACCATTGAAGGCAAAGGCAAAAAAGCAGTAACACAACAATTGGTTATCCCATTCACTAATATAAAATCAACAACCGTTCAAATCAAATTTTAAAAAACTATTCTACCCAACAGTAGAAATTGAAAATTTGGAATTTTAAATTTTTCAAGTATGGCAAGTATAAATTTAATCGATGCATTTCAGGATTTTAAAGATGCAGAAAATCTAGATCGTCCTACGCTTATGAAAGTGGTAGAAGATGTATTCAAAACCTTATTACGTAAAAAATATGGTGCCGATGATAACTTCGACGTAATTGTAAATGCCGAAAAAGGCGACTTAGAAATTATTCGTCGTCGTATGATTGTAGAAGATGGTGAAGTAATTGATCCACTTGCCGAAATTGCTTATAGCGATGCTGTAAAAATTGAACCCGATTTTGAAGTAGGTGAAGAATTATACCAAGAAGTGAACATGATTGATTTTGGTAGAAGAGCCATTTTAGCTGCTAAACAAACTTTAGCTAGCCGTATTGGTGATCTTAAGAAAAATGTATTGGTTAAAAAATATGCCGATAGAATTGGCGATATTATTAGTGCCGAAGTTTATCAGGTTTGGAAAAAAGAAGTATTATTATTAGATGAAGAAGGTAATGAACTCATTCTTCCAAAATCTGAACAAATACCACAAGATTATTTTAAGAAAGGCGAAAATACCCGTGCAGTAGTGGCTAGAGTAGATATGAAAAATAATTCTCCAGTAATTATTTTATCACGTACCAGCCCATTGTTTTTAGCTAAATTATTAGAAATTGAAGTTCCAGAAATTTTTGATGGTTTAATCTCTATCAAAAAAATAGTAAGAGAACCAGGCGAAAGAGCCAAAGTTGCGGTAGAAAGCTTTGACGATAGAATTGATCCTGTAGGTGCTTGTGTGGGTATGAAAGGTAGTCGTATTCACGGTATTGTACGTGAATTGAAAAACGAAAATATTGATGTGATTAATTATACTGCTAATATTCAATTATTAATTCAACGTTCATTAACACCAGCTAAAATTAGCTTTATGAACTTGGATAACGATAAAATGCAGGCCGATGTTTACTTAAAAGCCGATCAAGTTTCTTTGGCTATTGGTAGAAGAGGCGTAAACATTAAATTAGCTTGTGAACTAACAGGTTATGAAATTGATGTATTTAGAGAAGATGAAGAACAAGTTGATGAATTTGATATTGATTTAGACGAATTTAGCGATGAAATTGAACAATGGATTATTGATGAATTTAAACGTGTAGGCTGCGATACAGCGAACAGCGTTTTGAAATTGTCTGAATCTGAATTAGAAAGAAGAACCGATTTAGAAAAAGAAACCATTGCCGATGTGAAGCGTATTTTACAAGCCGAATTTGATAAAGAAGAAGAAGCTGAAGAAACATCAGGTGCTTAAAAATGCGATGAATGCTGTAAAGCATTACTTTTAAAAAAAATTAAATGGCTTAGCTCAACAAAAAGAAGCAAGCCCCGATTAAATAAAACTGAATGTCAGAACTGAAATTACCAAGATTATTAGCTGCAGCTAAAGAATTTAATATAGGGCAAGATACCCTTGTAGATTTTTTAGCCAAAAAAGGATTTAATAAAGATGATCTGAAGCCTACCGCTAAGCTTACAGAACAGCAATATCTTGCCTTACAAACCGAGTTTCAAGGCGATAAAGTTGCCAAGAACAAAGCCGATCAGGTAGAAATACCTAAATCTATTGGTGCCGAAGCAAGAAAGAAAAAAGAAGAAGACGATCTTTCTTTCAAAAAAGAAGAGAAGAAAGTTGTTGCACCAAAAGAAGAAACCAAACCAGCAGAAGTAGTTGTTCCAACTCCTGAGCCTATTCAAGAAGTTGTGGTGGAACAACCAGTTCCAGTTATAGAAGCAACTCCTGAACCTGTTTCACCGGTTGAAGTTGAAGCTCCTCAGCCACAGCCAATTGTTGAAGCCAAAGCTCCAGAAGAAACTGTTACTAAATTGGATGCTCCTTCCATTGAAGGACCAAAAATTTTAGATAAAATAGATTTAAGTGCAATTGACTCTTCTACCAGACCTAAAAAAGGAGCAAAGAAAACTGTTGAGCCTGCAAAGCCAATAGCTCAAAAGGTAGAAGTGAAGAAAACTGTTGAACCTGTTCTACAAGCCCCAACTATTCAAGTTGTTGAGCTAGTTACACCAGTTGAAGACGCTCCTCCAGTAATTGAAAATATTGAAGTAGAAAAATTAACTGGACCAAAAATATTAGGTAAAATTTCATTACCAGTAGATAACGATACCCGACCAAAACCTGGTGCAAAAGATGAGCATCGTAAACGCAAACGTATTATCGTTGATAAGAAAACTAGTGGAAATATTCAACATGTTGACTTTAGAAAAGACGATAAAACAGGTGGTGGAACTCAACAACCAAGATTAGGCATTCAAAAAGCTGGTCCTGGTGGTGCACCAAACAGAGGTGGTGGACCAGGAGGTCAGAATAGAGGTGGTGGACCAAACAGAGGTGGTAACAGAAACGATAGAGGTAGAGATGTTCGTAGAGAAGATAAAGAAATAGACGCAAAAGAAATTCAAGATAAGATTAAAGAAACACAGGCAAAACTTGCTGGTGGTGGTGGTAGAGGCAAAAGCTTAAAAGCTAAATATCGTAGAGAAAAACGTCAGGAGGCAGCTGATGCAGCTGATGGAATGATGGGCGATGATAACAAACTACATGTTACAGAATTTGTAACGGTAAGTGAGTTGGCCAATTTAATGGATGTAAGCTTTACCGATGTAATTAGCAAGTGTATGAACCTTGGTTTAATGGTATCTATTAACCAACGTTTAGATGCAGAAGTAATTGAATTGGTAGCTAGTGAATTTAATTTTGAAGTAGAATTCACCAGTGTAGAAGATGTAGATGTAGAGGAAGAAGAAGAAGAAGAAAATCCAGACGATTTAACTGGTCGTGCACCAATTGTAACCATTATGGGTCACGTAGATCATGGTAAAACATCATTACTCGATTATATCAGAAGTTCTAAAGTAGTAGCAGGTGAAGCTGGTGGTATTACACAACATATTGGTGCTTACGAAGTAGAAGTGAACGATGGTAAAAAAATTAGTTTCTTAGATACACCTGGTCACGAAGCATTTACAGCCATGAGGGCAAGAGGTGCTAAAGTAACCGATATTGCTGTAATTGTAGTAGCTGCCGATGATGCTGTAATGCCTCAAACCAAAGAAGCCATCAGCCATGCACAAGCAGCAAATGTGCCAATGATTTTTGCGGTGAATAAAATAGATAAAGACGGAGCCAATCCACAAAAAATCTATGAACAATTATCGCAAATGAATTTGTTGGTAGAATCTTGGGGTGGTAAATACCAAAGCCAAGAATTGAGTGCCAAGCAAGGATTGAATGTAGATTTATTATTAGAAAAAATATTATTAGAAGCCGAATTATTAGACCTCAAAGCCAATCCTAAAAAAGCTGGTTCAGGAACCATTATTGAAGCATCATTAGATAAAGGTCGTGGTTATGTAGCTACTATTTTAGTACAAAATGGAACATTAAGACAAGGCGATATTATTGTATCAGGACAATATTTTGGTAGAGTAAAAGCTATGTTCAATGAGCGTAATCAACGTGTTACCGAAGCTCCACCAAGTACACCTGTAGTTATTTTAGGATTAAGTGGTGCACCTCAAGCTGGTGAAAAATTTAAAGTGTACTATGATGAAGCCGATGCTAAAGAAGTGGCTACTAAACGAGCCCAAATTTCTAGAGAACAAGGTTTAAGAGCTAGAAAACATATTACGTTAGATGAAATTGGTCGTCGTTTGGCATTGGGTAACTTTAAAGAATTGAACATTATTATCAAAGGTGATGTGGATGGTTCGGTTGAAGCATTGAGCGATAGTTTACAAAAATTATCTACCAGTGAAGTAGCTATTAGAGTAGTATTAAAAGCGGTAGGACAAATTTCTGAAAGTGATGTATTGTTGGCTGCAGCTTCAGATGCAATCTTAATTGGCTTTAATGTTCGTCCTTCTTCACAAGCCAATAAGTTGGCCGAAAATGAAGGTGTTCAAATTAAACAATACTCTATTATTTACAATGCTATTGAAGAAATTAAAGGTGCAATGGAAGGTATGTTAGAACCTAAAGTTGAAGAGAAAGAAGTAGCTACTGTAGAAATTAGAGAAGTGTACAAATTTGATAAAGCAACAGTTGCAGGTTCTTATGTTACAGAGGGAAAAATCAAACGTGACCATAAGATTAAAGTATTTAGAGATGGTATTTTGGTGTATCCACGACAAGAAGGTGGCTATGCCGAATTGGGCAGCTTAAAACGCTTTAAAGATGATGTGAAAGAAGTAAACAACAACTACGAATGTGGTTTAACCGTAAAAGGTTTTACTGATATTCAGGTAGGCGATACAGTAGTAGCATACGAAGAAGAAGAAGTAAAAAGAACATTATAACATTAAACATTTCTCTATTGGTTGGTGTCCTCACCAACCAATAAATTAGAATTTAGAATTAAATGTTCATTAATTTTTATACAAAGGTCAATCAATAAAATGATTGACCTTTTTTATGGATACTTTCTAGTAAAAGAAGAAAACTGGGCCGTTGTTCTTTACGCCATTGTTGGTATGGCATAGCCTACCAACAATGGCATGTTAGTGATATGCATAGTGTAATCATTTATATTCCTAATCGATAATTTTTTTTAGAACTGTATGGTTAAAATAATTAATTTCAATTAATGAATTATCCAATACATTACCCACACTTTTTTACTGCTACTATTTTAGAATGGAAGCATTTACTAAAACCTGATAAACTAAAAGATATCATAATAGAAAGTTTAAGATTTTTGGTAAAAGAAAAACGTATAGAAGTATTTGCTTTTGTAATCATGAGCAACCACATTCATGTAATTTGGCGAATAAGTAACAATGAAGAAAAAGAAAAAGTACAACAGTCGTTTATGAAATACACTGCACAAATGATGTTGAAGGAGTTAAGAAATAATCATCCAAAAGTGTTGCCTTATTTTTTTGTTGGAGCTAAAGACAGAAAATATCAAATTTGGGAAAGGAATGCTTTAAGTATTGAAATACACAGTAATGAGGTAATGCAGCAAAAAATGAATTATATACATGAAAATCCAGTTAAAGCAGGAATTGTAGCAAATGAAATAGAGTATAAATATTCATCTGCATTGCATTATTTATCTGCTGATGCAGTTTGGGATTTTGTAACAAAGTGGGAGTTTTAGTAAAGAATAAAAACGAGAAAATGACAAACCAAGCAGCTTTTTAGCCATTGTTGGTGTTCTTCACCAACAATATTTTTTAGCCGTTGTTGTTGTTCTTCACCAACAACTTTTTCTATTGAGTACATTGCGAAGAAGAAGAAAATGCGATATACCCATAACGCATCTAATTTATTGTTCAACAAACCTTCATCAAACACATTTTGTATTTTACGGTTATTCATAGATATTTCCATTTTAAATACAACTCCATGAGAAAATTTCTTTTTTTGATTGCTATTTGTGTATTCCAATTGGTAACACAAGCACAACAAATAAACTTAGCACAACAGTTTAAAAATTTAAAACCACGTAGTATAGGGCCTGCTGGCATGAGTGGTAGAGTTACTAGTATAGATGCAGTACATACCAATACAGATATTATTTATTTAGGTACAGCAAGTGGTGGCGTTTGGAAAACTGAAAATGGTGGTGCAAAATGGACACCCATTTTTGATGAACAACCTATTCAAAACATTGGTGCAGTAGCTATTACACAAAGTAATCCATCTATTGTTTGGGTTGGTACTGGTGAGGGTAATCCTAGAAACTCCATCAATATTGGCGAAGGCATTTACAAAACACTAGATGGTGGCAAAACATGGAAATGTATGGGTTTAGAGAAAACAAGAAACATACATCGTATCATTATCGACCCTACCAATCCTGATATTGTGTATGTGGGTGCTATTGGCAATCCTTATGGTATTCATGCAGAACGTGGTGTTTATAAAACAACAGATGGTGGCGAAACATGGAAATTAATATTACATACCAATGATAGCAGTGGAGTGGGAGACATGGTGATGGATCCTACCAATCCCAACAAATTATTTGTAAATATGTGGCAACATGCACGTACACCTTGGAGTTTTACAAGTGGTGGTAGTGGCAGTGGTTTATTTGTAACCTATGATGGTGGTAAAAGTTTTAAAAAATTAGGTAAAGAAGAAGGACTTCCTGCTGGTAATTATGGAAGAATTGGAATTACCATTAGCAGAAGCGAACCCAACCGAGTATATGCTTTAGTGGAAGCTACTAAAAATGGATTATACAAATCAGATGATGGTGGCATGAAATGGGAATTGGTAAATAGTAGTCCTGATGTTGTAAACAACAGACCTTTTTATTTTCAAGATATTGCTTGCGATCCTCAAAATGAAAATAGAGTATATCTTATTTATCAAATGATTAGCCTCAGTGAAGATGGAGGCAAAAACTTTAAAACCATTATTCCGTATAGTGGCATACATCCAGATCATCATGCATTTTATATCAATCCACTTGATCCATCTTTTATCATTGATGGTAATGATGGTGGAATTGGTATTAGCAGAGATAGAGGTAAAAATTGGGTGTTCGATGAAAAATTACCTCTTGGTCAGTTTTATCATATCAATGTAGATAATAAAATTCCTTACAATATTATGGGTGGCTTGCAAGATAATGGTAGTTGGCATGGTCCTTCTTATACTTGGATTGATGGAGGAATAAAAAACAGTTATTGGCAAAACGTTGGTGGTGGTGATGGATTTGATGTAATGCCACACCCAGCAGATGAAAATTGGTTGTATTCCATGAGTCAAGGAGGTTCGCTAGGAAGATACAATATTGCTACTGGCGAAAATTGGTATATCAAACCACCCAATCCCTCAGCAAAAATTCGCCATAGATTTAATTGGAATGCAGGTATTGCTCAAGATCCATACGATAAAAATACCATTTACTATGGTAGTCAATTTGTAAATAAAAGTACCAACAGTGGAGCAAGTTGGCAGCAAATTTCACCTGATTTAACCACTGCCGATAGTACCAAAATAGACCAAACCAATAATGGTGGTTTAAGTATTGATATTACTGGAGCCGAAAATCATTGCACCATTCTTTGTATAGAGCCTTCGCCTAAACAAAGAGATGTTTTATGGGTTGGAACAGATGATGGTAATGTACAATTATCAAGAGATGGCGGTATTACTTGGACAAACTTTCGTGGCAAAATACCTGGTATGCCATTGGGTGCTTGGGTACCTCAAATAAGAGCTAGCAAACACAATGCTGCTGAGGCTTTTGTGGTATGCAATGATTACAGAAGAGCCGATTTTAAACCCTATATTTTTAGAACTACAGATTTTGGAAAAACATGGACGAGATTGGTAGATGAGAAAAAAGTAAATGGCTATGCCTTGTGCATAATACAAGACCCCACAGAACCCAATTTAATTTTTGTAGGCACAGAGCAAGGGCTATGGATAAGCTTTGACAATGGCAATAATTTTCAGCAATTTAAAAATGGCTATCCATCTGTATCTACTTACGATTTAGCCATTCAAGAAAGAGAAGCAGATTTAGTAATTGCTACTTTTGGTAGAGCCTTGTATGTGTTAGATGATATTCGCCCATTAAGAAAAATTGCAGCCAACAAAGGTCAATTGTTTACCAATAAATTAACTGCATTTGCTGCACCTGTAGCTTATCAAGCCAATAGTAAAAATGCAGTGGGTATAGAGTACAGCAAATGGGGCACTTATGAAGGCGATAATAGAAATAGTGGAGCTGCCATTAGTTTTTTTGTACATAAACCTGCTGCAGATACAGGTAAAAATAAATTAGCTGATACTGCGATTATAAAAATATACAATGCCAATAACGAGCAAGTAAGAATGTTAAGGGTGAAAGCCGATACTGGTTTTAACCGTTTTTATTGGGGTATGGAAGGTAAAGGGGTAAGACAAGTGAATAGCAGAAGAAATAGAAACACTACAACAGAAAATGAACCTGCTGGTTTATTGGTAAATCCTGGCACTTATAAAGTAGTAATTGCTTTAGGAAAAAATACAGATAGTACTTTGGTTGAAGTAAAGGATGACCCTAATGCACCCGTTAGTATGGAAGTAAGAAATGCCAAAAGACTACAAATAGAAAGACTGAATAAAAGCACATTAAAACTTGTAGAAATTGCCGATAGATTACAAGAGGCTGAAGATGTAATGAAAAAAGTAGAAGCTACTTATGCAAGTATGGATAAGAAAAATGCCGACAGCATTAAAACTATTGCAAAACAAATGGCAGATAGTATTAAAACTTTAAGAGCTTTACTATTAGGGCAACCACAAGAAAAACAAGGGTATGGTCAAGTGCCACAAGTAACTGTTGCTGGTACTTTGCAAGAAGCAAGAACCAATATTACTTCAAAAAATATTGAACCTGGGCAACAAGAAGAAAGGTTGATTGAAGAAGCTGAACAACAAGTTGCTTTATTGGTACAAAAAGCCAATAAATTTTTTACGATTACTTGGAAGAAATATCAACAACTAGTAGAAGCTAGCCCTGTTAAATTGTTTAAAGAGTATAAAGCTTGGGAGTAATTTGTTTATCTATTAGCTTCTATTGGTTGCAGTCATCAGCAACCAAAAAGTAGATAATTATTCAAGGGGATTAAATTTTTAGAAAGTGGTTGGTGAAGACACCAACCACTAAGTGTAATATAAAGCTTGGGAATAATTTTCACCATTGTTGGTGTTCTTCACCAACAATTTTTCTAACATATACTACTCAACACACTGCGTTAGGGATTGAAGTGAAAATACTTTTTGTGAGGCATCGAGCAAAAAGATTGCAACGTAAAGCCCGACCCCTTGTGGGTAACGCCATAATTTTTTATCTATCGGTTAGTGTTATCGCCAACCAAAAAATAATCGTTCTTCATAAAGAATTACTAATGAAGGCGAAAAAATGAGTTGTTTCCCAAAAAACAACTCATTTTTTTGTTAAAACAACAATTATCCATGTTTGGCAAGGCATCAATAGTTATTTTTACGCCCTAAGTTTTTTTGCATGAAATATTTATTGTTTTTTATAATTGGTGCTTTTACCTTTTTACAATCTTTTGCACAACCCAAAAAAGTAGTAGCCGATAAAATTATTGGTCAGGTGGGCGATAAAATTATTCTTCGTTCAGATGTAATGAATGCCATTGCCGATTATAAACGTCAGGGGCAAGATGCTCAACTGCCTCCAAACCCAGAATGTGCTTTTTTAGAAGGTCAGCTAATACAAAAAGCATTGGTATTACAAGCCGAAAAAGATAGCTTGGTAGTAAGCGATGAAGAAATTGAAGCTGCATTAGACAACCAAATTCGTGGTTTTATTCAAGCGTATGGTAGCAAAGAAATGCTAGAAGAAATTTCTGGCAGAACGATTTATCAATTGAAAGACGATTTTAGAGGCCCATTTCGTGAAAAGAAAATGGCCGATCAAATGCGTAGTAAAATTGTAGATAATATAAAAATTACACCTAACGAAGTAAAAGCCTATTTCACTAAAATTCCGAAAGACAGTTTACCTTATTATGAAAGTGAAATTGAAGTAAGCCAAATTGTAAGTATTCCAAAATCGAATAAAGACGTAGATGAATATGTGATAAAGCAGATGTACGAATACAAACGTCAGGTAGAAAATGGAGTTAAAAAGTTTGATGCATTGGCCAAACAATTTTCAGAAGATCCAGGAAGTAAAGACAATGGTGGTATGTACAATATCAATAGATCGGAAAAGTTTTGGGATAAAGATTTTTTAGCAGGTTGTTTTAGATTAAAAGAGGGTCAAATTTCTCCAGTTATTAAAACCAAATTTGGCTATCATATTATTCAAATGGTGAGTCGTGCAGGAGATGATGCAGTAATTAGACATATTTTAAGAATTCCACCCATTACCGATGATGAAATTGCTATTTCTAAGCAAAAATTAGATACTGTAAGAAGAAATATTGTGGCTGGGAAAATAAGTTTTGGCGAAGCTGTAAACAAATACAGTGATGATGAAGGTAGCAAGTTTAATGGTGGTGCCATTACTGCAAGAGATGGATCAACCTATATTACGATTGATGAATTAGATAAAGATTTAGTAGTTGCTATCAAAGATTTAAAAGTGGGTGAATACTCAAAACCACTCATTTTTGATGATAGAGGTGTAAAAAAAGTAAGAATTGTTTACCTAAAAACTAGAACAGAACCTCATCAAGAAAACTTACGTGAAGATTATAATAAAGTTGCCGAAAGAGCTTTAGACGAAAAACGCCAAACCACATTAGAAAAATGGTTTAAAGACCATTTACCCAAATATTACATTACCATTGATAAAGAATTTGCCGATTGTAATAGCCTTGGTGATTGGTGGAAATATGCTGTAAATCGCTAACAATCAACTTCTTAAATCCCGATTTAAAAATCGGGATTTTTTTATTCTATAAATAAATTTGGAAATTACATGTACATACATGTATATTTGCTCTGTCAATATGAAATTAGAAGAAGCCATACAAAGCAAAAAATTTAAAAATGAAATGCATAAAGCAGGTTTAAACATTATGTACACTGCTTGGTGGCTAAAAACATTGGGTTATAAAGAGTTAAAAGAATTTGGTTTAACGCATGAACAATACAATGTTTTAAGAATTTTAAAGGGCAAGCATCCCGAGCAAATGTGTGTAAAAGATATTGCTAGTAGAATGATAGAGAAAAATTCAAATGTACCTAGAATCATCGACCGTTTGGAAGATAAAGAATGGGTAAAACGTTCTCAAGGTTGTGAAGATGCAAGACAAACTGTAATGAGTTTAACCGATGCAGGTTTGCAAATTTTAGAAACATCTACCAAACAATTAGATGCTATGTGGAATGAAGTAATGCCATTAAGTGAAACAGAAGCAAAAGCATTAAATGAATTATTAGAAAAAATTACTACTACAGAAAAGTAGATTTTTTTTGAACAAATACGTGTATATACATGTATTTAATGCTCATCCCCTCCTTGGAGTGGCAAACGATAACTTAAGGGGTGAAAAATGATTTTTGGGGTGGGTAAAAAAGTTGCCCTTCGACCTCGCTCAGGATAAACTAGCAGTAAAGTAAAATCAGAGCACAGCAACCTGTAACATATTTAAACAACGCTCAATATTAAAAAAAGGAGTTTTTATGAAAACGATCTTACATAAAGCAAATACAAGAGGCCATGCAAATCATGGTTGGTTAAACAGTTATCACTCATTCAGTTTTGCTGGTTATTATGAACCAACAAGAATGAATTTTGGAACATTAAGAGTACTAAATGATGATACAGTTGCAGGTGGAATGGGCTTTGGCAAACATCCACACGATAATATGGAAATAGTATCTATACCATTAAGTGGAGATTTAGAACACAACGATACTACTGGAAGACATGAAATTATTAAACAAGGCGATGTACAAATAATGAGTGCTGGCAGCGGTATTCAGCATAGCGAAAAAAATGCCAACCACAATCAGGAAGTTAAGTTTTTACAAATATGGATAATGCCTGCTAAAAGAAACATTGAGCCTCGTTACGAGCAAAAATCTTTTGTTGTTGCTGATAGAAAAAACAAATTACAAACCGTTGTTGCCCCTGATGATGTAGAAGCAGTTTGGATTAACCAAAACGCTTGGTTTACCCTTGGCAACTTGGAAAAAGGTGTTGAAACCAATTATCATTTCCATAAAAAAGAAAGCGGTGTGTATGCTTTTGTACTTAAAGGTGATGTAAGTATTAATGGCATAGCATTAAACGAACGTGACGGATTGGGCATTACAGAAATCGAAATATTGAACATTACTGCCGATAGCGATGCTGAATTGTTGTTAATAGAAGTTCCAATGAAATTATCGTAAACTAAAAACTATGAAAACAGTTAATAAAATAATTGGTGGTCGCCCCATAAATGTAGGCAGCATTAAAGTGCAGGAATTATTGCCACATAATGGCGAATTTTTTAGTCCGTTTTTGGTTTTTCATCATGGCATAGCCAAATTAAATCCTCAAATTCCATTAGAAGAACAAGGTGTTGGTCCACATCCACATCGTGGTTTTAGTGCTATCAGTTTTATTTATCGTGGTGGGGTGCATCATAGAGATAGCAGAGGCAACAACCATAAAGTATATGCAGGTGGTACACAATGGACGAGTGCTGGAATGGGCATCATTCACAGTGAACGTGTACCAGAAGATATTTTTGATTGGGGCGGTGAGCAAGAATTATTACAAGTTTGGGTAAATACACCAGCAGCTCATAAAATGGATCAGCCAGCTTATTATCCAGCAACTGCTGAAGAAACACCAACCATAAAAACCGAAGATGGCTTAACCATTGTTCGTGTACCAGCAGGAAATGTAAATGGAACAAAAGGCATTATTCCAACATTTACCAATGTTACAACTGCTATGGTAGAAATGAAAACTGGTGGCAGTTTTACATTCAATTTTAATGCTGCTCACAACACATTGGTTTATGTTTTAAAAGGAACTATTTCAATCAACAATACCAATTCTGTTACTACCAAACAACTGGCATTAATGAATAACGATGGAGAAGCTTTTACTATTCATGCAACAGAAGATGCTATGTTATTTGTAGGCAGTGGAGAGATTATTCAAGAACCTGTTGCAGCTCATGGTCCTTTTGTAATGAACACACAAACTGAAATCATGGAAGCAGTAAGAGATTACCAAATGGGTAAAATGGGGGTGTTGATAGAGGATTAATAGCCCTGATAATTTCACCACAGAGTAACTGAGTTTTGGAGTTACACAAAGAAGTTAGTTTATACGTGGCGTACGTTGCAATCGCAGCATCGTTGCGTGAAACAAAAAAAGTAAAAATTAAACATTCATAAACCTTTGCGTACGTTGCTTTCCTTGCTTCGTTGCGTGAAACAAAAAAAACAATTATGGCAACTTACAAAATCGACGCAAGTCACAGTGAAATTACTTTTAAAGTAAAACATTTAATGATTACCAATGTAACTGGTAGTTTTCAACAATTTGATGCAACCTTAGAAGCTGCAGCAGCAGATTTCAGCGATGCAACAATTTCTTTTTCTGCCGATGTAAACAGTATTAGCACCAACAATGAACAAAGAGACGGTCATTTAAAAAGTGATGATTTTTTTGCAGCTGAAAAATTTCCAACACTAAGTTTTACATCAACTTCTTTCACTAAAAAAAGTGATGATGAATATACTTTAGTTGGCGATTTAACTATTCGTGATGTAACTAAGCAAGTAGAATTAGCAGTTGAATATGGCGGAACTATGACTGATTTTTATGGTCAGGAAAAAGCTGGTTTTGAAATCAATGGTAAAATCAATCGTAAAGAGTTTGGTTTGGGCTGGGGAGCAGTAACTGAAGCTGGTGGTGTTGTAGTAAGTGATGAAGTGAAATTGCACTTGGGTGTACAAATGGTTAAACAAGCATAAAAAAATATATAGTATGACAACTGCCAGTATTGCTACAGCACATTATAGAGTTGCGTTAAACAATGGTCGCCATCAGTTTTTTGCTGATGAACCCCAAACTGTTGGTGGCACAGATACTGCACCAGCACCAGATGAGCTGCTAGAAGCAGCACTGGCAAGTTGTACAGCTATTACTTTACGCATGTATGCCGATAGAAAGCAATGGAATGTTGAAAGTATTGATGTTTCAGTGCATGTATCTAGAGAAAATGGCAAAACTGTTTTTGTAAAAAATATTGGTGTAAGAGGTGAAATTACAGAAGCCGAAAAAGAACGACTATTAGCAATTGCAAGAAATTGTCCAGTAAGTAAAACATTATTGGGCGAAGTAGAAATTAATGAATCCATTCAATAAAATTATGCAAACCTTTATTCATAAATCCGAAGAACGTGGCACAAAAGACATTGGTTGGTTGGTGAGTAAGTTTTCTTTCAGCTTTTCATCGTATCAAAATCCTGTTCGTAAAAACTTTGGATTGCTACATACATTCAATGATGATATAGTAAAACCTGGTGGTGGCTTTGGTTTACACCCACATACCAATATGGAAATTATTAGTGTGTTGTTACAAGGGAAGATGAACCATAAAGATAGCATGGGTTATAGCGATGTGGTAGAAAAAGATTGGGTGCAAATTATGAGTGCAGGAACCGGCTTGCGTCATGAAGAATACAATATTGGCGATGAAGATGTAAACTTTTTACAAATTTGGATTGAACCCAAACTGCAAAATATTGCTCCACGTTATCAACGCAGGTATTTTGATAAAAGCAAAAGGAAAAATAAACTGCAAACTATTATTAGCAACGAAGAAGGTGTAGAACATTGCTGGATTAATCAAAATGCGAAACTAAGTTTAGGTAGTTTAGAAAAAGGCATGTCGTTACCTTATAATTTAAATAAGCAAAACAAGTGTGTGTATGTGTTTGTAATAGAAGGAGGATTGAATATTAACGAACAGATTTTAGCAAAAAGAGATGCAATGGGCATTTGGGATACAGAAGTATTTTATTTAACTGCCGAACAGGATGCAGAATTTATTGTTATAGAAGTTCCAATCAATCATTAATAGGAATTTGAGGATTGGAATCATTTAATTGAAAAAAAGTATACGTATAAAAAATGAACATAGAAATAATTAGTGGAAGCCCAAGAACAGCAAGTGTTACCAAGAGATTGGCGATATTTTTAGAAAAAGAATTGAAAGAAAAATCAAAACACAATATTGGATTGATAGACGTGAGAGACTGGAATTTAGGGTTACTCAACAACGTTTTTAGTAGTGTAGAAAAAACGCCAGGAGAATTTAAACCTTTGGCCGAAAGAATGTTTGCCGCCGATGCTTTTGTAATTGTAACGCCTGAATACAATGGAAGCTATTCACCTGCATTGCAAAATTTATTAGATCATTTTCCTAAACAAAGTAGAAAGGCTTTTGCTATTGCAACAGCAAGTACAGGAGGTTTAGGTGGTGCAAGAAGCAGCCAACAAACTTTATTATTGGTGCCTGCTTTATTTGGTATTGCCTCTCCTTATTTATTAATTACTCCGTTTATAGATAAAAAGTTTAATGAAGAAGGGGATTTAGTAGATGAAACTTTCAGACCAGCAGTTAACACATTTGTAAATGAGTTTTTATGGTTGGCAGAGAGTTTACATAGCAATAAATAGTTCTACTTTTCGATATACTTTTTATTGGTTACTAACTTATTTGATCTCGAATTTTTTTGCTTGTGCTAATTCTTCAATGAGTTTAGTAACAATATCCATTAATTTTTTTTGCTTTGTTTGTTGATTATAACTGTAATAGATATTCTTTTTTCCATTATCAAACTTTTTATAGTCAAGATCAAAGGGGTTAATGGTTTTCTTAACAGTATTCTTTTTTACAATGAAGCTAAATTGATGATAACATGAATGACTAACGGTTATTGAATTTATCAGTGTTCAAACCCTTGTTTAGTCTTTTTAACTTCATAATATGTCGGAGGCTTTATCTTTTCTTTTATAATTTTATGTTTGCATGAAAGATAAAAGGCTATTGGATTTAATGAATCAAGAGCAATAGCCTTGTAATCTTTGCAATAATCAAATCGCATTAAAAATGTTCTTGAGGTTTTTGTCCAAAACAAATACTGTGTATTCTCATCTGCACATGTGTCTAATGGAATGAGTCCACCATTACAACTTAGCGAGTAAACTAAAAATGTATCAACATTGGATTGCCTTAAATGATTTATTTGGTTTTCGATTTTGCCATCGATTACTTGTGCATTTGAGACAATTGATATATATAAAGCCGAAAAGAATATTACTTTTTTCATTTGCTTATTACGATGCCTATGCATTGAATTTCCATAAAATTTGTATCTAAAACTTCACTTCACATTAATATTAAATTATAACAAAGAAAGAAACAACAATCTATTTCTTAAGCAACTTCATCTCTACAAATACCAATGTTCCTATTACAATTATTTCTCCAATAAAATAGAATAGTCCAAGTGTGGTTATTGTTTCTTGGTAATAGAATAAAACGCTAATGGTTGTTAAACAGTATATTGTATTAGCTGCAATAATGATTTTTAGAAAATCTTGCCAATGATGTTTTAATAAAAAGAAGCAACTAATTGAATAGATACAAAAAACAAATGCAATCACCGAAAGAGGTATCAAAACTTCCGATGCCACCCCAATATATTCATTGTAAGGGTTTAAGATAAAGTAAATAATCAATGCAGTAACGAATGCACCAACCCCATCAACTAAAAAAATATTCTTTGGTTTTATTTGGAATGCGTCAAATAAATATTGCATAACAGTTAGTTTACAACTAAATAATTAGCAAAATATAGTATTCATTCATTGCAATTGTTAAGGGAACAATTTTTAACTTTTCTATTGTAATTTATTCAGCATGAACTACTCATCCATGCCATCAACACCATCAGCAGTTTTACTAGAGTTGGCAACCAATTCTTGAATAGTAGATAATTCTTGTGGCGTAAAGTAACGCCAACTACCAGGTTGTAAGCCTGTTAATTTTATATGCATAATTCTAATACGTTTTAGTGAAGTAACATAATAATCTAACGCTTCACACATGCGTCGAATTTGTCTATTTAAGCCCTGTGTAAGAATAATTTTGAAGGTTTTAGGTCCTTGTTGTTGTACAAAACATTTTTGTGTAACTGTGCCTAAAATACGAACACCACTTCGCATTCTATTAATAAAATCTGGCGTTATAGGTTTATCAACACTAACAATGTATTCTTTTTCGTGGTTGTTACCAGCTCTGAGAATTTTATTAACGATATCGCCATCATTGGTTAAAAAAATTAATCCTTCAGAGCGTTTGTCTAAACGGCCAATAGGAAAAATTCGAGTTTTAAAATTGATGAAATCAATGATATTGGTTTTATCATTCGTATCGGTTGTACAAGTAACGCCTTTGGGCTTATTCAGCATAATGTACACCGGAGCTTTCTTCTTTTTCAAAGGTTCTCCATCTATTAATACCACATCTTTATCAGTAACTCGGGTTCCTTTAAAAGCATCTTCTCCATTCACTGTTACACGGCATTGGGCAATGTATTCATCTGCCTCTCTTCTTGAGCAAAAGCCTGTTTCGCTAATGTATTTATTTAAGCTAATATCCATGTAAGTGGCAAATGTAGTTGTAATTACAAAAAAAGTTGACCATTGATACTACTGCCGAAATTATACACCCGATTGAAACGGAAAGCCCACAAACCCCGCCAATGGTTTTTAACCTTGGCAGCGGTTGAGGACTTGTAGTGAAAAGCGGGACTGCAGTACATTATTTAACTAGAGTTGGTGTTCAAAAAAATTACTCCATATTTGCACTTTGATGGCATAGAAAATAGTCTATTTTCTGCAAACATTTTACAACAATGAGCGATGCAATTAAACACGAATGTGGCTTGGCTTTCATTCGTTTACGCAAACCTTTCTCTTTCTATTTACAACAATACGGAACGGTAACTTATGGCTTAAATAAGCTGTATTTATTAATGGAAAAACAACACAATCGTGGGCAAGATGGTGCTGGTGTTGCAACAGTTAAATTAAATGTAGAACCTGGTTATCCGTTTTTAAGCAGAATGAGAAGCAATGCTCAACAACCTATTGCCGACATTTTTGCAAAAATTGGAGAAGAGCTAAAAGAACTTGAAAAATATCAGCCCGATATTAAACAACATCCTGGTTTAATGAAAGGCAATTTACCTATGTTGGGTGAATTGTTATTAGGGCATTTACGTTATGGTACACAAGGAAAAAATAATGTAGAATTTTGTCATCCTTTTATTAAACGTCATACGCAGACAGGTAAAAATTTAGCATTGGCTGGCAATTTTAATTTGGTGAATACCGATGAGTTGTATGATTATTTAAAAATACATCCCGGCGATTTTCAAAAGCAAAGTGATTTGGCTGCTATGATGGAAGTGATTCATCATTTTATTAGTAAAGAAGACGAAAAAAATCCAAATCATGCCGATATTGGTGGTGCATTAAAAAAAGCTGCTCCACTATTTGATGGTGGTTTTACTGTTGGTGGTTTAACAGGTAATGGACACAGTTTTGTAATGAGAGATGCACATGGAATTCGCCCAGCTTACTACTATATAAACGATGAAGTAATTGTTGCTGCAAGTGAACGTGCTGCTATAAGAACCACTTTTAATGTGGGTGAAAATGAAGTGCTAGAACTGTTGCCAGGCAAGGCTTTAATTGTAGATAACAATGGCAATTATACCATACAACAAGTATTAGAACCCAAAGAAAGAAGGGCTTGTAGTTTTGAAAGAATTTATTTTAGTAGAGGTAGCGATGAAAAAATTTATAGAGAAAGAATTGCACTTGGTCACCACCTTAGTAAAACAGTATTAGAAAGCATTAACTACGATTTAAAGAATACTATTTTTTCTTATATACCCAATACTGCTGAAGTTGCTTTTTATGGTTTGGTAAAAGGCATGGAACAATATTTAAATAAAATTAAGGTTGAACGAATTTTAAGTTGGAAGGAAAAAGTACCTGCTGAAAAGTTGGAGGAAATGATTAACCGAAAAATTCGTCAGGAAAAAATTGCTATTAAAGATGTAAAGCTGAGAACATTTATTACTGAAGATGCCAATCGTGATGAAATGGTGCAACATGTTTATGATGTTACATATGGCACAGTAAAAGACCATGAAGATACTTTAGTAGTAATTGATGATAGCATTGTACGTGGTACTACTTTAAAGCAAAGTATTATTACCATGTTGGCTCGATTAAAGCCTAAGAAAATAATTGTGGTTTCATCGGCTCCACAAATTCGTTATCCAGATTGTTATGGAATTGATATGAGTAAAATGGGCGATTTTATTGCCTTTAAAGCAGCTACTGCCTTACTAAAAGATAGGGGCATGGAAAATATTTTAACTGAAACTGTCGAAAGAATAAAAGAGCTGCAAAGTCACAATGCATTGCATACTGAAAACGTAGTTCGACAAATTTATAAACCATTTACACCAGAAGAAATTTCATTAAAAATTGCTCAGTTAATTACACCTTCAACTGTAGATATTCCTGTTGAAGTAATTTATCAAACCATTGAAGATTTACATGATAGTTGCCCAACCAATACAGGCGATTGGTACTTTACAGGTAATTATCCAACACCGGGAGGCAACAGAGTTTGTAACACAGCTTTCTTAAATTACATGGAAGGAAAGAATGTGAGGGGGTATTAGGAACTTACTCCTTCCAAAACTTCACATACTCTTGTTGATTATCTCCAATAAATTGCACCACATACAACCCTTTGGGCAATGGTTGTACATTCATTAATGTATGAGTTGTATTAGATGCAATAGGTATTGTTTGCATGAGTTTGCCTTCAACATTTACAATACGTAAGCTTTTATTTTTGGTAGATGCTTGGTGCTGAATGGTGATTGAATTTGCAGCAGGATTTGGGTAAACCAATAATGTAGTTTTATCTTTTAACGATATAGAAATAATATTACTATACTTAAAACTAGCATCCGCATTTTCCATTTTTAATTTGTAGTAAACAGTTGATGTAAGTTTTGCTTCATCTACAAACTCGTACTGATTGTTGATTTCATTTTTAGCAGCAACAAATCCAATAGTCGTAAAATTTCTTCCATCATTACTTCTTTCAATTACAAATTTTTTCATATTTACTTCATTGCTAGTAGTCCAAATTAATTTAGGTTGCTCTTTTTGTAGCATTACAGAAAAATTTTGTAATGCTAAAGGCAAACTCACATCAGAAGTAACACCTTCAATTTTTACATTTTGGCTGGTAAAATATCTATTGCCAGAACCGGTTATCCAAACATAAATCCTCACTGTTAATGTTTGTGATGGATTTACTGGAATAAAAGTGGGTAAAACAGCAATTTGCTGCCCAGTTAAAGGTGTTGTACTTGTATTTAATAAAACCACTGGAGTGCCATTAATGGTTGCATCGTAACTAGTACCATTGTATGTACAATTACCAATGGCTGTTGATGTTGCAAAATTATCTAATGAATAATACACAGCCATTCTTGCTGTTCCTGTTCCTCCACCTAAAGCTGCAAGTTCAATAGCTGTTGCTGTAAAATGCTTACCATTGGCTGGTGTTACAGTATAATCAATATACGTATTTGCATTATAGCCAATTGGTAAAAAAGAAGTAGTACCTGTACGTTGCCAACTACCAATTGTTCCAAAACTGCTATTGTATTGAATACCTGTTAATCCTGATCCTAAAGATTGATTAGCAGCTGTGATGCTTCCTACAACTGTTGCAGTTTGATCGGTAGCTAAAGTCCATGTTGCAGATGCTGGATTACTTGGCACACTTACCACAGGAGCAGCTTGTATATTATTTAAATAGTTTTCTAAATTGGTGTAACCATTGGCTGCAAATAAACCTCTATCGTTGGCATTGTTTGGGTTTAGTCCATTATTGTTTTCCCATGTATCTGGCATTCCATCTTTATCGGTATCTGTTGGTGCAGTTGCATTGGCTAAAAATGGCCAAGCATTGGTAGTTTGGGCAAATGGCGTTCCATGAGCAAAGCCTCCTTGAACATCAATAATTCTACCAGTTCTGTTTTTTACGTTGTTTACAATACGTGTATCTAATGTGTCTCTTGCAGGTAATGTGCAACCTGCACTTTTTAAAACGGTATCATAAGCTTCTATTGCAGTTTCTGTAACTGAAGGAATAAAATTGGTTAAAAAAGGAGTGTTTACTTTAGATTTTGCAGTATCAGCTAATCTTCCAGTATTCATACCTGCACCCAACCAATTATTATTGGTATTGGCGGGAGAACCATCAATATGATTGCCAGATAAAAAATATTTTGCATATCCTTCTGTTTGTCCACTATCTACACCCACTACTCTAAAACGTACACCACTGCTAGTGTTTGGTCCAAATTTATAATAGTTGTTTACCAAATTATAATTGCCACCTTCGCCACCATAAATATTATTAATTCCCCAATTGTACAATACGTTATTTCTAAAATCGGCTTTTTCAATTACGCCAGTAGCATAAGAACTATTGCCTGCAAATCTTGGAGTACGATTACGACAATGAGCTATCAAGTTATGATGAAATGATGCATTAATACCGCCCCAAATTCCTCCATAGCCATGTTGTTGAAAATCGGTTCCACCAGCTTCAAAATGATAGTTGTAGTTTAAAGGTTCTGTAATAAAACTCCATTGAACCGTAACACTATCGCCTCTGTAAATGGTTAAAGCTTCATCAGCACTCCAACTTACACTGCAATGATCAATGATAATATTTTTATTGCCTAAGTTGCCCAAACCATCATCGCCACCACTGCCATCTAAAGGCATACAACTTGCACTAAATGGTGCAACAGGTAATCCACAATTGGCAGGTGTTGTTTTTAGCTGATTTTTATCGCCCAATCTAAAACGTACATAACGTACAATTACATTATCTCCATTTATTACAACAGGATGATCGGCAATGCAAATCCCGTCGCCAGGAGCTGTTTGACCTGCGATAGTGGTATTTCTAGGAATATTGAGTCTTGAATTTAAACGTATGGTACCCGAAACCCTAAAGACAATAGTTCTAAAAGGAAAGGTGGAGGTAGATTGGCTACAAGCAAAACGTAAACTACCCGGACTATTTACATCTGTTAAATTGGTTACTTCAAAAACAGTAGTCATGCTACTTGCTGTTCCTCTTCCTCCACTAGTAAATTTTCCAGCACCTTCTGCTCCAGGAAATGCAATTTGTTGAGCATGTATATTTTGTAAGGCACAAATAAGAATTGATAAAAAACAAAGCAATGAGTACATTTTTTTCATGTGGCTATTTTTAAACGTTCAATCTATGCTTCACTACAAAAAGTAGTTGAGTCAATACAGATGTATTAGCGTTACAAATTAGCCCATAAAGATTTTATGTAAATTTTTTTGTGTTGTTTTATTACGCAAACGATACCGATACTTAGTTATTTAAACTTCGTCTTTAAAAGTACTGTTTCATTAGTTTCAATAGTAAGATTAACGCTTTCAAATTTCTCTTAAAACTTCATGCTTTTTTATATTTCCAATAAGGTGAACAGCATAGAATTCTTATGGTAATTGATGAAGATATTGGACGTATTATGCATTACTAAAAGTTTGTAATGCATAAGATTTTTAGATTATCTTATCAGTGTAATACTTCCAGCTTTTTGCTTAATTCTACCATCAGAAATTCCCCTGTAATTAATTAAATAATAATATGTACCGACAGGGACATTATTACCCTTATATGTTCCCAACCAAAAATTTTTTATATCATTTGTTTCAAATACTAGCATTCCATTTCTATTAAAAATAAGCATCTTGTAGAAAACTGGATTACAATTTAAAATTGGGGTTAAGTAATCATTTATTCCATCACCATTAGGAGAAAAAATGTTAGGCATGGTTATCTCACACTCACAAGTTTTATTCATAACCTTATACTTATTTGTTGCCACACCACAATAATTACTGACTTTACAATAGTATGTACCAGTATCGATGACTTTTAAATCAACTGTAACTGAAAAGTTTTGCCATAAATAGCTAGAATTTGGAAAGAAAGCATTTAAAAAAATTGCATCATTTTTACATTTTAGAGTATCCTTTATAATAGGAATTGGTGTTTGTTGTATTGATACAATTGAAGTGTCAAATACTACGCATTCTTTATTTGTCACTTTTACAATATACTTCCCAGGCGATACTACAGAGAAAGTAGGCTGATTAGAACCATTTTGCCACATGTAAGTGGCTGTATTATTATTTTGCAATGCATTTAATAAGAGTGTAGCATTATCACACAAAATAGTATCTGCTGGAAAAGATACTATTGGTAATGCATTGAAGTTAACAGTTATTGAGTCTCTGAATAAACAACCATTATTTTCAACTTGTAACCAATGTAACCCTGATTTTATGATTGAAAGTTGGTTTTGTGTTGTTCCGTTTTGCCATAAATAATTGCCTGTTACTGGTGAATTCAATTTTAGTACTTGTCCTTCACATAAAGTGGTATCCTTTCCTAAAGAAAACGATGGTGTTTCTTTTGTAAATACTTTAATCGTGTCGCTACTTTCACAGTTATTCCTGTCGATTGCTGTAACATAATATTCGTTAGATGTATTTACTAAAATAGATGAAGTAGTTACGTTTGTGTTCCATTGGTAACTTACAAAACCATTACCTGCATTCAGTTGTAGAGTATTATTTGTACATATTGTTGTATCGTTTCCTAAATTAATGTGGGGAGATTTATTAACTCTTACCTTAATTGTGTCTTTACCAATACAACCTGAACTATTCGTAACTGTTAAGTAATAACTCGTGTCTTTATCAGGAAAAACGATTGCATTTGGTAAACCTGAGTTAGCTATATTATAATTTGGTGACCAGCTGTAATTTAAAAAATTTGGAGGAGCATATAAAAAAATTGAATCCTTATTACATTTTACAGTGTCTACTAAAATATTAATATCGATAGTGTTTTTAGCTAATACCAAAACTGTATCACTATATAGATTGCCGCAATTGTCTGTTGCAGTAACATGATAAATCCCTGTTGATGATACTTTAAAACTATCTAATGTGCTATTGTTTTGCCATACATATGATATATAATCATTACCAGGTGTTAAGGTTACTGTTTGACCATTGCAAATTTCAATATCATTACCTAGGGTAAATGAAGAAACTCTTTTATCAATCGATACAAGTTGAATGCTATCAAAGTATGTAATACAATCAGCAGATAAACTTGCCTTTAGTTTAGAACTGCCATATGAAAGGAACTTAAAACTAATTATCGAATCTAAAATACTTAGTATTTGAATTTTTGTAGAGTCATAATTAAGAGTAGGTCTTACTAAACACCCTTCACCTTTAGTGTACTTGATTTTATAAATTTTATTCAAATTGCAAATGGTATCAACTGGCTGCAGTATGATATTATTACAACCTTTAAAATATCTTGGACATTCATATAGCGATTCTATATATTTATTTGTATTAACACTTTTCGTAACTCTTTGAAAAAAAGTAATTACTGTATCAATAATATAAGGCAAATTGTTATTACTTAAACTTGAAATATAGCTTGAGGCTTGAATTGAAGTATACAAACAAGAAGTTGAAAAGCCACTGCTTGTAATTTTTTCAATAAATGGATTACGGCTCTTAATATCCGCTTTTTCGATATCGTTGAAACCCTTACCTAGTAAGTTAATCTCTCCATTCTTTCCTGCTGTAGCACTTATGAAATAATCTCTGAAAAAACTGCTATACTCCTTAGCAAATAGAACAGTTCCATTATAATTTATTTTTGCAATAAAACTGTGATATTGAAAATACGGTTGTAATGTTAATGTTTTTTTAGTCCTTGCAACAAATAAAAAATAGTTTTCATCGATTGGCTCAAAACGTACAGTTTCGAAAACCCCTATATTCGGAAAATTCAACTGAGGTTCGATTGACCGAATGACATTACCACTAGTGTCAATTTGGATAAATTGAGGTTTATTAGAAGTTATGTATAGTGAGTTTTTGTATGTTTGTATTTCCGTGAAAGCGTCAAAGTTTGATGGATAGCTTTTTGCCCAAATAACATTACCCGTTATTTGGCTTAGCTTAACTAAAAAATTTCTTCTTATATAACTACCATTTATAATTGTATCAATATAATAGCCAGTTGCATAAATAGCATTATGCAAAGATGTCAATCCAGTTAACTCTATAAAAGCTTGATTGGATTTATCTATTTTTATATTTTTTGACCATTGTTGATTTCCTAAAGTATCGACTTTTAAAAAAACTAAATTATTTGGAAAAACAGCACCTGCTAATATGATACTATTATCATTAGTTGACTTTGTGAACCGTTTTAATCGAACTTGTGTTACATCCGTATAGCTATATTGCCATGCAAGTATTCCATTTCCAGTAACATTTCCAATGTTGTTCACTGAATTATATAAACTATCGGCACTAGTGCTTAATATAAATACACCTCCTTCATTATTGGGCTTAATATCAAGTAGTTCAAATTTTCTAAGAGGAACAACTCCAAACAACGAGGTCTCATTTATAATTTTTCTAGACCAGTTAAAGCATCCTCTCTTGTTTATTTTTACTAAAATTTCTTCTTCATTATTTGACCGAAAAACATTTTCATTACGCATACTTACTATAAAATTGGTATCACTCGTTGGTGTAATAAATTCTGGAGTATAATCTACACGTGTATTCCCTAAATACATTTTATAAGATGAGTCAGTGGGCATAACTCCTGTTTTTACTATAAAAGTACATCCAGAAGTATCTCTACAGTTGCCATTTATTGCAACAAGTTGTATCGCGTATACTCCTGCGTTATAAAATTGATAATTAATCAAGGAAGTGTTAAACGAGTTAATATAACCATTAAAAAGCCATATGTATGATGTAGCATTAGTACTAGTATTTGTCAATGTAATATTAGAACTTGAAGTTAAAATAGTATCACCAAAGGGTGTAAAACTACTTTTAACATTGCAGTTTTGTTGACTAAATAGTGAAGCTGTAAAGCATAAAAAAGATAATGCTAAAATAAATATTTTGAAAGAATTATATATCGAAAACAATTTAATAAAATCAATTTTTGCATCGAAATTAATTTTATTTCCTTGATTAAAAAACTATTTGTGAATTTTACTTTTATGACATAATAATCCCAACGATGTTCCTAAATAGCAAAAATTTAATAATCACAAAATATTGCTCTTGATTATTTTCCATCTAAAACTTTTCTTGCTCAAATAAAAAAACCTCCTACCTTTGAATAGTTGCATAAACAACTATATGCCAAACAACCAATTTAAAAGAGGCGAATTATACAGCGTTATCAATGCTATGGCGGCTACTGCAATTGCACGTAGACTGCAAAAGCATTTTAGAAACGAAGGTTTAGATATTACCATTGAGCAATGGAGTATCTTATATCATTTATGGAAAGAAGATGGATTAAGTCAGCAGGAATTATGTAACCGAACGTTTAGAGACAAGCCTAGCATTACACGTTTATTAGACAATTTAGAAAAACTAAAATTGGTAAAACGTGTAGCTAGTAAAGCCGATAGACGAATTAATTCTGTTTACTTAACCGATGCTGCTTTGCAATTACAAGAAATTACGATCACCCTTGCCAATCAAACCATGGATGAAGCTTTGGTTGGAGTGAGTAAAGATGAAATTGAAACGGTGAAAAATGTATTGCAAAAAGTATATGATAATTTGAAATAGAAGAAACGTGAGTCGTGAGTGAACGTGAATCGCTAGTTAAGCTACCATCTTGCGATTTTCGATTCCCGACTTTCAATCAAAAAATTAAATAATAAACCAAATCGTTTTGCCATGAAACTACAATTCTTACAGAATTTCTTTTTTGCTCCAACGCAAGAAACAGGGGCTACCACAGCATTAAAAGGTGGAGAATGGATTATTAAAGAAAGTAATCCATTTGAAACTTTTACACCTGAAGATTTTAATGAAGAACAAACAATGGTGATGGATATGTGTCATCAGTTTTTAGAAACTGAAATTCATCCTATTATTGAACGAATTGATAAACAAGAAGAAGGCTTAATGGCAAGCTTAATGGAAAAAGCTGGTGAACAAGGTTTATTGTCAACTTCTTTTCCTGAAGATTTAGGTGGTTTGGGTAAAGATTTTATTACTTCTACTATTGTAAATGAAGGCCTAGGTGGTGGTTATAGTTTTAGTGTAGCCATTGCCGCACATACAGGTATTGGTAGTTTACCTATTTTATATTTTGGTACAGATGCACAAAAGCAAAAATACATACCCAAACTTGCTACAGGTGAGTGGAAGGGTGCTTATGGTTTAACAGAACCCAACAGTGGTAGTGATGCTTTGAGTGCAAAAACAACTGCTGTTTTAAGTGAAGATGGTAAACACTATATTTTAAATGGACAAAAATGCTGGATTACCAATGGTGGTTTTGCAGATGTGTACACCGTATTTGCAAAAATAGATGGCGATAAATTCACAGGGTTTATTGTAGAACGTGGTATGGAAGGTTTTACACAAGGTCCAGAAGAACATAAAATGGGTATCAAAGGTTCTTCAACAGTTCAGCTTTATTTTCAAGATTGTAAAGTACCCGTAGAAAACCTTTTGGGCGAAATTGGCAAAGGTCATATTATCGCTTTCAACATCTTAAATATTGGTCGTTTAAAATTAGGTGCAGCAACATTGGGTGGTAGTAAAGGTGCTGCAACTACTAGTGTGCAATATGCCAACACAAGAGAGCAATTTAAATTACCAATTGCTAAGTTTGGTGCAATAAAACATAAGCTTGCCGAAATGGCCATTCGTATTTGGGTGGGCGAAAGTGGTTTATACAGAACTGCTAAATGGATTGCCGATAAAGAACACGATTTACAACAAGCAGGAAAACCTTTTGCTGAAGCTTTATTAGGTGCTGCAGAAGAGTTTGCTATTGAGTGTGCCATGTTAAAAGTATTTGGCAGCGAAGTGTTAGATTATGTGGTAGATGAAGGTGTGCAAGTACACGGCGGTAATGGCTTTAGCGATGAATATTTAATTAGTAAAGCATATAGAGATTCTCGTATCAACAGAATTTATGAAGGCACCAACGAAATCAATCGTTTACTTACTGTTGATATGGTGTTAAAACGTGCCATGAAAGGCAAGTTAGATTTAATGACCCCTGCCATGAATGTGCAAAAAGAATTAATGAGCATTCCTGATTTTAGTAGTGAAGACGAAGGTGCATTTGCAAAAGAAATGAAGTACATCAACAACTTTAAAAAAGCCATTTTAATGGTGGCCGGTGCTGCTGTTCAAAAACTCATGATGAGCTTAGATAAAGAGCAAGAAGTATTAATGAATATTGCTGATATGGCCATTGAAACTTTTCATGCAGAAAGTGCATTATTACGTGTAATGAAATTGGTAGAAAAACAAGGTGAAGCTGCCACTGCTTTACAAATTGATATGATGCGTACCTATGTGTACGATGCAGCAGATAAAATAAACAAAGCTGGTAAAGATGCATTGAACAGTTTTGCCGATGGAGATGAATTACGCATGATGCATATTGGTTTAAAACGTTTTACTAAAGTAGAACCATTTAATACCAAAGAAGCCAGAAGAAGAATTTGCAACAAAATGTTGGAAGCAAATGGCTACTGCTACTAATACTAGCTATATACACATGAGAGAAAAATCCCGTTTGCTAACGGGATTTTTTATTGACAAAAATTGTTGATGTTGTACTTTTGGTAATGATAGATTTTGCAGTGAATAATTCTACAAAGATTAACATTTTTTATTTTTCTTATTTTAACAAAGTTGAATATAAAAAATGAGACTTGATTTTATATTACACAAACTCACTAATCCAATTGTTTGCAGCAAGTTTATTGACTACCTTAAACTAAAATTACATCAATATGGATATTGACTTTATTCGAGACAGTTATCAAAATATGTCAGACGATGAACTTATTAGAATATCTACAACAGATGCCTCTGGCTTAACAGTTCAAGCCCAAGAAATAATTAAAGAAGAAGTTACAAAACGTAAACTTAACACCAATATTTTAAAAGGCGTTGAAGCTCAAAATACATCTTATTCAATTGAAGAAATTGACAAATACTGCAACCTTGTGCAGGGTTTATCTTGTCCAATTTGCAAGACAAACTCTGAAAAATTAAATGCTACAATGACAAGTGAAGTTGTAAGTGCTATTTTATTTTCTACGAAGAATAACAAAATAAAAGTTGGCTGTTCATCTTGTTTAGATAAAGCAAACAACAGTGCTTTGATAAAATCGATTTTGCTTGGTTGGTGGTCAATTCCTTCGGGCATTTTCTCTACAATCAAAGCAATAAACGACAACTTAAAATGTAAAAAAACGAATCACTTAGACACACCAAACAGTTTTTTGAGAGACTTTACTATTTCAAAAATTGGACAACTTGAAACATACAAAGACGACAAAACACAATTGCAACAAATCATTGAGACTGACTAAAACCTACTATCAACATTAAGCTAGCTGCAAGCTTACATCAACATTGCAGTTCTATATCTAATTTTACAAATACCATGACAAGAAGTATAATTATTTCAAACCGACTTAGAGAAGTTTTACTTAATGGAGATTGGATTGCTAATACAAATTATAAAGAACAAATATTCACCATTAATTGGCAACAAGCAATACAAAAAGTTGGCAGTTTAAATACTATAGCTGCTTTAACCTATCATATAAACTATTACTTAGTAGGGCTTTTGAAAGCTTTTGAAAATAGGAAACTTGAGATGAGTGATAAATACAGTTTTGACCTTCCTCAAATAAATTCTGAAGCAGATTGGAGTACATTAGTTACAGAATTTTTAAACAATTCAGAAAAATTTGCAACAATAGTAGAACAAATGGATGACAGTATTTTTGACCAACCATTTATTGACGAAAAATATGGAAGCTACTTAAGAAATATTGAAGGCGTAATAGAACATAGTTATTATCATTTAGGACAAATCTCTTTGATTAAAAAAATGATTACTCAAAATCAAGAGTAAGTGGTTGATGATTTTATAAATAGACTATTCAATTTTAATAGATTCAAAATGAAACATAATGCCAACTATTTAACTTTACTAAAGGTCTTGTAGGTTATTGACAAAAACTATATAACCCAAATCCGTAAAAATATAGGTAATGTACTTTAGTATTCAATCAATTATAGAGAACAACAAAATAGCTCTTCTTCCTCTTCAAGAAGAGGATTTTGAAGATTTGTACATGGTAGCCTCTGACCCAAAAATTTGGGAACAACATCCCAATAAAGATCGTTGGAAAAAAGAAGTATTTACAACCTTCTTTGAAGGAGCAGTTCAAAGTAAAGGAGCTTTTAAAATTATTGATAAAACCAATAATAGAGTTATAGGAAGCACTAGATTTTATGACTATAAACATGAAGAAAATAGTATTTTAATTGGATACACTTTTTATGCTACACAATATTGGGGAAAGGGTATTAATCATGCCGTGAAGATTATGATGCTTGACTATATTTTTCAATTTGTTGCAAGTGTTTATTTTCATATTGGGGCAAATAACATTCGTTCTCAAATAGCTATAAACAGATTAGGAACTACAAAAATACTAGAGCAAGAAGTTGCCTATTTTGGCGAACCATCAAAATTAAATTACGTATATAGCTTAACAAAAGAAGAATGGCTTTCAAAAAAATCTGTAATTAACTAAATTGAAAATAAATTAAGTACTCTGTATATTAAATTGAATATTCGTCTAATCAATCAAGGTTTACTAGTTTTAAACATTGGTACTTTGTACGTAGATTTATTGTTAAATGCATACTTCTTAAATCCAAGAAATGTTTTAAGTTTATTGAATTGTAAATTGAAATCATGCAGCCAACCAAATATTTAAAATATTTTAATTTATTTTCTTTGTTCGATACTAAAAGAACAAGAGATATTTTAAAAGTAACGCAAACAATTAACCCAAATAGAATAGACGCAAGTGTAATTGCAATTGATGTGTATGAATACACCAATGATCAATTGGCATTTCATCAATTTGATAATATTATTGCTTGTAACGATTTTGGCAAAAACGATAAAACAACCTGGATAAATGTAGATGGAATTAGAAAAGCTGATATTGAGTTAATAGCCAATCATTTTCAAATTCATCAACTGATTGTAGAAGATATTTTGAGTATTGGTTCTCGACCCAAAATGGATGAAATGGAGAATCATTTATTTTGTCAGTTAAACATGCTCTACTTCAACGATAAAACTGGGGATGTTGAGCAAGAGCAAATTAGTATTTTATTAGGTAACAATTTTGTCTTGTCTTTTCAAGAAGATCCAACAAGGGATGTATTCAATAGCATTAGAGAGAAACTAAAAATTAATAATAGTAAATTAAGACAAAGTGGTGCCGATTATTTATGTTATGCTTTATTAGATATGATTGTAGATCACTATTTTTTAGTGATGGAAAAACTAGCTGAAAGAATTGAATTATTAGAAGAAAAAATTATTAGAAATAGCAACACAAGAACCTTAGCCGAAATAAACGATTTACGTAAAGAGCTAATTATATTGAAAAAAAATGTAGTACCCGTAAGAGATATTGTAAATGGTTTTTTGAAAAGTGATAGTGATTTATTGCAAATACGTACTACCAAATATTTTAAAGATGTGTACGATCATATTTTACAAGCCAATGAATTTGCAGAAACCTATAGAGATATGATGATGAACTTGCAAGATTTATATCTAAGCAATGTAAACTTGAAAATGAATGAAGTAATGAAGGTTATGGCTGTAGTTACTTGTTTACTTGCACCTGCAACGGTTATTGGCGGTATTTTTGGAATGAACTTCGATGTTATACCTATTGCACACCAAACCTGGGGTTTTTATATTACTGTAGGCATCATGATATTTATTCCATTGGTAATGGTAATCATATTTAGAAAAAGAGGTTGGTTTTAAATAGTTCCTTTTACACAGAATATTTTTGTAATTGTTTGTGCATTACATAAAACCATATTGGAGGAAACAAACTCAACAACATCATACCAGGATAACCTGTTGGCATTTGTGGAGCATCATCATGATGTCGTAAAATTTGATATTTACGAGAAGCTAAATAATGATGATCGCTATGTCTGCTTAATTCAAACAACATTAATCTTCCTATAATATGATTGCTATTCCAACTATGTGCAGGTAAAGCTCTTTCGTATTTTCCATGGCTTATTTCTTTTCGGCTTAAACCATAATGTTCAATATAGTTTACGGTTTCTAGCAACAAAATTCCATTGAATGCAGCCAACAAAAAATATAGAGTTCCTTGTGCTCCAAAAGTCCAATAAATTAAACCAATAAACCCAATTTGAAGTAATTGTAGTTGCAACATTTCGTTATATAAACTAAATGTGTGTTTACCTTTTTTTCTGGTTTCTTCATTGGCAATTTTCCAAGCATTGATATAGGTGAACACAATAGTTCTACAATAAAATAAATAGATCATTTCACCTTTTCTTGCACTACTTGGATCGTGTTGTGTAGCAACATGTTTATGATGTCCTTTATTGTGTTCAATAAAAAAATGGGTGTATAAAGATGTAAGCAAAGATGCTTTGGCTAAATTTTGTTCAAATGGATTAATTCTATGTCCTAGTTCGTGCCCAACATTAATACCAAAAGTGCCACACAATAAACCCATAGTTAATACTCTACCTACAATATCGTAAGTAGTTAAAAATGGTTGTTGCATTTGATGCAAAAAGAAGAATAATGTAGGAATTTGAATGAATACAATACCATACAAAATATAATCGTACAGTTTATTTTGTTTAGCAAGTTCTTCTTCGGTAGCGGTTAAATTTTCTTCATTGGGCTGTATAAATAACTCGGCCAAAGGAATAAATAGCCAAGCATATAGAACAGCTAACCAACATAGCCAACCATTTTGTGTAAATGCAATAATGGCAAGTACATAAACTATTAATGGTGATAGATATTTATACACTTTAGCATTCATTGGGCAATCTAGTTTGAGAACAATTTACTAGGGTTTATTAGTATCAAAACTTCTATCTACTTTAAATTTTAATTCGCCTTTTTCACCATATATTACTCGGTAAATTACTTGTCTTACAACGCCTGTAGTTGTTGAGTTTGCACTTGAATCGGTGGTATTGTACACAGGAAATTTTCTTAATAATCTGCCATTTAATAATCTGAATTCATCACCACCGTTGTAACCAACTTTCAATTTTTCATCATCTAAAATATCTGGAAATATAATGGGCAGTACACTTTTATTGTTATCTGATGCTATGGCTAAAACAGTTCCTTTTCGTTTATCGCCTTCACTGTAGATATACATCAATAAATCTGGGAAGCCATCATTGTTTACATCATCTACTTCGGCCGATAAAACTTTCCCTTTCACATCAACATCAATATCTCCACGATTTTCTTCAAAACCAATTAATGAAAGTTTGAGTGGATTTTTATCATTGTTTTTATTGCTACATATTACCCTATAACCAACTTTACCAATTTTCATGGTAGTATCAAACTTAATCTTTTGGGCTTGTATTTTTGAGTAAAAGCAAAAACTAATAATGCAGAACAAAGCAATCTTCATAATACTTCTTTTATCTAATTTGGTAGATAAAGATAATTGCTTTGAACTAAACAATAACCAATAGAATTAGATATTAAACTTTATCAATTGATCAATTAATATATTCTTATTTCAATTCCTGAGTACCCCTTACTTTAATGATGGAGAAAAAATCTTTTTGGTCGCCAAATGTTGCTATACCATTGGCATCAAAGCAAAGCCAATGAGCATTTCTGTCAATGTATCCATTGCTATCTAAAAACACCCAACGCTTATTTACTTTGTCTAACACATTGCCACCAATCATGGTAACAATGCCATTGGGTTTATCTACTTCTAGTACAATATCGCAATGAGAAATAGCGGTTTCATAAATATTGAATAATGAATATTGTTTACCACTTCTGTTTTTGCAAAACAAATCACCTGGCTCGGGCCAAGCAATTTCTTCTTCATTGGTAGTGTAAGCCCAAAAAGGGTTATCGTATTTTTTTTGCAATCGGTTTTCTTTTGCCCATACAATATATTTTGCATGGTTAGGGGCATATAAAAAATTTTCGGCAATACCTGCATTTTTCATACACCACGATATAAATGCTGCACTCCAAGGATTTTTTTCTTGCCAACTATATTTTTTTATTTCTCTGGTAGAGGGATAAATATTAATGGTCGCCCAATAAGCTTTTACTTTTTCAACTGCATCATGGTCGGTTTCAATTCTATTTTTAGGATCGGTCCAAAAACAATATTCCTGTTGTATAAGATCTAATAAACTAGCTTTAAAAGCAACAATATTAATAAAGCTTGCTTTTGCAGCTGAAGGATGGATTGAAGAACTATCAACATCGTTTACCAATATTAATGGCAATTGTGTAGGGTTGTTTTGTTGAGCGTTTAATTTACACACCACAAAAAACAAAACCCATACAATAACTTGTTTCATGTGTGTATTTTTTACTTTGTGTGAATGGTTAAATATAAGATTCACTTTTTGTTTGTGCAACAAATGGAAACATTTATTTGTAAGTAAAAACATAATTACTACAACATTAACTTTGGTAAAGTAGCAATCATAGCGGTTTGCTCATATTTTTGTTGAAACATTTTTACATTGAGCTTAACTATACATACCAAAGATTTAGTAAAAACCTATAAAAGCCGAACGGTTGTAAACCGTGTAAGTGTAAGTGTGCAACAAGGCGAAATTGTAGGTTTATTAGGTCCCAATGGTGCTGGTAAAACCACCAGTTTTTACATGGTAGTTGGTTTAATTAAGCCAGATGAAGGCGATGTTTTTTTAAACGATATTAATATTACCAATTTGCCCATGTATAAACGTGCACAAATGGGTATTGGTTACTTACCACAAGAAGCTAGCGTATTTAGAAAATTAAGTGTAGAAGATAATATTATGGCGGTTTTAGAAATGACTAAATTGTCTAAAGCCGAGCGACAAAAAAAGCTAGAAAGTTTGTTAGACGAGTTTAATCTACACCATGTTCGTACCAATAATGGTGATAGTTTAAGTGGTGGCGAAAGACGAAGAACTGAAATTGCTAGAGCTTTAGCCGTAGATCCTAAATTTATTTTATTAGATGAACCCTTTGCCGGTGTAGATCCTATTGCTGTTGAGGATATTCAAAGTGTAGTTGCCAAACTAAAGTATAAAAACATTGGCATTTTAATTACCGATCATAATGTAAACGAAACATTAAGTATTTGCGATAGAGCATATTTACTAATTGATGGTAAAATATTTAAACATGGCACTGCCGAAGAATTGGCAGAAGATGAACAAGTAAAACGTTTATACCTAGGTACCAATTTTGAATTGAAACGAAAAGATTGGATTATTGAAATGGGCATGAAAGAAACACCAAATGAAAGCCAAATAGATATAGAAGAATAAATTTTATATATACAAAAGCTGCTTACACAAAATAAGCTGCTTTTATTGTAAAATCTGATAGAAAGAGCGATTGGACTATTTACTTAAATTAATACATGCTTGCATCAATTCTTCTCTGTACAAAGTAAGATACTCTTTTATAATTATTTTTCATTTTAAGTACAGCATTTTCTTCGGCATCGGTTTCACTATTTCCAAAACCAACAGCATATTGCTTAGTGCTACAACCCCAGCCAGCATGTTCTTTATCGTAAGTAATAATGCAAGCAAATTGTTTACGAGCACCTTCAATATATACGTCTGATTCCGATACATAATTTATTCTAGCAGCACGTTTTTTTAATGTACTTTCCACTTCGCTGTAATTGAAATTGCCTAGTTTTTTTTCAACATCGTAAGCCAGTGCATTTGAAAAAGAGGCTGAACCACATTTTTGTTGACTGTAAACTTTGCCAACCATAATATAATATTCTTGTGAAGTAGCTTTGGTGCTATACATGAAAACTAAGATAAATACTGCAACTGTAATTTTTTTAATACGTAAGTTCATTGTTTATGTTTTTTAATTATTAATTGGTTAATCAAATTTAATAGGGTCTGGTGCACCACAGAGTTTGCGTAAGTGGTTAAAGGCTTTGAATACTTTTTCTGTCTCTGGACTTATAAAATACTCACGACCATATGCATTATTGGCAGGTATTCTAACCTCATGTATTAAAACACTTTCGGATTTTTTATCCGTTTTCATATTACCTTCACTTTCAATTGCTTGAGAAAACTTTACTCCAGGTATTGCTTTGAACTTGATATAAAATAATCTACACTCTCCTTTTGATTGTGATTCAAAAGTTACTTCCTCAACTTTACTCAGATTGATTGTCAATCGATTTTTTTGTTCTAAAAAAAGGGTTCTCTCCCATTTTTAGTAATAGTATTTGATTTCCAATGCCATATTATTTCATATTCACAGTTACCCAACTCTTTTATACTTATTAGTTTAAATGCAAGGGTCTTAAATTCTAATTTAGATTCATCACTACAAATCATTTCTCCTTTATTTTCATAATGACTTTTCAAAAAACTAATCGTTTGCTCTTTAGTAGGTGATTGGCTGTAGGCAGTTGTACTAATTATAGAGAAAATTATAGATAGAAAATAAGTAACTCGAATTGTTTTTTTCATTTTTTTATTTGATCTTAAAAATTTATTCAAAAGGATCTTTTTGTTCTGCTAAAGCAATTTCTTTAAGGCGGCTGAACGCCTTTTTCATACTTTCAACCTTGTTTAAAGGGACACAAAAAACCAAATTGCTTTGCATATTTTCACTTTTTTTATCATCCGCAGTTTTATAATATGTCTTTGTAGTGAATGTATGTTTGAAGTTAGAAGTAAAATAAGCTGTAATGTAGATAAGGTCTTTTGTAGCTTCTTTAACATCAAATGAATTGTACTTATCCCAGCGAATGCTTGTAGATTCATAAATAAACTCAAGAGCTAGTTTGCCGTTAACTAAAGACTCTGTGTGATACACAAGTTTATTGCCTTCAAATTTAACTTTTGAAATAACATCTTGAAGTTCGCCCCTAACATCTGCACCAATCCCTTTCTCAATTGTACTTTGAATAAAAGCAATGGTCTCTTCTTTAGTAGGGGATTGGCTGTAGGCGGTTGTACTAACAATATTCATTAACAATACTGCTAAACATAGTTTTTTAAGATTGAAGTTTTTAAGCATAAAAGTTATTTTTAAAATTTAATTGGGTCTGGTGCACCACATAGTTTGCGTAAGTGGTTGAAGGCTTTTGAAACTTTTTCAATAGGTTCAGTGATTTGTCCTGAATGCTGTTGTTTCCCTATTGGAAATTCAACATAATTTACATTGCGTACTTCTTCTGTTTTTATACCAAATAAAGGTTTGGTTGCTTCAAACAATGCAACACTTTCATTGTCGATTAATTTTAATTTTATTAAAACTATAGTGCAAATATCTGATGGATAGAATGTAAATGAATAATTCTCAACTTTCTTGAAATTTATTTTTGTTTTATAAAATGATTCTCTTGTAAAACTTTCACCATTTTCTAAAACCTTATAATCATAATTCCAACTTAGCTCGTATTCACAACTATCTAATTTATTTATAGAGTTTACTCTAAAGGAAGTTGAACTAGTTTTTGAATTTTTATGTTCAACACAAAATATATTATTTGTATTAGCTTTATAGTAGTTATTTAAAAAATCAATCGTTTGCTCTTTAGTAGGCGATTGGCTGTAGGCAGTTATAGCCAAAAAGTATAAGGGAGAAAGTAATAGAAGATAGATAAACTTTTTTTTCATGTATTATTTATTAAAATTTTTAATAAATCCCTAGATAATGGTGCAATAATACCAATGATGGCATACACCTGACCATTGGTTAACCCTTATACCCGATTGGCATCAGTAACAACAACTACTATTTTCAATAAAATATGAAACATAAAATTATGTAGGCTAAATATTCAAAACAATACTCCTTTGTAGGTATTTTTTGTTACAATTTCTTTCCCTTTACTGTAAACAAACCCCAACCCCAGCCATCAGTTTATTAACAGAAACTCAAAATCGCTTTTCTGTTTGCCAATCATTGCTTATTTTGCTGCAATAACCTCCAAATGAAATTGTTTAGTCCTGCTATATCTCGACTTGCCCGTATTCGCTATTGGCGTATTGAACAATGGATTGATAATCCTATTGAAGCTCAACGTGAAGTTTTACAAGATTTAACTACCCATGGTCAGTTCACTGAAATTGGCAGAAAATATGGCCTGAGCAATTTATCTAAAGTAAGCGATTTTAAAAAAGCGATTCCAATTCATAGCTACGAAGATTTAAAACCCTACATCGAACGTTTAATGTTGGGCGAACAAAATTTATTATGGAATACACCGGTTTATTGGTTTGCTAAAAGTAGTGGCACTACTAGCGATAAAAGCAAATTCATTCCCATTACAGAAGAAAGCTTAAACGATTGCCACTTTCAAGGTAGTAAAGATGTGTTGAGTGCTTACTATAATTTAAAACCCGATAGCGATTTATTAACAGGTAAAGGTTTATTAATTGGTGGTAGTCATCAAATTAATCAACTCAATGAAGAAGCACAATATGGCGATTTAAGTGCAGTACTTTTTCAAAATACACCTGTGTGGGCCAATTGGATTAGAACACCAGATTTAGCCATTGCATTAATGGACGAATGGGAAGCTAAGATAGAAGCTATTGCACAACAAACCATTCATGATGACGTAACTTCTATGTCTGGTGTACCAACATGGACAATGGTTTTAATAAAACGAATTTTAGAAATTACTGGAAAGCAAACACTCAAAGAAGTATGGCCCAATTTGGAATTGTACTTACATGGTGGTGTTTCTTTCACTCCTTATAAAGAACAGTTTAAACAATTGATTGGTGGCAATATTACTTTTCTAAATGTGTACAATGCAAGTGAAGGTTTTTTTGCAGCACAAAATGATCCGGAAGACGACGGAATGCTGTTGTTTTTAGATCATGGTATTTTTTATGAGTTTATGCCTATAGACGAGTATGGAAAAGATGATCCCAAAACCATTGGCTTAGCCGATGTTGAGTTAGATAAAAATTATGCATTGGTAATTTCTACCAATGGAGGTTTATGGCGTTATTTAGTGGGCGATACAATTGCATTTACTTCTTTATATCCATTTAAAATAAAAGTAACCGGTAGGTTAAAACATTTTATTAATGCATTTGGAGAAGAAATTATTGTAGATAATACCGATAAAGCAATTGCTATTGCTAGCGAGAAATGTAATGTAGTAGTAAACGATTATACAGCAGCACCTATTTACTTTAGTGAAAATAGTAATGGAGCACATGAATGGTTAATTGAGTTTGAACAAGCACCAAACAATATAGATGAGTTTGCTTATGAGTTAGATTGTGCTTTAAAAAACATTAACAGCGATTACGAAGCTAAAAGGCATAAAGACATTGCTTTGAGAATGCCTGTTGTACATACAGTTGATAAAACAGTTTTTGCTAATTGGCTACGCAGTAAAGGAAAATTGGGTGGGCAACACAAAGTGCCAAGATTAAGTAATGAAAGAACATATATAGAAGAAATTAAAAATTTTATTGTTGAGTAATAAACAACCACATATCAACTACACTTGTAAAAACTGTGGTAATGTTTTTAATGGCTTTTACTGCAATAACTGTGGTGAAAAAATTTATGCTTCACACGATAAGAGTTTACTACATTTATTAGAAGAAGCCTTTCACTTTATTACCCATTTTGAAGGTACATTTCTTACTACCCTTAAAACAATTTTCAGCAAACCAGGTAAACTTTCTCTTGATTATTGTAATGGACAAAGAAAAAAATATTTCAAACCCATTTCTTTCTTTATGCTGGTAGTTGTGTTGTACTTTGTTTTTCCTGCATTTAAAGGGCTTAATATGAATATGAATACGTATGCTTCAGATAAATATGGTTATACATGGGCAACTGTGCCAATAATTAAAGCAAAAATGGAAGCAAAAAATATCAGTTATGCTGAAGTAGCTTCTTTGTATGATGCTAAATCTCCTAAAGTATCAAAATTATTATTATTTGTTTATATACTACTAGCATCAATATTATTAACAATTTTATATGCTGCCCGTAAAATGGCATTTTTTGATCATTTTATTCTTGCCACAGAAATGATCAGCTTTTGGATACTCTTTTTCTTTTTACTTTTTCCATTCTTTTATTTTATCAGCAGCCTAATAACAAATAAAGCAGAGCAATGGTTTGCCGATGGTAGCTATTTACAGGATTTTGTAGGACTACTATTTGCAATCTATATAATAGCAGCATTTAAAAATTTTTTCAAAGGAGCATGGTACATTTATTTACCTAAAGCCTTGATCTTTATATTTGTTTTTGGAGAGTATATACGTTATGCATATAACCTCATTAACTTCTACACAGTAATGGCGTTATTATAAATTTTTAAAAAATCAATATGAAATTATTAGAAGGAAAAACCTCTATTGTAACAGGTGCAGCTCGTGGTATTGGTGCTGCAATTGCAATTAAGTTGGCTGAACATGGCAGCAATATTGCATTTACTTATGTAAGCGATACCAGTGCCGAAAAGGCAGCAGCTTTAGAAGCCCAACTCACTGCATTGGGTGTAAAAGCCAAAGCATATAAAAGTAATGCTGGCGATTTTGCACAATGCGAAACTTTTGTAAACGATGTATTGAAAGAATTTGGCAACATAGATGTTTGTGTGAATAATGCAGGTATTAGTAAAGACAATTTATTGTTGAGAATGACAGCTGAACAATGGGATGAAGTAATGGATATTAACTTGAAAAGTGTGTTTAATATGACCAAGCAAGTCATTCGTCCAATGATGAAAGCTAAGCAAGGTTCAATTATTAATATGAGTTCAATTATTGGTGTTCGAGGTAATGCTGGTCAAAGTTCTTATGCAGCTAGTAAAGCTGGTATCATTGGTTTTACTAAAAGTGTAGCACATGAATTGGGCAGTAGAAATATTCGTTGCAATGCTATTGCACCAGGTTTTATAGAAACAGATATGACCCATTATTTGAAAGATGGAGAAGCAGCTACTGATTTTTTAAAGAAAATTCCATTAGGCCGTTTTGGTAAGGCAGAAGAAATTGCTGATACTACTTTATTCTTAGCAAGTAATATGAGCAGCTATATTACAGGTCAGGTGTTAAGTGCTTGTGGCGGATTGAATATTTAAGTTATATATTAATAGAATATAAAAGAGCCTTCTTTGAAAGGCTCTTTTGTTTTTCAAGTATCTAGGGGAGTTGAAAATATTTACATGTATTTGTACTTAAGGTGTTGGTAATCCTATATTGGTATAATCCCACAATCTATCACCTGAAATTCTCCACTGAGCATTCTCTATAGTTGTACCTCTTGTTAAATCCCAATTGGTTGAAGGATCTTTCACTGTGGATTTTCTCCAAAAAGTTCTATTTCTGGTATCAGCCACTTCTCCTGCAATACTCCAAATAATATTATTTCTTGCACTAGTTGCCCCTGTTGACGTAACTCTTGCTACTAAAGGACTGCCAAATACGTCAATTATTTTATAATTCGTTCCGCCTAAATTAAAAGTACCAGCAATATCTTTTTTTAGTAAAGCAATACCACTGTTGCCACTTAATTGTAATGGAGAACTTGCATTTGCAGATGTTGTGCTATTGGTGCCCCAAGATGTATCTCTTTTTACTACAACTCTATCGGCTTGTGGCGATGCAATTACATAGCATTTGTTTTTATCTAAACTGCCAGTAAGTAATAAAAAATTTGTTGCAGAAGAAAAGTTGAAATTAGATAAAGTAGTTAAATCGGTTACTGCAAAATAACCTACTGCATAGTCAGCCAAATTAACACTTGCAGCAGTACCATTATACAATTCAACATAATGGCTTCTTGCACCACCTGCATTAGGATCAGTATTAATGGCTGTAGAAATTTCTGAAATTAATACATCGGTATTAGGTGTAACTACAACTGGAGGAACAACTTCAAAATCTATTTTTGAGGTACAACCAATGATTGTAAAAAAGAAAAATAATGTATAAGCAAAAAATATTTTCATGATTGTTTTATTTTATAATAAAATTTGAATTGCAATATTGCTCAACCATCTTTTGGTTTGAATAGTAGGAGTGTTCTCATCTACTATAGTTGAATTCACTCCAATTTTAATCGCATTATTTTTTATGTATTTGTTTACCCCAATGGTGTACCATTTTTGATGGTGTACCAATGAAGTTTCGTTGTTAAATTCAGGTGTTACTTGTGTATATCTTGCATCTACAGCCCAACCATTTTTTGTTACATAAGATGATTGAATGTTGATTGAACTACCAATATTGTAGTAGTTGCCTGCTAACTCTGTTGTTAATTTATTAGTACCTGCAACGTTGGTGTACAATTCTTTGCCAACAACAGTGGCATTAATATATTCACCTACTAAAGCAAAGCCATTGTGTTTGTATATAAAATCGGCTACTAGTTTTCTGTAGTTGGCAAAATCAGCTTTGCCAGATTTATCATAAATACCAGTGATGATACCATTATCGCTACCTATTGGGCTACTTACTTTTGAATTGTAACTTGCTGCAACACCAATGGCCAATTTGGGTTTAGTTTCTCTATATATATCGTGGGCAATAAATGCATTGTTCTTTATAAAATCGCCTAGTGGTAAAATATCTAATCTACCACCATATTTAAAACCAACATTGGGTTGTGGTGTAAAGAAGTTTTGACCTTCGCCAGTTGTTATTGAAGCCGATGGATAAATTTTCCATTTGTTTATTTTAAAGTTGCTTTCAAGATACAAACCACCTTCTCTTGTAGCACCAACAAAATTTTGCATTAAACCGCCAATAGCATTGCCATCAACCGATTTACCTGCAAGCGTTTGTGCCATTACTTGAGCATAGCGTTCATCGGCCATTGCCAATCTATTATTGGTATGGGTTTGTCTTTGACCAACAATCAGTTTAGCTCTACGTTTCATAAAACTATAACCAATCCAACCTTCTAATATTGGAGTGGTGCTAGTAAAGTCTGTTACTATACCAACAGTGAGTTGATCTTTTAAAGCACTAACATTTAATGCTACTCTTACTAAGTTTAAGGATAAGCGATTGCTATTTGTTTTTTTTCCTGCCGAATCAAACTGATTAAAAGATAAACCAGATTGCACAGTAGTTAACAAATTAAATTTTGTACCCTCGGCTTTGCCTAACCTTAAAAAAAGACCTTCGCCATTAACATACGTTAAAGTAGAATCGGCTTCTAAAGATTCTGAATTTTGTGCTTTTATTTCATTGATTAGTATCAACAATGCACAACTATAAAAAAATATTTTTTTCTTCATCGTATAGATTTATAAATTATAATTGAATGGTAAACATTAATTGGCTGTAGTAATTGCCATTTTGAGTGGCTGTTTTTAATACGTCTGTTAATTCTTCATACCCAATTTCTAGTTGAACTTTAAAATCATGTTTGTACAAATATTTGTTTAAAATAAATGTATAATGTTTATTAAAATTAGCAAAGCTTGCAGCAGATGCATTTGCATTTAAACTTGTATATCGCAATCCAAATCCAAAGTCTGATGGTAAAAGATATCCAGCTTGTACATTTATGCCAGAACCTAAGTTTAGTCTTGAACGAACCAAGTTTTTAGTTTGTTCATCTGTTTGCGTAGTAGCATAACTTAGGAAAGTACCATTTAATCTATACTCTCCTTTAATGTTAGATGGAACATTAGATTGTGTAGTAAAAAAACTACCCATTGAGTAGAAGCCTCTATACTTGAACAAATAATCTACTCCAAATTTTGAGAAAGAGGGTAATAAAATATTTCTCAAAGAATCACCATATAAAAATCTTCCGCCATTGTTACCATCAACAGAGCTTTGTCCATCGTTAAAACTATATACTATACCAATTACCAATTTCGGTTTTTCTTCACGTACCAAATCATCCATATAAAATTCTCCACCACTTGAAAATTTATCAAAAGGTAAATAGTCTAAACGAATACCATATTTAAGTCCTCCAAAATTTCTTTGTAATGCCGATCTGCTATCGCCTGTTGTAATAGATGCATAAGGCCTTATTAAATGTTTGCCTCCTAATTTAAAATTTCCTTTATACCTAATACCATAATCAAAAATGGCATCAAATGCTTCAGAAACTGCACTTCTATTAATAAAGCCTAAGTTTTCACCTTGCATTCTTGTTTCTCTTGAATCTATATAATCGGCTCTTAACCCAAAGTTCAACGTGTGCATTCTATTGGGGCGATATTCAATATAAGCTTCTTGTAAGGTTGTATTAAAACTTCTATTGCCAGTTGTTGTACTTTGAAAGTTAGATGGATAATTTATTCTAAATACAGTACTAAACTTATTATCAAATAAATTGCTAATTAGCGTTAACCTAGCTCTCCTAACACTAAACTCAGAATTTGGAGCAGATAAGTTTTTGTTTTGAGAATTAACACCATACAAAGTTTGTAAAGTTTGTGTAAGGTTGAATGTGCCTTTTGAAGAACTGAGTGTTAATCCATCTCCAATTTTATAGGCTTTTTTTAGTTTAACTAAATGAACAGCATCTCCTTTACTGCTAGAGATAATATTCGAATCGGCATAGTATCTTTCTTCATCTTGTGCAAAAGCAAACAAGTGAAAAGAAAGAAAAGCAGTAATGCCAATAAGCTTTTTTATTTTCTGCATATTCAATTTCATTTATATTTCTTTTTGAAGTAAAACTGGAGTGCCTTCTACTACTTTTTCAATTCTACTTTGAATTATAACTTTTGCTAGTGGTTTATTTTCTACAACATTATAATAAACATCATTATCAATTAATTTTTCATTTTTGGCAATTACAACTGCTGCAACAGTATTACCAATCATGTTGGTAATAGATCTTGCTTCACTCATAAAACGATCTATGCCAATTAATAATGCCAAGCCTTCTAATGGAATAATTTTAATAGCTGCTAAGCTAGAGGTTAGTACAATAAAACCACTACCAGTAATACCTCCTGCACCTTTACTAGTAATTAGTAAAATACCAATAATGGTGAGTTGTTGCCATAAATCAAGTGGTACATTAAATACCTGAGCAATAAATATAATGGCCATGCTTAAATAAATAGAAGTGCCATCTAAATTAAAGCTATAACCTGTTGGTATTACAAGCCCAACAACAGTTGGAGAACAACCTGCATTTTCTAGCTTTATCATAATATTGGGTAATACCGATTCACTGCTACTTGAACCTAAAACAATGAGCAATTCTTCCTTAATATATTTCAGTAATTTAAAAATATTTAACTTGTAATATTTCATTATTAAACCCAAAATAATAAAAATGAAGAATGCTGCTGTAGCATAAAATGTAAGCATGAGTTTACCTAATACAAATAAAGTAGTAAAGCCAAATTTGCCTGTAGTGTAAAGCATACCACCAAAAGCACCTAAAGGACTTAATTTGGTAATCATGTTTAAAATGGCAAACAATACTTTATTTATTTTTTCGAAACTATGACTAATAGATTTGCCTACAGGTCCAATTTTACTTAAGCCTACGCCAAAGAGTACAGCAAAAACCAATACCTGAAGAATATCGCCTTTGGCAAAAGAATCTACTACATTGCTTGGAATCATATGTAAAAAAAAATCGGCCCATTTTACTTCTTTACCAGCTTCAACATAAGAATTAATTGCACCAGTATTCATATTATTGGTAGAAATGCCAACACCAGGCTGTACAATATTGGCAATTATTACACCCAAAACCAATGCTAGTGTAGATACAATTTCAAAGTACAATAACGCTTTACCACCAATTCGTCCTGCTTTTTTTAAATCTCCAGTGCCAGCAATACCAGCGGTTATGGTAAAGAAAATTAATGGAGCAATCAACATTTTAATTAAGTTGATATAGCTTTCGCCAATTACTTTACCTACACCATTGAGTGATGGAAAATAATATCCTGCCATTACGCCTAAAACAACTCCAATAAGTACTTGAATGTATAATTGTTTTAAAAATTTCATGAATAATTTTTAAGAGGTTATTGAATGTCCATGAAGAATACAGAGAAAGCAAACTTTCCCATTTCACCGTTCGAGTGTGCCACTTTTGGAACAAAAATTTGTGTCCAATTAAAGGCTGTATTTAACTCGGCAGCTTTACTTTTTGCTGTAGTAAAAAAATATTTACCTCTTTCAAAACGGTTCAATCCTTGTGCATCAGCTTCGGCTGTAACATTAAAGTCTTTGCTACTTCTATCAACATCTGCAGTGCCTAATAGCACATACATTTTTGTGGCAAAGAAGTTAATCAAGTGTTTATTTTCTATGGGTGATTTTTTTAATCCAAAAGGAAACTCAATATCATTGGTTGCTGTATACCAACCACCATTGGCAATTGCCGCTTTTATTACTTTGTGTTGTTGTACAAACATTAAGAAACGATGTACAAATTGAGCTCCACCAGAGTGGCCATATAAATAATAACCATTGCAAGTGCTTTTTGTATATTGTTTTACCGAATCAAATAAAGGCTCAATGATGGAAAAGCTCCAATCTTCGGGCGAATTATATTTTCTTGTTTTTCTGTTATATACATTACCCAAGTTGTACATATCTAAACCTGGATAATCTTCTTGATCAAACTCTGGGGCAATAATCTTACAATTGAATAGGGTTGCAGCTTTCATTAAATCGTCTAAATAGGCCGATGCATCTCTTTTAGCACCATGCAGCATTACCACAATGGGCAAACTATCGGCATTTGCTTTAGGACTGAAATAAAAAACTTTAATGGCATTTTTTAGTTTTCCTCCATTATCAAAGTAAAACATTTGCTTACCAACTGTTGAACTATTGGGTTGTGCATTTACTATTGTAGAGAATGATAAAAAAGTGAATATTGCTATTAGTTGTTTCATTTTTTTTGGCTTTGTTGGGCTTTTACTTTTTTAATTCCATATCCTGCACCTGCTGCAATTAAAAGGCTTAATCCGCCATCAATTGGTACATCATTTACATCATCATCAAAAACAGGTTGAGCGTTTAGCAATACTGGTATTACAAGTGCAGCAAATAGCATTGAAAAAATGAATACATTTTTTTTCATACAACAATTGTTGATTGTAGTTAACGAATAATGATTTGTTTAGTATCTATTTTTTTGCCTTCGTTATTTTGTATAAACAGGTTGTAAATACCAGGTTGTATATTTTTAGGAACTTGAATTTGTTGTGTACTCATACTTCCAACATGCATAAATTTATTTGAGGAAAGTATTTGACCCGAAATATTGATCAATGAATAACTGTAATTACCATTAGCTATTCCTTTTAACAATAGAAACGCATTACCTGAACCAGTAAATGGATTTGGATACACAATTATTTCGGTTTTACTATCTCTATTTCGTTTAATTACAACAATAGAAGAGTATGAAGATTTGCCATCAAAATCTACTTGTTGTAAACGATAGTATAAATTGCCATTTTGAATTGTAGCATCTGAAAAAGTATATTCATTTATTGCAGATGAATTTCCTTTACCGTTTACTTTTGAAATATTTTCAAATTCAATTCCATTACTAGAACGCTGAATATTGAAATGGCTATTGTTTATTTCTCTTGCTGTTGTCCAGTTTAATACAACAGTATTGTTTATTTCATTTCCTGTAAAACGAATATAACTTACAGGAAGTGAAACTGCATCTTCGGTTGCATCAATAAATGCTTGTGCATTTGTTGTTAAAGAAAACAATACAATGAACATTAGCATTAGTACTGCCTTACTTGTTTTAATAAGTAGTTGATTAATTTTTTTCATATCAAGCAGTTTAACTTTATTATTTAATAATTTTTCTAACGGTTTTCTCATTCCCCATTGCTACTTCAATTATATAAAGTCCGTCTGCTAAATCAGTATTGGTTATATTTTTTTGTACCGATGTTTGATTACCAAGATCAATGGTTTTTACAACTTGACCTGCTGTATTAATAATTTTAATCGATGTTTTTTGTGCTAAAGCATTATCATATTTCACTAAAAATTGATTCTTTATTGTAGCAACAACAATTTCGGATGAAGTACTAATAGATGCAACTGGACTTGGTTTTTTATAAATTAATGCCAATCTATTATTGCCCACACTATTTGGATTTGTTGCATCAACTTCTAAAGAAACAGAAAGATCTTTTGTTAATTCGGTAAACGTATTTTTCCATTTATCGTGTAAAATAATTTTGGTGCCCGTACTTACAGAAAATTCAGCAACTTGAATGGTATAAGTAAGCTTACCAAAGTTTGCAGGAATAGTAATTCCTAAAGGAATAATAGAATCGCTTTCTATGTTACGATAATCGGCTGCTAATTTTTCCATATCTGTACTTAATGAATAAATGTTTAAGCCATCATTCATTAATTTAATAGCATCATCTTTTCTGTTAAAATTGTTGGTATAGTTTTTATCTACATTTAAAGTATATCTATCATATTCAACCCCACTAAACAATACTTTTAATTGTATAGACTGTTGATTTGCTGCAGTTCTAAAAACGGTTGGGCAGCTACTGCAAACTGTTTTATTGGCCTCGGTAAAGTTTAATGTTGTAGCAGAAGTGGCTTGTACAAAAAAACTAGTATAAGCTGGGATGATATAACTAGCTGGAATTGGATTTACAGTTATGTATGTTCCAGTTTGTGGATTACGTACATAAAAGCTTGAGCCCAAATTAGCAGATGCAGCTGTAAGAACTGCACCAATATCTACTGGCGATGCATAGGGATTGCCAACAAAATTAAATCCACTTGTTGCACCACTACCACCAGTTACAAGGTTTACATTTACAGCACCAGTATTTAACACACCAGCCATATCTAAGGTAACTGCATCTGGATTATTATTGGTACCGTCTAATGTACCAGTTTGTCCTTTTGTACCTCTTATTAAAACCCTTATACCTTGACCTCTTGCCCAAGAACTAGTAGTTGCATCTGTAAATGCACTCCATCCACCATCATTAGTACCATTGCCATTGGCATTAGCAGTGTTGAAGAAAAAGGCACTAGGATTATTAGTTGGCGTAGCTGAAAAACCAGTACCAACTGTTTGACCAGCTTGACCACTTGTGCCAACAGTATTACCAGTAATATCAATATTATCGGCAATTTGGCTTAATGGTTGAGCTGTTGTAAATGGGTGACTTAAAAAACGATATTTTCTAAATCCGCTTGGTATAAATTGCTGTACTGTAACATTACCAGTAATAGATGCACCTGTAGCCAAAGTGCCAATAGATGCTGTACCTGAAGAGTTTGATTGTAGCGTTAATCTGTTATTGGTTGGCAAAGTAGTTGCTGAATTAATTACTAAACGACCGGTAGGTAAAATAGCAATATTTGTACTTGTAGATGGTTGTGTAATTGTTGCTCCAGTAGCCATATTTATGGTAAATGTTCCAGAAACAGTAACATTTCCTGCAACTGAAAAAGATCTATTGCTTGCAGTTCCATCATTTGAAAGAGTTAAATTAGCATATGCCCAAGGTGTAATGCCTTGAACTCCAGTTTGGGTAGCTCCAAAACCTCTGTAATAATCTACGGTTGAGTTACTGCCTAAAGTTAATGCAGGTGGCGTAGTTGCACTTTGAAATAAAAGTGTTCCTTGATTTGAGGCTGCAGTAAAAGGCGAGAAATTAACACCTGTGTTATAAAGTCCTCCAACAAATGGAGCAGTTACAGATCCTTGACGACCTACTCTTAAAGTCCCATTAATGGTTACAGAGCCTCCAGTTAATATACCTATATAATTTCCAGATGCATCTAATGGTCCAGATAATACGCAACCTTCGTCTACGGTCAAGGTTTTTAATTTAACTGATGCTAAACCCATATTTGCAGAAGCATTATTAATGAGGCTAATTTTACCAAAAGTTCTACTTGAACTAAAGACTAAACCGTTTGTACCATCGAACACTAATTCTAAGTCTGGGTCATTTATAGCGGTGCTAAATGAAATAGCAGTTTGTGGAGGAGACATTTGATAAATAATCTTATGATTTCCTGAACTTGGTAATGACACTTCGAAATTTACATTACCTGCGTTGGTAATTTGAGCACCCGATGCAATTGTTAATGTAATTGCTGGAGATGCTGTACCTGGAGTTGCATAGGTTGGATTACCCATTACAATTTTTGAACCTGTTCCACCAACAGCCCATGTACCACTGTTGAAAATGATATTGGTGGCATTTTGAATGATGAATATTTGAGAAGCTGTTACAAAATCTGCGGGTTCTGTACCTGTTCCATCAGGGTTGTTACCCCAACTTGTAGTGCTATTTAGTGCACCTGTACCTTTATAATAAAAAGTTTGTGCCGAAATTTGTTGAGCTATCAGTACTAAGAAAATAGCTATTGAGCATAACTTAACAAAACGAGAAGTAAAAAACTTTTTCATACGCAAAATAATTTAGCAATGTTTAAATATTGTAATCGTTGTAAGGTGTAATTTATTTACATAGGTTTGTTAGATGCTAATTCTTAGCTTTCAGAATTCATTCTAAATACTTATCTTAGTTTCCGAAAGGGTAATATTTTTTCGGAAATTTTTTAACTTACTTGTTTACAACGTGTTATGAAAAAAATAAAAAATGGTAAGGAAGAAATTATTTATTTGCTAACACGAGTAATTGAAAAATACAAGTTAGAAACAGGACAAGAAATTGTATTAAATACCAATAGAAAAAATTATGAATCGGTTGCAATTGCCTTAAGTGAAATTAGTAATCAGCTACCTAGCCGATTTGAAGAATGGGGAACTGATCAATATGCACCCGAACTGAGTCAAAAAGATAAAGAATATCCTTACAGAAAATATGATATCACAGGCGGACAAATCAAAGATGCTTTGAGTGGTATAGTTGCACACCCACGTCCTTTTTTAATAGATGCATGTTATATTTATTTGTATGGAATGGGTAGAAAAGCTTTTGAAGCCAATCCGATAGATGAACAGTTGCTTGAAAAGTCGGAAGATGAAAAAAAGGTAGAAGCATCCATTCAATATCAAGACGACAATAACCTAAAAACCGAGTTAGCTGAATTGTTGCAACAAAAGAAAAAAAGCAAACAAAAGGTCTTGTTGCTTTCTGCACTATTATTGTTGTTTACAGTTGTAGTTGCTACACTCCTTTTTTTGTTCATTCAATCTAGGAACGATTGGGTTACAACAAAAAAAGACATGAATTTATATACGTACCAACCCACAGCAGCTGAAATAGATAGTTTAGAAGGTATTTGGCTTTGTTATACAGGTTCTCCACAAGCTAGAATCTCCGATGCGAATAGATATCACAAAGTGGTATCAAACTTGGTTGAAGTAACTTATAAAAAAGGATATTTTACGTATAACAGATTTGGTGCAAGTTTCGATCATATTGGACACATGCAATACGAATCGCCAGGTGTGGTTTCTATATTTTCGAAAGTGAAAAGTATAACTGGTAAAAATGAATCTCCACGTCATTCGTTATTAAATTTAAACACTAACAATAATTTAAAACCAGCTATTTCTGCATCGTGGAGTTTTGATGTAGGCGAAAACAATAAAATAATTGGTATTAGAGAAGTGTATATTAAGCTAGGTAAAGGTGGGCAACTAGAAGAAGTAATTAATGAATTAGAAAATGCAAGTTGCCAGTGCAAAATTGTTCGTTGGCACCAACCCAATAAGCCAGTAAAAACATTTTATTTGAAAAATGAATTCCTCGATTCAATTTCAAACAAGGCACTTATTCCTTTGATTAACGAAAAAAGCATTTTACTGAGTGAACCTGAAGCAGGGTTAATTATTGAAAAGGATTCGGTAAAGTAACGTTGAATTATTAAGTAGTTAATGCTTTTGCTTCTTCCCTAATCGCAGCTTTATGCATTTGCTGTAAAAACCTTTCCATTTCTTTCATTCCTTTAATATCATCTACTACCAATAAAAAGTTTTTAGCAACTTGTTTTAGCTTGGCTTTATTAGTGCCTTTTTGTAAGTAGTCTAAAATGTTTTTAAACGTATCACTTTCAAAATAAGGGCTATCATTTTTATTGACGAAATAGCAACGCATGATGTTTTCTTTCAACGTCATTTTTTCAAAACCTAATTGAACACCCAACCAACGGCTACGAACAGTGGTAAATAAATCTTCTACTTCGTTAGGTATTGGTCCAAAACGGTCAATCATTTCTGTATGAAAAGTAACCAGCTCCTCTTCTTTTTCACAATTATCTAATCTTGTATATAATGATAAACGTTCTGTAATACTTTCTACATAACTATCAGGAATGAGAATTTCTAAATCCGTATCAATCGTACAATCACTTACAAAATCATCTTGCTTACTAATTTCATCTTTAAACAATTCTTTAAACGATGTTCTCTTCAATTCACGTACAGCCTCTTCTAAAATTTTCTGATACATTTCAAAACCAATCTCTGCTATAAAACCACTTTGTTCACCACCCAGTAAATTACCTGCTCCACGTATATCTAAATCTCTCATGGCAATCTGAAATCCACTTCCTAAATCGCTGAATTGTTCTAAGGTTTGTAAACGTTTTCTACTATCTGTAGGCAATGTACTCATTGGTGGAGCCAATAGATAACAGAATGCTTTTTTATTGCTTCTTCCCACACGACCACGTAATTGATGCAAATCACTCAATCCAAAATGATGGGCATTGTTAATGATGATGGTGTTTACATTAGAAATATCAACGCCACTTTCTACAATATTTGTACAAACGAGTACATCGTATTTTTTATCAATAAAATCTAAAATACGTTCTTCTAATTGGTCGCCTTCCATTTGCCCATGTGCAAAAGAGATACTTAAATCAGGACATTGAGACTGAATGATACTAGCCATTTCACTCAATCCTTGAACACGATTATGAATAAAGAAAACCTGTCCGCCACGTTCTGTTTCATAATAAATAGCATCACGTATAAAATCGGTATTAAATACATGCACTTCTGTTTGAATGGGTTGCCTATTTGGTGGTGGTGTATTAATAATACTTAAATCTCTTGCACCCATTAAACTAAAATGCAGCGTACGTGGAATAGGCGTTGCAGTTAAGGTTAAACTATCAACATTGGTTTTTAACAATTTCAGTTTTTCTTTATGAGCCACACCAAATTTTTGTTCTTCATCAATAATCATAATACCCAAATCTTTGAACTTGGTATCTTTTGCTAAGAGTCCATGTGTACCAACAATAATATCAACTTTCCCTTCTGCTAATTTTTGTAAGGTTTCCTTTTTTTCTTTGGATGATTTGAAACGATTGATATAATCAACAGTTACCGGAAAATCTTTAAAACGTTCTTTAAATGTTTGGTAATGCTGATAAGCCAAAATTGTTGTAGGTACTAAAATTGCAGCCTGCTTTCCGTCAACCACAGTTTTAAAAGCTGCACGAATAGCAACTTCAGTTTTTCCAAAACCCACATCTCCACAAACCAGTCTATCCATTGGTGCAGGAGATTCCATATCTCTCTTCACATCTTCAACAGCTTTGGCTTGGTCAGGTGTATCTTCATACATAAAACTAGCTTCTAATTCAGTTTGCATGTAGGTATCTGGATTGTGTGCAAACCCTTGCTGTGCCTTACGTTGAGCGTATAGTTTAATTAAATCAAAAGCAATTTCTTTAACCTTGATTTTTGTTTTTTCTTTCAGTTTATTCCAAACATCGCTGCCCAATTTATTAATCTTAGGTGCAGTTCCTTCTTTACCAGTAAACTTAGAAATTTTATGTAGTGAGTTAATATTTACATACAGTATATCACTGTCTTTATAAATGATTCTAACAGCTTCCTGCATTTTGCCATTTACTTCCAATTTTTGCAAACCACTGTAACGGCCAACACCATGATCAATATGTGTTACAAAATCGCCTGGTTGTAAATCACGTAAAGTTTTTAGCGTTAGGGCTTTGTTTTTATTAAAAGCTTGTTTTACACGATACTTATGATATCGCTGAAATATTTGGTGATCGGTATAGCAAACAATTTTTAAATCGGCATCAATAAAACCTTCATGTATAGAAGTTGCAATTGGGGTGAAATTAATTTCTGTATTGAGGTCTTTAAAAATAGAATGTAAGCGTTCTAATTGTTTGGCTTGCTCAGCAAATATGTAAATGCCGAAACCGTTTTCTTCATGAGCTTTTAAATCTTTAATCAGCAAATCGAATTGACGATTAAAGGAAGGTTGGGTTTTGGTGGAGAAGGGGATAGTCGATAGACCATAGTCCATAGTCGATGGTCCACTGTCCACAGTAGAACCTGAATCTTCAATTTCTTTCTGTTGACTGTCGACCGTCGACTGTTGACCATCACTCAGGATTGCCTTATATCCAAACTCTACAATTGTTCTTTGCTGTACTTGTCTTTCTATTGTTGCAGCAGGAACAAAATCCTCTAGCTTAACTTCTTTGAGAATTTTGGTATCGTCCTCATCTTCATTTTCCTCATCCTTTTGCCCTTCGCCTCTAACCTTTAACCTTTCAAGAAACATCCCCAAATCTTCTTCCTGTACTTCAATTTTTTCTTTAATTACATCCCAATCTTTCAGCCAAACAATGGTGTTTTCTGGCAGAAATTCAAATAGGGTGACTTTCTCTCCACTATCAAATTGTGTTTCCACATTTGGAATAATAGAAACTTGTAAAAGCTTGCGTTCACTCAATTGTGTTTCTGGGTCAAATATTCTAATACTATCTACTTCGTTGCCAAATAATTCAACCCTGTAAGGCTTTTCATTACCAAAAGAATAAATATCTAAAATGCCACCACGTAAAGCAAATTGTCCAGGTTCGTACACAAAATCAGTTCTTTCAAAACCATACATAACGAACAGTTCCATCAATCCGTCTAAATTAATAGTGTCATTGGCTTTAATACTAATAATATTACTGCTAAGTGTTTGTGGTAGTACTACTTTTTCAAATAATGCTTCAGGATAAGTAATGATAATTTTTTTATTACCACCTTGAGAAAGCTTGGTCAACATTTCAGTTCTCAGCATAATGTGAGAAGAATTGAGTAACCTAAAATTCTTTCTATTTTTAAATGAAGATGGAAAATAAAATAAGTCTAATGCCGATGTTAAGTTTTCAATAGTGTTATGAAAATAGGCTGCTTCTTCACTATCGTTTAGTACAATTAAATGATTGAGGCTTTGTGTTTTCTCATGCGTAAAAATGCTGCTAACAACAAACTCTGTACTACTGCCTAATAAATTTTTTAGATAAATTTTTTGAGGGTCGGCAAAAAGAAGCCTGTCCGCCAATTGTAAAAGGCGGGGGTTGTGTTTATACTTATCTAACAACTCACTCAGGTTCATAAACTGCTGCAAATATAGTGTTGTAAATATTCTTTGTTGCAAACGTTTGCGTAGAACAAAGCATTCTGGGCTACTAGTAAAGATTATTTTAGTGTTTTAAACTTTGCCATGAAACGCTTATTCTCACTCATTTTTTGCTTTGTACATACGGTTGTTTTTTCAGCTACTTATTATGTTTCTCCAACAGGTAATGATAATAATAATGGGTCATTAGCATTACCTTTTAGAACAATCACCAAAGCAGTTAGTTCATCTGTAGCAGGTGATATTATTTATTTAAGAGGTGGTGTACATATATTAACTGCTAGAATTAGTATTTCTAAAAATGGTACAGCAACCAATAGATTTCGTTTACTAGCTTACCCAGGTGATGCAAGACCAGTGTTAGATTTTTCGGCACTTTCGGTTTCCGATGCCAATCGTGGTATTTCATTGAGTGGTAATTATTGGCATTTTTATGGGTTTGATATTTTTAAGGCTGGTGATAATGGTTTACACATTTCGGGTGATAATAATATTATAGAATTTTGTTCTTTTTATGAAAATGCAGATAGTGGTTGTCAACTTTCAAATGGGGCAGCCAATAATCAAATTATTAATTGCGATTCGTATTTTAATAAAGATGCAACCGATGGCGATGCTGATGGCTTTGCAGTAAAGCTAGATGTTGGTACAGGCAACAGTTTTAAAGGCTGCAGAGCTTGGCAAAATAGTGATGATGGTTGGGATGGGTTATTGAGTAGTGATTATACTGGTAAACCTTCTACTACTTACGATAGTTGTTGGTGTATTATGAATGGATATTTAAAAAGTGGTGTAGCAAGTGTTGGTAATGGCAATGGGTTTAAAATGGGTGGTGGAGGTACATCAAGTGCAAGAAAAGAACATAATGCAACACTAACACGTTGTGTAGCTGCATTTAATAGAGTAAAGGGCTTTGATCAAAATAACAATGCAGGTTCTATGATTTTATACAATTGTATTGGTTATAGAAATGCTCCTAATTATGGCATGAGTAATTTAAACCCTTATAGCCCTAATGTAATGATATTAAAAAACTGTATTTCATTTAGCAATACATCTAGTTCCAATTCATTTGCAAGTGCAGCTGTACAAGAAAAAAACAGTTGGCAATCGCCTTTTTCACCATCATTGAGTGCAGCATCTTTTTTATCAGTCGATTCAATTGGGTTAAGAGCACCAAGAAACACCAATGGATCTTTACCTCATATTAATTTTTTAAAACTAGCTAGTGGCTCAAATATGATTGATGGGGGTGTAAATGTTGGCTTACCTTTTAATGGACCTGCACCCGATTTAGGAGCATTTGAAACTGCAGCCACTTTATCAGTAAATTTGCTTTCTTTTGAAGCAATTATAAAAAATGAGATTGTTGTTTTACAATGGAAAACGGCGACTGAATTAAACAATAAAGGTTGGGAAATTGAGAAAGTAAACCTTAATAGTACTAATCCTTTTGTGTGGCAAAAAATTGGCTTTGTTGCTGGTAGCAAAGAGAGTAATACTGTAAAAAGTTATGCCTTTGAAGATAAAGATGTATTGAATAATCAAGTATATCAATACAGATTGAAACAAATAGACTTAGATGGAACTGTTAAGTATAGTAATGTACTTACTATTAAAATGGGTAAAACAAAAGTTGTTGATTTGTCTGTGTATCCCAATCCCGTAAAGAGTTTAACAAATGTTCAATTTTCAATTGAAACAACTAGCAAGGCTCAACTAATGTTGTTTAATCAACAAGGACAAATGATAAAAATTATTTTGAATGAGCAGTTTACTCCCGGTATACATAACAAACAAATTTCTTTAGATAATTTACCTGTTGGTAGTTATGTACTAAAATTAGTTACCAATAAATTTACGCTGACTAAAGAAGTTATAAAGCAACCTTAATTGTGCTTTCTAAGTTGTTGTAAAGTAGCTCTTAAATCTTTTGGAGGTTCGGCTTCTAAGCTAAATTCTTCATTGTTAAAAGTGAATATTAATTTCCAAGAGTGAAGAGCTAACCTGCCTAGCATTGGTCTTTCTTCGTCTTCTTTTTTAGATAAGTTAAACTTCTTTTTAATTGAGGAAAGTAGTACTGGCTTTCCATCGCCATACAATTCATCACAAACAATGCTATGACCAATATGCTTCATGTGCACACGAATTTGGTGTGTACGTCCGGTATGAATTTGAAATTGAATCCAACTATAAAATTTAAAATTTTCTACTACTTTATAATCGGTTAAAGATGGTTTTCCTTTTGGGTTTATAATCATGGTTCCATTATCACCAGGATGCATCATAATTGGAGCATCAATGCTTCCCTCTGCATTCATGGGGTTTCCATTAACCAAACCCACATAAAATTTTTGTACACTTCTTTCTTCAAATAATATGGATAATTGTTTATGAGTTACTTCATCTTTAGCAAAAACAATAATACCACTTGTGCCTTTATCTAAACGATGAACAGTATAAATACTGCCATATTTCTGCAATAAAATATCTTTTAACGATGGTTCACTTTGCATTCTATCGGGCACACTTAATAAGCCACTTGGCTTGTTGAGTGCAATAAAAAAATCGTTCTCAAAAATAATATCCAGCTTCATTGTATGAAAAATTCAAATCAATAATAAGAGTGAAGTTTATTTGTTTTTATGTGTAAGCTTGGCTGTGCTTTTTGATTGTAGAATAACTTCTTTTTTGTGGTCTTCTTTGGGCTTTTTAATAAAGCTTTGGTTCATGAATTTTAGTAAACGAATTTCTTTTTCATTCAACATTCTCCAATGACCTCTATCTACATTTTTCTTGGTAAGGTTGGCAAACATTACTCTATCTAAACCCTTTACATCATAACCTAAATGTTCAAAAATTCTTCTTACAATTCTGTTTCTGCCACTGTGTATTTCAATGCCAATCAAGCTTTTGTCGCTATTGTCTATATAAGCAACACTATCGGCATGTACAAAGCCATCTTCTAAGGTTACGCCTTCGGCAATGGCTTCTAGGTCTTTTTTAGTAACAGGTTTATCTAACTTTACTTCGTAAATTTTCTTTATTTCAAAAGATGGGTGTGTTAGTTTTTGAGCCAATTCTCCATCATTGGTTAAGAGTAATACACCTGTAGTATTTCTATCTAATCTTCCTACAGGATAAACTCTTTCTTGTGTAGCTCCTTTAATTAAATCTAATACTGTTTTTCTTCCTTCTGGGTCTTTAGAAGTGGTGATATAATCTTTCGGTTTATTGAGTAAAATGTAAGTAAGGTTGTGTTGTAAAAATATTTTTTTGCCTTGCACTTTTACATCTTCGTTACCCAAAACTCTGAAGCTAGGTTCTAATATTTTTTCTCCATTTACTACTACTAAACCTTTTTTAACCAATTCAGCAGCTTCTCTTCTTCCACAAACGCCACAATGTGCAATGAATTTATTTAAAGGCATTTGTTCGTTACCCGAATTGCTTTTAATATTCAAAACTGGTTTTGGCGGTGCATTACCAATTATTGCTCTATTGTTTTTTGTAACTACAAATTTTGTTGGAGATTTTTCACGACTAGTAACCGATTTGTTTTGATTGGGTGTCCAGCTTTTTAAAGCTTTTACTTTTGCTTCGTGTGCAGCATCTATTTTCTTAGTAGATTTTTGTTTACTATCGTACCTATTTTTATCAAACTTAGAAGGTTTTTTTAGATCTTCTTCACGTACAATTCCTCTAGCTTTATCTTGCTTTTTTCTTCTGGCTTCTTCGCCAGCTGCTCTTGCTGCTGCTTTAGCACTTCTTTTTTCTTGACGGAAGGCTTCTTTCTTAGCCGAACCCTTGGGTTCTTTATTAATAAACTTATCAAAGTTCTTACTACTCATAGTCTTATAATTTGCTGTTTTTACAACAGGTGAAATGCAAATGTAACTATTTGTAGGGTAGGCATTAAAAAAGAAAGTTGTATTGCTCACTTCAATACAACTTTCAATAAATTATTTTGTTTGTCTTTTTCCTGGTTTAAACTGGTGCATTTTTTCTTGTTGTTCGCTCGTAAGAATACTTTGCATACTATTTTTTCTTTCAATAGCCAATTGCTGCATTTTATCTTTTCTCTCCATGCTACTCAAGTTTTCATTCTCTTTTATGGCTTTTGCTTTACTATGCAATTGTTCTTGCAAAGTTTTAATTTTTGCCACTTGGTCATCTTTTAGTTCAAGTCTTATTTTCATCCTTTCAAGCATTGCAACGCTTTTTACTTGTCTGTTTTCATCGGCTCTTTTTTTAGCTAATTCAATTTTTTGCTTTTGTTCTACAGTAAGTAAAGCTTGCATGTTAGTTTTACGTTCTTTTTCTAAACTAGCCAATTGCTTTTTAAACTCTCCCATCGTTATTTTATCGTTACTTTTTAGTTTCGATAATTTTTCATGAAAGTTTTTTTGAATTTCTTGAGCTTGCTTTTTTTGTTCTGTGGTCATGTTAATTGCATGAGCCATTTTACCTTTTGGGTGTTTTCTTGGTTCAATGCCTTGTTGTTTTGGATGTTTGTCTTGCATTTTACCATGTTGTGCATAACCAGTACTTACTAAAGTAACAAAGGCTATTGCTGTGATGATTGATTTTTTCATGTTGCTTAATTTTATTTTGTTTTATACATTCATTGACCTGCAACTGTGTACTTAGTTTAAAAACTATTCCCTGTAAATGTTTAAGTGGTAGTAAGGCAGTTTAAATGGGCGAAGTAAATTTTCTGCTTATTAAATAATGAACTGTGCAATCAAACACTATTTTTGCACCATATAAATTGATGATTTGAAGTATAGGTTTGTTATTTTTTTTCTGTTGGTATGTATTAACTTGTTGCAATCGCAAACCGATTCTTCAAGAAAAGATACTGTTACACCTGTAACACAAAAGCCAATTGTAATGCCAAAACCTATTGTGGTGAAACCGGCAGATACAATCGTTACAAAATCTGCTGATTCTTTGCCAACTTTAGATTCTGTTCAATTGGCCTATCAAGATTCGTTACAAAAAGATTCATTGGCTAAAGTTGTTGCATTACAAAAGCCAGTTCAAAAGTTAATAGATACATCTACCTATGCATCAATTATGTATCATCCCTATATTCCCTATAATGCAACAAGATTATTTAAGGTAACACAGTACAGAAATAGTAATCAAAACAATTATTTATTCTATGCTTTATTAGGTTTAGTTGTAATAATTGCTTTCATACGAGTGAGTTTTCCAAAATATTTTCAAAATTTATTTCAACTTTTTGCACAAACTTCTTTTCGGCAAAAACAAACCAAAGAACAATTGTCGCAAGACAATTTAGCCTCATTATTAATGAACCTTTTATTTGTACTAAGCCTTGGTATGTTTATTACACTTGTTGCCACTAAATACAATTGGGTAAGTATAGATTTTTGGTGGTTATACTTGTATTGTTGTAGTTTATTGGCAGCTATTTATTTGGTGAAATATTTGTTTTTACTGTTTAGTGGCTGGGTATTTAATGTAGAGCCAGCAACCAATACCTATTTGTTTATTGTTTTTTTGGTGAATAAAGTATTAGGGGTAATTAGTATACCTTTTATATTAATTGTAGCCTTTTCGGCCCCTAAAATTGTTACTGTTGCTTTAACAATTATTACCATTGTAATAATTTTATTATTGATTTACAGATATGTGGCAAGCTTGGGGACAATTCGCAGCTCACTGAAAGTAAATGCCTTACATTTTTTTCTTTACCTTTGTGCCGTTGAAGTTTTACCATTATTAATAATGTATAAAGCTTTTTTCAATTTTATAAAAGATTAGCAAAAATTAGATTAAATACAGAACAAAAGCATGGCAAAATCCGGAGCTAATATTTCAGCTAATTCAAAATCAGCGATGAGAATTTTAATATCTCAGCCACGCCCAGAGAGTGAAAAGTCGCCATATTTCGATCTTGAACGTAAATATCAAGTAGAGCTTGTTTTCACTCCATTTATTAAATTAGATGGTATCACAGCTAAAGAATTCAGAAAACAAAAAATTGATATTGCATCTTTTTCTGCTGTAATTTTTACTAGCCGAAATGCAATTGATCATTTCTTTAGAACCTGTGAAGAAATGAAGGTGAGTATTAATCAAGACACTAAATATTTCTGTATTACCGAAGCTGTTGCTTTATATCTGCAAAAATTTATTTTGTACAGAAAACGTAAGGTTTTTTATGGTGCCGATGGAACCAATAAAAGCATGTTCGATGTAATTAATAAACATAAAGAAAACGAAAAGTTTTTGTATGTGTGTAGCGAAAATCAGCAAGACAATGAAATTTGTGGTTGGTTAAAAAATCATAATTGTGAGTATGCACTGGCGTTTATGTATAGAACAATTAGTAACGATATTACTTCAGTTTTTACTAAAAAAGATTACGATGTAATATGCTTTTTCACTCCAAGTGGCGTAAAAAGCTTGTTCGATAATTTTCCAAAATTTAAACAAAATGGTACAGTTATAGGTGCATTTGGCAGTAATACCTCAAAAGCTGTTGAAGAGGCGGGCTTGCAATTACAAATAAAAGCACCAGCACCAATGGCACCAAGTATGATTACTGCTTTGGATAAATTTTTGGCCGAAAAAATAAAAAAATAATTTTAAAATTACTTTTATAAAAGCCTGTTGAAACCTTGGTTTTAGCAGGCTTTTTTCTTAAATCAATCATATGCATACCAATCGACTTATAAACGAAAGCTCACCCTATTTATTACAACATGCACACAACCCAGTAAATTGGTTTCCATGGGGCGAAGAAGCATTAACGAAAGCAAAAGCAGAAAATAAACCTATTTTAGTAAGCATTGGTTATGCAGCTTGCCATTGGTGCCATGTAATGGAAAGAGAAAGTTTTGAAAATGAAGCAACTGCTGCTATCATGAATGAACATTTTATTAATATTAAAATTGATAGAGAAGAACGCCCAGATTTAGATCATATTTACATGGATGCTGTTCAAGCAATTTCAGGAAGTGGTGGTTGGCCATTGAATGTATTTTTAACACCCGATTGTAAACCATTTTTTGGTGGAACTTATTTTCCGCCAGTAAAAGCGTACAATAGAAATAGCTGGACAGAAGTGCTTTTAAATATTGCAAAAGCCTTCACCGAAAGGCATACTGAAATTGAAGAACAAGCCAATAAATTAACCAATCATTTACTCAATGCCAACTTATTTGGTAATGCAAAAGCAGATGCAAGCCATCAGCTGTTTTCAGCAGAAACTGCACAAATTATTGCCGATAATATTTTAAAACAAGCCGATACTGCTTGGGGTGGTTTTGGAAATGCTCCAAAATTTCCACAAACATTTTCTATTCAATATTTATTAAGACATTATCACTTTACAAAACATGAACCATCGTTGCAACAAGCTTTATTGAGTTTAGATAAAATGATTGATGGTGGTATTTACGATCAAATTGGAGGTGGATTTGCACGTTACAGTACCGATGCTCAATGGCTTGCACCTCATTTTGAAAAAATGTTATACGATAATGCTTTGTTAGTTGGTGTTTTAAGCGAAGCATATCAACTAACAAAAAATACAGCTTATGCAACTATTATCCATCAAACATTGGGTTTTATCGAAAGAGAAATGACGCATGAATTGGGCGGATTTTTTAGTGCTTTAGATGCCGATAGTGAAGGCGTTGAGGGAAAATTTTATACATGGAGTTTACAAGAAATTGAAACAATTTTAGGCGATAATGCACAGCTGTATTCAAAGTTTTATAATATTTCAGAAGAAGGCAATTGGGAACATACCAATATACTTTGGGTAACTAAATCACACAAAGAATTTGCATTAGAAAATAGTTTAACAGAAGAAGAATTGACTATTTTTTTAGAACAATGCAACAATCAACTATTAGCAGAAAGAAATAAGAGAATCCGTCCAGCATTAGACGATAAAATTTTATTAGGTTGGAATGCATTAATGATTACTGCTTATTGCAAAGCTTATGCAGCAACCGCCAATGAGGAATACAAACAAATTGCTATCAATAACATTGCATTTTTGGAAGAAAAATTTATACAGTTAGATGGTAGTTGGTACCATACCTATAAAAATAATCAAGCTAAAATTCCAGCATTTTTAGACGATTATGCGTACACTATACAATGCTATATCCATTTACAAGAAATTACAGGAAATCAAGATTATTTAGAGAAAGCAGCCACAATAACCAATTATGTAATTGAACATTTTAGCGATGAGGGTGGACTTTTTTTCTATACACATCAAAATCAAAACGATGTTATTGTTCGAAAAAAAGAAGTGTACGACGGTGCAACACCAAGTGGAAATGCTATTATGACTATTAATTTGGCTTATTTAGGGGTGATATTTAATAATATACATTGGCTAGAAAGAGCCGATAATAATTGTATTTTATTAAATAATGCACTTACAAAATATCCAACTTCATTTGGGGTTTGGGCTAGTTTTTTGCAACAAAAAGTAGTCGGATTAAAAGAAATTGTTATAACAGGAAAAAATTTTACGCAATCGTTGTCGCTTATAAATCAATCATATACACCAAATAAAGTGATTCAAAGTACCGATATTGCAAAAAATAATTTTCCTTTATTGGCAAATAAGTTAATAAAAGCAGAAAATACCTTTTATTTGTGTCAAAATTATAGCTGCTTAGAACCTACTAATAATTTAGAGTCGTTTTTAGCAATTATGTAACAATGTAAATGTTTAATTTGGCTGCTCAAACTAAATGGTAGATGGGTTAAAATTTACATGAATACGTTTTTTTAGGCAATAAATGCGAAACTCTAGCGTTTATGAGTACCCAAAAGTGGGTATTTTTTAAAAATTAGTTGTTTCAAAAACATAATTTTATATATTTGTTCACTACCCTTCAATCATTTTAGTAGAATGAGAAATAGATTTAGTGTTTTCCTGTTACCAGCATTACTAATTAGTATGGTGGCTTGTAACAAAAAAAGTAAGGTGAAAGGAACACCTGATAATGGTCAGTTAATGGGCGAAGCTCCAGCCGCAAAACCAAGTGCCGGTAGGCCTTTTGGTATGGTATACGTACCTCCAGGAACATTTCATATGGGTCCTAGTGACGAAGACATTAATTTCAACTACACTGCAAGAAACAAACAAGTTTCTATCAATGGTTTTTGGATGGATGCTACCGAAATCACCAACAATGAATATCGTCAATTTGTAAATTGGACAAGAGATTCTATTGCACTAAAAGAACTTGGGTTTGTAAAAACTACAAGCGGTGGTGGTGGAAGCGATTCAGCTGTTGCAGTTGATTGGTCTAAGAGAAAGGATATAAAATTTGATCAGGCATCTTTAGAAAAGTTAGGTAATAAATTAATGATTGATGCACCTGATAGATTGTATGGTAAAGTAGAAGTAGATCCTAAGAAAATTGTTTACCATATCGAGTACTTTGATATGAGAGAAGCAGCCAAATTGGAAAATAAAGACGCTAAGCGTAAAACATTCATTAAAAAGTTCGATCAACAAATTTATCCTGATACTTTGGTTTGGATGAGAGATTTCTCATATTCTTACAACGATCCAATGGCTAAGAGATATTATTCTCACCCATCTTTTGGTAACTATCCAGTAGTTGGTGTTAGTTGGAAGCAAGCTGTTGCATTCTGTCATTGGAGAACACACTATCAAAATAGTTTCTTAGAGAAAAAGAAAAGAGCTGTTGAAAGTGATTTTAGATTACCAAGCGAAGCAGAATGGGAATATGCAGCTCGTGGCGGAAGAACTAATTCAATGTTTCCGTGGGGTAACTACTATTTAAGAAATAAGAAAGGTTGTTTATTAGCTAACTTTAAACCTGGCAGAGGTAACTATCCTGAAGATGGTGGATTTTACACTGTAAGAGCGGATGCATATTGGCCAAATGATTATGGCTTATATAATATGTCTGGTAATGTAGCAGAATGGACTGAATCCTATTTTTATGAGGGAGCTTATACTTTAATTCACGATATGAATCCAGATGTTCGTTACGATGCGAAAGACGAAGATCCTCCAAGAATGAAAAGAAAAGTTGTAAGAGGTGGTAGCTGGAAAGATGTAGGCTATTATTTACAAACTGGTACTAGATCTTATGAGTATCAAGATACATCAAAATCGTACATCGGGTTTCGTTGTGTAATTGATTTAGCTCCAAGAGCAAGTAAAAAATAATTTAGTAAACTCACTTATCGACAAATTTTTAAAGAAACTTATTGATATACTTCGCCTTTCGCTTACGTAAGGAGGTGTGTCCATGTTTTCCTATATTTTAATTCAAAAATCAACTTCAAAAAACACTTAAAACTGTAAAAAATGGCAGCAAAAATTCCTCCTAAAGTAGGCAAATTCGTTGACGTATTAGTTTCTGTAGCGGCAGCTATCGTATTATTCGGGGCACTTCAAAAATTAATGCACACTAAACTAGCAGATTTATTCTTACAAATTGGTCTTTATTCAGAAGCCATTATCTTCTTAGGTTATGGTGTGCTATATATGATATACCCCGCAATGGATGAACATGAAGTACATGTTCCAGGTTTAGAAGCAGAAAAAGGTAATCCAGCTTTAAAAACGATGGAAAAAATGTTAGCTGAGGCCGATATTACGCCAACTAACTTGAGTAAATTAAGTTCTGGTTTCCAAAAATTAGGAACTACTGTATCTAATATGGGTGAAATTAGCGATGTTGTAAAATCAACTGGCGATTTTTCTGCAAAAACTAAAGAGGCAGCAACTGCTTTAGGTTCTGTAGCTGTGGCAGTAAATCAAGCAACTCAATCTTTAGGTTCATTTAATGAAGCTTCTGAAAGTACCAAACAATTCCATGGTCAAGTTCAAGTGTTAACGAAGAATTTATCTTCTTTAAACACTATTTACGAATTAGAGTTACAAGAAAGCAACAATCACTTAAAATCTTTAAACCAGTTTTATGGTAAGTTAGCACAAGCAAGTGCGGCTATGAATGGAACTGCAGAAGATGCTGAAAAAGCAAAACAACAAATTGCTGCATTAGCAGGAAACTTAACAAAGTTGAACGCTGTTTATGGCAATATGTTAAGTGCAATGGCTGGAAGATAATTCTTCAAAGGCTATTGTTTGTACTAAACCCTATTTGTAAATTATATTAATAAATTAAATACACATGGCACTACCTAAGGAGCCACGGCAGAAGATGATTAACTTGATGTATTTAGTGTTAACAGCACTACTTGCATTAAACGTATCATCAGAAATTTTACATGCCTTTAAAACTGTAAAAAGTAGTTTGGAAAGTTCAAGTGCATTGGCCAGTAGTAAAACTGCACAATTATTTGAATCTTTTAAGGATAAAGTAGACGACCCTAAAACCAAGGAATTAGCTACTATTTGGTTTGCTAAAGCCACGGAAGCTCAAAAAATGTCTAATGATGCTTTCAAATATGTTGAGGATTTAAAAATGGAGCTTATGGTTGAAGCGGGTTATGATAAAGCTACAGATACAAGTAAAGGAAGAAATCCTATTTTTAAGGAAGATAACCTTGAAGCAGCAACAAGATTATTTGTTGAAGCGGCTCCTGTTGGTAAAGCAAAAGGTAAAGACCTTTTTAAAAAGTTAGAAAATTTTAGAAAAGGTTTATTGGCATTAGACACTGCTGTAAACGAGGAATTGGCTCTTACGCTTCCTATTGATTTAACAATTCCTAAAACCCAATCTGCTGGTAATGCTGGTTCTTGGGAAGCAGCATATTTTAGAATGGCACCCACTATTGCAGCATTAACCATTTTGAGTAAATTCCAAAATGATATTAGAAATGCAGAATCTCAAGTAGTTGAATTGTGTCACAAAAAAGTAGGTGAAGTAAAAATTAAATACGATCAATTTAAGGCGATTGCGAATGCTTCATCATCTTATGTAATGGGCGGTGATGAAATTATTATCAATGCCGGTGTTGGTGCATTTAGTAGTGCAGCAAAACCAACTGTAACAATTGATGGTGCTGGTGCAACTGCACTACCAGATGGTAGCTATGAGTACAAATTCAATGCCCCAGCTGCTGCTGGTGAATATACTAAAAAGGTTAAAGTAAGTTTTGTTAAGCCTGATGGAACTGTTGCAACGGTTGATAAGGATATAAAATATACTGTTGGACAGCAAGCAGGTTTAACTGTATCTACCGATAAAACAAGGGTATTTTATGCTGGTTCTGTAGAAAATGAATTAAGTGTTACTGGTTCTGGTGGTGCTGAGCAAATTCAATTAAGTATTGAAGGTTCCCCTGGAATAACTAAAGAAGACAGAGGGAAAGGATTTTTTATAGTTAAATGTACTCAACCTGGAACTGCTATTGTAAAAGTGACTGACTTAAAGTCTAAAGCTACTCAAACACTTACAATACCTATTAAACCTGTACCAGATCCAATTCCACAAGTTGAAGGAAAAAGAGGAGGTGATATTTCTCCAGAGCAATTTAAAAGAGCTAGTGGTTTAGCTTCAAGGATGAAAGATTTTGTTTTTGGGGACTATAAATGGACTGTTTCTTCTTTTAGAATGTATTTTACTGGACCTGGGTTTGAAGAAGGTAGTAAAGTAGTAGAGGTATCTGGAAACGCATTTAATGCTGAAGCAAGACGTTGGATGGGAAAATGTGAATCTGGTACAACCGTTGTAATAGATCAAATTAAATTAGTTGATGTTATTGGTAACAGAAGACCACTCGAAGAATCTCTTACTTTTGTAATGGAATAAAGTATTTTATATGAAAAATTATTTTCTTTTATTTATCGCATTCGTAACTGTAATCTCTACGGTTTATGACGCAAATGCTCAAGGTAGAGGAAGGGGCAGAGGTACAACTACTCCACCACCTACTACTGGTGGGGCTACTACTGGTAACCCTGCACCACCTACAACTGGTGGAGGCAGAGATACATCAAAACCTAAGACAACCTTTATTACTCCCAAAAAAACTATTGACACTGCTCGAGCTAATAAAGAGTCTAGTGGAAAAGAGTATGGTGCAGAAGTAAAAGCTAGCAGAAGAAACGCATTTGCATATACTAAAGAATCTTTAAGTGATCGTAAACCTTTGGCTTATGATCATGTAAGAGAAGATGATGCAACATATAGTCAGTTTGTGTGGAGAGAAATTGATGGTAGAGAAAAAATAAATTTACCTTTTATTTATTCTGCTAAAGATGAAACTGGAGATCAGCGTTTCTTTTCGATACTTATTACAGCTTTAAAAGACTCATATAAAAATGGGGGCGATTTATTGGCATTTTCACCAGAGGATGATCGATTTACTACACCGCTTTCGTTGAATGAAGTTTTAGCATTGTCTTCACCGGAAACTAATATTTTAGATACTCAATATGCAAAGAATGTGGATGATGAAAATGTAATGGATACATTCATTACTTGGAAGAAAAGTGATATTGCCCCTAAACCTGATTCAGTTTTTAAATTTAGAATTAAAGAACAGTGGTTTTTCGATAAGGAAGCAAGTAGAATGACTGTAAGAATTATTGGCATTGCTCCAATGGCTCCAGATATTACTATCTCTGGTCCAAAGGTAAAAAATGCTGGACCACCAAAATACAATCCAATTTTTTGGATTTATTATCCTGATTTAAGACCAACTTTATCAAGAACTTTTGCCTATAACCCAAAAAATATGGGCGGCAGATTAACTTGGGAAGAGGTATTTGAAGGTAGATTCTTTAGTAGTTATATTACAAAATCTACTTTGAACAATCCAAAGGATTTAACTTTAGCTAGATTAATTCAAGATCCTTTGTACCAACTATTAGAAGGTGAAAATATCAAAGAAAAATTATTCAATTATGAGCAAGATTTGTGGTCTTACTAATTGAAAATTAAAATAGAAGAATATTATAAAAGAGGAGTTCAATATTGAACTCCTCTTTTTATGTAAATCACTATTAAAATTCTAAAGTATTGAACCAAATAAATACTTTTATTTGGGTTTGTTTATTATTTCATTTTACTAAACGGACTTTTTAACAATTGCACAAAGTTTTCGTCTTGTTCATTGGGATAATATCTATCTAATCCATATTTAATTTGTTGATGCTCTAAATGCATAAATGTACCTAGCAATCTATCCCAAATGCTTAAAATTGCTCCGTAATTACTATCGGTAAAGGGTTGTTTATAATGATGATGTACTTTATGCATATTTGGCGAAACCACAATAAAACTTATCCCTTTATCTATCCATTTGGGTAAGCTAATATTGGCATGGGTAAAAGCCGTAGCAATAATTAAAATGGTTTGAAAAATCATCACTGCGTACATAGGTGCACCACTTGCTAAAATGCCCAGAAAAAAGAAAACACCACGTACAATACTTTCTATAGGATGATGACGTAATCCTGTTGTTACATCTACATTATTATCGGCATGATGAATTACATGAAAACGCCATAAAAATGGGATTTTATGTTCTGTAATATGTACCAACCATCCACCAAAAAAGTCTAGTACTAAAAAAGAAATAATGATGCTACCGATTACACCAACATTTAACCAATGTACTAAACCAATTTGTTCAGCTTTACACCAATCACTCAATTTTACTATCAATATGGCTAAAAAAGTATGAATAATTAAGTGAATAACAGTGAATGAAAAGTTGATGCCAGCATGTCGTAATTTATTCTTTTTATATTGTAATTTTAATAAAGGAATACTGCCTTCTAGTATCCAAAAAAAGAGCAATCCTCCAACCAGAAAAGCCATTCTTTCTAGGGGCCTTTGTTCAAGGGTAGAAAAGTGTTGAATAATTTGTTCAAGCATATAGCAAATGTTTTAATTTAATAGCAATCGTTGAGCAAGTTAATCAATCCTACACTTTATTTTGATGATTGAATGTACTTTTTTATAGTAGTATAATTTACCAACCACAATAACAGTAATACTGTAGTTGCAGCAGCAATTGTTGGCCATGAAATAAATGCACCTGTGAAAATATTTTGCTTTTGTAAAAATGCTGATAGTAAATATTGAATTACAGAGATTGCCAATAATGCAAAACCAACAATAATAATATTAGGAGGGAAAAATTGCTTCATTAAAAATTTACTCAATTGCTTAGGCGATGCTCCTAAAGTAATTAATAGTTGAATTTCATCTTTACAAGATGCAATAGTAAGTTGTATAAACAATGTAAAAACCAATAATGCAAATAGCAACATAATTGCACCAGTAACCCAACTTACATTTACTACCACTTCAACAATTTTTCTGTATTTGCTAAAACGAGTTTTATCGGCATCGGTGGTTAAGCCTTTTTGTTGTAGATAATTTACTAAAGCAGGATTACCAGGATCTTTTGTTCTTATTACTACACGGCTTGGTTTACTGCTTTGTTGATTGCCCAATTTTTGATTGGCCCAATTCATAAAACTTTGTGGCACCAATACACTCGAAATTCTATCGCTAAAACCTACTATTCTACCTCTATAGCTTTGAGCAACACCATAGCTATTGTATAAGTTTACTTTAAACGACAGCATTTTTAAAGCATCTGGCGTAATTTGAGGATAGCCTTGCGAAACCGAAAATTGAAAATTATAAATGTCTAAAAACATATTGGGAATAATCATGGGAATAAAATCGGCATCTTCATTCCATTGCCAATCTTTGGTGTTTACGTCTATGAAATCATCTCCAACACTTTCAAAAGCAATATCTGTATAAAAAGGAAATGCAGGTATTAAACTTTCAATAGAGGCTTTAAACCTTCCAGGACTAATATTTCCAACAGATTCTATAAAAGGTTGTTGTTGTAAATCTTTCAACGTTTCATCGCTTAAAGTAGTTGCATTTAAGGTATTGTTATTTACTACTTTATTAATTACCAAAAAGTTGGCAGTACTATCTTGATTGGTTTTACCTTGTAATAAATCGTTGTAATTAGCTTGTATTTGTATAGCAGAAAGAATTAACAACAGAGCAACACTCAAGCCTACAAAAGCCATAATGAAACGAGTTCGTCCGGCGGAGGTTTTAATTATTTTTTTAAGAAGTGTAAATAACATATTTATCTTTTTTGTTTTACCACTGAGACACTAAAAGCACAAAGTATCACTGAGTATTTTTGAAAACTTATACTAAAAAAATTCTGTGTAACTCTTAAACTCTGTTACTCTGTGGTTAAGCATTATTTTATTTTCTACAAATTCACCTACAATAACAAATCAGTCTAAATCCATTCAATCCGTGTCATTTGCGTTCCAATTAAAATTTACGAATCAAATAAAAACTCTGTGTAACTCCTTAACTCAGTTTCTCTGTGGTTAAGCATCATTTTATTTTCTACAAATTCACAAATGGTAATAAATCAGTTTAAATCCATTCAATCCGTTTCATCGGTGTTTCTATTAAAATTTGCGAAGCAAATAAATCCTCTGTGTAACTCTTAAACTCTGTTACTCAGTGGTTAAGCATCATTTTATTTTCTACAAATTCATTTACAACAATCAATCCGTTCAAATTCACTTAATCCGTGTCATCTGCGTTCCAATAAAAATTTGCGAAGCAAATAAAAATCACAAGTTCAATTTTCTGCTATACACAAAACAATCATCATCATCTAAATCGGTTAATACAAATCCAGCATTTCTTTTGCTACATTCAGTTGCAATTAAACTTGCAGCAATTGTTGTATTAGCCTTATCTAAATGACTAAAAGGTTCATCCATCAACAACATTTCAAATGGTTGCATTAGTGAACGAATAATACAAATACGTTGTTGTTCGCCATAACTGCATAAGCCTGCCCTTTGTTGTAAAATATGTGTAATGCCTAATTGTTCTGCCATTGTATCAATCATCTTGGCTTCATAATAAGGTTCTTGTAAAACTCTATTCAGTTCTATGTTTTCTCTTGCTGTAAGGTTGGGTAGCAAACGCAAATCTTGGAAAATGATGCTCAACTTTTGTTGTCGTATTACAGCCAACGCATCGCCATGAATATTTGTTATAGAAATATTATCCCATAAAACATCACCTGTAAAATCGTTTCTTAGTTTGTACAAAATATGGGTCAATGTTGTTTTGCCAGTTCCACTAGGGGCTTTAATTTTTATCCATTCTTTACTCGAAAATTCCTGAGTAGTATTCCAAACATCAGATGTACGGTTAATGATTTTATCTTTTAATGGAATAGGAACAATATGTTGCAATGCTATTTTCATGAAGCCATTTTGTATGCATCGAAAATACTGAATATGGTTTTGATAAATTGCTTTAATTGAATAACGCTTAATGCAAAAGATGAATGGTTAACTTTTTTGTATAACCTATGTGTTTGTTAAGCATTTTTCAAACCAATAAATACACTTACTTTGCTGCACTAAAAATGATTGTTATGCCAAAATCTAAAATAGCTGGTATAGGCATGTATGTGCCATCTACAGTAGTTACAAATAACGACCTTAAAAAGTACATGGATACCAGCGATGAGTGGATTCAAGAACGTACAGGTATTCAAGAACGCAGATATGCTCATCGTACAGAAGAAACCACCACTACTATGGGTGTTGAAGCTGCAAAAATTGCTATTGAAAGGGCTGGCATTACAGCACAAGATGTAGATTTTATTTTGTTTGCTACTTTATCGCCCGATTATTACTTTCCAGGTTGTGGTGTATTGGTACAACGTGCCATGAAAATGAAAGAAATTGGTGCTTTAGACATACGTAATCAATGCAGTGGATTTGTTTATGCTTTAAGTGTTGCAGACCAGTTTATTAAAACCGGTATGTATAAAAATATTTTGGTAATTGGCAGTGAAAAGCACAGCTTTGGTTTAGACTTCACTACAAGAGGACGTAATGTAAGTGTAATTTTTGGCGATGGTGCAGGTGCAGTAATTGTACAACCAACTGAACAAGACAATCAAGGTATTTTAAGTACACATTTACATAGTGATGGCGATAGTGCCGAAATTTTAGCTATGTATAATCCAGGTACACATGCCAATCATTGGAAAGAAGAAAAATATGCCAGCTTTGATGAAGCTGAAATAGGACAAATGTTTTTTAGTCATGCCATGATTGATGATGGACAGATTTATCCTTTTATGGATGGTCCAAGTGTGTTTAAAAAAGCCATTGTAAAGTTTCCTGAAGTAATACAAGAAGCATTACAAACCAATGGACTAACAACGGCCGATTTGAATATGCTGATTCCACATCAAGCCAACTTAAGAATATCTCAATTTGTGCAACAGAAGTTACAGTTAAGAGACGATCAAGTGCATAACAATATTCATAAATATGGTAACACTACAGCAGCTAGTGTGCCAATTGCATTATGTGAAGCTTGGGAACAAGGAAAAATTAAAGATGGCGATTTAGTTTGTTTAGCAGCTTTTGGTAGTGGCTTTACTTGGGCAAGTGCATTGTTGAAGTGGTAAATTGTGAGTAGTGAAATAGTGAATGGTAAGTGGTGAATCGTAAGTAGGAGAAACGTGAATGGTAAGTGGTTAATGGTAAGTAGGAAGTAGGAGAAACGTAAATGGGTGGTGGTGAATCGCAAGTGGGGATTAGGTTTATGTCATGTCGACAATCGGAGACATCTCATGATTAGAAACGTAAACGTAAGTCTTAGTGAAATTGCAAAAACTAAAGAATTCAAAAAATTATCTTTAATGCGTTAAGTGGCAAAGTATTTGCCTTAATTAATCATCAAAAAAATACCGTTATGAAAACTTTATTACTTGTAGCAACTTTGTTTATGAGTACAGCATTGTTTGCACAAGAAGAAACTGAAGAAAGAGTGTTAGATATTCAAATATCAGCTCAAGGAACATCAATTACTGCAATTGTTACTGAAGATAATAACGAGAATGTTTTAAAACTAGATAGTAAGAAAGATGGTAAGTTATTTATGGTTTATTCTAATGCAAAAAACGAACCTACACTAACCCGAAAATATTTTTTGCTCAATAGTAAAGATGAAGAAATACCTATTTTTTTTACAGGAAGAATTATTGGCAATTTGAGTGCTTCATTAAAAGATCTTTTTTCAAAAACCAAAGTAGGAGAAACATATAGGTTATTTACCATTGCTACACCAACCGACCCAAAAGATGCTGCAACTGTGAAAGTAAGAAAATTTTTATTAACCAAGATTCAGATACAGTAACACTGTTAGCTCTTGTATAAACTATGAAAGATGATGATGAGTAGAAAGATGGTGTATTTGATTAATCCTATTTCGGGTACAGCAAAAAAAGAAGGCATTAAAGCATTAATAGAAAAAGAAACGACCGATAGAAATATTCCTTTTGAAATTGTATCAACCAATGCAACAGGCAATTACGATTTTTTGAAAGAAAAAATCAATGCTGAAAAAATAACCGATGTTATAATGGTTGGTGGCGATGGAACAGTGAATCAACTAGTGAATAGTTTACATCAAATGCCAGTGAACTTTGGTATTATTCCTGTAGGTAGTGGCAATGGTTTAGCAAGAGCTGCCAACATACCTATGAAGCCCAAAGAAGCGATTGATTTATTATTTACAGGAAAAGTAAAAAGTACAGATGCATTTTTAATCAATGGTCAGTTTTCATGTATGCTTAGTGGTATAGGCTTCGATGCAAAAGTGGCCCATGAATTTAGTACTAAAGCAAGTAGAGGTTTGCTTACTTATACTACTCAAAGTTTAATTCATTTTTTTAAGGCACAGCCTTATCAATTTGAAGTTACTATAGATAATGTTTCTTTTTTTACCGATGCATTTTTCATCAGCATTGCCAATAGTAATCAGTTTGGTAATAATGTAACCATTGCCCCACATGCAAGTTTAAACGATGGTTTGTTAGACATTGTAATTGTTCAAAAAATGAACAAAGCCAAATTACCGTTTGCAGTATTACGACAAATTAGAGGCAACAATAAACTGCAACAGTTAGTAGAAGATGTAACCCAAAAAAACATTTTATATTTTCAATCAGCTTCTTTAAAAATTAAGAATTTAAAGCATGCTCCTTTTCATATAGATGGAGAACCCAAAGAAACCTCTGATGAATTTGATATTCGAATATTAGAAAACTGCTTTAAATTAATTGCAGGATAATTTAGAAGTATTTTGATTTGATTTAATTGTGTTAGATCAATAATTATTTACTCATCCATTCTTTCAATTTATCCAGTTCTTGTTTATTAATTTTATTATGAACAGATTTTGCTATGTCAGCTTTCTCTCTATTGGTTAAATGAAAGTTTAAACTAGCTGCATTTTCTTTACCAGTTGCTTCATATTGAAAGCAAACACGTTGCAGGTTATTACCGTAACTTTCACTTAAATATTCTAATTGTCCTTGCTGATAATAATCTTGTAACTTAAACCAATTGTTTTGTAGTAAAAATGCAGGCTTGGTAAATAAGCCAATTAAGTTTTTACTCTCGTAAGGTTTTTCCCAATCGCTTATGCTTCTATCTCGTATTTGAATAAGCACTACTTTACTTGTGTTGGCTTTTAGCCAATCTTTAAATACTTCAATAAATCGCAAAGTATTTTCTTGTCCGTAATTGTCTCTTAATCCAGCATCCATCACATCAATAATTGGGTTGGTAGGCAGCCATACATTGGGTAACACGTACGGAAAAGTGGCGTTCATACGCAATGCACTCAACACTTTAATTTTTGTACTATTTTGTTGAGCAAAAAAGCTGTTGAAATCAATTGCATCGGGGTCGGGAATAACTATTTTATTACTATCGGTTGTTGCCCTCATTAAAAAACGTACAGGCTTTGTACAAATAATCATTTTTCGTCCATCGCGGCTAATCACACTATTAAACAACATAGTGGGTATGGTTGCATTGTCTTCTTCTAATGTATAGTCTTGTAAACTTTTATTCAAATAGCCTCTCGTGTTTTCACTTAATTTTTGTTCAAAAGCAAAGCCTCTATCTTTTACATATTCAAAATTATTGACTGTAAATTTTTGTACCGGACTAATTAAATCTCGGCTTACTAATGAAGAGAATAAAGGGTTTAATAAATCTTTTGAAATATCATCTCTGTAAGTTTGGTCTTGCAAATTAATTCGTTGATTGTTCAATTTTAATCTATACAATTCTCTAAAATATGCAGCACCCAAAAGCCCACCAGAAGCTCCATTGATTAATATAGTTTGGTGCATTAAATTACCATTCATTAAACTATCTAATTGTTGTAATACCGTAAACGTAAAGTTGGCACTACGTAAACCACCACCACTTGTATTAATGATGTATAAAATTGGTTTATCGGTTTTTTGTTTGGCTTTCCATGCTTCTAATCTTTTTAAAAAAGCTTGTTTGTCGGCTTCAATGTTTTCATCGCTGGCTAAGGTTAACAAGCTTGCTCTATTATAGTTGGGGCGTTGTTCTTTGTTCCAATAATTTAAGCCATAAGCTTTATTTCTTGGGTCAATAAAATTGTGTTGATATAAATAATTTAACCCAACATATAATAGCAATACAATGGGAATACTCCAACTTTTTAAAAACACCGATAAAGCCCCACCTACAGCTATCATTAGTGAAAATAGAATAGTAATACTAGCAGCAGCAGGTATTTGAAACAATCTACTATCCGATGAAAAGCCAGTGATAATTAAAAAAATAAATGCTATAACAAATGCAATAACAGCAGCAAAATGCTGGCGTTGAAAAATGGTGTCCAATAATTCTCTACTGTAATGACGAATGTCTCTTGGTTTGCGTAAATGTAGTTTGGCACTCAAAAACCAATCCACCCGAATATCTTTTTTCTCAGCTGGTAATGGATTGTTAATAGAGGTATTAGCATAAGATGCATGTGCTGAATGTAATATCAAATGCATGCTTTGATAAATTCTTCTATCGGCACTAAAAAAATAACCAAATGCCAGTAAAATTGAAAATGAGTATCCAGCTAAAAATCCCAAAATCAATATCAAAATTTCACTCAATTCAAGCAATGCTTTGTGTTGGGCATAATCAATGGCGTTTAAAAAGTAGAATACTAAAAATAGTAATGGCAAAACACTATTGTTAATACAAAACTTTAAAAATGGTTGAGCAGTAGTGGCTAAAAATTCAATGTGTTTTCTATGTAAAATAAAGGTGGTAATATGCCAACTCATTATAAATACACCAATAGATACCCCTACAATTGCGGTACTAAAAAAACTTACCTCATCGTAATATTCTGGAGCAAGGTATAAAGAATAAGCTCCAAAGTTTTCCATAAAAAAGCCACCAACAGTAGCAAATAATATGTACCAGAATACCAAAAAAATTTGATACCTACGAAAGTGTAAAAAAAGCAATTGAATAGGAAGGCTATACCAAAATCCAATAAGTATTTTTTTCATGGCAGGCATTATGTTGTAAAATAAGACAAAATGAACAACAATGTTGCTGCCTGCAAAAAACTTACCAATTTACTTAGCTAGTTTTTGCCAACTTAAAATATAGGTTACTGCAATAAGCGATAGTAACAATAACATGCCCACCAATTGATGCAATTGTGCCATCCACTCAAACACACCAAAATTGCCAAGCTTAATCGATGGGCTAGTTAGCACACTTAAAATGCCCAATACAATTTGTACTATTACCAAAATAAAAGGCCAATGTTTAGCTTTATTAAACGCTGCCGATACCGAAATAATTTTTGCTTTAAACCACCACCAAAAAATTAAAATGGTAATAACATAAGCTAGTGTTCTATGTATTAAGTGTATGGTAATTCTATCGTGAAAAATATTGCCCAAGTGTTCAGGAATAATCATTCCATTTATGCTAGGCCAAGTTGGTGCAGCATTTGCAGCTTTTAAACCAGCCATAAATGCACCATAAAAAAGTTGAGCTGTTAATAAAATAATCATCCAAATCATTGCTTTTTTAAGTGCAGGATTATTTACTTTTTCTGTGGGGTTTATTACTAATGATAAGCCAAAAATTAAAGCATAACTTATTAAAACCATTGCACTAACAAAATGAACCGATAAACGAATATGGCTAACATACAAATCGTTATCGTTTAAACCACTTTGCACCATAATCCAACCAATTGCACCTTGCATTGCACCCAATAAAAACAAAATAATCAATGGGTTAATCATCCATTTTTTAAAATATCCTTTCACTAAAAAGTACACAAACGGAAATAAAAATACCAGCCCAATTAACCTTGCCCATTGCCTGTGAAACCATTCCCAAAAGAAAATAAATTTAAAATCGCCCAGTGTAAAATGTGTATTCAAATATTTGTATTGAGCAATGGTTTGATATTGCTCAAATGCAAGCTGCCATTCAGTTTCGTTCATGGGTGGTAATGCTCCCATAATGGGTTTCCATTCTGTAATACTTAAACCACTACCAGTTAACCGTGTAATTCCACCCAATAAAACTTGTATAATTAACATGCCAATACCAATAAAAATCCAGTTGGCAACCACTTTAGTTTTCCGTTCGTCTGTAATCATAACTACTACTTTAAAATTGATGCTGCAAATGTAAAACATGGTAGTTGCTATAAAGTTTTTGTTTTGGGCAATAAATGTTTTTTGTTGAAGGATGTTTATTTTTTATGAGGTCATCGTTCAAAACTTTATTCAACTTTCTCGTAGCCTGTACTGAGCTTATTTCGACTTTGCTCAATACCGAAGTATCGTACAGTCCATATCTATCGGCTTTAATTTTATAACTTTGTTCAACAATGGCACTCGATTTATTTTACCAAACTCAAGTTGTAGAAGCTGGCTGCGATGAAGCTGGTAGAGGCTGTTATGCAGGTCCTGTTTTTGCTGCTGCTGTAATTTTACCTAATCATTTCCATCATCCACTACTTAATGATAGTAAACAAGTAGCTGAAAAAGATAGAAACGAATTACGTTTATTTATTGAACAACATGCAACAAGTTTTGCAGTTGCAATGGTAACTCATGAAGAAATTGATCAAATCAACATATTAAAAGCTAGCTTCAAAGCCATGCATTTAGCCATTGATCAACTAAAGAAAAAACCTAAGTTGTTGTTGATAGATGGAAACAGGTTTATACCCTACAAAAAAACGCCTCATCAATGCGTTATTAAAGGCGATGGAAAATTTGCATCAATTGCAGCAGCCAGTATTTTAGCTAAAACTTATAGAGATGAGTTTATGCAACAGCTGCACGAACAATACCCTATGTATGGTTGGAATAAAAATAAAGGTTATGGCACATTGCAACATAGAAAAGCCATTGAGCAATTTGGCTTATGTGAGTTTCATAGAAAAAGTTTTGCAATTATACCTAATCAAATAAGTTTATTTTAAGAAATGCTTATTTACTTGTAGCTGCTTTTAAGTATTGCATAAAATCTTGTTTTCTTTCTCTGGCAATAGCAACAGTAGCTTTGCCATTTAAAGTAACTTCAGCATTATCGCTAGATACATTGGTAACAAAAGCAGTGTTAATTAAAAAGCTGCGATGTGTTCTGTAAAATCCATCTGTTTGTGTAAGCTGATCTTCAAAATCTTTAATGTTTTTACTGGCTAAAATCTTAGTGCCATCTTTCAAAAAAAAGTTTACATAACTACCTTCGGCTTTTAAATAAATAATTTCTTTCAGTTCTATAAATAAACTGCCTTCGCTTAACGGCACTACAATTTTTTTAATTTTAAATTCTTCTAAATTGGTTTGTAAAGTTTGAATACGTTCTTTAATCAATGAATTGCCTTTAATTCGTTCTACTTTTTTAACGGCATTCATTAATTGTTCTATTTGAATGGGTTTAAGCAAATAGTCAATTGCACTTACTTGAAATGCTTTTAGAGCAAATTCGCTGTAAGCAGTAGTAAAAACAATGTCAAAATTTATTTCATCAAAAAATTCTAATAGTTGAAATCCATTATAGCCGGGCATTTCAATATCTAAAAAAACAACATCAGGCTCAAATTTTTTAATAGCTTTTACAGCTTGAGGTACATCTTCGGCCATACCAAGAATTTGAACAGTAGGACAATAATCAGTTAAGAAACTTTCTAAGATTCTTCTTGCTTTGCCTTCATCATCTACAATTATGGCTGTTAACATGGGCTAAAATTAGGCATTCAACTACTTACTTTTCAAGTATAAGATTAAGAAATAAACAAATTTGTAGGGTGAATTTCATTTAAAAGGCTATTTATAACAGCAAGGGTTTGTGAGCAGAATTTGTTAGTTTGTAAATGGGATAAGTTTATTTAATATAAGCTGTGTAGGTTAATTTTTGGTAATTGGTAAAAAGTTGAAACAATCCATTATTTTCGTTATTCAAATAAAATTTTATGCAAAAACAAGTTTTTACTTGGTTGAGTTTTTCAACTATCATCCTAGTTTTGGCATCTTGTGGTAATAAAGCACCCAAAGAAGCCAAATACATTCCTAAAGATGCTACAGCAGTACTTGCTGTAAACCCAAAATCATTAGAAGACAAATTGAAACAGGGTAATATAAGCATCGATAGTTTTATCAATAAACTTTCTGTAGATGCCGACACAGCCGACACAAATAAAGCCAAAAAGCTTTGGGCCGATTTTAAGAACAGTACGGTAAATATAGATGAAAACATATTTTTATTTGTAGTACAAAAAGGCTCTATACAACAAGGACAAGCAACTGCTGTAACCGTTACTGCTACAATTAAAGATCAAAGCAAGTTTGAAGATTTTGTAAAAAAACAAAACGAACAACTAAAAAATAATCCCATTCAAAAAGAAAGCAATTTTTCTTACATGGAAAGTGCTTACCAAACTTCTTTAGCTTGGAACAGCGATGTTGCTATGTTAACTATGTATTATAAAACGCCTAAAATGACTTTCGATTCTTTAGGCAATTATCAAATGCCCGATGAAGCAACCACAAAAAAAGAACACAAAACCGAAGTGGCTCGTTACTTTAGTTTAAAGGCTGAAGAAAGCATGGGCTCAGTAGATTTATTTAACGATATGTTTAAAGAAAAAGCCGATGGTTATGGTTTTAGCACAAGTGCAGGAACATTGGCTGCTTTAAGTGCTACTCCTTTGAATTTACCTAAGTTGCAAGAATTGTTGAAAGACAATTATACAGCAGGTACATTTAATTTTGAAGATGGTAAAATAGTAGTAAAATCTGTAACGCATACGAACCCAATGTTGAGCAGCATTTTAAAAAAATATGCTGGTCCAACAGTAAACATGAGTGCATTGGAAAAATTCCCTTCTCAAAATATCAATGGAGCCATGTTGGTTTCATTTAATCCAGAATTATTCAATGGCTTATTAACTGAGTTACAAGTTGGCGGAATGATTGATGGATTTTTAGCAGGACAAGGTTTAACCAGTGCCGATATTTTTAAAGCATTGAAAGGAGAAATTAATGTAATTGTATCTGATTTTTCTATAGCACCAAAAGAAATGAAGTATCAAGATTTTGAAGGCAAAACACAAACCTACACTAGTAGCATGCCAAGTGCTAAATTGATTTTCTCAGCTAATATTGGTAATAAATTAGCCTTTGATAAAATTATGCAAAAAGCAGTAGAAGCAGGGGTTGCAGTAAAAACTGCAACAGGCTATACTAGTGGAGCTGCTATGGCATCGGCTAATTTATTTTTAATGGTAGATGACAAGAATTTTGTTTTGGCAAGTGATAGTGCAACGTATGCTGCTTATGCCGCAGGAACTGGCAAAGCAACCATTAATGCCGATGTGTTGAGCAAGCTAAAAGGCAAAAGCACTGCATCGTTTGTTGATTTTACCAGTTTATTTACTGCTGCTATGACAAGCGTAAATGATGAATCTGGTAAAAAAGCATTAACTGCTGCAAACAATACGTTTAAAAATGTTATTCTAACATCAGATAATTTTGAAGACAAATCGGTAAAAAGTTATTTCGAAGTAAATATGGTTAACGCAAAGCAAAATAGCTTAGTGAGTACTGCAAACTTTATCAATGATTTGATTGCTATTTTTAAAGAAGAAGAAGCCAAAAGAAAAGCTATGTATTCTACAGAATATGAAACGCTTAAAGATGTCGGCATAGTTCCAGAGAATGCTCCAAAGAAATAATTTCGATATGATGAATCGTCCTTAAAAAAAGTCCTGCAAAATGCAGGGCTTTTTTTATGTCAATTTCAGTTCAATCGTAAAAAAATCAGTTTTTCCTCAAGCAATATTTACTACATTGCCACACTTAAAAAATTATTGTCAAAATATGAAAAAGCTATTTGTATCTCTAGCCTTAGTGCTAACGATGTTTCGTAGTTATGCCGATGAAGGTATGTGGTTGCCTATGCTATTAGGACAACAAGTGTATAACGATATGGTTAAAAAAGGGTTGAAGTTAAAACCCGAGCAATTGTACAGCATCAACAAATCTTCTATTAAAGATGCTATAATCATTTTTGGTGGTGGATGTACTGGAGAAATTGTAAGCAATCAAGGTTTAATATTTACCAATCACCATTGTGGTTATGGTGCCATTGCATCGGCTAGTACAGTTGAAGCCAATTATTTACAAGATGGTTTTTGGGCTAGTGATAAAACCAAAGAAATTCCTACTAAATTAACTGTAAAGTTTTTAAATAGAATTGAAGATGTTACTGCAAAAATTAATGCTGAATTAGGTAGTTTAACCGGTGCCGATAGAACAAAAAAATACAATGAAATTGTAGCCGAAATTGTAAAAAATATTGTTGGTGGCGATGAATTTAAAGATGCAGTAGTTGCTAGCATGTTTAAAGGCAATCAGTTTTTTGTTTTTGTGTACGATGTTTATAAAGACATTCGTTTAGTAGGCACTCCACCAGAAAGTATAGGCAAATTTGGAGGTGATACTGATAACTGGGAGTGGCCTAGACATACGGGTGATTTTTCTGTATTTCGTGTATACGCTAATAAAGATGGTAAGCCATCAAAATTTGCTAATGATAATGCACCAATGGTTCCTAAATATCATTTACCAGTAAGCTTAAAAGGCTTTAAAGATGGTGATTACAGCATGATTTATGGTTACCCTGGTAGTACCAATAGATACGAAACTTCTTATGGTATTCAATTAGCTACAGATATTAATAATCCATCTTTAGTAAAGCTTCGTGATGTACGTTTAAAGTACATGTTCGAGCAAATGAAAAACAACAAAGCTGTTAAATTACAATTGGCTAGCAACTATGCAGGTATTGCTAACTACTGGAAATTTTTTGATGGAGAAACCAAACAATTATTGAAGTTTAACACATTTGGAGCAAAACAAACTGAAGAAGCTGCATTTATAAACTGGGCAAAAGGAAAACCAGAATATGAAAATATTTTTACCGAGTACGAAAAAAATTATAAAGAATGGACACCGTTTGCAAAACATCGCCAATACATAAATGAAGGTATTGCTGGTAGTCCGTTAATTGCTTATGCTGCAAGTTGGATGAGCCTAGAGGCATTATTAAAAAGAAAAGATTATAAACCTGAAGAAGTTAAAAAAGCTATTGAAAATGCTACTGCTGCTAGAAAAAATTTCTTAGAAGGAGAAAACAAAAAAAGCGATCAAAATATTTTAGCAGCCGTTGTTGCTATGTTTTATAGCGATGTTGATAAAGACCAACACCCAAAAGGTTTTTACGAAGATTTATTTAAAACCTATAACGATATTGAACAAAATACATACAAAATGTTTGCTGCCGATGTATTTGCTAACACAATGGCTTTTGACGATGCCAAGTGGTTATCTTTTACAGAAAAACCTAGTGCAGCAACATTGGCTGAAGACCCAGCATTTAAAGTAGCCAAAGCATTTTTTAGTAATTACACAAGTAATTATGCTCCTAAATTTACATCTTTTTTTACAAAAAATAACGAGTTGGGCAGATTGTATTTGAAGGGGTTATTTGAAATGAATCCTACAAAAATGAATGGTACATATCCTGATGCAAACTTTACTATGAGGGTTTCTTATGGTAATGTAAAAAGCTATAATCCAAAAGATGCAGTGAAGTACGATTTTGTTTGTACCATGGGTGGTGCAATGGCAAAATATGTAAAAGGCGATTATGAATTTGATTTGCCTACGAAGTTTTTAGACTTGAATAAGGCGAAAGACTATGGTGAATATGCCGATAAAAAATACAATGATGTGGTGGTATGTTTTATAACTACTAATGATATTACAGGAGGAAACTCTGGTAGTCCGGTATTAGATGCAAAAGGCAATTTAATTGGTTTAGCTTTCGATGGTAACTATGAAGCATTAAGCCATAAGTTGGCTTTTGATAAAGATTTAAACCGTACTATTTGTGTAGATGTACGTTATGTTTTATGGTGTATTGATAAGTTAGGTGGTGCCAAACATATTGTAGATGAATTAACTTTAGTGAAGTAAATTTATTATACATTATATAAAACCCCGTCAAAAGTTTTCAACTTTGACGGGGTTTTATTTTTTAAGTTCTCAATAACCGCAGACGATACTATGAGCCGTCGTCTGGGTTAGTATCATTTTAAAAGAAGATTTTGATTAATCCCGTCAACAGTTTCTTTAACCCCGTCAACAGTTTTCAACTTTGACGGCGGTTATAGTTTAAATTTCTAAATAACCGCAAACGAGGCCATAAGCCATCGTCTGGGTTATATAAAATTTATTTTCTACTATAATTAGGAGCTTCTTTAGTAATATCTACATCATGTGCATGGCTTTCTTTCATACCAGCATTGGTAATTTTCACAAACGTGGCTTTTTGTAATTCAGCAATATTTTTAGCTCCACAATAACCCATACCACTTCTTAATCCACCAACATATTGATAAACAATTTCACTTAAACTTCCTTTATAAGCAACCCTACCTTCAATACCTTCTGGAACATATTTTTTTACATCGTCTTCTACATCTTGAAAATATCTATCGCCACTACCTTGGCTCATAGCACCTAAGCTTCCCATGCCACGATATTCTTTAAACTTTCTTCCTTCATAAATAATGGTTTCTCCAGGACTTTCTTCTACACCTGCAAACACACTTCCCATCATTACCACATTTGCACCAGCAGCTAACGCTTTCACCATATCACCTGTGTAACGAATTCCACCATCGGCAATAACAGGAATATTTTTTCCTTTCAAAGCATTACTAGCTTCCATTACAGCAGTAAGTTGTGGTACACCGGCACCTGCAACAATACGAGTAGTACAAATACTTCCAGGCCCAATACCTACTTTAACACAATTGGCACCAGCATTAGCCAAAGCCAATGCACCTTCTGCAGTACCTACGTTACCACCAATAATTTGTAATTTTTTAAAGTTTTTTCTCAATGCTTTCAATGCTTCAATTACACCTTTACTGTGGCCATGTGCACTGTCTAGTGTAACTACATCAACTCCCACATGAATCAATGCTTCGGCACGTTGCATTAAATCGTTGGTAATACCTAAAGCAGCACCCACCAACAATCTTCCATAACCATCTTTCACAGCATTGGGATGATTGGTGAGTTGTAAAATATCTCTATAAGTAATTAGTCCCACCAATTTACCCTGCTTATTTACTACAGGTAACTTTTCAATTTTATAATTGCGTAAAATGGTTTCTGCTTTTTTCAGATCCGTTCCTTCGGGTGCAGTAATGAGTTTTTCTTTAGTCATTACTTCAATCACCTTACGTTTTTTATCGGTTTCAAAACGTAAATCTCTATTGGTTAAAATGCCAACCAATTTTTGATTTTTATCGATGATAGGAATACCGCCAATTTTATTTTCTTTCATTAAACGCAATGCATCGCCAATTGTGGCATCAACAAATAAAGTAACAGGGTCTATGATCATGCCACTTTCGCTACGTTTTACTTTACGTACTTGTTCGGCCTGACGTTCAATACTCATGTTTTTGTGTAAAATGCCTAAACCGCCTTCTCTTGCCAAGGCAATAGCTAAATTGGCTTCTGTTACAGTATCCATAGCTGCTGAAAGCATAGGAACGTTTAATACAATTTCTTTAGTAAGATGAGCACTGATGTTTACTTCTCTAGGTAAAACCTGGCTGTAAGCAGGAACGAGTAAAACATCATCGAAAGTTAAACCATCAATAAAAGTTCGATTATTTTGAGTTGTAGAGCGGGGAGATTTTATTGTTGCCATGAGCAAAATTAATGGCACAAACAATATGTAGCAAATGAAGTTTTGGTGTAAGGGTGATGAGAATTTTTTAAATACAGGTTTCTTTTGAAGATAGTTTAATAATTTGTAGCTACATACAAAAACTAAATCAATGCTTCGGTTCTTAAAAATGCTTATTTTAGCTATATGAAAAAGAAAGCAATTACCAAACAAGTTGTTGTAAATAATAAAGCAGTTATTACTGCAATGCAACAATCTGTTTCAGAAAAAACAAGTACTCATAGGGCTGTGGCAATAGCTGCAGTTAATAAAGGTATTGTGCACACCTTACAAAAGAAAGCAAAGCCTGTTTTAACTGGTGCTAAATAAATAATATGGCTTGCTACAAATTTGCTGAAGGCTCAGTTGCAAATAGTTATGTTTTTCCTACAGATTTCGGTTGGCTATACTCGGTATTGTTTACAAATGAATCCAACGAATTTGTTTCCAACCATTTACTTTTTAATAACGGCCTTGTTTTTGATTTTCAATTTGCTCGTACTGCTTTAGATGAAAACCCCAACAAGAGAAATGATAAATCTGTTGCTGAAACAATCTCCCAAATTTTTCTAAAGCATGCTGCTGAAAATGGAATTTTTTCCATCTACTTTTTTACTTGTTTGCCCGATGGTAAAGATGCTGCAAGATCAAAAGTTTTTAATGATTGGTATAATGAATTTGATGATGAAAATTGGCAGCTGATTAATTATCAACTGATAGATCCTGATGATGATAATAGAATTTATTATGCAGGTTTAATTATGCATAGTAACCATCCTTATTTTGAAGAAGTGTTACTTGCTTTTGAAGATTATATCAATAATAGTAGTAGAAATAAAATTCCTAACAGAGATTAATGAATACAAGAGTGATTTGCTTTTCAAAAGCAGACCACTCTAAAAAATCATCACTCTCCCACCAACACAAATCCAGCCCATTTAGTAGGGTCATTGTATTTGGCTTTTAAAGTAAGTTGTGCTTTTCTAAAAGCAGCATAATATGTTTCGCCTTTAAATAGATTGCTGTAAAAGAGTTGCATTAATTCAGCCGTTTCAGCATCAGGAACTTCCCATAAACTCATGAGTAATTTTTTTACTCCAGCCATTTTAAATGCACGTTGTAAACCATATACACCTTCACTTCCATTAATATCGCCTAAGGCTGTTTGGCAGGCACTGAGTACCACTAAATCGGTATTCAATAAATTGAGGTTACTAATTTCTTGTGCAGTTACAATTCCATCTTCTTGGTTTTCTAGCAAAGTATCTTTACCCCAATAATTGTTTACCCCACTTAATACCAAACCACTTCTTAATAAAGGAAAATCATTGGTTGTATTGGTTGGAGGAAAATAAAAACCATGTGTTGCTATATGCAAAATACTAGGAGCATTGTTGCCATTTAATTGTTTAAAATTATCTTCAGAAGCGTTATTGCCAATATAGCTTTCAATTTTTAAGTTCGTGTGTATTGCATTTGAAGCAACGGCTTCAACTTCTGTTTTAGTGCCTTGTAAATAATTAAAACGAATGTTTTTATTGGCTGTGGTGTTTCTAAAACCAGTATTAATAGAAGTTGTTTTTTTGTTAGAAGAAATTTTATTTACATCATAATTAGCACCCCCAAATAATGCCATTGATTGAGTTGCATTTTTAGCTTGTATTGGTTGTAACAGCTCATTAATACTGAGCAATTGATGTATATCGTACTTATCAATTAATTGCTTTTTACTACTACTATCAGTTAGTGCTGCAAAACTTATTTTGTGTAAGAATCCTGCTGGTAAATTATAAATAGTAGTAGCGTTTTTTAAGTGAGGTACTATTGGTTGCCAAATAAGATTATACAAAGCAACATCTATATTGGCTGTTGCTGTTTTTTCTTTTTGTATTGTGCTTCTTCCACTACTGCTATGATAATTTTTTAGTAATTTTTGCAACTGATTTTCTTCAAATGCTGTTACAAATTTTGGTATAGTATCATTGGGTGTAGTTATAAATGCTGCATATAAAACAGAATCTGTACTGCCTTTTAATGAATGATATTTAAAGCTTGTCCAATGAATGAGTGCCTCATGTTGCTTTAGTTGTTGAGCAACTATTACACCACTGCTCCCTTTATTGGCAATACTATTTTGTAATGCAGGTAAAGCATTTATTAATTGCTTTTCTAATGCTTGTAATTGTTGTTGCAAACTATCTAACTGTATGCCATTTATTTTTCTTTTTTCTTCACTCAGTTGAAGTGCTACTGCAAAAATTTTATGGGTATTTTGCCATTGTGTATATAGCTTTTTTACGGTGGTATCTTTTGATTGTGCTGCCCAACTACTCAATAATTGCTTGCCTTGCAACAACCAACCTTGTTTGGCTGTAGTACTTTGATAAAAGCTATTAATATTTGTTGGTTTAAAGTGGTGTAACATAGATAAAAAAATATCTTGCATTTCACTTTCATTTTTTAAGAAAAGTTCTTTTTCAGGTTCACTAAAGTTTTGTAATAATAATTGCTGATTGGTATTTTCTGTTTGTAATGTTGTTGTAATAAGTTCATTCCATTGAATAAAATTGTTGCTTTTGTAGTAGAGAATACTGAGTTTATTTAAGTCGTTTGCATAATTTGGATGCATAGTGCCCAAAACTTTTTCATCTATTGCTTTAGCTTCTAAATACATATTTTCTGCCTTGTTAAATAAGTTCATTTGTACATATAGATTGGCAAGGTTTAGTAAACTACTTGCATAATCTATATGCAATACACCCAATGCTTTTTTTCTAATTGCTAAGGCTTGTTCAAATAAATTTTCTGCTTCAGTATATTTGTTTAAACTCTTATACAATATGGCTAAATTGTTTAGTGCACTTGCATAAATGGGATGTTCTTCGCCATAACTTTTTTTATAAATGCTGATGGATAGTTTTAATAAAGGTTCTGCTTCTGTTTTTCTATTCATAGCCTCATATAAGGTTGCCAAATTATTAATGCTTGTAGCATAATCTGGGTGGGCTTCGCCCAATATATTTTTTCTGAGTTTGATGGTTGAAAAGTAGATAGATTCTGCCTTTGCATAGTTACCTAAGTTCATATACAAGCCACCTAAGTTATTGAGGCTTTTTGCATAGTCTGGATTTTCTGTTCCCAATGCTTTTTTATATGTACTTAGACCTAATGCATACATGTTTTCAGCAGCTAAATAATTGCCCATTGTTTCGTAAAGAGCACCTAGATTATTATAACTCATAGCACAATCGGCATGTGTTGGTCCTAATACATTTTTTCTAATGTCTAAAGATTGTTTAAATAATTTTTCAGCTTCTAGGTAGTTGCCCATACTTTCGTATAAGTAGCCTAAGTTGTTTAAACTCATTGCATAATCTACATGATTTTCTCCTGTTGAATTTTTAAATATTTGTAGGGCTTGTTTATTGATGCTTTCTGCTAGTGAATAATTGCCCATTGCTTCATATAAGCTAGATATATTATTTAAACTAATTGCATAGCTAGGATGTGTTTCACCAAGGTTTTTTTTATCTATTATTAATGCTTTTTGATATAAGTTTTCAGCCTCTTTAAACCTTGCCATTTCTGTATATAAACCAGCCATATTACAAAGACTAACAGAATAGTCTGGGTGCTCTATACCCAATATTTTTTTTCTTATTTCTATTGAAATATTGTATAAGTTCTCAGCTAAAACATATTTACCTGTTTTTTGATATAAATAAGCCAAGTTGTTTAATGCACTAGCATAGTCGGCATGTTCTTCACCAAGTATTTTTTTAAGTATTGCAATAGACTTTAAATAATAAATTTCAGATGAGTCGTACTTACCAACAAGTCTAAATAAACCAGCCAAATTATTTAAGCTAACTGCATAGTCTGTATTATTTTCTCCTAACAATTTTTTTCTAATAGCTAAAGCCGATTTTGATAAAGGTTCGGCAGTTGCATAATTGCCTATTGCTTCATACAATTGGGCAAGGTTACTTAGAATGGTTGCATAATCTGCATGATTCTTTCCAATGGTTTTACCAAAAATGACCAATACTTTTTTAAATAAATCTTCTGCTGCTTTATAGTTGCCCATTTCAAAATATAGCATTGCTAAATCGTTTAAACTACCTGCATAATCAATATGATTAATTCCATGTTTCTTTTTGTAAATTGAAATAGCTATTTTAAAGTAGGGTTCGGCTTCATTGTATTCTCCTAAAAGAACATAAGTATCTGCCAAGTTGTTTGAACTGATTGCATAACAAATATGTGATTTGCCAAAAACAATATTAGCTTTTTTAAAAGCCTTCTTAGCAAAAATTAATGCAGAATCATTTACACCATTTTCAATATAAGCTTCTGTTTGTTTATTTAATTTCACCCATACCAAAGAATCAGCTTTGGTTATTTTTTGTGCAGTTAGTTTTATTGTACTTGCAAGAAAGAACAAAATAATACAACAATATTTAAGCATTGGTTGGGTTAATTTTTGGTAAGATACAAATTCACATTTGATTACTTAATATCAAAAAACAAACCCTACTAAAAATAGAAGGGTTTAAAATAATTGTAAGTATATTTTTTGTGAAGTTTAATTATTCAGAGTGGTCTGCTTTTCAAAAGCAGACCACTCTTAGAGATTTTCTTACAACACCCCTGCCAACTCTAAACTTCTTTTCTGTACATCTCTATAATCAATATTTTCAATAATTGGGTCTGGAGATAGAATTAAAGAAACACCATGTTGTTTCCACCAATCATCTTTCAATAATTTTTCAGCATGAATTACACCAACGAAATAACTTCTTTGCTGACCACTATGAAATTCTTCAATCCATTCAAAAGCATCTTTTTGAATACTTTTCAAATTGTCGTAACTCACATACACTTTTAAATAATAGTCGTTGCTCAATTCACTTTCTGCAGATTGGTATTTCTTTTTGTACTCGTATTTATAATCGTAACGCAAGGCAGAGATATCACTCAATACAGCTGATGCAGTTGGAAAACTTCCTGCTCCTTTACCATAAAAAAATTGTTTATCCGAAAATCCACTTTCAATCACCACACCATTGTATTCATTTTCTACATTGTACAATTGAGTATCGGCAGTTACAAACTGTGGTAATAAATACGCAGCAATTTTTCCATTTTTTAGTTTAGCTGCTTTAGCTACCAGTTTAATTTTAAACTCTTTCTCATTGGCTACTTTAGCATCTTGTAATTGAATGTTTTGAATACCATTAAACAGTATTGAAGTTGGTTTGGTTACAATGCCATAAGCATGCACCAATAATATGGTGAGTTTGTTTACAGCATCAATACCTAGTACATCGAGGCTTGGATTACTTTCTGCAAAACCTAATTGCTGAGCTTGTAATAGGGCTTCTACAAATTCTAATCCCTCATTAAAAATTTTGGAAAGAATAAAATTGGTACTACCATTTACAATGCCACTAACGCTATGTAGTAAATCATTATCGTAGTATTCTTCTAAATTTCTAATTACAGGAATGGATGCACAAGTAGAAGCTTCATATAAAAAAGGCACATTGTATTTTTCCTGCAAAGCCAACAACTCTTCTAAATGCTCAGCAATTAATTTTTTGTTGGCACTTACTACGGCTTTCCCTTTTTTCAGTGCTTCTGTAACTATGTAATAAGCAGCATTGGCATCATCAATTAATTCTACAATAACGTTAATTGAATCATCATTCAAAACTTCATCTGCCAATTGTGTAAAGATTTCTCCCGGAGCATTTCTTTTTTTATCAGGATGTTTAATGACTATTCTTTTAATGCTTGCATTTAAAGACGGAGTTTGTTTTAAAATTTTATATAAGCCTTCGCCTACTACGCCAAAGCCAAATAATCCGAGTGTTAATTGTTTATGTGTTGACATGTTTATGTTGTTTTTGTTTTACCACAGAGTAACGGAGTTAAAGAAGTTTCACGGAGTTTTTCTTTGTGAATTTTTGTATTTTCTGAGTCTCTGTGGTTAATTAATTAATTCGTCTCTTTTCAAAAAGCTCTTTAACAATAAAGTAATTTTTTCATGTTCTAATAAAAATCCATCGTGACCATAATGAGAATTGATGATGGTTAATTCTGCATTGGGAATATGTGCTACCAAAAACTCTTGTTCTTGAATAGGAAATAAAATATCAGTTTTGATACTTACAACTAAAGCCTTTGCCTGTATACTTTTCAGAGCATCAATAACACTTTTTCTTCCTCTTCCTACATTATGTGTATCCATTGCTTTAGTCAAAAACCAATAGCTAAAAGCATTGAAGCGATTGGCTAATTTTTGACCTTGATATTCTTGATAAGTTTCAGCTTTAAACACTTGTTCATCTATTGGTAAGCTGTCATCAACAACACCTGTTTGTGTTTCTGTATAAGCTTGATAATGCCTGTAAGAAATCAGTGCCAAAGAACGTGCTGTTTTCATACCATTAATTCCTGCATCTGCTTTTTTCTCTTTCCAGGTAGCATCATTTTCAATGCACATGCGTTGCGATTTATTGAAAGCAATTCCCCAAGGCGAATGTTGTGCATTGGTTGCAATAGGTACAATGTATTCAAAGAGTTCAGGTTGTTCAATAGCCCATTCTAACAATTGTTGTCCACCCATACTTCCACCAATACCCATGTGAATTTTTTCGATGCCTAAACTTTCTTTCAACAATTGATAAGCTCTAACCATATCTCTTGTTGTAAATAATGGAAAGCTGTGATAGAATGGTTCGCTTGTAAGTGGATTTACGTCAAGTGGTCCAATACTACCATAACAGCTGTTGGGCATGTTTACGCAAACTATAAAATGCTGCTGTGGATTTATTATACAACCATCACCAACAATGCCTGGCCACCATTCAATAGGATTGCTATTGGCTGTTAATGCATGAAAAACCCAAACTACATTGCTTTTAGTTGCATTCAATTCACCAAATGTATGATACGCCAAATGTAGCTGTGGTAATGATTTGCCACTTTCTAAATGAAAAATTTCCTTACTTGTAAATGTTTGATAAGACATTTTTTGTTAATCGGCTTTTGGTTGTTTATAAAGGCACGGTAAATCGGGAGTAATCGTAAATCGCAAGTACGTTTAACCACTTGCGATTTACGACTTGCGTTGAACGTTTTTCTAGCTTAGTACCAAATCTTCTTGAAATACTTTTATAAATGCTTGTTCAAAATCGGCTTTAATATCTTCAATATGTTCAATACCTACACTCACACGAATTTGATTGGGTGCAACACCACTTGCCAATTGTTCAACTTCACTCAATTGCTCATGTGTGGTTGAAGCAGGATGTATCACCAATGTTTTTGCATCTCCCACGTTTGCTAAATGGCTAGCTAGTTTTAATGAATCGATAAACTGAGCAGCATTTTCTTTACCACCTTTAATGCCAAATTGTAATACACCGCCAAATCCGTTTTTCAAATATTTTTTTGCTAATGTATGATAAGCATTGCTTTCCAAACCAGGATATAAAACATACTCCACACTTGGATGACTTTCTAACCATTGTGCCAATGCTAAAGTATTTTGTACATGACGTTCAACACGTAACGACAATGTTTCTAATCCTTGCAATAATAAGAATGAATTGAAAGGTGATTGTGCTGCACCAAAATCTCTCAATCCTTCTACTCTTGCACGAATGGCAAATGCAATATTGGGTAAACCTAAAGGATTATTTACACCAAATACTTCTGCAAATTTTAATCCATGATAGCCTTCACTTGGCTCAGTAAATTGAGGAAACTTTCCATTGCCCCAATCATAAGTTCCACCATCAACTATAACACCACCAATGGTTGTACCATGACCACCAATCCACTTGGTGGCACTTTCAACAACAATGTTAGCACCATGTTCTAAAGGCTTGAATAAATAACCACCTGCACCAAACGTATTGTCTACAATTAACGGCAAATCATATTCTTTAGCCAATGCTGCAAACTTTTCAAAATCTGGAATATTTAAACGAGGGTTACCAATCGTTTCTAAATAAATAGCTTTGGTATTTTTATCAATTAAAGGAACAAAACTTTCTACATCATCACCATTGGCAAAACGAGCTTCAATACCTAAACGTTTAAAAGCCACTTTAAATTGATTGTGTGTACCACCATATAAAAATGAAGTGGAAATAAAATTATCGCCAGTCTGTAAAATATTATTCAACGCTAAAAATTGTGCTGCTTGTCCGCTAGCTACTGATACTGCTGCAACGCCACCTTCTAATGCAGCAATGCGTTGTTCAAACACATCGGTTGTTGGATTCATGATTCTGGTGTAAATATTACCAAATGCTTTTAAGCCAAATAAATTGGCAGCATGTTCAGCATTATCAAATCCATAAGAAGTGGTTTGATAAATAGGTACTGCACGGCTTTTAGTGGTTGGATCAATTTGTTGTCCTGCGTGCAATTGCAATGTTTCGAAACGAAGTTGTTGGCTCATCTTTTTTTGTTTTTGAGTTTGATGAAAATTGGTTAAACAATAAAGGTTCCATAACAAAAATTTTCAAGAAAGTAAGAGAACAACTTAACAAATAGGCAATAAAAAAGCTCATCTGTTAAGTCAGATGAGCTTGATATGTTGTAGCAATGTACTCGCTGTAAATTTTCAAACTGTACTCTGACTTATCTCTTTCCTAAATATTGTAGGAATTGAGTTTGCACCTTCTTTTAGTTGAGTAAACTAAAAGGGTTGCAAAGGTTTCATTGGGCAAATCCCTCCACCTTTCTTGATAAGTAATTGTTTAAAGAACTATTGCAAATGTATAAGTACGTTTATGAAACTGCAAAATTTATTTTAATAAAATATTTGTTAACTTCTTAAAAGCCTTGTGTTTATTGACTTTCAGGGCACCGTATTCATATCAAACAACAAACGGTTGTTAGTGAAAAAATGAGTATTTAAAACTATATCAAAATCTTTTTTTGAATTTTTTTTAAAACTCTACTCGATTTATAGAATAAACAATTACTTTTACCTACCAAATTAGTAGACAATGAAACTTTCTTTGATGCATACACATAAATTTATTTGTTGTTTCTGTTGTTAATAACAGTCAACTAAGCAATATCATTTTCTTCACTATTATGTATCATTCAATTTGGAAACAGCACAAAAAAATATCGAATCAGTTTTACCACTCATCAACCCATTAAATATTGCTGAAAGTATTGCCAATATTGCATCAGCTAATAATGGTCAAGTTGTTTTTTCTACTAGTTTTAGTTGGGAAGATCAGGTGATTGGATATACTATTTTTAAGAATAATTTGCCTGTTGATGTTTTTACTTTAGATACTGGAAGATTGTTTGCTGAAACCTATACCACTTGGAGTAGAACTTTAGAATTATACAATGCTAAAATTACTGCTTACTATCCTGACGCAAGTGTATTGCAAGATTTTGTTGCCAAAAAAGGTCCTAATAGCTTTTATGAATCTGTTGACAACAGAAAACAATGTTGCTTTATTAGAAAAGTAGAACCATTGCAACGAGCACTAAAAGGTAGAGCTGTTTGGATTACTGGAATTAGAGCAGCACATTCAAATGGGAGAAGTGATATGCCCTTGGTTGAATATGATGCGGTGAATGATATTATTAAGTATCATCCTTTGCTACATTGGACTACAGAAGATGTAACCAACTTTATTAACATAAATGGAATTCCTTATAATCCTTTGCACGATAAAGGTTTCGTAAGCATTGGTTGTATGCCCTGTACAAGAGCCATTCAGCCAGGTGATGATTTTAGAGCTGGCCGTTGGTGGTGGGAAGATGCCGATAAAAAAGAATGTGGCTTGCATGTTCACACACCAGTAGAACCAGAATAAATTTTTTTGAAATAGAACCCTACTAAAAAAGTAGGTTAATAGAATAAAAGAAGTATGAGTAAACATCATTTAAATTATTTAGAGCAACTGGAAGCAGAGAGCATTCACATTTTTCGTGAAATAGCTGCACAGTTTGAAAAACCTGCATTGTTATTTAGTGGAGGAAAAGACTCTATTACTTTGGTACACCTTGCTCAAAAAGCATTTGCTCCTGGTAAAATCCCTTTTCCATTAGTACACATAGATACTGGTCATAATTTTCAAGAGGCATTGGATTACAGAGATGCTATGGCTGCAAGTGTTGGAGCTACTTTAATTGTTCGTAAAGTAGAAGATACCATTAAAGCAAAAAGTTTAACCGAACCTAAAGGTAAATTTCCTAGTAGAAATTGGTTGCAGACTTACACTCTATTAGATACCATCGAAGAGTTCAAATTTGATGCATGTATTGGTGGTGCAAGACGTGATGAAGAAAAGGCAAGGGCTAAAGAAAGAATTTTTTCGGTGAGAGACGACTTTGGTCAGTGGAATCCAAAATTGCAAAGACCAGAGCTTTGGAATATATATAATGGTCGAATTAGTAAAGGTGAGAACGTTCGTGTATTTCCAATTAGTAACTGGACTGAGTTAGATATATGGAATTATATTAAGCATGAAAACATTCAATTGCCATCTATCTATTTTGCTCATGAACGTGAAGTGATTGTACATGAAGGTCAGTTGGTGGCTAATTCTCCTTACGTAAGTTTAGAAGCAACAGATGTAGTTATTAAAAAACAAGTTCGTTATAGAACAGTGGGTGACATGACTTGTACAGCTGCTGTAGAATCTACTGCATCAACATTAGAAGAAGTGATCAATGAAATTACTGCTGCTAAAATTAGTGAACGTGGTGAAACAAGAATTGATGATAAAGTAACAGAGGCAGCCATGGAGGATAGAAAAAAGAATGGATATTTTTAAACCACAACGACTCAATGTCAGAAAGAATCACAACGTTGTGTTTCGTGAAGTCGTATTGTCGTTGTGATTCAAAAAAGATGAATAAATAACCGAACGTACAAGAGTGCGACGCAACAGAAGTTCAATTGAAATACCATAGTTCGGCTAACGCTCACTATTGATAACATAAAAAAATTACAATGGATATCTTAAGATTTATAACAGCAGGAAGTGTAGATGATGGTAAAAGTACATTAATTGGCAGGTTGCTTTACGACAGTAAAAATATTTTGATTGACCAATTGGAGCAATTGGAAAAGCAAACCAAGAATAAAGAAGCTGGTCCAATTGATTTGGCTTTGCTAACGGATGGATTACGTGCAGAACGTGAACAAGGCATTACCATTGATGTGGCTTACCGCTATTTCAGCACACCCAAACGTAAGTTTATTATTGCCGATGCTCCAGGACATGTGCAATACACCAGAAATATGATTACTGGTGCATCGAATGCCAATTTAATTATTGTATTGGTTGATGCAAGACAAGGTGTGGTTGAACAAACTAGAAGACATAGCATCATTGCTTCTTTATTAAAAATTCCACATGTAGTAGTAGCTATTAATAAAATGGATTTGGTAGATTTTTCTCAAGATACTTACAACAATATTGTGATTGATTATGCTGAAGTGGCTAAACAGTTGGGTTTAGAAAATGTAACCTATGTACCTATTAGTGCTTTATTGGGAGACAATATTGTAGATGCTTCTAAGAATATGCATTGGTACGATGGTAAGTGTTTATTGGAATTGCTAGAAGATGTTGCTGTAGATAGTGACATAAACCTGACGGATCCTCGTTTTCAGGTGCAATTTGTGATTCGTCCACAAACAGAAGACTTACATGATTATCGTGGCTATGCAGGAAAAGTAATTAGTGGGGTATATAAAGTGGGTGATAAAGTAACAGTATTGCCAGCTGGAATTGAAACCACGATTTCTACATTAGAAATTGCAGGCAAGGAAGTGGATGAAATTTTTGCACCACAAAGTGCAACCATTCTTTTAGCAGATGATATTGATATTAGTAGAGGTGATACCATTGTTTTAAGTAATAATCTTCCAATTACCAACAACGAAGTTGAAGTATTATTGTGTTGGATGGACGAAAAACCATTGATAGCAGGAAACAAATATTATTTACAGCATAATAGTCGTTTGGTACGTTCTGTAGTTAAAGAAGTTGCATATAAACTAGATGTAAACTCTTTGCAACAACTCCCGATAGCTATCGGGACTGCGGAAGGCAATGTTAAGTTGAATGAAGTGGTAAAAGCGACCATCAAAACTGCATCTCCATTGGTGTTTGACAAATATGCAACTCTAAGAGCTAATGGAAGTGCAATATTAATAGATGAAACAAGCAATACTACAGTCGCAGCAGTGCTATTTCAATAAAAATAATAATTATGAGTCAGGATTTTTTTAAAAACGTAGTCAACTTTAAAAAGCAACAAGGATGTGCATTACCTGATGCAACCATTGCAAGAAGATTTGTGCACCATTTATTCGAAACCTTATTTATTTGTAAAAATGAGGCAGATAACAATGAGTTTGAAGTGAAAGCTCAACTACATAAATCGGAATATCAGCTAGGGTTGGTCTTGTATCCATTATTTAAAAATGAAGCAATTGCCAATACACAATCTGCAAGCTTTTTTGAGGCAATTCCTGCTTTGTATGAGTTACTGCTGGAAGATGCCAATGCAATTTTTAAAGCTGATCCAGCAGCCAAAGAATTGGATCAGATATTGATTGCTTATCCAGGTTTTTTTGCAATAGCAGTGTATCGTTTTGCTCATCAATTGTATCAACAACATATTCCTTTATTACCAAGAATATTTACAGAGTATGCTCATAGTAGAACAGGAATCGATATTCATCCTGCTGCTCAAATAGGCAATGGGTTTGCTATAGATCATGGAACGGGAATTGTAATTGGTGAAACTGCTGTAATTGGTAATAACGTGAAAATATATCAAGGTGTTACATTGGGTGCATTGAGTGTGTTGAAAGAAAAAGCATCTGAAAAACGTCATCCAACTATTCAAGATAATGTAGTCATCTATTCAGGTGCAACGATATTGGGTGGAGAAACAGTAATTGGTCATGATAGTGTTATTGGTGGCAATGTATGGCTTACAAAAAGTGTAGACCCTTTTTCTATTGTATACCATCAAGCAGAAGTAAGTGTTCAGGATAAAAAATCATTTGTTGAGCCAATCAATTTTTTCATTTAAATCCTATTCCCTCAAGGCAATAAAAATTAATTAACAGTATAAAATTATAAAATGAAAGCAGCAAATATTTTACAAACCATTGGTAATACGCCACATGTTCGTATCAATCGTTTATTTGGCGATAAGCATAATGTATATATTAAACTTGAAAGAACTAACCCTGGAGCAAGCATTAAAGATCGTATTGCATTAGCAATGATTGAAGATGCAGAAGCAAAAGGATTATTGAATAAAAATAGTGTAATCATAGAACCAACTTCTGGCAACACTGGTATTGGTTTAGCTTTAGTGGCAGCGGTAAAAGGTTACAAAATTATTTTAGTAATGCCCGAAAGTATGAGCATTGAACGTAGAAGATTAATGAGCTTATATGGAGCTGAATTTGTATTAACACCAAGAGAAAAAGGCATGAAAGGTGCTATTGAAAAAGCCAACGAGTTGGCTGCTGTAACCCCAGATGCTTGGGTGCCTCAACAATTTGATAATGCAGCCAATGTAGCTATTCATAGAACCACCAGTGCAATTGAAATACTCAACGATTTTCCTGATGGAATTGATTATTTAATTACTGGTGTTGGTACTGGTGGACATATTACTGGTGTTGCAGAAGTATTAAAAGAAAAATTCCCCAATACAAAAGTATTTGCAGTAGAGCCAGAGTTAAGTCCTGTTTTAAGTGGTGGTGCTCCTTCACCACATCCATTACAAGGCATTGGTGCAGGTTTTGTGCCATCTATTCTTAATACAAAAATTTTAGATGGTATTATACAAGTGAGTAAAGACGATGCATATACTTATGCCCAACGTTTAGCTAAAGAAGAAGGTATATTAGCTGGCGTTTCAACAGGTGCTTCATTGGCTGCTGTTGCTAAACAATTGGTTAATATTCCAGAAGGTGCAACAGTGCTAACTTATAATTATGATACTGGCGAAAGATATTTAAGTATCGAAGGTTTGTATTAATTTTTATGTAACGAGCTTTCGAACAAAATTGAGCTACTGTTGCGTCGCACACTTGTACAATATAACATTATTGACCAGATAAGTTGTAGGTTATTATCCTATAAAAACTATAGAATATTATGGAAGTAAAAAAAGGAAAAGTAATTCTTGCAGGTGCTGGTCCAGGCGATGCAGAATTAATTACAGTAAAGCTTCAGCGAAGATTGGCAGAAGCCGATTTAATTTTATCTGATCGATTGGTTAATCCTGAAATCATTGAATTATTTGCAAATAAGCAAGCAGCTATTATCTTAACAGGAAAGCAAGGTTACAACGATGCATCCTATACGCAAGATGAAATAAGTGCATTAATTGTAGAGCATGCCTTACAAGGTAAAATTGTATTGAGGTTAAAAGGTGGTGATGTTGCTTTTTTTAGCAACGTATTAGATGAGTTGATTGCCATAGAACAAAATAATATTGAATTTGAAATTATACCTGGTATCACAGCTGCGTCAGGAGCATCTGCTTATACAGGAATTCCATTAACTGCTAGGGGTTATGCACAGGGGGTTGAATTTTTAACGTATAACCCCAACAGCAGTTATTCTCCAGAGGCATGGAAACAATTTGCTACCTGTAATGATACATTGGTTTTTTATATGGCTGCAAAAAACATTGTTGGTTTAGCTGAAATTTTATTGCGTTATACAAAGAAGCCAAATACCCCATTGGCATTAGTAGAACAAGCAACAACAGTGCACCAGCAAATACATATCACCACATTAAAAAATTGTGAGAACGAGTTTAAGGATAAACAATTTAGTTCACCATCATTAGTAATTATTGGCGATGTTGTTAACCTTCACCAACGATTTAATTGGTTGCCAATCACCAAAGAAGTTGGAAGTGTTTTTAATGAATTAGTCAATGAATAAAATCTATGTCAGCCTGAGGCTGTCGAAGGCAATCTAAATCAGCAATTTCAAATTAGAAATTAACTATGTTGCAAGAAGCAAAATTGAAACAGTTACAAACCCTTATCGGTTCTTCTACCAAAGAAGAATTGCTATGGATCAATGGTTATTTAAATGGTATTGTAGCCAATACGGTAAATACAAAATCAACTGCTACAACAGTTAAAAAAATTACTTTACTGTTTGGTACAGAAACAGGCAATTCAAAATCTGTTGCAACACAATTGGCTACTACTGCAAAAAAGTATGGAATTGTTACAAAGCTGGCCGGACTTGATCAATACAGGATTGCAGATTTAACTAAAGAAGAATATTTATTCATTGTTATCAGTACACAAGGTGAAGGCGAACCTCCGGAATCAGCGAAAAAATTTTACGAGTATATTCATCAAAATGAGTTGAATTTGTCTAATACAAAATTTAGTATATTGGCATTAGGCGATAGCTCTTATCCACTCTTTTGTAAAACCGGAGAAGATGTTGATAATCGTTTAGAACAATTTGGTGCAACCAGGGTAGTTCCCTTACAAAAATGTGATGTAGATTATGATGCAGATGCAAAGCAATGGTTTGATAAAGTGTTATCATATTTAGAGCAATCGCATAATGTAACCACTGTTCAAACAATTACAACAACAGAAGCTGCTCCAAAAAAAGCAGGTAAGAAAATGTATGATGGAACAATTGTTACCAATATCAATTTAAACGATAAAGGGTCTAATAAGGAAACCTATCATATAGAAATTACTACAGAGGAAACAATCGAATATGAAGCAGGTGACGCATTGGCGATCATTCCAAAAAATAAAGAATTTATTGTTGATATTTTACTTTCCTTAACAGGTACAAAAGCAACTGTTGAAGTTGTTACAGCAAAGTATACTGCTATGGTTAGAGATCTGCTGATTCACCATTTGAACATTTGTTATTTACTTGGTTCAACCATTAAAAAATATGCAGCCATTGTTGGTCAGGAAATTCCTGATACTAGAATGGACTTAATAGATTTAATCAGAATTTATCCAGTAAAAGATGCAGAACAGTTTATTGAAGTAGTTAAAATATTAACGCCTATTGCTCCCCGTTTATATACCATAGCATCATCTCCCAAAGTACATGAACAAGAAATACATATCACTGTACGCAGAGATGAGTTTATCAGTAAAGAAGAAAAACAATATGGCTTGTGCAGTAATTTTTTAGGTGATGCTGCAGTAGGAACTGGGATTCAATTTCACATCCATAAAAACAAGCATTTTAAACTAGCTGCTGCCGACAAAGATATTATCATGATTGGGCCAGGAACAGGTATTGCACCCTTTCGTTCTTTCTTGGCTGAACGTGATGCAACTAGTGCTACAGGAAAAAATTGGTTGTTTTTTGGTGAGCAATATTTTCAAAAAGATTTTTTGTATCAAACAGAGTTACAAAACTATTTGAAGACAGAAGTACTTACGAACATAAGCCTTGCATTCTCAAGAGAGCAAGAACATAAAGTATATGTTCAACATAAGATGTTGGAGCAAGGTAAAGAATTGTTCTCATGGATTGAAAACGGAGCAACCATTTATTTAAGTGGTACCAAACATCCTATGAGTACAGATGTAGAAAAATCTTTAATCGATTTGTTTGAGCAGTTTGGCAACAAAACAACCAATGAAGCCAAACAATATTTTGAGCAACTGAAAAAAGAAGGACGATATCAAAAAGAAGTTTATTAAGCAGGTGAATGGCAAATGGTGAAAGGTAAGAGGGCAAGAGCACTCACAACCTTAAACTTTAAACCTTAAACCTTCAACAGCGAATTAATTATGAACGGAAAAAAACTCTCTCCGATAGAAAAAATAAAAACCAGTAGCGATGGTTTGCGTGGCACATTAAAGGATAGTTTAACTGATGCTATTACTGGTTCTTTACGTGATGACGATCAGTCGTTGATTAAGTTCCATGGCATGTACCAACAAGATGATAGAGATAGACGAGAAGAACGCTCTGCAAAAAAATTAGAATGGCTGTATTCATTTATGATTCGTTTGCGTTTACCTGGCGGTTTTCTTACACCATCACAATGGGTAGGTTTACACCATATTGCAGGTGAACATTCAACAGGTGTTATAAAAATTACCACACGACAAACTGTGCAATTGCATGGTATTGTAAAAAGTCATGTAAAGCCAACCATTCAGGCTTTTGATACATTGAAATTAGATTCTATTGCTGCTTGTGGAGATGTAAACAGAAATGTTTTATGTTCTCCCAATCCAAAGCAATCTGCACTGCATGACGAAATTTATGCGTATGCCGATGAAATCAGCAAATTGCTTTTGCCTAAAACAAGAAGCTATTATGATATTTGGTTAGATGAAGAAAAGCTAGCAGAACATAGCGAAGAAGACCCATTATATCAAGACAGATATTTGCCCCGTAAATTTAAAATTGCAATTGCAATTCCACCCAATAACGATACAGATGTTTTTGCCAATGATATTGGTTTAATTGCCATAATTGAAAACGGAAAGCTACAAGGTTTTAATATAGCTGTTGGAGGTGGATTATCTGCAACACATGGCAATACTGCTACTTATGCAAGAGCTGCAACAGTAATTGGCTTTGCTGATACGAAAGAAAAATTGTTTAAGACTGTTTATGAAATCATCACTATTCAACGTGATTATGGTAATCGCAGCGATAGAAAATTGGCTCGGTTAAAATACACAGTCGATAATATGGGTATCGAGATTTTTAAAGCTGAACTCAATAAACGTATTGGTTATATATTACCTGACGCAAAGCCATACTCATTCACCGAACGTAAAGATTATTATGGTTGGGAACAATGCGATAAAGGCTTATGGCATTATACCATTTTTGTAGAAAATGGCAGGGTATTAGATGATGAAACTATTGCTCTAAAAACTGCTTTACTAGAAATTTCTGAAACAGGCATTCCTAACTTTCGTTTTACCGCCAATCAAAATGTAATCCTTACTGATATTAAAGAAGCAGACAAAGCAACGATTCAAGTACTTTTAGAAAAGTACAATATCATTGAGCATGCCAACAAAGCATCTGGCTTGCGTAAAAATGCAATAGCCTGTGTGGCTTTGCCTACTTGCCCTTTGGCATTGGCAGAGGCTCAACGTTACATGCCTGCTCTTATTGATAAGATAGAACCTTTACTCATCAAGCATCAATTACAAGATGAAGAAATTATTACAAGAATGACGGGTTGCCCCAATGGTTGTGGACGATCAGCCATTTCTGAAATTGGATTTATTGGTACAGCTGCTGGTAAATATAATTTGCAGTTAGGTGGCGATCATGCAGGCTATCGTTTAAACAAAACCCATAAAGAAAGTTTAGATGAAAACCAGTTGTTACAAGAGTTAGACACATTATTCAACAATTTTAAAGAAGAAAGAAATACGGAAGAATCTTTTGGAGATTATACCCAAAGAACTTTTTTCAAAGCATAATATTCTTCCCCTCCTTGGAGGGGCATATAAAATATTAGGTGTGCAAAAAATATTAATGGGGTGGGTTTTGAACCAAGCAGTAGAATAAGCCCTGCGTTTTTTAAGCCTGTACTGAGCGAAGCCGAAGTATCGCACTCTTGTACAACATAACAATGTCAGTCTGAGCTTTTCGAAGGCGATGATAATAAAGAACTAAAATGATTGATTACAACAACATATTTCAACAAAAACTACATCACCTCAAAGAACAAGGTGCATATCGTCAGTTTTTAGAAGTCAATAAAAGTGCTCAGCACTTTCCTAATTTTTATTACAAGAACAATGAAGGGATTCAGCGTTCTGCAGTCAATTGGTGCAGTAATGATTATCTCTGTATGAGTACACACGAAGAGGTTATTGCAAAATTGAGTTTTGTAGCACACAGAAGTGGTACAGGAAGCGGTGGAACAAGAAATATTTCAGGTACAACTATTCACCACAAAGATTTAGAAAATACATTGGCCAATTGGCATAAAAAAGAAGCAGCATTATTGTTTAATGGAGCTTATCAAGCCAATGCAAGTACGCTGCAAACTTTAGGAAAACACATTGAAAATTTAGTCTTCCTATCTGATGAGTATAATCATGCTTCCATCATAGAAGGTATGAAAGCGGCAGGTAATGAACGAAGAATTTTCAAGCATAACAATATTCAACATTTAGAAGAAATACTGCAAACCATTCCTTTCCATCAACCTAAAATAATTGTATTCGAATCAGTGTATTCAATGGCTGGAACTATTGCCAATGCTAAAGAAATAATTGCTTTGGCCAAAGAGTACAATGCACTTACTTATATTGATGAAGTACATGCTGTAGGACTCTATGGTGCAACTGGAGCTGGTATTTTAGAACAAGAAGATTTACAGCAAGAAATCGATATATTAAATGGAACTTTATCCAAAGCCATAGGAGTGTTTGGTGGTTATATTGCTGCTTCAAAAACCATAGTAGATTTTATTAGAAGCTTTGGTAGTGGATTCATCTTCACTACATCACTACCACCAGCAATTTGTGCAGCAGCTAATAAAAGTATTCAGTTAATTCAACAGGAAAATGAATTAAGAAACTCATTCTTTGATAAAGTTCAGTTGCTTAGAGATATACTTACAGAAAATCAAGTTGTATTTAAAGAAAACAATTCACACATTACCATTATTCATATTGGCGAAGCCAATCGATGTAAACGATTAGCCAATGATTTATTGCAATTGCAATCGGTGTATTTACAGCCCATCAATTTTCCTACTGTACCAAAGGGACAAGAATGTTTACGCATTATAGTAACGCCTAAACATCAGCCAAAACATATTCATCATCTGGCGTATAGCCTTAAAAAATTGCTGTATGGAAACGATACGCATAACAGGCAGAGCCTCGAAGCTCTCCTTGTTACAGATGGAGAAAACGAAGCGTAAAATTGAAGCTGTTTTTCCAAATATAGAAGTTGAATTATTGCCGAGGGAAAGTCGTGGTGATCAACTCCAAAATATTCCTTTGCAAACGGTAGAAGGATCTGATTTCTTCACACAAGATATTTTTGATGCACTACAAAATGGAGAAGCCGATATTGCTGTTCATTCATTGAAAGATATGAGTGGCAGTCATTTCTTTGGTGACAATAAATTTGCCATTATTGAAAGAGATGATATGAGAGATGTTGCAATTTTTAATTCAATAACAGAAGAAAAAATTAAGCAAGGACAAACCATTATCATTGGTACTTGTTCACCTCGTAGAGAAGAAATGGCTATTGGCTTTTTAAGAAAAGCTCTGCCACAATGGAGCAACAACTTCACTATCGAAACAAAAGTCATTCGTGGCAATGTAGATTCACGTTTACGCAAGTTAGATGCTGGTGAATACGATGGAATTATTTTGGCAACAGCAGGCATCAATCGTCTATTAGAAAGTGGTAAAGATGCAGTTTCAATCAGACAATTATTAGCCAATAAAAAATTAATGTTTTTACCATTAATTGAGTGTGTACCGGCTCCATGCCAAGGAGCAATTGTAGCAGAAGCTCATTATTCAAATGCACAAGCAGTAAAAGTCATTGAAGCCATCAACAACAAAAACTTAATGCAGCAATGCATACAAGAAAAGAAAGCAGCGTTGCAATACGGCACTGGTTGCTTACAAAAATTTGGTGTAACAACTATTCAATACGATGGTGATAAAACAGTTTTATACGCAGCTGGTACCAATGTAAAAGATGAATCTTTTACAAACTGGCAAGGCTTACCAACTGTAAATAAAGATGAAACTTTGTTTAGTAGCAGTGATTATATGAGTAGCTTCTTCTCTTATAATTATTCAAATGAATCAATCTCTATTTCTCAGCAACATGTTTATGTGGCTAATTATAAAGCAATACGTAACCAAGATTTAATTCAACAATTGCAAAACAAAACTGTTTGGGCAGCCGGATCGAAAACTTGGTTTCAATTAGCGAAACAGAATATATGGGTTACTGGCTCTGCAGATGCTTTTGGCTTAGCGTTTTTAGAACAAGCATGGACTATGCCTTTGATTCAAATTAGTAAAAATCAGGTAGCAATTATTACCAGCAAACAAGGTTCTGCAACATGGAGCTCAAAAGGTTGGAATACTTATGCTACTTATGATCTAATGTTTAAAGAAGATGAAACTGTGAAAGCGAAAATTAGTATTGCCAATACTATTTTCTGGACAAGCTTTCAGCAGTACAAGCAATATAAATCTGTAGTAAAATCATCCGTTATGCATTGTTGCCCATCAGGTGAAACTGCTTACTTATTAAGAGAAGCAGGTCTTCAACCAATTGTATTTCCTAACATCAAATCATTCTTACAATGGAAACAATAAATTATCCAATTACACAACGTCGACTACGCACAGATGCACATATTAGAGAACTAACGGCAGGGTTTCATTTATCTCATAAGAGCTTCATTCAACCTTTGTTTGTGAACGAAGCATTTAGTGAACCTGTTGCTTTAACTGGATTAACTGGTGTTCAATCAGATACAATCAGTTCTGTTTTATATACGATTGAAAACGACATTCAAAATGGTGTTCACAAGTTTTTATTGTTTCCTGTTCCTGCAAAAAAAGTAAGTGCAGACTTTGATTTTTCTTTTGCCGCAAAAGTTGTAAAAACCATTAAAGAAAAATTTGGTGATGATGTTTGGCTTGCAACAGACGTTTGCTTGTGCAGCTACACCTCACATGGGCATTGTGGAATTTTAAATGAAAACCATAGCAAATTACTCAACAATCAAACCGTAGATATATTATCCAAATATGCTGTTGAGTTAGCTGTTGCCAGAGCAGATTGTATTGCCCCAAGTGATATGATGGATGGGCGTATAGCAGCTATTAGAAATAGTTTAAATGCTTTTGGATTCGATGATGTGAGCATCATGAGTTACTCAGCCAAGTTTTCTTCACAGCTATATGGACCGTTTAGAGATGCTTGTAATTCTGCTCCAAGCACAAATGGAATAAAAAACAGAAAATCATATCAAATTTCACCATTCAATATAAACGATGCTATTGCAAGTAGTAAACGTGATGAAGAACAGGGTGCTGATATTTTAATGGTGAAACCTGCAGCTTTATACACAGATATTATTGCAGCATTAAAACAGCAAACAGTAAAACCTATTGCAGCTTATCATGTGAGTGGTGAGTATGCTGCAATTGAAGCTATGGTGCAACAAGGATTTATGCAGCGTGAAGCTGCACATGCTGAAGTGTGGACTGCATTAGTTCGTAGCGGAGCAAGTATGGTTATTTCATATGCATCGAGAAATGCAAAGGAATGGATTGACAAAATAATTTATTAAATAGTCTTCTAAAATAGTAGAGTAAGTATATTTGCAGCCATGCCAAATTCAACAAAAGAAACAAATCATCTTTTTCCGGTTTTTTTAAAACTGGAAAATCTTCGATTATTAATTGTAGGTGGTGGCTATGTTGGTATGGAAAAGTTACTGGCAGTAATGAATAATTCTCCAGCTTCAAAAGTTAAATTGGTTGCCAGAGAAATTAGCAATGAGATTAAAGAACTTGCCAAACAGTATCCTAATATTAGTTTAATCGAAAAGCCTTATAGTATTGATGATTTAGAGCAGATAGATATTGTTATAGCAGCAATTAATGAACGTGAGATAAGTACACAAATTGTTGCTGATGCAAAAAGCAAAGGCATCTTAGTGAATGCTGCAGATAAACCAGAGCTTTGCGATTTTTATTTAAGTTCAGTAGTACAAAAAGGGAATTTAAAAATTGCCATTTCAACCAATGGAAAATCCCCAACAGCAGCCAAACGCATTAAAGAAGTATTGAATGAGTCTTTGCCCAGTGAAATAGATGAAGTACTCAATAATTTGAATAAAATTCGAAATAAGCTTACAGGAGATTTTGATGATAAAGTAAAAAAGCTGAATGAGATTACTAAAGTATTGGTTGAAAGTGAAGCCAATACTAATGAAAAAAGATGGAAAAAAATTGCTACATTTTCCATTGTAATTTTTGCATCTATGTTAGTGGGGCATTTTATTTTATCTTATTTGCCCTTGCAAGAAATTGGTAAAGCATCGGTTGATTTGTACAACTCTTTAGATGCTAAATTTCCTATTATGATTTTAGCTGGCTTTATTGCACAATTGGTAGATGGTGCATTGGGTATGGGCTATGGTGTAACAAGTGCAACTGTTTTATTATCGGCTGGCATTAATCCTGCAGCAATTAGTGGAAGTATTCATACAGCAGAAATGTTTGCAAGTGGAGCAAGTGGTTATAGCCATTATAAGTTTGGAAACGTAAATAAAAAATTATTCAAAGCATTACTAATACCAGGTGTTATTGGAGCTGTTTTTGGTGCAATATTGTTAGTTTATTTAGGCGATAATCATACTGCAATCATTAGGCCTATATTGGCTTGTTATACACTTTTTTTAGGCATAAGAATTTTATTGAATGCATTTATCCAACAAAAGCAACAAAAAAAATTTAAACGTTATAGTGCTTTAGCTGGAGCTGGTGGTTTTTTAGATTCTTTTGGTGGTGGTGGTTGGGGGCCAATTGTTACAACAACATTAATTACCAAAGGTCGCAGCCCTAAATATGTAATTGGTTCGGTAAGCTTAACTGAGTTTTTTGTAACATTGGCAAGTGCATTTACATTCTTTACTTTAATAGGGGTGAGTCATTGGCAAACTATACTAGGCTTAATTTTAGGCGGATTAGTAGCTGCACCAATTGCTGCAAAATTGACTGGTAAACTACCTCGTAAAACTTCATTCATTTTACTAGGCATTTTGGTTATTTTCTGGAGTTTGAAAATTTTGGTGAAAGTATTTTAAAATTGTATTACACATTTAAAATATTATAAATCTTAGTTTTCCCAAAAACTAAAAAGGGATAACTTTTTAGTTATCCCTTTTATTAAATATTGTCTCATTCATTTTAAGGAGCAACCAATCTAAATCCGTTGCCATGAATATTGACGATTTCAATTTTTTCATCGTCTTTTAAATACTTACGTAATTTGGCAATATACACATCCATACTTCTACCATTAAAATACGTATCACTGCCCCAAATTTTCTTCAAAGCTCTTTCTCTTGGTAATAAATCGTTTTTGTGCTCGGCCAACATTTTCAACAAATCATTTTCTTTAGGTGATAATGTTTGTGTTTTACCATCATGAATCAACTCACGAAGTTTTGGATTGAAATGATAAATACCTAAATCGAATTCAATATTTTCATTTACTTTATGTTCTTCTTCGTTCCGTTTTAAAATAACTTTTATTTTCATTAACAACACTTCACTGTCAAAAGGTTTGGTAATGTAATCATCGGCACCTAGCTTATAACCTTGAATAATGTCTTCTTTCATGGTTTTAGCACTCAAGAAAAATAATGGCACTTCTGGATCAATATCTCTAATTTCTTCTGCTGCTTTAAAGCCATCCATATTTGGCATCATTACATCTAGTAAACAAATGTCAAATTTTTCTCGTTGAAATGCAGCTAAACCAAGCCTTCCATCTCTTTCCAATACTACTTCATAATCATTTAATTCTAAGTAGTTTTTTAATACCATACCAAGATTGGTATCATCTTCGCAAAGTAGTATTCTGTATTTTCTTTCTTCCATAATGTTAATGATTTGTTTTAAAGATATAAACCTAATGTAAAAATCATACCTAATGTAGCAAAGTTTTTGTTAAAGAAATGAAATGTAAAAGATTTTTGTGCAGTTAATAGTTCATTAATGCAAGTGAATGTATTAATCAATTATTGTTTTGCTGTTGGCTTTTGTTTAACGTAACGCTTATCAGTTAAGGTTTTCATGAAAGCAACCAAGTCTAATTTTTCTTGCTTGGTTAAGCCTAATGGCACAGCCAATGTGCTATCTAAATTCAACGGATTATTTATAAATGCAGTGGGATTATTGTAATATTCCACCACTTCTAGTAAAGATTTAAACCTGCCATCGTGCATATATGGTGCAGTAATAGCTACATTACGTAAACCTGGTGTTTTAAATTTTCCTAAATCATTACTGTCTTTGGTAATATCAAAACGTCCTCTATCGTTTAATGCATTGCCATCAAATAAACCAATATTTTTAAAATCATCGTTTGTAAAATCATCGCCTCTATGGCAATCAAAACATTTGGCTTTATCGCCTACAAATAGTTGTCGACCTCTTTCTTCTTGTTCGGTTAAAGTAGCTTTATCGTCAAAAGCCAAGTCAAATTTACTTTCTCCCGTTTCCAATGTTTTTTCAAAAGCTGCAATAGCCAATCCTAAATTTTTAGCATTGGGTTTTTGTTTAAATATTTTAAGAAAAAGTTTTTTATATACCGCATTTTCATTCAAGCGTTTCACTGCTTCATCAATTGGTAAGCCCATTTCATCGGGATTTGAAATAGGCATTAATGCTTGTTCTTCTAAACTTGCAGCTCGGCCATCCCAAAAAAAATGAGGACGAAAAGCCATGTTTAACACAGAAGGTGTGTTTCGTTTGGTGGGTATTCCATGAATGCCCATACTAAATGTTGCAGTATCGGCAAAGCCAAAATTGGGTTTATGACAACTGGCACAACTCACCGAATAATCTTTTGATAGAATGGTATCGAAAAATAATTTTTCGCCTAGAGCTTCTTTAGAATTGATGATTTTATTAGACGTAAATGAAAGAACAATTGTCGAAATTGCACAAGTGATACCCAAAAGAAGCAATAGCTTTTTCATGCTGCAAAAATATGCAAATGCGTTTATTGAAGTTTAGAAGTGTTTTGAAAGTTTAAAAATATGTAGACCTTGAATTGAAGAATGAACTTACTTATTGATTGTATGGTTTTTGAAATTGAAATTGCTAATTGTTTGATTATTTGCTGATTCTTCTATGGCTTTTAATGTTGTATTTTTTTGTTCATTAGAGAGTAAATTCCACCGATCGCTTTTATCTAAAGATTGTTCTAATAAATGCACAGTATCTTGTAATATTTCTTCATCATTACAACTATCAATTAAGAGATGTAGCTTTTCTTTCAATCCCATACAATAAATTTATATAAAATTAGCCCTTATCTTGTCAAACAAACAAATTAAGTTTACAACTTATTTTTATCAAATGCCTGCAAAACGTAAAATAATTAACGATCCAGTTTATGGTTTTATTACCATCAATCATCCACTGTTGTTTAGTGTAATTGCTCATCCATATTATCAGCGTTTACGTCGTATTCATCAAATGGCATTGGCTTATTTGGTGTATCCTGGTGCTGTACATACAAGATTACATCATTCATTGGGTGCTTATCATTTAATGTGTTTAGCTATTAACGAATTAAAAGATAAAGGTGTTGCAATAACAGAGGAAGAAGAAATGGCTGCAAAAGCTGCTATATTGTTACACGATGTAGGTCATGGTCCGTTTTCTCATGCACTAGAAAATAAAATTTTACCTGGCATTCATCACGAAACGTTGAGCCTTCAAATTATGGAAGCCATGAATGAAGAGTTGAATGGTGCATTAAGCATGGCAATTGCTATTTTTAAAGATGAATATCCTAAGAAGTTTTTGCATCAATTGGTGAGTGGTCAGTTGGATGTTGATAGAATGGATTACTTAACAAGAGATAGTTTTTTTACTGGCGTTAGTGAAGGTGTAATTGGTTACGATAGAATTATTAAAATGCTTACCGTACACAACGGCGAATTGATGGTAGAAGAAAAAGGTATTTATAGTATTGAAAAATTTTTAGTTGCTAGAAGGCAAATGTATTGGCAAGTGTATTTACACAAAACTGTTGTGGCTGCCGAAACTTTATTGGTGAATATTTTTAAACGTGTGAAAGAATTGAGCACCAATGGAATTGATAATTTAACTACTGGCGGAGCTACAGATTTTTTCTTGCATAGTTTTAATGGCATAATGAATAGAGATTTGTTAGAACAATTTTGTGAGTTAGATGATATTGATTTTTCGTTTGCTATAAAACGTTGGAGTCAGCACAGTGATTTTATTTTAAAAACTTTGGCTACTAAATTATTGAATAGGCAGTTGTACAAAATTCAGCTACAATCAGAGCCTTTTGATGAATCGGTAGTTGAAAAAATGAAACAAGATGCTATAAATAATTGGCCAATTGATGCAACCTTGGTTGATTACTTTGTACAAACAGGTACAGCCAATAATACCATGTATAAAACCAATGATGAACGCATTAATATTTTATTGAAAGATGGAACTGTAAAAGATATTTCTATGGTCGATAATCCACTTATTCATCAAACTATTTCTGCACCAATAAAAAAATTCTACATTTGTTCTTTGCCGTTTAAAGTTTAAAGTGGTTGGGTGTTCTTAAAACTACAAAAAACCTTAAACCACACAACCTTAAACTTTTGATTGACTTATGACTTTTACTGCAGCACAAATAGCCATGTTAATAGATGGTAAAGTAGAAGGTGATGCATCAATAACGGTGACTGCGTTTGCCAAAATAGAAGAAGCCCAAGTTGGGCAATTATGTTTTTTATCGAATCCTAAGTACGAAGATTATTTGTACTCAACCTCAGCATCTATTGTAATTGTAAATGAATCTTTGGAGTTAAAAAAAGCCGTAAGCTGTAGTTTAATTCGTGTAAAAGATGCATATAGTGCTTTTGCTATTTTACTTACCAAGTACCAAGCGTTGCAAACACAACAATTGCAGGGCATTCAGCAACCTAGCTTTATTGCCCCAACTGCAAAAATTGGTAGCAATGTTTTTATAGCAGCCTTTTGTTACATTGGCGATAATGTGGTGATTGGTGATAATGTAAAATTATTTTCAGGTGTTGTTATTAGCAACAATGTACAATTGGGCGATAATACTATTTTACATGCAGGTGTTAAAGTGTATAATGATTGTTTAATTGGAAAAAATGTAATTATACACGCAGGAACTGTTGTAGGTAGCGATGGTTTTGGTTTTGCTCCTTTAGCAGATGGAACTTTTAAAAAAATACCTCAAATAGGCAATGTAATTATTGAAGATTATGTAGAAATTGGTGCCAATAGTACTATTGATAGAGCTACAATGGGCAGTACTATTATTAAAAGTGGTAGCAAATTAGATAATCTTATACAAGTAGGTCATAATGCCGAAGTTGGAGCTAATTCTGTTATTGCTGCACAAACTGGTATAAGTGGCAGCAGTAAGTTGGGTAACAATTTAATGATTGGCGGACAAGCAGGTATTGCAGGACATATTACCATTGCCGACGGAACAAAAATTAACGGACAAAGTGGAGTAAACAAAAGCATCACCAAGCCCAATACTACTGTAACTGGTACTCCTGCTTACGATTATATTGCAGCCTTACGTAGCCAAACTTTATCAAGAAGTTTACCCGATATGGAAAAGCGTATTAAGGCTTTAGAAAAAACCATAGAACAACTTTTAGCTAAAGATTAGCATGCAACATTTTTCTACTAATAAACTCACCAAAAAAGAAGAAGAATTTTGTACAATAACAGGTGTTGTTGGCTTTGCTTTAATCCTTGTATGTTTACTGCAACATTTATATGCAATGTATTCCTATTGGTTTACATGGTTAATTGCTGCTGTATACGTATTGGCAGTAGTAGCTTTTTCATTGTTGATAAAAAAACATTGGTTTGCACCTCATGCAATAATGGTTGTTTCAGTTTTGTTGTTGTTAGATGTAGCTTTTTTAATTATCTCCCTTGTTTTTTCGCCAGTAGTAATTATTACACTATTGTACGGTGTAATAATGGGTGTTTACCTTATTATTGAACGATTTCCACAGAAGTTTAAGACCAGAAAAAAAGAGGTAGAACAAGAAGAAAATTACTGGAAAGACAAGCTTTGATTTGTTGCAACAAATCGTAATTTCTTCAATTACTGTTGCTGCTCTTTTTCTTTCTTTTTAAATGGGTTTAAATTTTTCAATAAACCTTTACCTTTTTCTTCTAAATTCTTTTTAGTATCGTTGGACGATGATGCACTAGTATCATTTTTGTTCAACAACTTTTTGGTTAACTCATCTTTTGCACTTTTCAATATTTCGTTTTTAACCGAATTAAGCGTGTCTTTAATAGCAGCTTTAGCACTATCGGCTTTAGCTGTAGCAAAACTGGTAACCTGCGTTTTAATATCTTGTGCCAATGATGTGGTGGTTTGCTTTAAGTTGGTTTTTATGGTAGGCGATAAAATGCTGCCACCCATTTTTACTTGTATAGGTACAATATCTCCCACTTTAACTGGCACTCCCTGATTGCTGATTTGTTGGGCTAAATTGTTTACTAAAGTATTGCCTTTTTCACCCATTAGAGCTCTAGGAATTTTCATATTAATGGTATAATCCATTGCTTGGGTTAAGCCATGTAAACCACCAATTTCCATTTCAATATCTTTTACTTTAACGGTAAATGGTTTTACTAAGACATTGCCATTGGCAAATTCAAAAAAAGTTTTAATGTCTTTAGCCGAAATGTTTTTTAACACATTTACATTCAAGGTTTGCGATAATTTCTCTAATGGTTGAAAACTGCTTAATACACCTTCTAGCATTAGCACATTGCCTAAACCCGAAAGTGTATTTAAATCGGGCATCATATTGTCGCCTAATTTTCCAGAAAGATTTAATTGAGAACTTAATTTACCAGCTAAAAACTTACCAATTGGCATCAATTTTTGCACGGTATTAAAAGCCATAAATGTTTTTTGAATATCCACATTTATTACATTATAGTTCAAAGCCATATCAGGTTTGGTTTTACTAACTTTGGTAGAGTATGAGCCACTAATTACAACTGTTCCATCTAATGCATTGCCTTTTACATTATTCATGGTTACTGTTTCGTTGGCAATTAATAAGTTACCCGATAATTGTTGAATATTCAATTTATCGTACACTACTTCTTGGGCTTTGGCATTAACCAAGAAGTTCAAATTATTCGGCACAATAAATGGTTTGCTGGTGGTAGTGTTTTTGTTGGAAGAATCGGTGCTAACGCCCATCCATTCGTTTAAGTTAATTTTATCGGCAGTTAAATTAACTGCTCCATCCAATGCTTTATTTTGTAAGGCATATTCCAATAAATTATTTACATAACCATTGGCTGTAAAATTGGTATGCATAAAGTTGCCAGCAACATTATTGAGTATAACATTTTTAGGAGTGAAAGTCATTAATAAATTATTCAATTCCACACCTGTAGGATAATCTGTTGAAGCATATTTAAAAGCATTTAAACCAATAGTGCCTGCTGCATTCATTTTATTGTATTGCTGTTTTTCAATCCTGCTTACATTACCACTCATGCTTGCATTGGCATTCAATATTCCTTTAAGCGTAGTGCCTGCTTGCAACTTTAAAAATTGAGCAATGCTCGATAAATCAAAAACACCTTTAGCAGCAGCATCTACAAACATGTTGGTTATCGGATTTTTTACTAGCAGTCTAAAATCAAACGGGTCTGCCCCAAACTCAATATGTGCTTGTGGAATATTTACTACAGTATGATCTGTTACTCCATCAGGATTATCTACCTGCATGGTTAAATTAATATTTTGAACAGCTTTAGGCAAATCGGGATATTTAAAATAACCATTTTTTACATCTAGATGTATGTTGTAAGCAGGAATGCTTGTGCTATTGTAATTCCCTTTTACAAATCCATTAAAAATGGCTTGTCCGCTGGTTTTAATACTGGAAAAATTATTTTGATAAATAGCAGGCACAAACGAAAGGATATTTTTAAAATCGGTTGATGGGGCTTTAAAGTTTATATCCATTGCATACGTACTATCATTCACTAGTTGCAAGAAACCTTGAGTAGTTAATTGAAGTTCGTTCAACTGTATTTTTTCTGTATTAAAACTGTATTTGCTGTTTTTGGTATTTACTTCAATAGCTGCATCAATACTGGTTTTTACTTGATTAAAATATGGAATACCACCATAACTAAAATCTACTGCATCGGCAGTGGTTGTAGTTGCTACAGTAAAAATATCGGCAATAAAATTTCCTTTTCCTTGGTGGTTTAAGTTGGTAATTTTTGCTGTCATAGCACTTGCGTCATCTCTATATTTCACAGTTCCATTTTCTATACTGTATTTTTCTAAATTTAGTTGAAGGTTGTTTGCAGTTGTATCTGTAGTTGCAGTAGTATCTGGTTTTACAATATCCCAATTGGCAAACCCATTGGCATGTACAATGGCATTTATTTGGGGTTGTTTAAGTACAATATTGTAAATTTTTATGTCTTTACCTTTTATAGCACTCATTAAATCTAAAGCAACATCTATTTGTTGAGCTTGTAATAAAGTATCTTCTGCAAACTCTCCTTTGCCAACAATATGTAAATTGTTTAAACCAACAGCCAGCTTTGGAAAACGCCTAAAAATTGAAATATCAACATCTTTAAAATCTACTGTTGCATTGAGTTGTTGATTGATTTCGGTTTTTATTAAAGCAACAATTTTGCCTTTGAAAATATACGGAAGGGTAAAAGCCAAAACTATTATCACCAATAAGCTAATACCTACAATTTTGAGTATTTTTTTGAACATAATTTTATTGAATAACCAGTTAACAGAATAATTTAAACATTCCACAAGATAATATAGCTTAAGCAAGTATTGTGCCTTGAATAGTAATCTTGGCTTTATTTTGGCTGCTTATGAAACCAATTAAATAGTTTTTATAGCATATTTAGTAAGTTGTTTACCTACAATCAACTGTAATTACCCAATTTGCACTTGAACACTTATTTTTGTTGGTACCATAAATAGATGACCAAAGAATCAAAAGTACAAGCCGATAGCTATCGGCTGTGCAAAGCAACAGAGATTTTAAGCATTTTGTTGTAGATTCCTTAAAAGCAAACTTAAATAATGGACGCAAATTTTAACCCCGATAAACAGCATACACTCAGTAGTGCAATTAATATTAGTGGCACTGGTTTACATACTGGTATTTTGGTAGATATGACGTTGAAGCCTGCTAATCCTGGTTTTGGTATTCAGTTTCAACGAGTTGATTTACCCAATAAACCAATGATTAAGGCAGATTGTGATTTGGTTACAGATACTAGCCGTGGTACTACTTTACAAATAGACGATGTTAAAGTAAGTACTGTTGAACACGTTTTAGCTGCCTTAGTTGGTATGGGGGTTGATAATACTTTGATTGAAATTAATGGACCTGAAGTACCTATTATTGATGGTAGTAGTCAACCTTTTGTTGAACTCATAGCACAAGCTGGTGTTTTTGAACAAGATGCTGCTAAAGCTTGGTATAGTATAGATGAAAATATTTATTTGTACGATGAAGCCAAACGTGTAGAAATGGTTGCTATGCCTGCAATTGACTATCAAATAACTACTTTAATAGATTTTAATAGTCCTGTTTTAGGTACACAACATGCTGGCTTAAAAACAATAAAAGATTTTAAAACAGAAATTGCTCCGTGCCGTACATTTTGTTTTTTACATGAATTAGAAATGTTATTGGAGAACGATTTGGTAAAAGGTGGCGATATTAATAATGCTATTGTTGTAGTTGATAAGCCAGTTACCGATGAAGAAATGAATCGTTTGGCAAAAGCATTTAATCGTGAGAAAATTGAAGTAAAAAGCGAAGGTTATTTAAATAATTTAGAGTTGCGTTTTCCCAACGAGCCTGCAAGACATAAACTATTAGACGTGGTGGGCGATTTAGCTTTAATTGGTTATCCTATCAAAGCCAGAATTATAGCCAACCGTCCCGGACATAGCACCAATGTTGAGTTTGCTAAAAAAATTAAGCAGTACATTAAAAAGAACAAGCATGTAAAAGATGTACCTGTTTACGATACAAGCTTACCGCCAGTTTTTACTTTACAGCAAATAGAAAAAGTATTGCCTCATCGCCATCCTTTTTTATTGGTTGATAAAATTATTGAGCTCACCGATCAACAAATTGTTGGGGTAAAAAATGTAACGTTTAACGAGTGGTTTTTTCCAGGTCATTTTCCAGGCAATCCGGTAATGCCCGGTGTTTTACAAATTGAGGCATTGGCACAAACAGGTGGAATTTTGTGTATTAACTCAATGCCAGAAGGTCAATACGATACTTATTTCTTAAAAATAGACAATTGCAAGTTCAAACAAATGGTTCGCCCAGGAGATACTATGTTGCTTAAAATGGAATTGAATGCTCCTATAAGAAGAGGCATTTGCGAAATGAAAGGAACCGTTTATGTGGGTGGTAAAGTGGCTACTGAAGCCATTTTGGTGGCACAAGTAGTTAAAAGAAATACTTAAGAACTGCTTAACATGCAGCGAAACCACTTAAAATTGCCTCTAATACCATACTTTTATTTTATTGAAACTAATTAAATGACGCATCCCTTTACCTACATAGACCCTAACGCTAAAGTTGCTTCTAATGTTAAAATAGACCCTTTCACCGTTATACATGGCGATGTAAAAATTGGTGAAGGCACATGGATTGGCAGTAATGTAACCATTATGGATGGTACACGAATTGGCAAAAACTGTAGCATTTTTCCTGGTGCTGTACTTGGTGCCATACCACAAGATTTAAAATTTGGTGGCGAAAAAAGTACTGTTGAAATTGGTGATAATACCACTATTAGAGAGTTTGTAACAGTGAATCGTGGTACACAAGACAGAGGTAAAACTGTGGTGGGCAGCAATTGTTTAATTATGGCTTACAGCCATATTGCACACGATTGTTTAATTGGCAATTCATGTATTTTAAGCAATAGCGTTCAGGTTGCAGGTCATGTAACCATTGGCGATTTTGCTATCATTGGTGGCGTAAGTGCAGTGCATCAATTTTCAAATATTGGTCAGCATACATTTATTGCAGGGGGTAGTTTAGTAAGTAAGGATGTACCTCCATTTATAAAAGCTGTACGTAATCCTTTGAGTTATGGTGGTGTAAATAGTGTAGGTTTAAAAAGAAGAGGGTTTAGTTTAGACAAAATCAACCATATTTTAGACATCTATAGAATCATTTATAATAAAGGTTTAAACACATCACAAGCAGTAGATTTTATAGAAGAAGAAATTAGAGCTAGTGATGAAAGAGACGATATTGTAACTTTTATAAGAGAAAGTGGTCGTGGAATTATTAAACGTTTTACCAAAGGAGCCAACGACGAAGATTAAGATATTAAAGCCCTTTTGGGCTTTTTTTATTTATTTATTGAACCAACTGAATTACTACTATTCAACTGCAGTTGCGTCGCACACTTCAACTACATAACTTTACCGTGCATGGAAATACAATTAGAACAAGCTGGTAAACGCTTCAACCGAGATTGGATATTTCGTAAGCTTACTTATACTTTCCAACAAGGAAATACTTATGCTATTACTGGTGCTAATGGTAGTGGAAAAAGTACTTTATTGCAATCTATTGCAGGTAGTACCAATGTAAGTGAAGGAAAAGTGTTGTATTTTTTTGGGGGAGCAAGTCAGAAGACAGAAGACAGAGGACCGAAGACAGATGACGGAACTGAACAATCAGCAATTGGAAATTTCAAATCAGCAATCTCAAATCATAAATCAGCTATTTCTTCAGAAGATATTTATCAGCATATTTCAATTACGGCTCCATATTTAGAATTAATTGAAGAAATGAGTGTAACGGAGTTTTTACAATTTCATGCTTCCTTTAAACCACTCATGTTATCTATTCCAGAAATTATTTCAATTATTGGTTTAGAAAAAGCTGCTCAAAAACAAATGCGATATTATTCTAGTGGTATGAAACAACGGGTTAAACTAGCACAAGCTGTGTTTTCAACTGCTTCTATTTTGTTGTTAGACGAACCTTGCACCAATTTAGATAAAAATGGATTTGAATTATATCATCAACTTATTGAAAACTACTGCTCAAATAAATTAGTGATTGTTTGCAGCAACGATGAAAATGAAATGGACTTTTGTTTAAATAGATTGAGTATTGCCGATTATAAATAATGATGCTTCAATTTATAACTGCCGTCAAGTTTGAAAACCGTTGACGGGTTTGAACAAAATCTTTCTCAAAAATTATGTTAACCCAGACGACGGCTCATAGACTCGTCTGCGGTTTTATTTTACTTCACAAACCTTCCAATGAGGGGTAATTTTTGAAACTCCTTCTTCTCCACCAAAAGTATAAACCAACTAAAAATTGAAAACAATATTGTACCAATAAGTAAGCTAAACCACATTGGTTGATACCAATAAATAATGCCTTTGTGCAATAAAAAAATAAGTACAACAATAACTATGTAAGCAACTAGTTTTTTCCATACATATGGAATGGGGTATTCTTTTTGTCCCCAAATAAAACTAATTACCATCATGCTTCCATAACAAGCAAATGTTGCCCATGCACAAGCCATGTAACTATAATGCGGAATGAAAATATAATTAATCAACAATGTTATGGCTGCACCAATTAAAGTAATATAAGCACCTGCAATAGTTTTATTACCCAACTTATACCAAATACTTAAGTTGTAGTAAATGCCTAAGAACATATTGGCTAAAAGCAATATTGGTACTACTGAAAGACCTTGCCAATAACGTGGACCAATAAAATATTTCCATATTGGCATAAATAAAGTAACTGCTAAAAACATCATAGAAATGGCAATTACAAAAAATTTCATTACACGAGCATAAATTTTTTGTGGGTTATCCTGCTCTGCTTGTTTAAAGAAAAATGGTTCGGCACCCATTTTAAATGCTGTAACAAAAAGGGTAATTAAAATAGATAATTTATAACAGGCATTGTAAATACCTACTTGCTCAATCCTGAATGTATTTTCTCCAGGCAACCACCAACGAAGCATTTGTCTATCAAGTGTTTCATTAATTACACCACCAAAACCTGCCAAGAGTAATGGCAGGGAATAGACTATCATTTGTTTCCACAATCGGGTGCTGAATTTTAAATTAATAGCCAATAATTCTTTTGATAAAAGCACCAATGTGAACAGCGATTGCAACAAATTGGCTATTAAAACATATACAATAGGGTTGGTGTTTGGATTATAAAAACTGCCAATCCAACTGTTGGTATTTTGGTGCAAATGCGTTGCACAATAACTAATAAAAAACCAAGTGAAAAATACATTAACAAAAATACCACCCACATTTACCAGTGCAAACATTTTGGGCCTACCTTGTTGACGTAAACGTGCAAAGGGAATTTTATTTAAAGCATCGAAAGCAATAATGAAAATACTTATTTGAATGAGTTGTGGTAAATCGTTAAGTCCGGTTGCTTTAATAAACAAACCTTGATTGAACCATAAGATAGAAGTAAAAACAATAGTAGAAATAAAAATGGAAATAGCCGATGTGCTATAAATAGTGTCTTTGTTTTCTTCTTTAGAGGAAAAACGGAAATAAGCAGTTTCGAAACCATAGGTAAACAATACATTAAAAATTGGGATGGCAGAATATACCAAACCCATATTACCAAAATCGCTCACTTTTACTGCAGCAGTATAAGTTAAATAGGGAGTAAGCAAGTTATTAATAAACTTGGCTGCGATAGAGCTTCCTCCATACCATAAAGTTTGATTTGCCAGTTTTTTAATCTTACTCAATCTGCTAATTTAATTTGCTCAAAAGTAGGGATAGATTTTTTAATGATAACCGAATACAATGAAGCAATTATTTACCATGGTGAAATAGAAGGCTTAAAGAAAAAAACAGAGATTGTTTATAAACTTCAAACAATATAAATACTTCGTGTAACTCCTTAACTCAGCAACTCTGTGGTTCAACACTCATTGCTTTGCTTATAAACTTAATGGTTATGAATGAATGGTGTTGTATAAACACCTGGCGGAGCAAATAAAGGGTTTTTAATAAAACTAGAATCGGTTAAAGTGTACAAAAAAGCAGTAAGCTGCCCAATTTGAAAATTCGATAAATACAATTTATTTTTTAATAAACTATCTGTAGTTGCTATAGGTTGCATTTTAGTTCTATAATGATCAAATACATTGCTCAACCCAAAAAAACGACCATCATGTCCATACGGAAAAGTAAGCATTACATTACGTAAAGAAGGAACCCTGAATTTGAGTGAATCATTGGCATTTCTAGTAATGAGCATTCTACCAACATCATTCAATGTTTTATCTAATGGCATACCATTATTACGATAAGTAAAATCTGTAAAAAAAGGAGGCTTGTGGCAACTCACACATTTTTGCAGAAAAATTTCATAGCCTAAACGTTGCGGTAGATTAAAACTGTCTTCGCCACGTTGTACTCTATCGTACTTGCTATTGCTACTTACCAACATGAGCATAAACTGGCTTAAGGCTTTCATGGTTCGTTGTGTGTTTACCGTTTCATCTCCAAAAGCTGCCTTGTACATTCTTCTATATCCAGTATCTTTTTGTATTTTATAAATCACATGTTCAATGGTTTCAGCCATTTCATTTTCAGCAGTAATGGGTGCTAGTGGCTGTACGTCAAGATGGTTAATACCTCCATCTAACATAAACTCTTTTTGCCACGCTAAATTTTGTAATGCAGGTGCATTTCGGTTGGTTAAACTATTATTAAAACCATGACTTAAATTATGGTCGTACGTTGCAAACGCACCAAACTGTTGATGACAGCTGCCACAACTAATGGTACTATCTTTACTTAAACGTTCATCATAAAATAATTTTTTGCCTAATTCAAAACCCTCTACAGTTAAAGGATTCTTCTTAAAATTATATTCAGGCTTTGGCCAACCTTTTGGAACAATAAATTTTAATGGTGTAGTTTTATGTTTGGCTATCACAATAAAACTTGCACCAATAAAGGCAAATCCAATGAGTATTAATATGGTTGAAAAGATTTTCATTCTTCTAAAGCAGCAATACTAAACATAGAGGCGTAATTTTTAGCAATTTGTTGAGCCAATTTACCCGGTTGATGACAAATTTGAGTTTCTGCAATACGTAGAGGTGTTGCTCCATCAAACCATTTTAAAACATCAACATCAATTATAATTTTTCTGGTATTTGTTATTGATTGATTGATTTTTAAATAAATAGTTTGCAATGCACTTTCATTTTTTTTATATCCACCAATATGATAGGTAAAATAGTTAGAAGCTGCTTTAGACGAATCGCTTTGTCCTTCTAGTTTTGCAAAAATGTAACCACTATTCCAGGTCCAAAACATACCATTCATAGGATCTAATGCTCCAGTTTGTACACCTTCTGTATTTTTTAAACTATCCACGCCAATGGTAAATTCAATGGCATCAATATGTTTTGTAGATGTATTTAAATTTATGAAGTGAGTATTGATATTACTTGCATCAACTAAATAATAACCGTTTTTTACTGTTTTGATTTGATTGTTATATATAGTAATGTTCGAAATATAATACTTCAATTTGTTTACCACAAAAGGTTCGTTGAAATTATTGGTGTACAAAGAATCAAATAAAATTAAAGGTTGTTTTCCAACAACATGTTTAAACTCTATTGTAAGATTACTTTGTGCAATAATGGTACACGACGTAAAGCCACTTGCAACAATGAATAACCATTTCAGTAGTTGATTTTTCATTTAATAATCTCCCATTTTTATTTTCTTTCTACCTGCCTTGTGTATCGATTTTATTTTTTTGCCTTCAATTCTTTTTTCAACAACAGCTTTTGGAATTTTTGTTGCAATACGGCTTTTCTTTTTGTGTAATGCAGCATTCACCAACTCATTCATCTTTTGTAGTACAATGGCTTTGTTGCTTATTTGTGTTCTTGCCTCCTGAGATTTTACCAATAAATTTCCATCGGCTGTTATTCTATTACTTAATTTTTCGGCAATTAATATTTTTTGTTCGGCAGTAGCAATAATAGAATTTTCAATATGCCATCTACCTTCAACCATTGTTTCTACTTTGTTTACATTTTGTCCGCCACTGCCACCACTTCTTGCAGTTTTAAAATCAATTTCTTTGGTAATATCTATCTTCATGCCATAAAATTAAATCTAATTTATGAGAGTAGTGATACAACGTGTAACACAAGCTTCTGTTAAAGTAGAGAATGCGATTGTTGGAAGTATTACAAATGGTTTATTGGTTTTGTTGGGCATAGAAGATGCCGATACATTTGAAGACATTCAATGGCTCAGCAATAAAATTGTAAATCTTAGAATTTTTAATGATGAACAAGGAGTAATGAATAAAAGCTTGTTAGATGTAGGAGGTGAAGTTTTATTGATTAGTCAGTTTACGTTACATGCATCTACCAAAAAAGGCAAGAGGCCTTCTTATATAAAAGCAAGTAAGCCCAGTGTTGCCATTCCATTGTATGAACAAGCGATAGCACAGTTAGAAAAAGAGCTACAAAAGAACATTCAAACAGGCATTTTTGGAGCCGATATGAAAGTGAGTTTATTAAACGATGGACCAGTAACAATAGTGATAGATAGTAAGAATAGGGAGTAGATTAAGAAAGTTTTTATAACACGAATTATACGAATTACACGAATTGTTGGATTTACAAAAACTTACTTTATGGCTGAAATTATTTTTAAAGAAGAGTCTTTTAAAGTTGTTGGAGTTTGTATGGAAATTCATAAAACACTTGGTATGGGTTTGAAAGAGATTAATTATAAAGATGCAATGGAGATAGAGTTTAGAGAAAATAATATTCCATTTAAAAGAGAAAAAAGGTATCAAGTTTATTATAAAGACAAACCTCTAAGTAATCCTTATGTAGCAGATTTTTTAGTATACGAGTCCATAATTATAGAGGTAAAATCAGCTACTGCAATAATTGATGCTCATGTTACACAAACGATAAGCTACTTAAATGTTTCAAGCTCAAAATTGGGTATCATAATCAATTTTGGAGAAAAATCTCTTACATGGAAAAGAGTAGTTTTGTAACGAATTAAGCATATTCGTGTATTAAAATAATACAATCATGACCATAGAACAAGCACAAACACAAGTAGATCAATGGATAAAAACTGTTGGCGTAAGATATTTTAATGAACTCACCAATTTGGGTATTTTAATGGAAGAAGTGGGTGAACTATCAAGGTTAATGGTAAGAAAGTATGGAGAGCAATCTTTTAAAGAAAGCGACCAAAACAAAGAATTGGCCGATGAAATGGCCGACGTATTATGGGTACTCATTTGCCTAGCCAATCAAACAGGCGTTAATTTAACCGATGCTTTAGAAAAAAACTTTGATAAAAAGAATATTAGAGACAAAGACCGCCACAAAAGCAATAAAAAACTACAATAGCCGTTTATTAGGTTGTAATGTCTTCATTTCCCCAATCCAAGGAAACCAATATTTTATGACCATTCTATTAGCTCAGCCAATCATATACATTGCAGGAATAGCTATTTTTATTGTAATTATGGCAATTACATTTAAATTGTTTTTTGCTGCACAATGGAAAATGAAAGTAAAAGAATATCAAAGTGAAATTGCAAAAAGCCATTCTAGAATATTAAAACTCGAAGTTCAAAACGAAAAACTTCAGCAAAAAATTAGCGATTTAGAGGGGCATCAAAGCAACAAAATAAGAATCGCATAAAAGTATAATCTACAATCAATTTACTTATTAAATTGATTTTTTTGTTTTTAATAGATTTCAATCCTAGCTTTTTCTTCTCTTGCTATTAATCTTCATGTTTACATGCAACATATTTTATTGTTTTTCATTAGGTTTGCGGCATTATGAGCATTCAACAAGACAATAAGTTTCAACAAATTATTTCTCACGCCAAAGAATATGGCTTTGTATTTCCATCAAGTGAAATTTACGATGGCTTAAGTGCTGTGTACGATTATGGTCCTTATGGTAGCGAATTGAAAAAAAACATTCGTGATTATTGGTGGAAAAGTATGACCCAAATGCATGAAAACATTGTGGGAATAGATGCTGCCATCTTCATGCATCCTACAACTTGGAAAGCTAGTGGTCATGTTGACAATTTTAGTGATCCGATGATTGACAATAAGGATAGCAACAAACGTTATAGAGTAGATCATTTAATTGAAGCCAAAGCAGATCAATTAGCAACCGAAGGCAAGAAAGAAGAGGAGTTTGCTTTACTGAAAACAATGGATGAATTATTAGCATCAGAAGATTTTGCTGGCCTAAAAAATTTAATAGATGAAAATAACATTACTTGTAGTGTAAGTGGCACAAGCAATTGGACAGATATTCGTCAATTTAATTTGATGTTTTCTACTGAGTTTGGTGCAATTAGCAGCGATAATCCAGATGATAATAAAGTGTACTTACGTCCAGAAACTGCACAAGGTATTTTTGTAAACTTTTTGAATGTGCAAAAAACAGCCAGAATGAAAATACCTTTTGGTATTGCACAAACTGGTAAAGCATTTAGAAATGAAATTGTTGCTCGTCAGTTCATTTTTAGAATGAGAGAATTTGAACAAATGGAAATGCAATTTTTTGTTCGTCCTGGTACTGAAGGAGAGTGGTATCAATACTGGAAAGAAGAAAGATTAAAATGGCATTTGAGTTTGGGTTTGCCTGCTGAAAAATACCGTTATCACGATCATGTTAAACTAGCACATTACGCTAAAGAAGCTTGTGATATTGAATTTGAATTTCCAATTGGGTTTAAAGAAGTAGAAGGGATACATAGTAGAAGTGATTTTGATTTAACCCAACATCAAACCTTTAGCAAAAAGAAGCAACAATATTTTGATAATGACGTAAACCCTGAAACAGGAAAACCTTATGGTAACTATGTGCCTTATGTGGTAGAAACTTCTATTGGTTTAGATAGAATGTTTTTGTTGGTATTATCTAATGCTTACGATGAAGAAACAATCAATAAAGAAGATGGCACCACCGATAGTAGAACAGTTTTAAGAATTCCTACAAAACTAGCTCCTATTAAACTAGCTATTTTACCATTGTTAAAAAAAGATGGATTGCCAGAAATTGCTAAACAATTATTAGATGATTGTAAGCCACATTTTAAATGCTATTACGAAGAAAAAGATGCTATTGGCAAACGTTATAGAAGGCAAGATGCCATTGGTACACCTTTTTGTGTAACAATAGATCATCAAACAAAAGAAGATAATATGGTTACTGTACGTTATAGAGATACCATGTTACAAGAGCGTATTGCAATTAATGCAGTAAAACAATTGGTGTTAAACAGTTTATAAGTTTTTATAGAAAAGTTTGAATACAAAAAGAGGTAACTATTGGGTTACCTCTTTTGTTATATCATTATCATCAGAATGTTTATGATGCTTTCGATGACTACCATGCGAATGATGATGATGTTTGTGCCGATGGCGTTTGCTTTTTTCTCTACCGTATAAATAGTATAAAAAAATTAAAAAGTATACAACGCCTGCAAAGCCATACGCTATTGTAGCTGTTTTTTTACCTGCATCTAATTGTAAAAAAGTAGTAAAAAACAAAATCAAACTTTCTAATAAAAAACCCAACTTGGCAACATTGCCAATAGATTTTTCAATCCAATCAAAGGCAGCGGCAAAAAGCATAAAGGTTAATCCTGCAGCCATAAGAATTAGACAGAAAATAAATTTCTTTTGTTCAAACAACTTAAAAGCAACAGGTAATAAAATTATTCCTGCAAAAAAGTGACAAATTTTTTTAAAGTTATCGTTCTTCATTTATGGCAATAAACTTATCCATACAATTCAAGGTGTATGTCCTTTTTATCGTAGCCTAAAGCTAATATTCTTTCTTTAGCTTCATCAATCATATTTTTCCATCCACACAAAAAGAAACGTGCATTTGGTTTATTTTGTTGTAAAAGCTGTTCATACACTGTATGCACATACCCTTTATAAGCACCAGTAGGTACTTCTTCTTCTCTAGAAAATACAGGATGATAAAAAAAGCCAGAATGCTGCTTTTGCAATGCTTCTAATTCATCTTGATACAATGCATCGGCAAAATTTCTACATCCAAAAATAAAATGAATATGCTTATGTGGTATATTATTTTCTAAAACAAATTTAGCCATACTTCTGAAGGGTGCAATGCCTGTACCTGTAGAAATGAGGTAAATATCGGTATCAATAGTATCAGGTAAAGTAAATTTACCTACAGGTCCACGGAAGGTTAACAGACTACCTTCATGCACTTCGTTAAATAAATAAGTGGTACCTGCACCGCCTTCAAGTAAAACAATAATTAGTTCAAAAACATTGGTGTTATCTGGTGCCGAAGCAATAGAATAACTACGCCAACGCCTATTTTTTTGTTCGTGAATGGGTAAATCTAAGGTTACAAATTGCCCAGGCTTAAAATTGAAAGTTGGTGTATCAAGTACTTCAATCCAAAATCTTCTTATAATAGTATTTACATGTTCAATTTTAATTACTTTACCAGTTTTCCAGGGTTCTAACATATGGCTTTGTATTATTTTGCACAATTTACTGCTTGAAAATAATAACATTTTGAAAATTTACGGAAACGTTATTCATAAACTGTAGGAACCAATTCTTCTAATTGCTTTACCACCATTTCTTTTTTTGAACGGAAAATTACCACAAGCTCATTTTTAAATACATTTTTAGAAGTAGTTTGTTTGGTATTGGTTGCTATTTCATCAACAATCAACAATTGCCAAACTTTTTGTTTGGTTTTTTTTACCAATACTTTTTTACTATTGTTTTGAACCCTAATAATGGGTAAAGCGGTAACTTTTTCTAGCTTAAATCTGTATACTTTTTGGTTGATATAGATACATTGAATTTTGGGTTGAACAGTTGAATTTGTACTGAGGTATACAAAGTAAGTTGTATTAGTAGAATTTACCGATTGCCCATTTTCATCTAACATGGGTGCACCACCTCTGCTGATACTTTTATATGCAATAAGTGTATTGTTTGCAGATGGTTGAGCAAATGCATTACCCAACAAAAAAACAATCAAACAACTAAAAACTAACTTGTGGAGCATTTCGTTTATTTTATTGTATCAATAAATCAACAACCCTGCCATTTTAAATGTTGAGTGTACGGCAAAACCAAATTTATTGCTTAAAGTGTACAGATATTAACTCTATTGCAATAAATTTACCTTTTACAGTTTCAACTTTTTTATACGCTTGCATGGTATATGCTAAAGAATAATAAATCAATTGCTGTAAAATACGTTCATTAATTTCATAACATCAATCTGTTTTTTGATTATACAAAATTGAATCAATGAAAAAAGGATTATACACTATTTGGATGGCTTGCTTGCTTTTTGTTTTCTCTTGTAAAGAAGAAAAAGACCCGCTCAAAAGAGATAAAAGTTTTATACCTAAAGGTATGAGCAAGCAAGAATACGGAATGGATAAATGGATGGAACAAAACACCAAAATGACCAAAGATCCTAAATTAGGCATTGTTCCATACGAAAGGTTGGCAGTTGCTCAAGCATATACACAATCGTTAATGAGTAATCCTTTGACAAGAACCAATGCTTTAGCATGGACAGAACGAGGACCAAGAAATGTTGCTGGTAGAACAAGAGCTTTTTTTGTTGATAGAAGAGATGCAACGGGCAATACCATTTTTGCTGGTGGTGTTGGAGGTGGTATTTGGAAGTGTACCAATTTTAAATCGTCTAATTTTTCATGGACACCTATTAACGATAATTTACCCAACTTGGCAATTAGTGCAATGGCTCAAGATCCCAATAATCCCAATATCATGTATGCAGGTACTGGTGAAGGTTGGTATAATGCAGATGCAATTAGAGGTAACGGAATTTATAAAACTTTAGATGGTGGTAATACATGGTTTTTATTGGCAGAAACAGCTAATGGTGGAACCAATGGCGATTTTGATTTTGTACAAGATATTGTAGTAACTAGTACAGGAATTGTATTTGCAAGTGCAAGAAGTGCAAGATTTTGTAATGCAGGCGGCGTTTTTAGAAGTATTGACAATGGTTTAGGATGGAGTAGAGTTATTGGGAGTGGAACTACTTGTTCAGCTGCATTTAATTATAGAGGAGCCGATTTAGAAATTGCTTCTAATGGCGATGTTTATGCAACAACAGGTTTACAAAGTGATGCAGATATTAATAGAGGACGAATATTTAAATCATTAGCTAGCAATGGTACAAACATTGGTGCAAGTGGTACTTGGACAGAAATTACACCTCCAGGAATTACTACAAGTACTTCATGGAGAAGAATTGAATTAGCCATGTCATCAACCAATGCAAATGTGTTATATGCACTTTGTCAGAGAAGAGCAAGTAATGCAATAGGTGCAATTTTTAGATCTGATAATGGAGGTACGTCATGGGGTACACCATTAACCTTACCAACTTGGTGTAATCAAGGTACAAATAGTGCTGATTTTACAAACGGTCAATCTTGGTACGATTTAATTGGAGCAGTAAGTGCAGCAGATGATAATACTTTAATTGTTGGTGGAGTTGATATGCTAAGAACAAATAATGCTGGAACATCTTGGGCTCAAATTTCTCAGTGGGCAAATGGTTGTGGAGCATCTATTAATAATGTACATGCCGATATGCATAATGTAATGTATTATCCAGGTTCTGGTACCGAACTTATTAGTACCAACGATGGAGGAATTTATTATTCTGCTGATGGTGGTGGTACTTGGTTAGCACGAAATACCAATTATAATATCACTCAATTTTATGCTGCCGATTTTCATCCAACTAGCACAAATTATTTTTTAGCTGGTGCACAAGATAATGGTTCACATCGTTTTAATCAGGCTGGAATGAACACTACTACAAGAGTTACAGGTGGCGATGGTGCATTTTGCCATATTGATCAAACCGATGGACAAATTCAGGTAACTTCTTATGTGTTTAATAACTATTATTTTTCTCGTAATGGAGGTACTTCATTTTCAACTGTTCCAGGTGGTACAGATAATTCAGGTGACTTTATCAATCCAACTGAATATGATGATGAAAAAGATGTATTGTATACAAGTACACGAATTAGTGAATATGGATTAATTACAGGTTTAGCTGGTTCAACTGCACCAGTGTACCAAACAGTAAGTTTACCCGATTTAATACAACAGGCTAGTGCATTTAAAGTAGATCCTAATGTTGCAGGTGGTGGAACTTTATGGATTGCAGGAAGTGGTAGTGGTAACCCAGTTTTTGTAAAAATTTCAAACGCTCATACAACTACCCCTACACTTATTAAAAGTGTTGTGCCTTTTGGTTTTCAGTCAGGAAGTTTTATTTCTAGTATCGATGTTAAACCGGGCAATTCAAATCATTTATTAGCAACTGTAAGCAATTATGGTGTTGAAAGTGTTTTTGAAAGTACCAATGGTGGCGATACTTGGACTTCAATAGAAGGTAACTTACCCGATATGCCTATACGTTGGGGCATTTTTGCACCTGCCGATGGTTCATTAACTAGTAGTACAACACCCGGAGGAATTATTTTAGCAACAGAAACTGGAGTTTGGTGTACCAGTACAGTGAGTGGTTCTAACACCAATTGGGTTCCTCAAAATACAGGATTAGCTAATGTAAGTTGTTACATGGTAAAATATCGCCCAAGCGATAGAACCTTGGTGGTTGCTACACATGGTAGGGGTTTATATACTAGTGTTGTACCTTCTGTGCCCACAACGGTAAATACTGTTTTAAATACCAAAGGATTTATTACATATGTATCTGCAAATCAAAACAACTTATTTATAAAAACTGGAACACTTACTGGTATAAAAAATATGCAGGTAAATGTTGTTGATATGCAAGGAAGGTTATTAATTTCTAACAAATTAAATTTTGGTAGCCAATCAATGCCTATACAGCAATTGCCAAGAGGAGCTTATGTTGTAAAAGTTATAGGCGATAGAAAAGAACAATATACACAGCAGTTTGTGAAATAATAATACAATTCTTGTAAACAAAAGCCAACGCTAATCTTGTGTTGGCTTTTTTATGGTTCTTGCTTTTTGTAAAGAAGCTTTACCAAATTTATTCTTCACATAGTCAATGGCTTTGTAAAGGTTGGTTTTCTTCTCTACATCGTCAAACAAACTATGCTGTAGTGCATGATTGGTTAACTCACTTACTTTAACGCCTAACAAACGAACTGGCTTATTCTTTCTCCAAAGTTTATGAAATAAATCAATGGCTGCTGGTATAAGTTCATCATCTCTAAATGTATAATCAATGGTGGTTTGTTTTTGGGTGGTTTCAAAATCGGGATAACGAATTTTTATAGAAACACAACCACACCATTTTTTATCTTGACGTAACTCAAATGCCACTTTTTCTGTCATTTTTACCAATTCTTGCAGCAAGGTTGACTCATCAGCTATGTTTTCATGAAACGTATGTTCATTACTAATGCTTTTGGCTTCTCTATAAGGAGCAACAATGCTGGTAGAAATGCCTTGGGCTTTTAAATACAAGTCAACACCCCATTTACCTAATTCTTTCTCTAAAAGCTTTTGTTCATGTTTTAAAATATCGCCAATTAAATGAATGCCCATTGATTTTAATTTCAAAAAAGTTTGTTCACCCACACCACTAAATTTATTTACAGGTAATGGAGCTAAAAATTCTTTCTCTTTTCCTGGCGGAATGTATAAATAGCCATTAGGCTTAGCTTCATCGGTAGCAATTTTACTGATCATTTTATTGCTCGATAATCCAAATGAAATAGGCAGTTTTGTTTCGTTGATAATCTGCTGACGCAAGTCTATTGTCCACTGTAATGGATTAAAAAATTTATCCATTCCGGTTAAGTCAATAAAAAATTCATCAATACTGGCTTTCTCAAATAAGGGAGCTTTTGCTGCAATAATTTCGGTAACCCAACGGCTGTAACGGCTATATTCTCCTCTTGTTCCCTGTACTAAAATTGCATGTGGACAAAGCTGCATGGCTTGTTTCATTGGCATGGCACTACGTACACCAAATTTTCTAGCTTCATAGCTGCAAGTAGTAACAACACCACGATCTTTTGTACCACCAACAATCACTGCTTTGCCCAATAAACTGGGGTTATTCAGCATTTCAACACTTACAAAAAAAGAGTCTAAATCTAAGTGAGCAATATAGCGTTGAGGTTCATTCATTTGTTTGCTAAGGTAGAAAAGATTTATGGTACAAGCTGTATTACTACTATCTGCCTTAATGGCAAGCTTATCCTGAGCTAAGTCGAAGGACTCCCTTCAAGGTTCTGTTCTATTTTCAACAAATAAAAAACTATTTTTGAAGTATATGCAAATAGAAACAGCTATTGAACGTTTAAAAGAATTCATTTTTCCCATTCATTTATTGAGCAATGATGAGTGGAACGATTTTGCTTCTATTTGGCAAATAAAGGAAGCCAAAAGGAAAACTATTTTAACAGCAGCAGGCGAAACTGAAAAACATTTGTACTTTATTGTAGAAGGTGTACAACGAGCATTTTATGTAGGAGAAAATAATCAGGAAGCAACCATTGTATTTACGTATCCATTTTCATTTTCGGGTGTGGCAGATTCTTTCTTAACGCAAACACCCTCCTTGTATCATTTTGAAACATTAACCAAATCAACTTATTTAAAAACAAGCTATCAGCAAATAGCCCAATTAATGAACAAATACCACAATTTTGAACGAATGATTCGTGTTGCAACTAGCTATTCTTTAAAAGGCGTTTTGGAACGTCAAATAGAATTACAATGCTTTTCTGCCGAAGAAAGATTTAAAGCTTTATTACATAGAAGTCCGCATGTATTAAGATTAATTCCACATAAATATTTAGCTTCTTATTTAGGAATGGATGCAACAAATTTTAGTAAGCTGTTGGGTACGGTTCGTTTATAGAAATCTTTCTATGTTGAATGTGTGCCACACTTTTGAAGATGTGGCACACATCCAACAAAAATCTTGGTATTTACCAACATTTATTTTTGAAGGCATGTGCAGTTTTGCAGTATAAAAATAAGGTATGTCAACACATCAAACAACACAATTACTCAACAAGCTGTATCACCAAACCGATGAATTTATTCACTTAGCAGTAAGCAATTGGCAAATGTTACCCCATAAACAATTTGCGTATAAAGTAGCTCCTGAGAAATGGAGTGCCAATCAATGTTTACAGCATTTAAATAGTTATGGCAATTATTATTTACTAGCTATTAAAAAAGCAATTGTTACTGCCAAACAAAAAAATGTAGCAGCAAATGCAACATTTAAAAGTGGTTGGTTGGGTAATTATTTTACCAATATAATGCAGCCAAAAGCCGATGGTAGTTTGCCTAAAAAAATGCAATCGCCCAAAAATCATCAGCCACAAAATAATGCTGAGAGTCATTTAGTAATTGCTGAGTTTATTGAGCAGCAAGAACAATTATTGCAACTGTTAGAAGAAGCCAAACAATTAGATTTAAATGCCATTAAAGTACCTATTTCAATAGCACCATTTATCAAATTAAAATTGGGAGATGTGTTTATGTTTTTGGTGGCACACAATCAAAGGCATGTTTTGCAAGCTGAGAAGGCAATAGAGCAATATAAAAAGTTATAGATTGAGTTGCATTCAGACTTCTCAATTTATAACTTATTCAACTTAGCTATACAATTCCAATAATCCTTCAGGCAAAATCACATGAATTTCTTTCTTTTTATGGTCAATTTTTTGCAGTGATTCTTCGTGTAAAGGAATGTAAGCTTCGTTGCCTTTAAAATCTATGGTGAGTAAAATTTGGTGTGGTTGTTCAATTACTTCAGTAACTGCACCAATATTTTCTTTTTTGTGAATAATGCTATAACCCAACATGGCAATAGCCGATTGTTTGCCAGCTAGTTTTCTAAAATCTTCTTCTGTTAACCAAATAGGTTTACCAATAAAACGATGGGCAGCTTCTTTGCTATGAATACCTTCTAATTGAACATAAATTTCATCGGTACTTTTGGCTTTACTTTCTGTAACAAAATAAGGCAGCTGACTGCCTTTTGTCATTTCAATAAACACAGCTTCAATACCTTTTAATTGCACTTTTTTTCCCAAAGCATGGGTTAAAATAACAGTTCCATCTACTCCAAAAGTGGCTACAATTTTGCCAATATGTACGTAATTATTCATAAATGTTGGGCAAAGCTATGCTGTTGCAGTGTGCGACGCAACAAAAGATGCCATGAAATGCAAAAGCTGGTTACAAAATCGCTATTTTTTGTTTAAAAAACCTACTTTATAATGGGGAAAACTAAGCCATAATTAACACGATTTAGCGGTTGCTTTTCCTTATTTTCGCAAGCATTCAAAATTTCAATCAAATTCAAGCGTAGCAAGTATTATGAGCGACGAACAACAATTAAGCAACGATGCCCAAAATAAGAATTATGGGGCCGATAGTATTCAGGTGTTAGAAGGGTTGGAAGCTGTAAGAAAAAGACCTGCCATGTATATTGGCGATATTGGTGTAAAAGGCTTACATCATTTGGTGTACGAGGTGGTTGATAACTCCATAGATGAAGCTTTAGCAGGCTATTGCAAAAACATTACAGTAAACATTCATGAAGATAACAGCATTAGTGTTCAGGATGATGGTCGTGGTATTCCAACAGCCATGCATACCAAAGAAAAGCGAAGTGCATTAGAAGTAGTAATGACTGTATTACATGCAGGTGGTAAGTTTGATAAAGGTTCATATAAAGTATCTGGTGGTTTGCATGGTGTGGGTGTAAGTTGTGTGAACGCATTAAGTACCAAATTGATTGTAACCGTACACAGAGAAGGCAAAATATTTGAGCAAGAATATAAAATTGGGGTACCTCAATATGCCGTAAGAGAAGCTGGAACAAGTGATATTACTGGAACAAAAGTTCATTTTTGGCCAGATGCTAGTATTTTTCAAGAAACAGTCTATAAAAGAGAAATTTTAGAAGGCAGATTAAGAGAATTGGCTTTCTTGAATAGAAAAATCAACATTACATTAAACGATTTAAGAGAGTTGAATGATGATGGAACTACTTACACTAAAAACTTCTACAGTGAAGGTGGAATTGTAGAGTTTGTTGAAATGCTAGATAAAGCTAGTAACAGAACACCGTTAATTGGTACCACATTGTACTTTGAAGGTCATGATGAAACAAGCAACGTGGCTGTAGAAGTTGCCATGACGTATAATGACGATTTTAAAGAACACATTTTTAGTTATGTAAATAACATTAATACCATTGAAGGTGGTACACATGTTACAGGATTTAGACAAGCATTAACTCGTGTATTTAAAAGCTATGGCGATAAAGAAGGATTGTTTGAAAAAGCAAAAGTTGAAGTTGAAGGAGATGATTTTAGAGAAGGATTGAGTGCTATTATATCTGTAAAAGTTCCTGAACCACAATTTGAAGGTCAAACAAAAACCAAATTGGGTAATAGCGATGTTGCAGGTACTGTACAAACAACAGTTGGTAAAGCATTGCAAGCCTATTTAGAAGAAAACCCAAAAGAAGCCAAGAATGTTATTAGCAAAATTATTTTAGCTGCACAAGCAAGAGTTGCAGCTAAAAAAGCTAGAGAATTGGTACAGCGTAAAACTGTAATGAGTGGCGGTGGATTGCCAGGTAAATTGGCCGATTGTAGTGAACGTGATCCAGAAAAATGTGAGTTGTATTTAGTAGAAGGAGACTCGGCTGGTGGTACTGCTAAACAAGGCCGAGATAGAAGCTATCAAGCAATTTTACCATTACGTGGTAAAATCTTGAACGTAGAAAAAGCAATGGAACATAAGATTTATGAGAATGAGGAAATTAGAAATATGTACACGGCTTTAGGCGTTACAGTTGGTACTCCTGAAGACCCTAAAGCATTGAACTTAGTAAAACTTCGTTATCATAAGTTAATTATCATGACCGATGCCGATGTTGACGGAAGTCATATTGCAACGTTAATTCTAACTTTTATTTTCCGTTATATGAAGGAAATGGTAGAACAAGGTTATGTATACTTGGCACAACCTCCTTTGTACTTGGTTAAAAGAGGTAAAGAAGCAGAATATGCTTATAATGAGGAGCAACGTAAATCATTAATTGTTAAGTTAGGTGCTGGTGGAAAAGAAGATAGTGTTACTATGCAGCGATATAAAGGTTTGGGTGAAATGAATGCTGAACAATTATGGGAAACCACCATGGATCCTGCTCGTAGAATTTTAAAACGTGTAACTATAGAAAGTGCAGCAGAAGCAGATAGAGTATTTAGTATGCTAATGGGTGATGAAGTTGCACCAAGAAGAGAGTTTATTGAAAGCCATGCTAAGTATGCAAGAATAGATGTATAATGCTTATTTGAATAGGTTTCATTAATATGGTAAAGGGATTGATTTTTTAAATCAATCCCTTTTTTATTGCTACAATCTCAAAATACTGTGCATAGTGAGCTAACTATTCATTCACAAAAAATGCTTACTTATTCACCATGTTTTCATTTTCGGTTAAAAAACATTAGATTGTGCAACTTACTAACCAAAAATTTATTACTAATCCCAAAAATTCAACAATTATGGACACAAGTAAAATGATTAAAGCATATTGCCTTAAAACAAAAGAAAAGAATGTTCCAATGCAAGATGCAGTAATTACTAAAACTGCTAGAGGTGGTTATATGGCTGCTGGGCACGATGGTAAAGGCAATAAAATGGCTGCTATTTTAGGCGAAGCAAAAGCTTTACAAGCAATTGCCGATGGTGTTGCTAAAAAAGGATTTTAATAAAGCCTTTCATAATAAAAAATCCTGCTAATTTTTATTAGCAGGATTTTTTGTGTGTATGAATGAGTTACTATTCCATATTACTACTTAACCATTTTTCAGCCAATTCTATGCTCATGCCTTTTCTTTTAGCATAATGTTCTAACTGATCTTTCTGAATTTTTCCTACCCCAAAATATTGGCTTTGTGGATGTGCAAAATACCAACCACTTACCGATGATGCAGGATACATTGCTAGCGATTCTGTTAAACCAACTCCAATAGTTTCGGTAGCATTTAGCAAATCAAATAATTTGTATTTTTCTGTGTGATCTGGACAAGCAGGATAACCTGGTGCCGGACGAATACCTAAATATTTTTCTTTAATTAACTCTTCGTTGCTTAAATGTTCATTGGTTGCATAGCCCCAAAACTCTTTTCTAGTTTGTTCATGTAAAGCTTCAGCAAAAGCCTCTGCTAATCTATCTGCTAATGCTTGTAGCATAATTTTATTGTAATCATCGTAGTTGGCTTCAAAGTTTTTAATATGTGGTTCAATGCCATGAATGGTTACTACAAATGCTCCAATAAAATCTGTCGACTGTTGACTATTGACTGTTGACGGTTTTATAAAATCTGCTAAAGATAAATTAGGTTGTCCTGGAGCTTTTTGTATTTGCTGACGTAAGAACTGCAATTTAGTTTTTTCAGTTCCTGCATCATCATATACTGTTACTTCATCGGGTTGTGTTGTATTGGCTTTCCAAAAACCAATGGTGCCTTTTGGCGTTAACCAATTTTCGGCAATAATTTTATCTAACAACAGATTTGCGTCATTATATAATTTAGTGGCTTCTTTACCTACAATTTCATCAGTTAAAATTTCAGGAAAATTGCCATGCATTTCCCATGCAATAAAGAAAGGCTTCCAGTCAATATACTTCCTTAATACACTTACATCAAAATTATCAAACACTTTTGTGCCAGTAAATGTTGGTTGTACAGGAGTGAAATTGCTCCAATCAATTTCTACTTTTTTTTGAGTGGCAGCCTCATAACTCAAATAATTTTTTACTACTTTTTTATTATCGAAGCTTTCTTTCAGTTTTGCATATTCTGTATTGATTCCTTTTAGGAAATCTTCTTTTTGATCTTTGCTTAACAAAGAACCTGCAACAGTAACACTTCTACTTGCATCTAACACATGAATTACACCATGTTCATATTCAGGGGCAATTTTTACAGATGTATGCATACGACTGGTTGTTGCACCACCAATTAATAAGGGTTGCTTCATACCACGGCGTTTCATTTCTTTAGCAATGTGCACCATCTCATCTAATGAAGGAGTAATTAGTCCACTTAAACCAATAATGTCGGCATTTTCTTTTTGTGCAGCATCTAAAATTTTATCTGCTGGCACCATAACGCCTAAGTCAACTATATCATAACCATTACAACCCAATACAACACCTACAATGTTTTTACCAATATCATGTACATCGCCTTTAACGGTGGCTAATAAAATTTTTGCATTGCCAGCAGCTTCTTTATTTTCTGTTCCAGCAGCTAAATGTGCTTGTTTACGTTCCTCTTTTTCTGCTTCAATAAAAGGAGTAAGTACAGCCACACTTTTCTTCATTACCCTTGCACTTTTTACAACCTGTGGCAAAAACATTTTACCAGCACCAAATAAATCGCCTACTACATTCATGCCTGCCATTAAAGGGCCTTCAATTACTTCTAATGGTGTTGGATATTTTTGACGAGCTTCTTCGGTATCGGCATCAATATATTCTGTTATACCATTTACCAATGCATGTTTTAAACGTTCTTCAACACTTGTATTTCTCCATGCTTCATCTTTTACTTCAACTTTTCCTTTGGCTTTTACTTTTTCGGCATGAAGAATTAAAGCTTCGGTAGCTTCATTATTGGCGTTGTTTTTATTCAATAAAACATCTTCACAAAGCTGACGTAAAGTGGGTTCTATCTCATCGTACACTACCAGTTGACCAGCATTTACAATGCCCATATCCATACCAGCTTTAATGGCATGATATAAGAAAACAGAGTGAATTGCTTCTCTTACATGATCATTTCCTCTAAACGAGAAAGACACATTACTTACGCCACCACTTACTTTGGTTAAAGGCATTAAACGTTTGATTTCTCTAGTAGCTTCAATAAAATCTACTGCATAATTGCTATGTTCTTCAATACCTGTAGCTACAGCAAAAATGTTGGGGTCGAAGATGATATCTTGTGGTTCAAATCCAACTTGTTCAACCAATATTTTATATGCTCTGTGGCAAATTTCTATTTTTCTATCTTTGGTATCGGCTTGACCTTGTTCATCAAATGCCATTACAATTACTGCTGCTCCAAAATCTTTACAAATAAATGCTTGCTCAATAAACTTGGCTTCGCCTTCTTTTAAAGAGATAGAGTTTACAATACATTTTCCTTGCACACATTTTAGTCCGGCTTGAATAATTTCAAACTTAGAACTATCAATCATGATAGGAATTTTGGCAATATCTGGTTCACTTTGTACCAAGTTTAAAAAAGTAGTCATGGCTTGTACACCATCTAGCAAAGCATCATCCATGTTTACGTCTAATACTTGTGCTCCACTTTCTACTTGTTGTCGGGCAACAGATAATGCTTCTTCGTATTGATTGTTTAAAATCAATCGAGCAAATTTTTTGCTGCCTGTAACATTGGTACGCTCACCAACATTGATAAAATTTGTTTCCGGACGAACAATTAAAGGTTCTAATCCTGATAAGCGTAAGTAAGGTTTTATAGTTGTACTCATGTTTTAAAGTTGAACCACCAAGGCACGAAGGCACAAAGTGGCACTAAGTTTTATAAAATAATTCGTTTTATACCATCTTTCATTAACGGCACATGAAAGTTTATTAAAAAGCCCAATCGGTTATTTGTTAATTTCAAATAACTCATTATTTGTGCTTCCCAAACAGGATGATAGTTCTCTTGTGCTTTAAATTCAATAATTACCAATCCTTCCACTAAGCAGTCAAGTCTTAACCCATCATCAACTTTTAAATTATTGAATATAATGGGTACTGCTTTTTCTCTTTCATAACTAATATCACGATTTGTAAGTTCATAATAAAAACATTTTGCATAAACACTTTCTAATAAACCTGGTCCTAATTGCTTATGAATATTGATAGCAATATCAACAATTTGCTTAGCTATCTATTCCTCTTTATCTGAAAGTCTTTGATACATAGCTTTGTGATTCTTTGTGCCTTCGTGTCTTGGTGGTTCAGCATTAAATTAACTCCTTTTCCAACACAGGTAACTTTCTTGGTTCTACGTTTTTCACATGCTGTGCAATGTGTTTTATATGATCTGGCGTTGTGCCACAGCAACCACCTACAATATTTACCCAACCATTTTTTGCCCAATCTTCTAAGAAGCAGGCTGTTTGTTCGGGTGCTTCATCATATTCTCCCATGGCATTGGGTAAACCTGCGTTGGGGTATGATGAAACATAGCAAGCTGCAATACCAGATAATTCTTCAATATGACTTCTCATTTCTTGTGCTCCTAATGCACAATTTAAACCCACACTCAATGGATTGGCATGAGCAACAGATGTATAAAAAGCTTCGAGTGTTTGTCCACTTAATGTTCGTCCACTTGCGTCAGTAATAGTGCCACTAATCATTATTGGTAGCTCAACATTATTGTTTCTAAAATATTGCTTACAGGCAAAAATGGCAGCCTTTGCATTTAATGTATCAAAGATGGTTTCAATTAAAATCACATCTACACCACCATCAATGAGTCCTTTAATTTGTTCGGTGTAAGCAGTAACCACTTCATCAAAAGTTACTGCTCTAAAGCCTGGATTATTTACATCGGGCGATAAGGATAATGTTTTATTCAATGGACCAATTGCACCTGCTACAAACTTAGGAACAGTATTGCCTGTTGCTGCATTGTAGCGTTCAATGGCTTTTCTTGCACATTGAGCCGATGCAACGTTGAGTTCATATGCCAATGCTTGCATGTCATAATCGGCCATGGCAATAGTGGTTGCACTAAAGGTGTTGGTTTCAATGATATCGGCTCCTGCTTCTAAATATTGTTGGTGAATGCCAATGATAATTTCGGGTTGGGTGATGCTCAGTAAATCATTATTGCCTTTTACATCGCTAGGCCAATTGGCAAATTGTTCGCCACGATAATCTTCTTCTTGTAATTTATGGCGTTGAATCATGGTGCCCATGGCTCCATCTATTATGAGTATTCTTTTATTGAGTTCTTGTTGAATGGTTGACATATTTATTCTTTTTAATTAACCGCCGATTAGGTTTAAAACCTTTATCGGTATGATTTTTTTATTTAGTTAAACCGCCGACAGCGTTAAAAACGGCTGTCGGGGTTAATGAATTTTACTTTGTTGAATATTGTTATAAACGTTGAAGAGTGCGACGCAACAGGTGCTACATAGTAGTACTTGAGCTGGTTACATAATATTTTTCATTATGTAGTTGCTTTGAACCTTACTAATTACGAGAAACAATTTGTGGAGTTGTACAGAAGTGTTTTCGTTTATTAGTTCAGTTTTTCCTTCAACATTTTGCTTAAGCTGAATGCTTGGGCTTTGCAGGCTGAACAATAAACAAATCTGCCTGCGGTTGCAAATGTAAAGTAAAAAGCCGAACTATACATAGTTTCGGCTATAGAAAAATTTGTATATAGTAGTATGATTTTACTGATACTCGGCTGTTACAGTTATGTCTAATTGTTCAGCAACATCGCTGCCATCTACATTAAAATCTTGCACACGAAGTTTGAATAAACTACTTAACTGCAATTTTCCATTTTTTACTGTTATAGTTCCTGCTGCTGTAATGGGCTTTGTTACACCATGTAAGGTTAAGTTACCTGTTGTTGTGGCTTTGTAAGTGCCATCTTTGGTTAAATTGATTGTACTAAAGTTGGTGATGTTTCCTTTGAATTCGCTTTTAGGATATTTATCGCTATGGAGGTAACCTACTTCATTAAAATGCTTTTGCATTAACTCGTTTTCGAAACGAAAACCTTTAATGAGTGCAGCAAATTCTATTGCTCCTTTTGCAGAAATTTTACTCACTATTTGAGTGTTGGTAGCTTGAATATCTTCGGCAGGGGTTTTTGAAAAAAAATTAATTTGTCCTTTACTACTTGTGTAATTTTTTGCTACAACAGCTGTTGCTTTTGTGGTGTCTTTTGTAATTGGTTGTGCAGTAACAGCAGTATCGGTAGAAGTTGGTTTGGCTGTGATTGTACTAGTTGTGGTTGAATTAGTTTGAGCTGTAATTAATTTACATTCACTCAGTTGAATTTGACCCATAATAAAACCTGTGAATATTCCTTTAACAGTAATAGTACTGCCGTTTTGAACCGTTACTTTATCTTGTAATCTGCATGAAACAATGGTTCCCTCGATATTGGTTTTTAAATAAATCACCGTTCCCATTTCATCGGATTCTAATTTTTCTACTTCACCACTAATTTCTATGATGCTGCTATCTTTTTGTAAATATTTTTTGTTGGCCGCATCTTCATTGTTTAAAAATTCTTGTACAAATTGAGTGGCTGTTTTGGTAATTGCTTGTTTGTTGGTTACATCGGTTCTGTTTTTTTCTTGCTCGTAAATGGCAAAGTACCAAAAAGCCGTTGCAGAAATAATGGTTGCTAAAATGGTACCTATTAAAATGCTCTTAGTTCTTTTATAATTAATGAATCCGTAAGTGAGTAATCCAACTAATGGAATTAAGCCTACCACAACCCAAATAATTTTAGCTGAATTATTGATATCGGTTCTTTTAAAAACATCTTTCAATGTTAACACTACTATTGTTAGCCATGCAATTAAAATGATGGCAATCATAAGTGGTAACTCTTTTATTATTTCTAACATCGTTTAATATTTTGTTCAATAAATGTAACCATTGATGCACAAAAAGGTTGTGCATTTACTACATTGAAATTTTTGAGAAACGGAAATCTTGTTATTTCACGTATTGTTGAACAGGTAATCTATTGGCTAAACTTCTAGCTAAAGTCATTTCATCGGCATACTCTAATTCGCCTCCAAAGGCAATGCCACGGGCTATTGTGGTTATTTTACAATTGGGTTGAGTGATTTTTTTTTGAATATAATAGATGGTTGTATCTCCCTGAATATTGGGCGAAAGGGCAAAAATGAGTTCTTCGGTGTGTTCTTGTTCTATTCTTTGAATAAGGGTTGAAATATTTAATTGATCTGGACCAACACCATCTAATGGTGAAATAATGCCACCTAAAACATGATAGGTGCCATTGAATTGTTGCGTACTTTCTATGGCAATTACATCACGAATATTTTCTACTACGCAAATCATGTTTTGCTTGCGTGAAGCTGTTTTGCAAATGCTGCAAATAGGACCATCGCTGATATTATGACAACGACTGCAAAACTGAATTTCGTTACGCATTTTTGTTATGGTATCGCCAAAATGTTGTACTTCATTCACTTCTTTTTTTAGTAAGTGCAATACTAAACGTAAAGCTGTTTTTTTACCAACACCAGGCAGTTTGGCAAATTCATTTACAGCATTTTCAAGTAATCTTGATGGAAGTTGCATTGGGCAAAGATAGTGGAAGGAGGAAGGAGTAAGGTTTAAGGTTTAGGGTTTAAGGTGGGGGAGTTATTGTTTTTGAGTTATAAGTTATAGGTTATAGGTGGTAAGTAGTGAGTAGTAAATGGGGAATTATAGGTTAAGGGTTATAAGTTGTAAGTAGTAAGTGGGAGAGTAGGGGGGATAGGTTAAAGGTTTCCAAATATTCTTTACTTTCTGAGTATTTAAAAATCTGTTTTTATCCTTTCAATCTTTTTAATCTGCGTTCTATTTTTTACAATATAATATCCGTTTCATTATCCCAATTGGCTCTTACGGATAATTTTTTATCGAGTTGGCGAACTACTTCGGGTTGTTTTTTTTGTTTGTAATTACCTGTATCCCAAATGCCATTGTTGTTTTTATCTATCAATATTTTTAACTCATATTCACCAGTATAGTATAATTTTTTTACAATATCTCGTTGGGTGATTTTTATAGATTCAAATAATTTCCCTTCTTTAAAAATTAATAAAACAGGATGTTTAGTAGTATCTAAATTGTTGAATCTAATTTTTACACTGCCATAATCCACTTCATTTTTTGTTTTAAATTTTAGGGTATCACTTTTAGCAAGTGTAGCGTTGGTGGTATCTATCAATGCATCTTTTTGAATGATTAAATTGAACACCGATTTTTCTTTCCACTTTTTATAAATGAATAAAGCTTGTTTTGAGCTATCTATGTCAATTCTATAATCGTTCACAGGTTTATAATTGGTATCTAATAATTTTATTTTAGACGCATCGAACGATTTAATTTTTCTGTTAAAAGTTAGGGTTAATGTAGTATCTAAAATATCTTGTCGATCATTTTCTAAACTGTTGGTATACTTTAATTGTTTTTCTTTTTGGGTAGAAGGGGCTTTGGTTGTACTTGGCGTATTTGTAATTTTTTTTGCTTCTTGAAAAGCATATAAAGTGGGAGCATTTTTCGTTGAACCAATGGTTATCACTGAATCGTAAAAGGCAAAAAGTTGTGTACTATCATCGTATTTTTTGCTATAACTATTATCCATTACAAACAAGTTGAAATTGCCTGTTGGTAAATTTGCAAAATTGAAATTGCCATTGCCTTTTATTTTAGCTATGTATTTTGGACGTTGCTTTAACACAGCAGTATCATCTAAATTTTTATGCAGTACAGCAATCAAAGTGGTATCAATTAAACCCGTTTCGGCAATCATTACTTTGCCAGTTAAACTATTGCTATCTATTGATTTACCAGTTGAAAAAACATAGGTAAAGTTTTTGGCAGGATTACCTTCGTTAATATCTTGAATACTGTTGCCAAAATCGAGTGTATAGGTTGTATTGGGTTCTAAACTATCTTTTAGTTTAATGGTAATTGTTTTCAATTTATGCTCTACATTAGGAGCATTTTTGGGCAATGGGGATACAATTAAATTTTGTGTGATGTCTTTTACTTCTACATACTCATTAAAAGTTAAAACAATTTTGTTGTTTTGAACATTCAATGAAGAATCGTTAGGAATAGCATTTACCAATACTGGAGGTAAACTATCTCTTGGTCCACCACCTGGAGGAATAATATTTGCACAACCTGTTTGCCCTATATAAAAAAAAATAAAGAGGCCAAAAGTTATAATTGTAGTAACTGTCTTTTTCATGAATGTTCAATACTCAATTTTCAATGTTCAATACTCAACAGATGCAAACATAAATGCTTTGATTGGTTATGTATACTAATGAATACTTAAATTGAATGTTCATCTTGTTCGTTTAATGTGTGTAACTCAATTGCCAGTTCATTATTTTTCACAAAGTTGCACCAATGGCAATCTTCTTTTCCGCAGCCGGTATAAAATTCTCTATTTTGAATTTTTTGCCAAGTATTGGTAATTTGTTGTTTTACTGTTTCAATGTCGGGCGGGGTGATGAGTATTTTTTCTTTGTGGTACACTTTCTTATCATCAGGTTCAATAAAATCGAATTCTGTACTCACTACTTGCCAATCTTTTTGATCATAATTATCTACCAAAATTTTATAAAACACTGCTTGTCGCCAATAATCGCCACCATTGGGTTCTTTATCATTGGGGCCTTTCATTTTATCTTTTGCTTTATCGTAATTACCACTTTTATAATCTACTACATTAACTGCTTTGCCATCGAATTCTAGTTTATCTAGTTTACCTTTTAAAGGAACATTGTTTACCGTTACATTTTTTATGTTTCTTTCAATTGCTACAATTTTATTGAATTGATGAATGTAAGTAGCATAGTAATTCTTCAACACTTCGGCACCATATTCCATTCTTCTGTTAAACTGTTCTTTGGTAAAATGCTCTCTATTGCGTTTCATGTACCAATCAAAATCTTGTATAAAAATATCGATGGATGGGAAAGATTTTTGATCACTTACTTGCATTTTCTCAAATAATTTTTGCAATGCATGATGCACTGCACTACCAAAAACAGTAGCTTCATTTTTACCAGATGGAACACGAATTAAGTTATTGTAATAAAAATTTAAAGGACATTTTAAATAGTTATTTAATGCCGTTACATTCATGGTGAATTTTTCCAATAAACGAGTAATTAAATCGGCTTCTGCATGATCTATTTCAGGCATTTGTACTCCTTCTAAAATCAACAATTCAAAAGCTTCTTTTTGCTCAGGTGTTAATACTTTAGTTTGATTGGGTAATGCATATTGTTCTTGAATTTCGGCAATAAACATACTTGGTTCAAGGGCTTTACCATCGTCTTTAAAACTGCTGTAAGAAATTTGTAAATACTTTTCGGCACGGGTGAGTGCTACATAAAAAAGTCTTCTTAGCTCTTCTTCATCTTTTGATTTTGGTGGTGCTAGAAACATAGTATCAGGCAAGGTGTAACTACTATTGGGTTTGCGTTTTTTCTCCCAACTGCTGCTATTGCAACCTGCTAAAAAAACATATTCAAATTCTAAACCTTTACTACCATGAACCGTTAATAAGTTTACGCCTTTATCGGTTCCATTGATTTCTTTGAGTGGCAGTTTAATATCTTCTTTTTGCATTAAAGCCAATGTGCTTACCAACTTTTCTAACTTGATATCGGGTTTGCGTCTAGTTTCTTCTTTTACATAATCAAAAAATGCAGTAACTACTTTTAAATGTTCGTGTTTGTTTTTACTACTATTCATCCATGATAATAATCCTGTATTTTTTAAAATATGTTCCAATAAATTTTGAACTGTAATATTACTGGCATCGGCAATCAGACTTTCAATTATTGCACTGGCTTTTTTTAAATTGGGATGAATATTTACCGAAAACAAATCTTTTGCAGGAGCAGCACTTTTTTCGGCTAATAATTTTCTAATAGAGGTTTTGTGTTCTCCAAATTGTTTATCGGCAACTTCAATACTTAGTTTGGCAATTTCTAATGGTGGAATATTGAACCAGTTGAAATGCAATATTTCAAATAACATTTCATCGCCACCAAAAGGAATATCATGTTCAGCAGCAATATATTGAAGTAGTAAAATTATTTTTTGAGCCAATGGAATCTCAAATAAATTCAAATCTCGTTTGCTGTAAACTGGAATATTTTTTATTTTCAAAAATTCGGTTAGTAAGTCACCATATTTATTTTCTTTATACAAAATACCTATTTTTCCAGGTTCAACACCTTGCTGTAAAAGGCTTTCAACTTGTAACGTAATATCAATCATTTCTTGTTTTTGTGTATCATAAGCAACCAAAATGGGTGCATTGGTTAAATGATTGATGTTGGTATTGGATGCAATTAATTCTTTACTTAAACCCGGTATTTGATTCACTAAACGTTCGTTATTTTTTTGAATCAAGATTTTTGAAATATCTAAAATGGGTTGTGTAGAGCGATAATTATTTTGAAGTACGACTTTAAATAAATCTTGTTCATAAGCCTGTGCAAATGCCAACATATTCTCAACATTGGCACCTTGAAAACGATAAATGCTTTGGTCATCATCGCCTACAACAAATACATTGGGTGTATCCCAAAAGCTAATGAGTTGTTGTACAATTTTATTTTGTGTACCGCTAGTATCTTGATATTCATCTACCATAATGTATAAATATTTTTCTTGGTAGGTAGAGAGCAAGCTTGGGTTATTTTCAAATTCTTTAATTACCCAATTGATCATATCATCAAAATCGTATCTATTGGTTTGTTGCATTAACCGTTGAAAGTTGTTGAACTCGTTTACAGCAGCCCTCAACTTTTCCATTTTTATTTTTTCTTCTTCAATTTTATCGGTTCGTACATTTCCTTTTTTAAATTCTTTCACTGCACGTTTGGCTATGTATTCATCTCTGTGGGGTAAGTCGTTTAAATAGGCATCAATTTTTTCATTAATCAATTTTGGTGACCAACCTTCACGTTTCATAGCACTAAATAGTTGCTGAAGGTTATTGATTTCAAAATATACATCGCCTCTGTAACGCTTTAAAGGATGATTTTTTGGAAAAGCATCAATCAATTCTTTCATTAGTTCTGTTCTCTCCAATTCGCTGATGGGGTCTAAACTGTTTTTTTCAAACAGACTTAAATTGTCTTGAATAACATCGTTACAAAATGAATGAAATGTATGTATGTTCACTCTATAAGCATCACTACCAATAAAGCTGAGCAAACGTTTACGCATGGCAATAGTGCCAGCATCGGTATAGGTAAGGCACAAAATATTATCAGGTTGTGTATCGGTTTCTAATAAAATTTTTCCCACCCTTGCACTTAAAATTTGTGTTTTACCAGTTCCGGGTCCTGCAATAACCATTACTGGGCCTTCAATGGTATTCACAGCATTTTGTTGTGCTGTATTTAATTTTTGATAAGCTTCTGTAAAATTTTGTAGGGCTTTATTGTTGTTGCTCATAAATTTGAAGTAAGAATCAAATGTAATAAACCTAACAAGGTTTACGGCATCATTTTTATTATTTATTAAAGCTATACAATGTATAAATTAGTATTGATTTTTATAAGTATTTGGTTTGTACAATTGGTGCAAGCTCAAGAAACAACAAAGCCTTTAGATTTAGATACCATTTACACTATTGTAGATGTTATGCCAACTTATCCAAATGGTGAAGCAGGTTGGGCATCCTATTTAAAAAAGAATTTGAAGTATCCAAAGTTTGCTAAGAAATCGGCTGTGGAAAGTGAAGTTGTGTTAGAATTAATTGTAAGAAAAGATGGTAGTATTACCAACATTAAATATTTAACCATGGCTGGTTATGGTTTTGAAGAAGAAGCTGTACGGTTATTGCAGAAATGTGAAAAATGGAATCCTGCTATAAAAAATGGGCAACCTGTAAATTATAAAGGCAGAATTACTATACCTTTTCGGTTGAAGTTATTTAGAAATGATAAAGATTAAAAAAATGATAGTTGACTTACGCATGGTAATACTAGCCATTTAATACTTCTTGCAAAACGGTAAAACTTCTCATTTCGCCAAAATCGGCAATATGTAAAGCAATATATTGTTGTAAGTGTTGTAATAAAACTCTTCTGGTAGTTCTGCTTAGTTTTATATTTTCTAAATCGTTATAAAAAGTAATAGAAAGAATAGTTGAAATGGCTTGAGCATGCTCACCCATTACATAGTAAGGATGTAGTGGAATTTCTGCTACAAAAAAACCTTCTTGTAAATCTAGTACGGATGTTTCTGTAGAATATTTTCCTTGAATTTGAAAACCCAATTCACTAGCTAAATGTAAGGTAAAGTAGAGTGGAAGATTGCCTACCAAAGTGTTGTTGCCTTTATCAATCTGTTTTAACGAATCTTCAATTAAATAAAATAATTCTGGATTAGCCTCTGGTTGTTTTAAACTATGTTGCACAAGTTCAATTACATACATGGCAACTGCATTTTTAACCACATCAAATAAAATATGTTCGTATAAATATGCCCATGAATAATCTTTAATGAACTGCAGGTTTTTCATGGTATTATGATACACTTCCATTTCTAAAATGGCAGATGGCTGAAAAAAATTGGCTTTGCCTTGTGTTTTTTTAGAAGATTGTCTAACTCCTTTTACAATATAACTCTGAATGCCAAACAGCTCAGTGTAAACCGTAGTAATAATACTGGTTTCGCCATATTTAACGGTACGTAAAATGATGCCTTTGGTTTTATGAATTTGCACTAAGGAGTATTGAAAAGTGTGAGGTTAATTATTTTACTGTAACAATTAATTATTGCATGGTTGGAACAATTAATGGTAGTAAGAAATAACAAAATAAAGTGATTAAAATGGTTGCAATAATATTCATTATTAGGCCAGTTTTAATCATATCGTTCAGTTTCAATTTTCCACTTGCAAAAACAATTGCATTGGGTGGAGTACCCATAGGTAACATACTTGCACAACTGGCAGCCAAAGTCATTGGAATGCCTAACATAAGTGGATTTATATGTATAGCATCGGCAATGCTGGCAACTACTGGAGCAAATACAATTACTTGTGCAACATTGCTCATTACTTCACTTATAAAAATTGATAACACGGTTACCGTAAGTATCAATAACAATAAATTACTACCAGCATAATTTGCCATCCATGCACCTAATTGTTGAATAAGTCCTGCTTTTTCTAATTGATTGGCTAATGATATTCCTCCACCAAAAAGCAATAAAATTCCCCAAGCCATTTTTTGTGTATCTGGCCATTCGAGTAGTTGTTTTGTTTCAGGAATATTTGCATGTGCAGGTGTAAGAAATAATAACAATGCACCAAAGATGGCAATCATGGTATCATCTAATTTAAAAAAAGCTTTTGGTATTTGTTCGGTTGAAGAATAGTTAAATGAAATGATTGCTTGAAATTGATTGGTATTAATTAAATCTTTCGTAATCCATAAAACAGCTGTTGTAATAAAAATGATGAGTACTCTTTTTTCGGGTGGCGATAATTTGCCCATTTGTTGTAACTCATGTTTTATAAGTTGAGCAGTAGCTTGATTATTGCTTATGTTGTTTTTAAATAGCCAACGTGTCATAATAAAATACAAACTCAACATGAGTAATAATGCAATGGGTAAGCATAATAACATCCAATCAATAAATTGAAAAGTGTAGTTGTATTTTTTTTCAAGAAAGCCCACAAAAGCAACATTGGGCGGTGTGCCAATAATAGTAGCAATTCCACCAAAATTACTAGCATATGCAATGGCAAGTAATAAACAAACCGCCATATTATTAATGTTACCCAAACCTTGATGGCTTTTTTCCATTACATGAATTACACTCATTGCTATAGGAAACATCATCATTGTAGTTGCAGTATTGCTCAGCCACATACTTAAAAATCCAGCTGATAAAATAAAGCCTAAAATAATTTTATTACCACTTGTACCAGTAACATTAATAATGTTTAGGGCAATGCGTTTGTGTAAGTTCCATTTTTCAATGGCAAGGCCAATCATAAACCCACCCATAAATAAAAAAATTACTGGGTTGGCATAAGGTGCAGCAGCTTCATCTACTTTACAAATACCCATTAATGGAAAAATGAAAATTGGAATAAGTGCAACAATGGGCATTGCCAATGCTTCTGTAACCCAAAGTGTTATCATTAAACAAGCAACTGCCAACACTTTTGTTCCTAAAAAATTATCTTTTAGCGGATGGATGACTAAAACCAACACAAATAACACACAAGCAATCAGCAAGCCTAGTTGCCTTTTTTGTACAGTTTTCATTGTGTAATTTTAGCAACTTATTTTGAAAGTTTCAGTAATTGAGCTGATTTATTTTGGATTAAGTAAATCCTTATCTATAGTGTATCATAATGAAATAATCCTTCAATAGCAGTTTTGTATACTTTGAAAAACTAATGAGTTGAATTGTACAAAAATGTACAATTCAACTCATCAAATTTCTTTATTAGTTCTTCAAATCATGCAATTTGTTATAGTTAATAATCGTAATTTTTCCAGCTTGTACTTCCACTAGTTTTTCATCTTTAAAATCGCTTAAAGTTCTAATGGTACTTTCAGTAGCAGTGCCTGCAATATTGGCCAAATCTTCTCTAGAAATACTCACCACAAAATTGCTTACATTTTCTGTATTAAATCTGTTGTGTAAAGTAACCAAGGCATCGGCAACTTTTTTTCTTACACTGTTGTATGCCAATTTTACTAATTGTTCTTCTTTTTCATGTAAATCATCACTCAACATTTTTATAAACTTTCTAGATACCTGTGTATTGTTATGTAAGAGTGAAAAGAAATCTTCTTTTGGTAACAAATAAATTTCAGCATCTTCTAAAACGGTTGCAGTATCACTGTATTTATTATCTTCCAATAATGCTAAATACCCAAAGAAATCTCCCTCTTTATATAGGCCTGTAATAAATTCTTTGGCAGTTTCGCCGCTTTTACTAGTTTTTACTTTTCCTTTTGCAATAAAGTAAATTCCACGAGGGTAATTGCCTTCTTGATAAATCTCTTCTTTACGTTTATATAGTTTTAATGTTTTTTCTTCTGATAGTTTTTTAAGTGCATCAATACCTCGTACATCGCTAATAAACTCTTGTAAACCTTCTATGTTTTTGCTAAATTCTTTTTTTAATAGATCGGTTTTTTTAAGTCGACTTTCAACTGCATTCAATAATTCTAAGTCGTCAAAAGGCTTGGTTAAATAATCATCGGCACCCATTTCCATGCCTTTTCTTAAATCACTTCTTTCGGCTTTGGCTGTTAAAAATATAAAGGGAATGCTTGCGGTTTCTGTATTTCTAGAAAGCATGTGTAGTACACCATACCCATCTAATTCGGGCATCATGATATCGCAAATAATTAAATCGGGTTTTTCAGTTTCTGCCATTGCAACGCCTATTTTCCCATTGGCGGCTGTAGCAACTTGGTAATGAGCCAATGATAATATTTCTGCAATATTTTCTCTCATGGCTTCATTGTCTTCTATCAATAAAATTTTCTTACTCATTATCGGTATTATTTGGTAATGCAATATTAAATGTTGTTCCTTCATTCACTTCACTTTCTACTTGAATTCTTCCATTAAATAATTCTATATAACGTGCAACAATACTTAAACCTAAACCGGTACCTTGAATGTTGGTTACATTTCTGCCTCTAAAAAAACGCTGAAATAAGTTTTCTTGATCTTCTTTGCTAATGCCCACTCCAAAATCTTTTATAATAATATCTGTTTGTTCGTTAGAAACATTCGTATACACTTCAATATTAGATTTCTCTGGTGAAAATTTGATAGCATTAGATATTAAATTGAAGAGAATGATACGCAGCCCCTTTTTGTCTAAAAAAACATTTTGACTACCCGTGTGTTTATAAATAATTTGCTGACCTCTTTGTGCCAATAATTGTAGTTCATGTATTATTTCTACAGTATATGCAGTAATATCAAATGCTTCTAGAGTGATTGTGGTTTTGCCTTCTTCTAATTTACTAATAGATAGTACATCGTTCAACAAATCGGTTAAGTGGCTTATAGATTCTTTTATTCGTACAATATGTCTTTGTTGTTTTTCTTTTTCATCTAGTTCACCATATTTGCTTACAAGCGATAATGACGAAAGTATGGTTGCCAATGGAGTTCTAAATTCATGCGAAGCCATAGATACGAATCTAGATTTCATTTCATTCAGCTCTTTTTCTTTGTCTAAAGCAATGGTTAATTCCTCTCTCGAAATTTCTAATTGTTGCAATGCTTCTTCCAAAATCATGGTTCTATCCTTCACTCTTTTTTCTAGTTCTAAAGTGAGTTTTTCTAGTTCTTTTTTTTGTTGTTGAATATCGGCATCTAATTTTCTTCTTATAGAAATATCAATTACAAAAGCTATTACAAATTCACCTTCATCGGATTTGAAAGGGCTTAAACTTACTTCTACCGGAAATTCGGTACCATCTTTTTTTAAGCCAAATAAATCTCTGCCCGAACCCATTGAACGTGGACTAGGGTTTTGGTGAAATTTAGTTCTAAGATCGTTATGATGTTGTGCAGTTTTTCTAGGTATAAGTATCTCTACTTTTTGATCAACTAATCCACCTATATCGTATCCAAATAAATGTTCAGCGGCAGGGTTGGCTAAAATTATAGTCCCCGATTTATTGGCTACCAAAATGCCTTCACTAGCAAATTCAAATAATGCTTTAAACTGAACTTCGCTTTGTTGCAATCTACTATCCATAGCCCTAAAATTATGTGTAAATTTAAAATGATGAATATTTTAATTCTAAGAAGTATAAAATATGACGTTTGTCATTGCCCAAACTTTTTACTACCACTACTTTGCAGCCCAATGTAAAGGGTTTACTATGGCTAAAAATATTATAGATACAACAACACAATGTTTTCATTGTGGCGAAGATTGTGGTCATCATCCAATCATTGTACAAGATAAAAATTTTTGTTGCGATGGTTGCAAAATGGTATATGAAATTTTAAATAAGAGTGGCTTATGCGATTACTATGAAATTGCTAACAATCCAGGTATTAATCAGCGAGTAAAAGTTAGACCCGATAAGTTTGCTTTTTTAGATAATGAAAGTATTGTACATAAGCTTATTAGCTTTAAAGATGCATCACAAACACATATAACCTTCTATTTACCCCAAGTACATTGCAGTAGCTGTTTATGGTTATTAGAAAACATTCATCAGTTAAATGAACATATTATAAGTAGTAAAGTAAATTTTGAAAGAAAGGAAGTAGATCTTGTATTTAATCATCAAAAAATAACTACACGTAAAGTAGCCGAATTGCTTACCAAAATTGGCTATGAGCCCTATATTAGTTTAAATAATTTAGAAGGGAGCAAACCTAAAATTGAAAAATCTAAAATTTATAAACTCGGTGTTGCAGGTTTTTGTTTTGCCAATATAATGCTAATAAGTTTTGCAGAATATTTTGGTATAGATACTAAAGAAACCACATTGATAGCAATGTTTCGATGGTTGAACGTATTGTTAGCATTACCAGTATTTTTCTATGCAGCATCTGAGTTTTATGTAAGTGCATACAAGAGTTTAAAACATGGGTTTTTAAATATTGATGCACCAATTGTTTTATCGGTAGTCATCACTTTTGGAAGAAGTATGTATGAAGTGTTTAGTGGCGAAGGTTTAGGTTATTTTGATAGCATGAGTGGAATAGTTTTCTTTATGTTGGCTGGAAGAGTGCTACAAGATAAAACCTATGCTGCATTGAGCTTTGAGAGAGATTATACTGCTTACTTTCCATTGGCAGTAACTAAAATAGATCATGAAAAAGAAACTAGTATTTCTCTACCTGAAATTAAGTTAGATGATACACTGTTAATTCACAATCAAGAACTCATTCCTGCCGATGGCATTTTAACAAGAGGTAAAGCATTGATTGATTACAGTTTTGTAACTGGCGAAACTTTACCTATAGTTAAAGAAATGGGCGAAATTGTATATGCTGGAGGTAAACAAATGGGTAGTAACATTGAAATATTGGTGATAAAAGAGGTGTCGCAAAGTTATCTTACTAAATTATGGAACAGAGAAGAATTGAAGAAAGATAAAAAAGACAATGAACGTTCTTTTGTTCATTTAGTAAGTAAATATTTTACCGTTATTTTATTTTCAATTGCAGCAATAGCCAGTGTTTACTGGGCTTTTAACGATGCAGGTAAGATTTGGAATGTATTAACGGCTGTTTTAATTGTTGCTTGTCCTTGTGCTTTATTATTGAGTAACACGTTTACTAACGGGAATATTTTACGCAGGTTAAGTAGAAATAATTTGTATTTACGTAATGCACAAACCATTGAAGATATTGCTAACGTAAACTATATTGTTTTTGATAAAACAGGTACTTTAACAACAGGGCGTTATGATAATATAGAATATATAGGAGAGCCTTTATCAAAACAAGTTAAAAAGCAAATTGCATCGTTAGCAGCTCAGAGCAATCATCCAATGAGTAAATCAATTGTTGCTTGGGCAAATGCAGCTTCTACATTTAAAGTAAGTGCATTTAATGAAATTGCTGGCTATGGAATTGAAGGTTTTGTAGAAGGAGATTTAATAACAATGGGTTCTAGAAATTTTGTAAGCAAAACTACTGATGCCGATGAAAATACCAGTGTTTATGTGGCTTTTGAAGGAAAAGTATTGGGCAAGTTTATTTTTATGAATGAGTATAGAGACAACTTACCAAAGTTGATGAATCAATTGAATAGTCAATTTCAATTAGCGGTATTAAGTGGTGATAATGCTGGCGAGAGAAAAAATTTAGTGCAATTGATGGGTTTTCATTCTTCAATTTTATTCAATCAAAAACCGGCCGATAAGTTAGCCACTATTCAACATTTGCAACAACAAGGAAAAAATGTAATGATGATTGGCGATGGTCTAAACGATGCTGGAGCATTGAAGCAAGCCAATGCTGGAATTGCTATTACAGAAAGTAGTACCAATTTTACACCAGCAAGTGATGGTATTATGGAAGCTGCTCAATTGCCATTGCTGTATAAATTTATTCAGTATTGTAAGTTCAATAAAACTGTTGTGAGTATTGCATTTACTGTATCTATTTTATACAACATTATAGGTATTAGTATTGCAGTACAAGGTTTATTGCAACCTGTAGTTGCTGCTATTTTAATGCCAGTTAGTAGCATTAGTATTTTGCTAATCACTTTTGGTTTAACCAATATTAAAGCATTGCAACTAAAATTGAAATAACTATCTTGTACTGTGATTATTGAAAGCAATGCTAATTCAATTTTTATAACATTAAACGAGTGTATATGAAAAAAAATATGGGCGATTTAGATAAAGGACTAAGATTACTCTTAGCTGGTATTTTAGCCATTCTTTATTTTATTGGAGTTGTAAAAGGTGTTGTTGGGGTTATTATTTTAGTGCTAGCAATTATTTTTGCACTTACTAGTTTTGTGGGCTTCTGTCCATTGTACACTTTGTTTGGCTTTTCAACTTGTACAGTAAAAAAGCCACATCAACCACCACATAAGAAGCATAAAAAATAATTTTGTATTGTATAAAAAAATCTCTTCAATCGAATAAAATTTATTCGATTGAAGAGATTTCTATTTTCATAGGTGAATATCGTTAAACCAATTCTGCTATTGGTTGTACAACAACTTTTGGTGTAAATATAATTTTTGCTTTTACCGAGTTTGAAATTAAACATGCAGCTTCAGATTTAATTAATACCCTTTCGGCTTTTTCTTTATCGGCTTCATTGGTAATAATTAGTTCTGGTGTTAACTCAATTTCACTAATCATAAACTTACCATCTACTTTCTCCAATTTGCCATTGGCATGACTATTGAATTTTTCAAACGGTAGCTTAAAGTTTTCTGCAATAGCTAAAAATGTAGTCATTAAACAACTGTTTACAGCAGCTACCAACAAATGTTCAGGGCTCCAAATGCCTGGCATTCCTCCTGCAAATTCTGGAGGCGTTGCAACTTCTAATGAATGATTTAAAACAGGTGATTGCATAACACCTAATCTGTTTTCTTTCCATTCAACATTTACTTCATAAAAATGTACGTTTTCCATAATATATAATTTTTTGTTTAGATTAATTAATAATGCAAACCTACTTCTATCAACTAGTCTATTTGGTAACATTTATCACGTTCATATTTCAAAATCAATATTCTTTTGATTAGGATTTTAAAATAATGATGAATGTCATGTTTTCAATTGAGCGTTATCATTTCACAACTTTTATTGCCACGATACATTTGTCATCGAAAGGTAAATTATGAGTGTAATAATCATTTTATTAATAGCTAGTATTAGCGTAGCTGCATTATTCTTAGCATTTTTTATATGGAGTGTAAAGTCTGGTCAGTACGATGATGAAAGTAGCCCACCCATGCGTATGTTATTTGATAACAAACCATCAGCTCCCAAAAAATAAATCAACTTTTTTTATACCAAAACAACCGGCTGAAAAGCTGAATTAAAAATCAGGAAAAACGTTTCTATGGAATTAGAAAAATTTTATTACGACAACCGAATTGTAAAGCATTTTGCTTATGCCACTATTCTTTGGGGAACAGTTGGTATGCTAGTAGGTTTATTAGCTGCCATTCAAATTTATTTGCCTGCTGCAAATTTCAATTTGCCTATTACTACATTTGGACGAGTAAGACCATTACATACCAATGCAGTCATATTTGCATTTGTGGGTAATGGTATTTTTATGGGTGTTTATTACTCGTTACAACGTTTGTGTAAAGCAAGAATGTTTAATGATGTATTGAGCAAAATACATTTTTGGGGCTGGCAGTTAATTATTGTTGCTGCCGCAGTAACCTTATTAGCAGGCTATACAACAGGTAAAGAATATGCCGAATTGGAATGGCCAATTGATATTGCCATTACATTAATTTGGGTTGTATTTGGTATCAACATGTTTGGTACAATTTTAAAAAGAAGAGAAAGTCATTTATATGTTGCCATTTGGTTTTATATAGCAACCTGGGTTACAGTGGCTATGTTGCACATTGTAAACTCTTTTGAAATTCCGTTTGCACCATTTAAAAGTTATAGCTGGTATGCCGGTGTACAAGATGCATTGGTACAGTGGTGGTATGGACATAATGCAGTAGCATTTTTCTTAACTACGCCGTACTTGGGAATTATGTATTACTTCTTGCCTAAAGCAGCTAACAGACCAGTATATAGTTATCGTTTATCAATTATACATTTTTGGGCATTGATTTTCATTTATATCTGGGCTGGTCCTCACCATTTATTATACACAGCATTGCCCGATTGGGCTCAAAGTTTAGGAGTTGTATTTAGCATTATGCTAATTGCTCCAAGCTGGGGTGGTATGTTAAATGGCTTATTTACACTTCGTGGTGCTTGGGATAAAGTACGTGAAGATGCAGTGTTGAAGTTTATGGTGGTTGCTGTAACCTGTTATGGTATGGCCACTTTTGAAGGTCCTATGTTAAGTTTAAAAAGTGTAAATGCAATTGCTCACTATACCGATTGGATTGTAGCTCACGTTCACGTTGGTGCTTTAGGTTGGAATGGTTTTTTAACTTTTGGTATTTTATATTGGATTATTCCTAAAATTTTTGAAACACCACTCTACTCTAAAAAATTAGCTTCTACCCATTTTTGGATAGGTACAATTGGTATTGTATTATATGCTGTACCAATGTATTGGGCTGGTTTTGCACAAGCCGAAATGTGGAAACAATTTAATGAAGATGGAACCATTAAGTATCAGTTTTTAGAAACTGTAACCAATATTATTCCAATGTATGTTACACGTAGTGTTGGTGGGTTATTATATTTAATAGGTGTGTTTATAATGGTGTATAATATTTGGAAAACAGTAGCTGCTGGTAAATTAGTAGCTAACGAAGCTGCCGAAGCTCCTGCTTTACCAAAAGTTGTAGAAACACATGGTAAGCAATACTGGCATCGTTGGATTGAAGCCAGACCAGTACAAATGTTGGTATTAAGTTTAGTAGCCGTTGCTATTGGTGGAATTTTAGAATTGGTACCTACCTTTTTAATTAAGGAGAATATTCCAACCATTACCTCTGTAAAACCTTACACACCATTGGAATTACAAGGAAGAGATATTTATGTAAGAGAAGGTTGTTATACCTGCCACTCACAAATGGTAAGACCTTTCCGTCATGAAGTTGCTCGTTATGGCGAATACAGTAAAGCTGGAGAATTTGTGTATGATCATCCTTTCCAATGGGGCAGTAAAAGAACAGGACCCGACTTAGCTAGATTAGGCGGAAAATATTCTGATAGTTGGCATTATAACCACATGTTAGAACCACAAAGTATGAGCCCTGGTTCAATTATGCCATCTTATCCTTGGTTGTTTGAAGATGCTATTGATACAGCTATTACACCTGCTAAAATTAGAGCAATGCAAACCTTGGGTGTGCCTTATCCTGAAGGGTATGACAAAGTAGCCAATGCCGATTTAATGACTCAAGCAAATGCTATAAGATTGAATTTAAAAGTAGAAAGCAACAATCAATTATCTATTGCTAAAGACAAAGAAATTATTGCTTTGATTGCCTACTTACAAAGAATTGGTACCGATATTAAAGGAGAACAAAAACCTTTGTCAGCACAAAAGTAAACGCATTGTAAAAAATTAATCGTTATGAAATTCATTAATTATTTAGAAAAAATTACAGGGGTCGACGTATATGCGTTAACAGCATTTTGCATCTTCTTTACCATATTTATTGTAATGACAATTTGGGCTTTAAAAGCCGATAAAAAAATGATTACTGAAATAAGTAACCTTCCATTAAACAATTAAAAAATTAGGATAATGAAACTACAGTTATCAAGTTTATATAAATGGGCAATTCTATTGTTAATGATTGTGCCAACCAAACTATTTGCAGCCGGACCACCCAAACCATCAGATTTGAGTAACCCTTTTGCTCAAATATTACTTGTGGTAATTATTGTTTTAGCAGTTTGTATTGCTATTCTGGCCAATGTTTTATTGAGTGCAGCTCAATTTAAAATGAAGAAAAAAGTAGAAGATGATTTAGCAGCTTCTACAAGTGGAACAACCTTAAAAACAATTGTTTCTATATTGTTTGTTGGTATAGTTTCAGCGGCTTCTGCACAAGATGCTGCTGCACTTTCAGTTGCAAATAATAGCGATTTAATTAGCGGAATTTCCTCTAATGGTTTCTATGGTTTAATGAGTGTGGTTCTACTAGAATTAATTATTCTGTTAGCATTAATCTATAATTTAAAATTTATTCTTCGTAAAGAAAAGGCAATAGTTGCTATTGCTGCTGGAGAAGAAGTAGTACCTCAAGAAAATAAATTGGCTAAATGGTGGGATAATTTCAACAAGTTTCGTCCTGTACAAGAAGAAGCAGCAATAGACTTGGGTCATGATTACGACGGCATTAGAGAGTTAGATAATCGTTTACCGCCTTGGTGGTTGTATGGTTTTTATTTATGTGTAATTTTTGCTGGTATTTACTTATGGCGTTATCATATTGCTCAAACAGCACCTCTTAGTAAAGAAGAGTTGGCTATTGAAATGAAAAAAGGCGAAGAAGAAAAAGCAGCTTATTTAAAAAATGCAGCCAATAATATAGATGAAACGACCGTAAAATATTTAACAGCCGAAGCCGATTTAACTGCTGGTAAACAAATATTTACCCAAGCCTGTGCTGCTTGCCATTTAGCAGATGGTGGTGGCTCAATAGGTCCTAATTTAACTGATGATTATTGGATACATGGTGGCAGCATTCAAGATATTTTCAAAACCATTAAATATGGTGTAGTAGAAAAAGGAATGAAAAGTTGGAAAGATGATTATGGTCCAATGAAGATGGCTCAAATAGCAAGCTATATTAAAAGTTTAAAAGGTACAAAACCAGCTACTCCAAAAGCACCACAAGGAGAGTTGTATGCTGAAAATGCAGCTACAGCAACTGATTCTACTGCTGTAAAAGTAGATTCTACAAAAATGAAGTAAACAGTGTTTGCTTCTTAAACCGATGAGTCATGATTTCAAATGTTCCACATTTAAATGAGCCTACAACAGAAAGTTTTAGAGATAGAATTGCAACTGTAGATGAAAAAGGAAAACGCAATTGGATTTATGCTTATAAACCCAAGGGCAAATTTTATAACATACGTTCTTTTTTAAGTTACCTATATTTCATTGTTTTCTTTGGCTTGCCGTTTATTCATATAGACGGTAGGCCATTGTTTTTATTCAATGTGCCACAAGCAAAATTTATCATTTTTAGTAAAGTGTTTTGGCCGCAAGATTTTTTCATCTTCGGCTTAACCATGATTACTTTTATTTTCTTTATCATTTTGTTTACTGCTGCATTTGGTAGATTGTTTTGTGGATGGGCCTGCCCACAAACCAATTTTATGGAAATGATGTTTCGTAAAATTGAGTTCTTGGTTTTAGGCGATGCACCAGCTCAACGTCAACTTGCTCAAAGCCCTTGGACTACCAAAAAAATCTATAAAGTATCACTTAAACATGTGTTGTTTTACTTACTCTCTTTTATTATTGCCAATTTCTTTTTGGCCTATATTATTGGCATGAAGGAGCTGCAAAAAATAATTGCTGGTCCAGTCACAGAGCATGTTGTTGGACTTGCGTCAATACTTGTTTTTAGTGGTGTATTTTATGCTGTGTATGCTTTTTTTAGAGAGCAAGCTTGTACAGTTGTTTGTCCTTATGGAAGATTACAAAGTGTACTGCTCGATAAAAATTCTATGATTGTTGCCTACGATTATAAACGTGGCGAACCTAGAGGACATGAGAAAAAAGATCACATAGAAACGCATGGCGATTGTATTGATTGCTTTCAATGTGTAAAAGTTTGTCCTACAGGTATTGATATTAGAAATGGGGTACAAATGGAATGTGTGGGTTGTACTGCCTGTATTGATGCTTGCGATAATATCATGGATAAAATTGGTAAACCAAAGGGTTTAATAAGATATGCTTCTGAAAACTCTATTGCAAGTGGCGATCCTTTACGATACACTACTAGAATGAAGTTGTACACTGGCTTGTGTTTGTTGGTATTATCTATTTTAGCAGTTATTTTATTTACTCGAAAAGATATTACTGCAACGGTAATGCGTACTCCTGGCATATTGTTTCAAGAAAGAGGAACTGATAGCATTTCTAATTTATACAATATTAAAGTAGTGAATAAAACGGTACACAATATTCCTTTAACCGTTCGGGTAGAAAGTGTTGCTGGCAATATTCAAATGGTAGGAAAAGCTTTTGTAGAAGTGCCAAAAGAAGGACAAGGTGCTGGATCGTTTTTTATTTTATTGCCTAAAAAAAGTATTACAGATAGAAAAACTGAGTTAAAACTTGGTTTATATCAAGGCACTAAAAAAATTACTACTGTAAAAACTACTTTTTTAGGACCTGTGGCTGATTAGTATTATTTTAATCTAAAAATATTTTATATGAGTTGGGGAAATAAATTGGTATTTGTGTTTATAGCTTTTGCAGGTTTAATAGGCACATTGGTATATAAAAGCATGAAATCTTCTTTTGATTTGGTAAGTAAAGATTATTATAAAGATGAATTGCGTTACCAAGAAAAAATTGATGCCAAAGCAAGTGCTGCTCAATTCAGTGCCATACAATTGGCACAAACCAATGAAGTGGTAATTATTCATTTTCCAACAGAGCTAGCAGGTAAAAAAGTAGCTGGTGAAGCTTGGTTTTATTGTAGTACCAATGCAACAAAAGACAGAAAAATTGCTATTGAAGTAGCATCTAGCGGAGAAATGGTTATACCTAAATCTCAATTGGCTAAAGCCAATTATCAAGTAAAAATTAGTTGGAAAATTGGTGAAGAAAACTATTACACTGAAAAAAATATTCACCTTCAATAAGCATTGCAAATGAGTTGGGAAATTATTATATCGGGTATTGGTTTAGGTTTAATTAGCAGTTTTCATTGCATGGGTATGTGTGGCCCACTGGTATTTGCATTGCCTTTACAACATTTGCCACCTTCAAAAAGATTGTTGGGTGCAACTGTGTATCATTTAGGTCGTGTATTAACTTATACTTTATTGGGTTTGTTTTTTGGCTTTGTAGGCAAACGGTTTTTTGTTGCTGGTTGGCAACAAAGTTTCTCTATTATTTTGGGCGTATTAATTTTATTGATGTTGGTTTCTTATGTGCTGAATAAAAACTTTATTCATAGTAAATGGATTAATAAGCTAAGTGCCCAATTGCAAACATTTATTATACGCAACATGCAACGCAAAAGCTTTAGCAGTTTGTTTGCGGTGGGTGCTGCCAATGGTTTATTGCCTTGTGGTATGGTTTATTTTGCTGTTGCAGGTGCATTAGCCACAGGCAGTATTAGTGGTGGAAGTTTTTTTATGACAGCTTTTGGTTTAGGCACTTTACCTTTTATGGTTTTACTCAGCCAATTTGGCTATATTTTAAATATTGCTGCAAGAAATTTTATGAAAAAAATGGTGCCCTTTGTAATTGCAGGAATGGGTATAATGTTGATTTTGAGAGGATTAAACTTAGGAATTCCCTACATCAGCCCCCAGTTTAATGATACTGCAAAAACTGCAGTTAGTTGTCATTAATACATTGTCATAATAATGTCTATTAACATTTCGTTGTTAATCTGTTAGCATTTCTTTTAGTCTTTTAAATGCATGTTTGCATTGTTAACGAAGAGAGATAGTGAAAATGAATATAAAATGCCTTTTAAGATTTCTTTAGCATTTTATTTGTGTAAAAATTAAACCATTGGCATCTTAATTGCGTTAATACATCTAAACAACAAATAAATTTTTAATTTTCTCATAAGCAGTTAGTTTTGGTTGCGGTCCCGATTTCTATCGGGACCAATCTTTTTTATATACCCCCTGCTTTTAATTTATTTCCATTTTTTAGTTGCAAATACCAATGCAATGATGCAGCCAACACAATCGGCAATAATATCCCCCAAATCAAACGAACGATTTAAAATATAATCTCTTTGAATAAACTCAATAGCTACTCCATACAAACAGAAAATAAGGCAAAAAATAAGGTAGTATTTTCTTTTGTTAGAAGAGCTTTCAACAATTTGATGTATAGGATAACAAAAAAGAAGGTTTAATACAACAAACAAAAAAGCATGTACCAATTTATCGCCTTGTAATTGATGAAATAAATCAAATTGAGGAATTGCCGAACCAGGTAAAGTAAACAACCAAAAAGTAATGGACAACCAAATAAAACCTGGAATTAATTTTACTACAAAACGAATCAAGCGATTTGACATTTGTACAAAAATAAGGGAGACATTGCTGCCTCCCTATTCCATCTGAAAAAACCCCGCTATTGATTAGCTATTTATTTTGTGTTTGTTACAATTATTTACGAAGAATGATGAAATATGGTTTTTAGAAGTTAAAAATATTTTTCTAAAAAAATTATAGATTACAATTGTTTAGACATTTTTTTTATGAGTTACCACTTAAAAAGTTGTCAGCCTGAGCATATCGAAGGCAATTACTAAGAGATTTGCCTATTTTAAGGTTTCGACAGGCTCAACTTGGCATTCTCTTCAATTCGGTTTTTAATTAGAATATAAAGCAAACAAAAATGCCCCCAATTTTTGGAGGCATTATAAATATTGTTGAGTAAAAATTAACCATTTACGTTTCCTAATACATAGAGTTGGCTTAAATCTGGTGAAGGACTACCCCCTTTCTTTTCTAAAGTAATGGCAAATGCTTGTGCATTAGGAATATTTTTTAATCGGCATACACCATTACAATCTTCAATCAATCCTGCATCTACAGGGTTGCCATTTACCATTGCCCAAACTTGATATTGTTTTCCTTCTTCGGCTTGTGGTAAATTATTGGCTAATAAATACACATCTCTTGTGTTTTTATCCCAATAAACAGTAGTTAAATTACCTTCTTTACCAGCAACACCAGGCATGGATACTTTAATCATGTTGGGGTCGCTAACAATTTGCATACTAGTTTGGTAATCGAGCATTTTTGTTTGATATACTCTATTATTGGCTATAATACTGTTATTCTCTTTCAATAAAGCCAAATAATTATTATTGGCAGTTCTGTATTTATTGTAGAAGTAATAATTCAATCCTAAACTAACCACCAATAAAATAGTACTTGCCGCAGCCATATAACTGAACTTGTTGCTGATACTTCTTACAGGTGTTTCAATTGAAGAAGTTGATGTAGTAGTATTTGTTAGAGGAACAATTGGAGTGGAAATTTTTTCAATAGTAGGTTCAGCAAAATCATCTTTCAACAATTCAAACAAATTATTTTTCACTTGTGCAGGTGCAGGAATTGCATTGGCAAAAGCTGTAGCTTCTAAAGATGCTTCAAAGCTGTCAATAGCCTGTTGTATTTCAGGGTATTCACGGCTTAGCTGCATCAATTCTGCTGCTTCTTGTTCATTGGCCATGCCTAAAACATAGCTTTCAATGATGCCACTTTGTATGTAATCCTGTACGTTCACTTTACTGTTTAATTTGTTGTCTTAATTGTGTTAATGCTGTTCTCAATCTGGTTTTTACGGTTCCTAATGGTATATCTAACATTTTTGAAATCTCGTCTTGTGTATAACCTTGAAAGTAAGATAGTTCTATTAATGTTCTATGTTCTTCTTTTAAGGAGTAAACAATTTTTCTAAGTCCTATTGAATCTGTTTGTGTTTGTACCGATCCAGCAGCACCATAATGGTTTTCGGTTAATTCATTATTTTGTTTGCTGTTTTGAAAAGCTTTACTTCTTACAGTATCAATGCTGGCATTTCTAGCTACATTCATCATCCAAGTAAATAATCTTCCCTTGGTATCGTTGTAACTGTCAATTTGTTTCCAAATTTTTACAAAAACTTCTTGAAGTGTGTCGGCTGCAATAGTTTCATCTTTTACAACATTCAGAATAACAGTATATAATGCCGATGAATAATGATCGTACAAATAACTGAAAGCCGATTGTTGACGTTGTTTTAACAACATCACAAGCTCCTGTTCGCTGTATGTATTTACTGCCTGCAATAGCCTTTTTTATAGTGTTAAACAGATGGGTTGCTAATACTTACGAAAAAGCAATGAGATTGGTTCTTGATTTAGAAAAACTAGTATAACTATTCTTTTAAATCAATTAAATAGGCTGAGAGTAAGTAATTAGGATTAAAAATTATCCAACTAAAGATGCATATGCTGCACTATCCATTAATGCTTCTACATCGGCAGGATTGTTTACAGTCATTTTAATCATCCAACCTTCACCATAAGGGTCGTTGTTTACCAATTCTGGTGCTTTTTCTAAACCTGTATTTACTTCTGTTACAGTTCCTGCAATAGGTAAAAATAAATCGCTTACAGTTTTTACTGCTTCAACAGTACCAAATACTTCGTTGGCTTCTAAAGTTTTTCCAATAGTATTTACATCTACATAAACAATATCGCCTAATTCACTTTGAGCAAATTCGGTAATACCAATTGTAGCAGTAGTGCCTTCAAGACTAATCCATTCGTGTTCTTTTGTGTAGCGGAGGTTGGCAGGAAAATTCATTTGTTGAGTTTTTGTTTTGCAAATATGAAATAATTTATTAGCAATATAACTAATTGAGCAATCTAATTTTCATCAGGACATTTTTTACAGGTCTGTCGCCAGGTTTTGTTGGCACAGCTGCAATTTTATCCAATACATTTAAGCCGCTAATTACTTCGCCAAACACCGTATAGTTTTGATCTAAAGAAGGGTAGCCTCCAACACGCTGATAAATTTCTTTTTGTTGTTTGGTATAAACAAAATTGGGGTTATTGGCCCTTACACTTTGATTATATACTTGAATAAGTTGAGCAGTATCAATTTTATTACCTTGTACAATGTAAAATTGGCAATTGCTGCTTGCTTTTTCAGGGTTGCCATCACCGGCTGCAGCTAAAGCACCCTTCTTATGAAAAAAGTTATTCTTAAATTCTGCTGGTATTCTTTCGCCTGGGGCCGATCCAAAACCTAATTGAGCATCAATATCAGTATTTTTACTAGTTGGGTCACCACCCTGAATCATAAAATTTTTAATTACTCTATGAAACAATAAACTATCATAAAATTTTGATTGTACCAGTTTAATAAAATTGTCTCTATGTAAAGGTGTACTATCGTATAAACGAGCAATCATTACCCCAAATTCGGTAGTAATTTCTACCAATTTTTCTGTAGATTTTTTTGGGGTTGGTTTAACAACAGTAACAGGCTTTTTAGCAGTAGCCGTTGTTTTTTTTGTTTGTGCATGGGTATTCATAAAAGTGAAGCCTAATACCACCAATATGAGTAGTTTACTTTTCATACTTAAAAACCTATTTGTTCAAAATACAATAGAATATGATCTTTTAAAAAATTTTCTTGCCCCGGTAAATCGTAACTAGGCATTTCTTTAACTTGTTTAAAATGAGGCCAATTGTCTGGGTCTTTACCTTCTAAAATAAAATAACCACTTGGTTGTAGTAAAGTACAAACAGCCACATGCATTAAGTCTTGCTTTTGCTCTTTCGAAATTTTATCGGCTTCAAAACCAGTTTCTTGTAAGCCAATTAAAAATAGAATAGCTTCTACATCGGGCTTTTTGCCAAATCTTTCTACTAGTTTGGCTTCTAAATTCCACCAGCGTTGTTGTAAGTCGTCGTTTGCAAACATGGTTGCAAATGTATTGTTGAAATTTAAATTTTTTGGAAAAAGAAACTGTAAAGATTAAATCAGGGTTTTGGTAACAATATCTTTAATAATATCATCTAGTTCTTTAGCACTATTTTCTAATAAATGAAGTATTTCTTTATCTTTCTCTTGTAGTTCTGCATCTTTTAACAAATTCACCAATCCAAGAATATTCGATAATGGTTTACGAACTTTATGGCTTTGATGCCAAGCAATTTCTTTTAAACGAATGCTCGATTTTTTATAATTGTCTATGTTAATATAGCTTAATGCAACACCAATAATATTTCCTTTTTCATCTTTTGCTGGTTTCATGCTTAATTTATACCAAATATTATGACCTGTAGGAAATGTAATTTCATTTTCTTCGTTACTTTCTATGCCTTGAAGTGCTTTTTCAAACTGAGTATAAAAAGAGGCTTCTGTACCTGGTAGTAAAGATTGTTTAAAGTCATACCCTTCATGCATTTCTTTATCGTATAATAAATGAGTGGCATTTTTTGCACCCACATTAAACGATAACACTCTCATGTTTTTATCTAAAAAATAAAACGATTCTTCACTATTGTTTAAAGCTGCTTGCAACTTTTGTAAAGTTGTTTTGTGTTCACTTTTTTCCTCAAAGTGTTCGGTAATGTTAAAACCTACAAAGCCCATTTCTGTAATGGTTCCAGCTTCGTCTTTAATGGCAAATAAGTTCCATCTTATGTAAAAATCTTTTCCATCGTGGCCAGCTTTTCTAAAATCAACACTAATTACTTTTTCAGGATTGTTTAAACATAACATTCCTGCTTCGTTACAAATTTCTATATCATCTGGATGAACTGATTGGGCTGCAATTTCTCCTATAAAATTTTTATAAATATGCTTAAAATCTTCTTTGTATAAATTATTTACATAAGTATAGACCCCAGCCATATTTATTCTGGCAAAATATAAAGATGGGGTGTTTTCTAGAAAGTGAATTATGGCAGAAAGCATAAAGTAGAGTTGTTGGCTAAGGTTAAAATGCAAACTTGAAGGTAGCAATATTATAGGTTACATTAAAGTTTTTTTAGTGATTATGGGCAAAGTATGCAATGGTTATATTTGCCAAAATTTAAAGCAATGTTACAGGTAAATGTTTTACGTCAAAATGCTGAATGGGTGAAAGAAAGATTGGCTGTTAAAAATTTTAAGCAACCCGAATTGGTAGATGCAATTATTGCATTGGATGATGAAAGAAAAAGAATTCAAGTATCGTACGATAATACGCAAGCTCAAATTAATGCCGCTAGCAAAGAAATTGGAATGCTTATGGCAAAAGGTAATAAAGAAGAAGCCGAAGCAAAAAAGCTAGCAGTGTCTACTTGGAAAGTTGAAGTAGCTCAATTCAATCAATCTTTAATTGAGGTAGAGAAACAATTGCATGATACATTGGTGTTGCTACCCAATTTACCAGGATCAACAGTTCCCAATGGCACAAGTGCCGATGATAATGAAGTTGTAAAAGAAGTAGGCACAAAACCAATTTTACCAAACAATGCAAAACCACATTGGGATATTATTGAACAACTGAATTTAGTAGATTTTGAATTGGGTTCTAAAATCACCGGTAGAGGTTTCCCTGTGTATAAAGGCAAAGGAGCTAAACTGCAACGCTCTTTAGTACAATACTTTTTAGATTATAATACCGCTGCTGGTTATACAGAATTTTTGCCACCCTTTATGGTGAATGAAGCTAGTGCTTATGGCACTGGTCAGCTGCCAGATAAAGAAGGACAGATGTATCATGTAACCGCTGACAATTTATTTTTAATTCCTACAGCCGAAGTACCTGTTACCAATATTTACAGAGATGTTATTTTAAAAGAAGAAGAGTTACCTATTAAAATGACTGCTTATTCACCTTGTTTTAGAAGAGAAGCAGGAAGTTTTGGTAAAGAGGTAAGAGGATTGAATAGAGTACATCAGTTTGAGAAAATTGAAATTATACAAATTGTACAACCCGAAACCAGCTATCAGGTATTAAATGAAATGATTGCACATGTTGAAGGTTTATTGCAAAGCCTTGAACTACCTTACAGAATATTAAATTTATGTGGTGGCGATATGAGTTTTGCATCGGCCCAAACCTACGATTTTGAAGTGTGGAGTGCAGCACAAGAACGTTGGCTTGAAGTAAGTAGTGTAAGCAACTTTGAAAATTTTCAAACCAATAGAATGAAGTGCAGATTTAAAAACAGCGAAGGCAAAACTACTTTAGCCCATAGCTTAAATGGTAGTGCTTTGGCATTGCCTAGAATTTATGCTGCATTGTTGGAAAACAATCAAACCGAAGATGGGGGTATTGTGTTGCCTAAAGTGTTGCATAGTTATTTTGGTGCAGAAATGATATAGAAGAAGTTTCACACAAAGCAACAATGATTGCAAAGGTCACCATGAAATTTTTGTTTTATTAAAACTCCTTTGCTTCCTTGCTCTGTGGTAAAGAATTTCTGCGTTATCCGTGTTATCTGTGAGAAATATTTCACACAAAGCAACAATGATTACAAAGGTCACTAAGAAGTTTTTATTTTATTAAAACTCCTTTGCTTCCTTGCTCTGTGGTAAAAATTTCTTGGGTTTCTGCGAGAAACATTTTATACGAAATACACCCCATACAGAATTGTATATTTGCCGAAATTTTTTTCAATATGTATATTCAACAATTATACACAGGCTGTTTAAGTGAAGCTGCTTATTTTATTGTTAGCGAAGGAGAAGCAGCTATTATAGACCCCATTAGAGATATAGACCAATATGTACAATTGGCTAAAGAGCATAATGCCACTATCAAATATATTTTTGAAACACATTTTCATGCCGATTTTGTAAGTGGACATTTAGACCTTGCTGCAGCAACAGGTGCAACCATTATTTATGGACCAAATACAAATACAAAGTTTCAAGTACATGTAGCAAAAGATGGAGAAACTTTTACATTGGGAAATGTAACTATTGAGGTTTTACATACACCAGGACATACTTTAGAAAGCAGCTGCTATTTATTAAAAGACGAACAGGGCAAAGCCCATGCAGTATTCACTGGCGATACATTATTTGTTGGTGATGTAGGCCGACCAGATTTAGCACAAAAAGGAGCCAACTTAACCATGGAAGATTTGGCTGGTATGTTGTACGAAAGTTTACAACATAAAATAATGCCTTTAGCCGATGAAGTAATCGTTTATCCTGCACATGGGGCAGGAAGCAGTTGTGGTAAAAATTTAGGTCCGGAAACATTTAGTACTATTGGTGAGCAAAAGCAAACCAATTACGCTTTGAAACAACCTACAAAAGCCGATTTTATTAAAGCAGTAACCGAAGGTTTGGCTGCACCGCCACAATATTTTCCTATTAATGCACAAATTAATAAAGAAGGGTACGAAAGCTTGGATGCTTTGTTAGAACAAGGCTTACAAGCATTAAGTATTGAAGCATTTAAAAATAAAGTAGCACAGGAAGAGGTAATTATTTTAGATACAAGACCTGCGTCATCCTTCACAGAAGGGTTTATTCCTGAAAGTATTTTTATTGGTTTAGAAGGCAAGTTTGCCGAATGGGCAGGTAGCTTATTGCCATTTGATAAAACCATAGTGCTGGTCACCAATGAAGGCAAAGAAAAAGAAAGTATTACACGTTTAACCCGAGTTGGATTTAGCAAATTTGGTGGCTATTTAGCAGGTGGTTTTGAAGCATGGAGAAATGCAGGTGAGAAAATTGATTTAGTAATTGATGTTGAAAATGATGAATTGGCAATGGATATTCCATTTGATGAAAATTTGGTGGTAGTAGATGTTAGAAAAGAAACTGAATACGATGATGGACACTTAAAACAAGCCATCAACATTCCATTAGATAGTTTAGTAGATCCTGCAAGTATGGCTAATTTAGAAGATAATCAAAATATTTATGTGCATTGTGCTGGTGGATATAGAAGTGTAATTGCAGTATCATTAATGAAAAAGCAAGGCATTCACAATCTTAGAAATATTGTTGGCGGCTGGGGTAAAATTGTTGAATTGAAAGATAAATTTGAGATTGAAAAAACTGAACCAATTGTAGTAGAGGAAGAAGAATAGTGTATGTTTTTTTAAATTTTATCCTAAATAACTTTAATAAAAAAAGTGGCTAAAGAATCTTCTTTAGCCACTTTTTTATGATGAATCATTCCAATAACTTATTCTCCTCCAGCACCAAAAATATTATCAACTGCACCGCCTAACATGGGGAATTTTTCTTTCACAAAATTGGCAATGGTTTCAATGGCTTTTGCTGCTTGTTCTGGTGTTAAGCCAGCTTCGGTTCCTAGTTTTTCAATTAATTCGTTCATGGTAAAATGTGTGTATGTTTTAGTGGTTTAATCTTCTAAATGTATAGATAGTGTAATCATTCTTGAGTTAATTCTATCAAATGCACTTGAATACTTTAATGCAGGGTCTCTGCTGTGTATATTGCTAAGTCCATAGCTAAACTTCAACTCTGGGCTAAAGGTAACAAATGGCATAAAAAAGTTGAAGCCAATGCCTGCTTCTAAAGCAAAATCATTTTTTTTCAGCTTAACTAAATCTTCTGCGTTTCTGGCAGATGATGTACTGGCTAAATCCATATCAAACTTAGCTCCAAATAAAACATAGGTTCTAAAATTATTGATTCTATCCGAATTCAATTTAAACTGAAAAGGAAAACTTACAATGGTCGAGGGCAATATTTTTTTCTCTTCTCTTCTCGGATAATTTACTTCGTAAGTAAAATATTTTGCACCACCAATAATGAGTTGTGGGTTAAACCTAAACTCCCAGCAATAGTTCAATTTTAAGGTAGCTAACAATCCTAAAGCAATACCACCGCTAGCACCAGGCTGAATGCCCATAATGCTATCATCAGCAATAAATTTATCACTTTTCGATCCACGTAAATAACTATTGTTGTAGGCCAATGTCATACCAAAATAATAAGGCATTTCATCATGGTCGGGTCTATTCCATTCTTTATATTGAGCATGTGTAAACATGCTACTAAAAAACATACAACCCAATACTAAAATTATTTGCTTCCGCAGTAAATGGTACATATTCCTAAAGTAAGCGTTTTTAAATAAGTTTGAGTAAATCCTGCTTCATGCATAATATTTAATAGTGATTGACCTTCAGGAAAAGCCTGAATGGAGCCGTTAAGATATTGATAAGCTTCTTTATTTTTTGCAAACATTTTGCCAAAACCTGGTGCTATGGTATTCATGTATAATTTATATACCCCTTTAAAGGCAGTTTGCTTAGGTTTTGAGAATTCTAAAATCACCAATTTACCACCTGGCTTCAACACACGTAACATTTCTTTTAAACCTTTTTCCAAGTCTTGAAAATTTCTTACACCAAAAGCTACTGTAATAGCGTCAAAAGTATTGTTATCAAAACCAATATTTTCACTATCGCCGGTTTGTAATTCAATGGTTTGTTGTAAACCTTGTTCAGCAATTTTTTTTCTACCAAAATCCAGCATGCCTTCGCTAATATCAATGCCAATAATTTTTTTTGGTTTCAATATTTTGTGAGTAAGTAAAGCAACATCTGCAGTGCCAGTAGCCACATCTAAAACATATTGAGGTTTTAAATCGGCTAATTGTTGAATGGCTTTTTTTCTCCATTGCACATCAATACCTACACTTAAAAATCGATTTAAAAAATCGTATCTAAAAGCAATATCATTGAACATTTCGGCAACTTGTTGCTTTTTGCTCAAGTTGCTTTCACTTTTAGGCACTATGTTATCATGTGCAAACTTTGTCATACGCTGCGAAGATAAGGATTGAGTAATTTGACCTGCTTTTTTTAACAAGCCACTATTTAGTTTTTGAAGCATCAACTGAAAAACATTATTCAGCTGTGGGCTCGGGCTTTTCGTTACTACTCCACTACTTTGTAGTGGGGTATTCACTTCAATCCCGGCTATGCTCAACTGTTTATCAATATTCAGCAATAAAATAACATATTTTTTGAAGTATTTGTTTGCAACGTAATAACTCTAAATGAGTTTTCTAGTTAAATTAACTTTAGTCGACGCTTGATAAAAGAATTACTTCTTTTCGCATGTGATAAACCAATTATGAAAATGACTTCTTCGTTTACTAAATAAAAAACTTTGTAAGGAAATTTATTTATTCTACATCTTCTTACTGGAGCTTTAACAAAAGAGTAGTTATGAGGTTTTGATTTTATGTTTTCTAAAGCTAATAAAAAGTTTACATAAAATTGATTGCCCAAACCTTTGACTTGTTCTTCATAATATAAGATTGCTTCATCTGTATCTAAAAAAACAATTGGTTTTATAATAACTTCAAAATCCATATCTTTTTTGGATATAATTTTTAAAGTCTTCTATTGTATGACCTTCTTTTGTTGCATTGTGTAATGCTAAACGTTCTTCAGCAAATGCAATTTCATCATCTGTAGCAATTAGTTCTTCTTCTACACTACTCCAAAGGGCTTCTGCTAAAGCAATTTTTTCTTCTGTAGGCAGTGTCAATAATTCTCCTTTATTGTACTCCATAACTTTAGTTTCTTCAAATATACTATTTCTATTTTTTAATTTTTTCGTTAGTGAAAAAATTATGCTAACATACTGCTTTACAAATAGTAGAGTTACTACATTTACTTCATGTTATCTCAAATTCTAGCCAAACACAGTAATCTTTTTGTCAATGTTGTCCCTTTTGATACAACAACCAATAAGTTATTGTTGATGGATTTTACAGCCAACAACACTACCTTAACCAATAAAATCTTAGCCGATACAACCTTGTTTTCTCAATATGTAAATGAGCAAATGCAACAAGCAAATGCATTATATGGCATTGGTGGTTACAATGAGCATAGAACCATTTATGCAAGAAGTGAAGTGTTTGATGGCACCAAAGAACCTCGTAGAATACACTTAGGCATTGATGTTTGGGGAAAAGCAGGTACACCTGTTTTTGCACCTATTGGTGGTATGATTCACAGCTTTGCATTCAATAATCAGTTTGGCGATTATGGTGCTACCATTATTTTACAACATCAGTTAGAAGGAGTTCAATTTCATACATTGTATGGTCATTTAAGCTTGGCTAGTATTGAACATTTGCAAGAAGGTAAATATGTGTCGCAAGGCGAATTATTGGCTCATTTTGGTGAACCCAATGAAAACGGACATTGGCCACCACATTTACATTTTCAAATTATTGAAGATATGGAATTGAAAGAAGGCGATTATCCAGGCGTTTGTGCATTAAGCGAAAGAGAAAAATATTTAAAGAACTGTCCCGATGCCAATTTGATTTTGCAAATGATGCAATATGTTTAAAGAACAGATGGTTGTATAGTTCATTCAAGAAAAAATTTTATGCTTCAATGTATCACACATTTGTTCAACATTTCTGAAATTCATTTATCTTGCCGCCTCAAAACCAACTAATATGGCACAACATTTTGAAGGAGATACTAAAAAATTTACGTTAACGGCTTTCTTATCTTTTGCAACTGTATTTTGTGTAGTTATGTTATTTATGCGTTGCCATGGCGATTATAAGCCAGGTGGTGGTGCTCATGGTGCAGCTACAGAGCATAAATCAGAAGCTCATGGAACTACACATGGCAGTGGCGATGCACATTCAACAGGTGCAACACATGATTCTACTGCAACGCATCACGGCGATTCAACAACACATTCAACAGAACATAAAGATACTGCCCATGCAAATGGAGCACACCATTAAAAAAATACCCACCAATTTGGTGGGTATTTTTTTGGTATTACATTCTGTTAAACAAATATTTTATTGATTGTAAGCTGCTGCAAATTGTTGTGCAAATTGCTCTACTGTTAAGTTGCCTGTTGGCTGTACATTATTTTTCCAGTAATCTTCTTGTAACAAACCAGTTTTTAAACTGCTTCCTAGTTGAGTGTATCCTTCGGCAATTGTTTGTGGTAAGCCAGCACCTAACATGCCTTGTAAACTTTGTTCATCTGTAAATTCAACCCAAGGTGTACCTTCTTTGCCAATAGCTTTTGCAAGTATAGCAGCTATTTCGTTTACAGTTCTTTCATCACTAGAAATATATTGAACTGTTTGTCCTTTAAAGTTCAATGCTAATAATGCTTTGGCAGCAGCTGCTGCAATATCATTGGTATCTACCAAAACCAATTTTTCATCTCCTCCAAAATTGGCTCCAAAAATGCCTGCATTTTTTACCAAGTTAACCTGACTAAATAAATTGTAAAAAAAGTACGATGGTCTTAAAAACAAGCTGTTTACATTAGGCAACAAATTCAATTGTTCTTCTAAATAACCAAGTCCATCAATTGGACCAGCACCTTTACGTAAATGAGCTCCAATACTGCTTAGCAATACTACATGCTGAATAGTATGTTGCTTTATAGCAGCTATATAATTATCAGCCACTTGTTGTTGGTAGGCATACCAATTATCAACTGTCCATTTTGGTGGAATCATTAAATACACAGCATGGGCATTTGCAAAAGTGGTGGTTACAAAATCACCATCTTCTATTGAACCAACTGCAGCTTTAGCACCTAAGGCTTCTATGGCTGATGCGTTTTCGGCACGACTAGTGATTACTGTTACCTGATGATTTGCATTTACCAACTCTTGTACCAATGGTTTACTAATGTGTCCTAAAGAACCTGTAATTACATAATTCATTTTTTTGATTTTTGTGTTATTAAATTATTATTTGTATATACAAATGAATAGTGAAAAAATTTTAAAGCTTATCGGCTATTGTGTTTAAAGAAGATACAATATGCTGACTTTCGGTTTTACCAATTGCTTCGCTGTATTTCTTATAAAAATTCTGGATACAATTTTTTAAATCAGGTAACATTGCTTTTGCTTTTGTTGTTGGATAAATATTTGATAATTTTCCTTCAGATACACGAACCAACAATTTTTGTGTTTCTAACTTTTCAATTAAACGTGTAACTGTGCTAGGTGTAAGCTGTAAATGGTTGGCAATTGTACCAGCTGGCAGTCCTGGCTCTTCAATAACCATCATGAGTAAATAAGCATGGCTTGGGCTAAGGCCTACTGGCTTCCAACTTTCTATTGCCAATTTTTCTACCTTTCTTGCCAAAGCATTGGTAGTAAAATAAAGGCATTTTGCATATTTACTTTCTGAGCATTTCATTTACAATGCAAATATAGGGGAGTTTTATTTGTATATACAAGTATTATTCAAACTTTTTTATTTCATCCGATAAAATGGTATGGTTTCCTAAAGTTGAATGTTCGGCAAAATGCAGCATTGCTTTAGCAATAGCACTAGCTTGTACACTTTGAAATTTTTTAAATGGACCAAACAGCAACGGATTTAAAAACTGCATTAAACCAATTGCCAATTTTTCGCCTGTTCTATGCTCGGTTCTATTGCCAACAATTAATGATGGTCTAAAAATGTATAGAACTTCATAACCAATATACAGTAGATCTCTCTCCAATTTGCCTTTTACTTTACTATAATAAAAAGAAGATTGTAACGATGCTCCCATTGCACTAATTAAAAAAAAATGTTTGCTGCCAGCTTTGTATTGCAACTCAGCAATTTTTAATGGATATTCATAATCTACTTTTTCAAAAGCCATTTTGGTTTGAGCTTTTTTAATAGTAGTGCCTAAACAACAAAAAACATCATCGGCAGTAATGCCATTATGTATAGTATCGAAGTTCACTATTTGTTGTATGAGTTTTTGATGCTCAATTTTTAAAGGAGTTCTTACATAAGCAATCACTTTATGATACGTGTTACTTTCTAATAATAATTTCAACAATAGATTACCTGTTAATCCGCTTGCACCTATAATTAATGCTGTTTTCATAATAATGGTATTTTAAAATAGCTGAATAAAGAAAAAACAGTACAAGCCGATAGCTATCGGCTGTGCGACGCAACAACAGCCACATGCTTATTCTTCAGTTGGTTCAATAAACTTTTCTTTATTGGTAAACAGAGTTAAAGGTACAATGTTGTAGTTTTGAAGCGTATGTTAAATCCCAATTTAAATAATGATAGTGATCAGCTTTCTGGGGCTGAGAAAGAATTTGAAAATAGTATTCGGCCTTCGGCAATAGACGATTTTAGTGGGCAGCCTCAATTAATTGAAAACTTACTCATATTTATTAAAGCTGCAAAAATTCGTGGTGAAGCATTGGATCATGTGTTGTTTCATGGTCCTCCAGGGTTGGGTAAAACAACTTTAAGCCGAATTGTTGCCAACGAATTGGGTGTAAATATTAAAGAAACAAGTGGACCTGTAATTGAAAAACCAGGAGATTTAGCTGGCTTGCTAACCAACTTACAACCCAATGATGTATTGTTTATAGATGAAATACATCGTTTAAGTACGGTGGTGGAAGAATATTTGTATGCAGCAATGGAAGATTATAGAATTGATATTATGATTGATAGTGGTCCTAATGCAAGAAGTATTCAACTGAATTTAAATCCATTTACATTAGTTGGAGCCACTACAAGAAGTGGTTTATTAACTGCACCATTATTGAGCCGATTTGGCATAAAAAGCAGATTAGAATATTACAATGCCGAAACCTTAAAGAAAATTATTGAACGTAGTGCTGGTATTTTAAATACTGCAATCAGCAGCGATGCAGCAGGAGAAATTTCAAGAAGAAGTAGAGGCACACCACGTATTGCCAATGGTTTATTACGAAGAGTGAGAGATTTTGCTCAAGTACTCAACGATGGTAAAATAGATTTGGGCATAACCCAACATGCATTAAAAGCATTGAATGTTGATGAACATGGTTTAGATGAAATGGACAACAGAATTTTATTGGCCATTATTCAGAAATTTAAAGGTGGACCAGTTGGTTTAACCACTATTGCAACTGCTGTTGGTGAAGAAAGCGGCACCATTGAAGAAGTGTACGAACCATTTTTAATTCAAGAAGGGTTTATGCAACGCACCCCACGAGGTAGAGAAGTTACACCAAAAGCGTATGAACATTTAGGTAAGAAACCCTTTACATCAACTGGTACATTATTTACATAAAATTGATTGATTTTGTTAGCTAGTATAAAGCAAATTTTGGTGATTGTATGTGTACTGTTTTTTACTGCTAATAGTATTGCACAAATGAAACAAGTCAATCATTTTAATCAAATTTGGGGAGGTTATTTGAACCAAACAAGGTTGAGTAAAAATTGGGGTTTTTGGGTAGAAAGTCAAGTAAGAACGCATGAAAATTTTGTAGAAAACTTATCAGTGAATATCAATAGAATTGGAGCTACTTATTACATCAATGATGATACAAAAATTACAGCAGGTTATGCGTTTATCAATAGCTTCTCACCTGCCAATGGAGCCAATATTGCAACACCCGAACATAGATTGTGGCAACAAATTCAATGGCATACGAAATACCCAAAAATTAGATTGATGCAATGGCTTAGGGTAGAAGAACGGTTTAGGCAAAAACTACAATCGCCGAACGAGTTAGATAATAGTTTTGCTTTTAATTATCGAGTTCGTTACAACTTTTTAATGCAAGTGCCATTGAGTAAAAAAATGTTTAATCCCAAAGGATTATCGTTTATTTTCAACAACGAAATTCATGTAAACTTGGGGAAAGAAATTGTGTACAATACGTTTGACCAAAATCGCTTTTTTCTTGGTTTGGCTTATCAAACCAATAGAACAAGCAATTTGCAATTTGGATATATGAATTTATTTACGCAACAACCAAGTGGTAATGTATATAGAAGCTTACATGTTGCTAGAGTCTATTATTTTCACAATCTTGATTTAAGAAAGAATAAATAAAAATTTATGCCCATACTTACAGCAGAAAGAACTTTAGGTGATTTTGGAATGACGATTACCGACTCAACCAACAATACCATGCAAATTGATATTCCTGTAGATCAAGGAGGCAATGGCAAAGGCATGCGACCCATGCAAACTATATTAGCAGCTTTATGTGGTTGTAGTGCAGTTGATGTGGTAAGTATTCTTAAAAAACAAAAACAAGAACTCACTGGTTTTAAAATTTTAGTAGATGGTGAACGTGAACATGGTAAAGAACCATCGGTTTGGGAAACGGTGGATTTGGTTTTTGAACTCATCGGAAATGTTGAACCCAATAAAGGCTTTAGAGCAGTAAAATTATCGGTTGATAAATACTGCAGCGTTGCTGAAACTATAAGAAGAGCAGGAGCAACCATTAGTTATAAGGTAGTGGTGAATGGTGAAGAGGTGAGTGGGGAGTTATGAGTTGTAAGTAAGGTAGAAGGTTTAGGGAAGAAGGCAAAAGGTGTAATGAAAAGAGAAAAGGTATAAAATAAAAGTTGAAAGGTTGGGTAATTAAAAATAAAAAAATTAATAATTAAAAAGCTTCTAAAATAGGAACGTTTATTCTCCTTTAGGGGCGGAGGTGATACAATGCAAAATCAACATCCAATTACAAAAGCAATTCGTTTACAAACCGAAAGAACAGCTGAAAAAGAACATAGTACACCATTGTTTTTAACCAGCAGTTTTGTGTATGATAGTGCCGAAGATATGGGTGCTGCATTTAGCGATGATAGTCTTGACGTAAACATTTACTCACGTTTTAGCAATCCAACCGTAGATGAATTTATTGCTAAAATTGCTGCATTAGAAAATGCTGAACATGGCATTGCTACTGCAACTGGAATGGCTGCTGTGTTTGGTGTATTTATGACTTTTTTAAAACAAGGGGATCATATTATTTCGGCAAGTGCAGTGTTTGGTTCTACACATACTATATTAACCAAGTACATGCCTAAATGGGGAATTGATTATTCGTATTTCGATATGAATAAACCTGCAAGTATTGAAGCTTTAATTAAGCCCAATACTAAAATGTTGTATGTTGAAACGCCTTCTAATCCTGGACTTGATATTATTGACATTGAATATTTAGCAAGTCTTTGTAAACCAAGAAATATTTTATTGGTAGTAGATAATTGTTTTGCTACACCTGCAATCCAGCAGCCTATTAATTTAGGAGCCGATTTAGTTTTACACTCTGCAACCAAATTTATTGATGGTCAAGGAAGAGTATTGGGTGGTGTAGTTGTTGGTAAGAAAGAATTGATTAAAGAATGTTATTTATTTATTAGAAATACAGGACCATCGTTAAGTCCTTTTAATGCTTGGGTACTTACCAAAAGCTTAGAAACATTGCATTTGCGAATGGATAAACATGCCAGCAGTGCATTGGAATTAGCCAAGCGTTTACAAGGGCATGAAAAAATTAGTAAGGTGAAATATCCTTTCTTAGAAACACATCCACAATATGCCATTGCAAAAAAACAAATGAGCAGCGGTGGCGGTATTTTAACTTTTGAATTAAAAGGTGGGTTAGATAGTGGTCGTAAATTTTTAAATGCTTTGCAAATGTTAAGTATGACCAATAATTTGGGTGATAGCAGAAGTATTGCATCGCATCCTGCAAGTACAACGCATTCTAAACTGACAGAAGAGGAAAGAAGTTTGGTGGGTATTACGCCTGGCTTAATTCGTATTTCTGTTGGGTTGGAATACATAGATGATATTGCCAATGATATTTTACAAGCATTAGATAAAAGTTAAACTATAGCTTTACCTAAACTATGGAGTTTCGTTCTATTATAACAGATAGATTGTTGCTTAGAAAAGTAGAACAAGCAGATGCTCCTTTTATATTGAAAGGGTTAAGCAATGATGTACTTACTAAATACATGTTGATTCGTTATTACACTTTAGAGCAAGTGCAAGAACAAATGGATTATTATGCCAATCATTACACCAATAATACTGGATATTATTGGCTAATGGAATGTTTAGAAACGGGTGTTGAAATTGGCGTAATTGGTATTAACAACCTTTCTGTAGTACATAAAAAAGCAGAAATTGGTTTCTGGATTTTGCCTGAATTTTGGAGCAAAGGATTTACAACAGACGCAGGAAAAGCAATCGTCGAATTTTGTTTCCATCATCTTCGTTTGAATAGAATAGAAGCAACCGTTGAAACAGAAAATCCTGCTTCTATAGCTACTATTAAAAAATTAGGCTTACAGCATGAAGGTACATTTAGACAATATGAAATGAACAATGGGAAGTTTATAGATTTAATGATGTTTGCTATTTTACAATCCGATTGTGCAAATGTTTTACAATAACGTTTTTACAAAAAGGGTTTCATTTTCTTTGATTGTTTTTTCAAATCCCATTCTTGTAATATATTCTTCATGCCCCATAATTATGGGTTTATTATAGATTATTTTTTGAATACCTTGATTAATTAAATAACTTTTTTCTTTCTCAAAAATAAATTTGCCAATTTTATAATCTCTAAAGTTTTGAATGGTATAGTTTATTTCTACTATTGCATTTCCTTCATGATTGATGTGGGCAATAAAAATATTGGCAATCACTAAATCTCTTAATACTACAAATGCAAAAGTTTTTTCGGTAATTATGGTGTTTGCTTGAGGAAAATATCTTTTTATATCGTCTTTATAAAAAAGTAAAAAATGTTCAATAATTTTATTGTTGGGTTCAATAGGTAATAATTGAAAAACCTCTTCTGATTTGTACAGTTTTATTAGTTGATAAATATTAATACACAATAAAATTGAATTGGCCAGTAAAACAGGGAATGCTGAAATAATAAGCCCATAAATAATAAAAAATATACAGCCAAAAATATTGAGCCATCTAAACTTTAATGCGTTGGTAACCATTAATGAATAAGCTAAAAATGCCGATGCAATATATCCAATAGCAACAATCATAGTTAATATTTTAAGTTTAGAACGTTTGCAAAGATGCTGTTATTTCATGTTCTTTAGCAACCATTCAGCTTGATTATTGGCAGTATTATCAATGAGTACTTTTTCTGCAATTTTATCTTGTGCTCTTTTTATAGACATGGTTATCATGTTATGTTCAATCACTTCATCGGGTTGTAAGCCAATTTTTTGCAATAATGGAGCAATTCTTTCACCACCAAATTGTATAAATAAGGGTTCATCTAAACTGTTTAAAATAGTTACCTCATTTAGTTCTAGCTGTTTAAATAAATCAATTTCTTTACTGTGTAGAGGATAATATTCTACAAAAATGTAATTCAGTTTTTGGCTACTAATTGTCTGTCTGTAAAGAATTACTTTATGCTGATGATTGTGTTGTTCTAATAATTCGTTCAGCTTTTTTCGGGTATCTTCAAACCAAGCAACAAATTGTATAGTTGGATTTTCAGTCAATAGTTGTAAACAAGCATTCCATTTGGCATTTTCTGTTATCCAAACTTTATTAATCACTTTAATAATTGGCTCTTTCTTTTTAAATAGTCCAAACATTTTTTGTTGGTTTTAGTTATTGTAAAGTTGTATCTTTTATTATAGCTAAACAAATAGCTTTTGTAATACATTTGGCTTCTTCTACAATTATGGCAAAGAGAAAAAATAGCGAAATCAATATAGCTGAAACCAGCATCAATTCTATGAATGAGTTTGGTTCTATTGAGGTGTTTGGTGCAAGAGAACACAACTTAAAAAATCTGGATATTTCTATTCCGAAAAATAAATTGGTTGTCTTTACTGGTGTAAGTGGTAGTGGAAAAAGTTCATTGGCTTTTGATACCATTTACAATGAAGGGCAACGCAGGTACATGGAAAGTTTCAGTGCCTATGCTCGTCAATTTTTAGGCGATATGGAACGTCCAGATGTAGATAAAATAACTGGACTTTCTCCTGTAATTTCTATTGAGCAAAAAACTACTAACAAAAACCCAAGAAGTACTGTTGGCACAGTTACAGAAGTGTACGATTTTTTGCGTTTACTGTATGCTCGTATTGGTGAAGCTTATAGCTACAATACGGGCAAAAAAATGGTGAAGTTTAGTGAAGAAGAAATTGTAGAAAATATTTATCAGAAATTTAATGGAAAGAAAATTTCATTACTTGCTCCGTTGGTGAGAGGACGAAAAGGGCATTACAGAGAATTATTTGAAGAAATTAGAAAGAAAGGTTTTTTGAAAGTGAGGGTAGATGGTGAAGTAATGGACTTAACGCCCAAGTTACAAGTTGATAGATATAAAATTCATGATATTGAAGTGGTGATAGACAGGTTAGCAGTAACCAATGATATGAAAGTTCGTATCAGCCAAAGTGTACAACAAACTTTGAAAATGGGTAAAGACTTAATGTTTCTACTCATTAATGATAACAATACAGTTGTTCAATATAGCAAACAATTGATGTGTATAGAAACAGGTATTAGCTACGAAGAACCAAGCCCCAATGCATTTTCATTCAATTCGCCTTATGGTGCTTGTCCTGTTTGTAAAGGCTTAGGCAATGTGTATGCAATTGATATGAGTACGGTACTTCCTGATACTGCTAAATCAGTAAATGAAGGTGGCATTGTTCCATTGGGAGAAGAAAGAGATGCTAGTGTTTTTCAACAAGTAAAAGCATTTAGTAGAAAGAATAAAATTAATCTTGATAAACCATTGAATCAATTGCCCAAAGAACAATTGGATTTATTGTTATATGGTGATCAAAATATTTCCAGCAGCTTGGCATTGGATATGGACGATGAAAATATTCCCAATGAATATACAGGAAGTTATGAGGGCATTATTCCAATGCTGAAACGTTGGTTTACATCAACCCAAAGCAACGAAGGGTTAAAAACTTGGGTTGAGAAATTTATGGAATTATCTACTTGTACCAGTTGCAATGGAGCAAGATTGAAGAAAGAAAGTTTATGGTTTAAAGTAGATGAAAAAAATATCAGTGAATTAGGTGATTTGAATTTAGATAAACTAATGCTATGGTTTACCAATCTTGAAAAAAGATTGAGTAATAAACAAAATGCCATTGCAAAAGATATTTTAAAAGAAATTAGAGAACGTGTACAGTTTTTATTAGATGTTGGTTTAACGTATTTATCACTCAACCGCCCAAGTAAAACCTTGAGTGGTGGCGAAAGTCAACGTATTCGTTTGGCAACTCAAATTGGTAGTCAGCTACAAGGTATTACCTATATTTTAGATGAACCAAGTATTGGCTTACATCAAAGAGATAATCATCGGTTAATTGAAGCACTCAAAAATTTACGTGATATTGGTAATAGTGTGTTGGTGGTGGAGCATGATAAAGACATTATGTTGGCAAGTGATTATTTGGTTGATATTGGCCCAAAAGCTGGAAAGCATGGTGGGCAAATAGTTGCACGAGGTACTCCACAACAAGTGTTGGCTAGCAACAGCGATACTGCACAATATTTATCAGGTAAAAAGAGTATTGCAGTTCCTAAAGAACGACGTAAAGGCAATGGCAAGTTTATTGAACTAAAAGGAGTGCATGGCAATAACTTAAAAGATGTTTCGATAAAACTGCCATTGGGCAAATTAATTGTAGTGAGTGGAGTAAGTGGTAGTGGAAAAAGTACGTTGATTAATGAAACGTTATATCCTTTGTTAAGCAAGCATTGTTACAATAGCAAAATGCCTGTGCAAGAATATAAAAGCATTAAAGGATTAGAACATATTGATAAAGTAATTGAGATAGATCAGAGTCCAATTGGCAGAACCCCAAGAAGCAATCCTGCAACTTATTGTGGTTTCTTTACTGATATCAGAACTTTATTTGCCAGCGTTCCCGAAGCAAAGATTCGTGGTTATAATGCTGGTCGTTTTTCTTTCAATGTAAAAACCGGTAGATGTGAAGTGTGTGAAGGTGGTGGCATGAAAGTAATCGAAATGAACTTCTTACCCGATGTGTATGTACATTGTGAAAAATGCAATGGCAAACGTTACAATAGAGAAACTTTAGAAATCAGATACAAGGGAAAATCCATCAGCGATGTGTTGGATATGACAGTAGATGAAGCCTGTGAATTTTTTAATGCAGTGCCTTGGATGTACAGAAAAATTAAAGTGTTACAAGATGTTGGATTGGGCTATATCACTTTAGGGCAATCTGCTGTAACCCTTAGTGGTGGCGAAGCTCAACGTGTTAAACTAAGTACCGAATTAGGCAAAAAAGATACCGGTAAAACTTTTTATATTTTAGATGAACCTACCACTGGTTTGCATTTTCAAGATATAAAACTCTTGGTTGATGTAGTGAATAAATTAGTAGATAGAGGCAATAGTGTTTTAATTATTGAACATAATTTAGACGTAATTAAAATGGCCGATCACATCATCGATTTAGGTCCTGAAGGTGGCGATGGTGGTGGACAAATTTTATTTGAAGGAACACCAGAAGAAATGATTAAAATTAAGAATAGTCATACAGCTAAGTTTTTAAAAATTGAAATGGAATAACTTTTAAAAGGTCTGCTTATCAAAAGCAGACCTTTCTTTTGATAATCTCTTTAGAATATTTCTATAATCATTAAACCTTTCATTCATACATAAGTCTACGGGGTTAATTAAAGAAAAATTCTTTGATTAACTATAAAACTACTTTCAATAAATATTTTTATAACTAAAAAATAGAATCGATATTTATTGTTCCCTTTACCCTAAACACTTTATATGAAAAAAACGATTGGCTTATGTATGCTACTTTTTGTAATGGCAATTTCACTTGTACAGTGTACCAAAAGTACTTCAGATGTAACTGATACTTATCCTGCTATTGAAGCTACATTTGGATCAAACATTAATCCTGCAAGTTTTGCCAATTATGCTGGTCAAGCTAAGCCTGCATACATTACAAAAGATAATGCTGCTGGATTTGTATTAAACAATGCAAAAGCAACTTTAGGTAGAGTATTGTTTTATGATAAAAGTTTGAGTATTGATAATACCATTTCTTGTGGAAGTTGTCACAAACAAACATTTGCATTTAGCGATACTGCATTAGCAAGTAAAGGTGTGCAAGGAGGTTTAACTGCACGTCATTCTATGCGATTAGTAAATGTTCGTTTTGGTGGAGAAGCGAAGTTTTTTTGGGACGAACGTGCAGCAACATTAGAACAACAAACCACCATGCCTATACAAGACCATGCTGAAATGGGTTTTAGTGGGCAAAATGGTAGAGGTAATTTAAATACTTTGCTCACCAAGTTGCAAGGCATTAACTATTACAATGAATTGTTTAAATTAGTATATGGCGATATTAATGTTACAGAAGTGAGATTGCAAGAAAGCTTATCGCATTTCATCAGAAGTATACAATCTTTTGATAGCAAGTTTGATGTTGGTCGTGCACAAGTACCCAATAACGCTGCCAATTTTCCCAATTTCACTGCACAAGAAAATACAGGTAAAACCTTATTTTTAGCAGCACCTGTTTTTGATGCGAATGGAGTAAGAACTACTGGTGGTGCAGGTTGTAATGGTTGCCACAATGCACCAGAGTTTGATATAGATCCAAATACTCGTAATAATGGTATTATAGGAAGATTAAATGCTACTGGATTTGATTTAGGCATTACACGTTCTCCAACATTGAGAGACTTAGTAAATAATAACGGAGAGTTGAATGGCCCATTAATGCATACAGGTGTAATTACATCTTTACAAGCAGCAGTTGGCCATTACAATACCATTAATGCAAATCCTGCTAATAACAATTTAGATCCCCGTTTACGCCCAGGCGGCAATGGGCAACAACTTAATTTAAACGCTACCGAAATGGCTGCACTAACATCATTTTTAAGAACATTAAGTGGTGTAAGTATGTATACAGATACAAAGTGGAGTAATCCTTTTAAATAATTCTTTTAATTTCTAAATTGCTTAAAGCGTTTTGTTATAAAAAGCAAAACGCTTTTTTGTTGTAGTATTTATTGTGAAGTTTTTATGAAAAGATTCAGTGGTACTGTTATATTAGTTGTTACATTTAACATTCTTAATTTTTATACCAATTAAACTAGTAATATGTCTTTAGCAAAAATTATTTGGGTAGATGATGAAATGGAAAGTTTACAAAGCCAAAAAATGTTCTTAGAAAATAAAGGGTACGAGGTTACCACTTTTAGTAATGGTTTTGATGCATTAGAATATGCCAAAGAAAATATTATTGATGTTGTTTTATTAGATGAAAGTATGCCTGGCATTAGTGGTTTAGAAACTTTGGCAAAAATGAAAGAAATTAATCAGCAATTGCCTATTGTAATGATTACCAAAAATGAAACTGAAAGTTTAATGGATGAAGCAATTGGTAGCCAAATTGCCGATTATTTATTGAAGCCAGTAAACCCTAATCAGGTTTGGTTGAGTTTAAAAAAAATTATTGATAATAAAAGATTGGTGGCCGAAAAAACAACTACTTCTTATCAGCAACATTTTAGAGATTTATTCATGGCTTTGAATGATAATCCTGATTATAATCAATGGATGGATATTTATAAAAAATTGGTGTATTGGGAATTAGAAATGGAAAAAAGTGATAGTCCCGAAATGAGAGAAGTTTTTGCATCGCAAAAAGCCGAAGCCAATACTGAGTTCTTCAAATTTGTAAGCAAGAATTATGCAAAATGGATGAATCCAAAAACGGCAGAAGCTCCAATAATGAGCCATAATTTATTTCAGTTTAAAGTATTGCCACATGTAGAAAAAGGTACGCCAACTTTTTTCATTTTAATTGATAATTTACGTTACGATCAATGGAAAACCATACAACCCATTTTTGCAGAAAGTTTTAGAATATTAGAAGAAGAAACCTTTTACTCTATTTTACCAACAGCTACACAATACAGTAGAAATGCCATTTTTAGTGGATTATTACCTATTGATATAGAAAAGCAATTTCCAATAGAGTGGAAAAACGATGATGAAGAAGGGGGGAAAAATTTATTTGAAGAACAGTTTTTCAGAGCTCAATTGAAACGCTTAAAAAAAGATGATTTAAGATGTAGTTACACAAAAATTACGCATCACAACGATGGACAACATTTATTAAATAATATTCATAACTTATTGAATAACGATTTAAATATTATTGTGTACAATTTTGTAGATATGCTTAGCCATGCAAGAACCGAAATGGAAGTTTTAAAAGAATTGGCTGGAGACGAAAGCAGTTATAGAAGTGTTACCAAAAGTTGGTTTGAACATAGTGCTTTGCATCAGGCATTAAAAAGAATTGCCGATAAAAAAATTAATTTAATTGTAGCTACCGATCATGGAACGGTTCGTGTTAAAACACCTTATAAAGTAATTGGCGATAAGCAAACAACTACCAATTTACGCTATAAGCATGGTAGAAACTTGCATTTTGAGCATAAAGAAGTTTTGGCTTTTAAAGACCCTAGAGAAGCAGGTTTGCCGGTGCCAAATGTAAATTCTGCATTCATCTTTGCTAAAGAAGATGGTTTTTTATGTTATCCAAATAATTACAATCATTATGTGAACTATTATAAAAACACTTTTCAGCATGGAGGTGTTAGTTTAGAAGAAATGATTGTACCAATTGTAAAAATGGTAAGTAAATAAAATGGAAGAAGAAATATTTAATGCTCATAATCACCCAATTATTTTGTTCGATGGGGTTTGTAACTATTGCAATAGCATGGTAAATTTTGCCATAAAATGGAATTCAAAAAGAAATTTACGCTTTGCACCCTTGCAAAGTATTACAGGTAAAGCGTTATTAGCAAAATATCATATACCCGAAGTGGTAGATTCTTTGGTTTTTATTGAAAATAATCGAGCATATATTTATTCAAGTGGAGCTCTAAAAATTGCTGCACATTTAGATTTTCCCGTGAAGATTTTATATGTGTTAAGCATTGTACCTCAATTTGTTAGAGACCCAATTTATAAGTGGATTGCAACTAATAGATACAAATGGTTTGGCAAAAAAGAGCATTGTATGATACCCTCCAAAGAGGTAAAAGAATTATTTCTAAAATAAATCCCAACTTAACGCAACCTTAACTATAAATAATTAGTCTACATTTATACCCGAAATCAACTATTTCAGAAAAATCTCCAATTTATCCGTGAAAAACGCTTTTACCTTATAAAAACAAGCGTTTTATGAATTCAAATTCAACATTAAGAGTAGCCTTATCGGTTTTTTTTCTTTTTTTCTTTGCTAGCATTTATGCTCAATCTTTTAGTGGGGGTGTTGTTTCTACTGCATCTACCTGTTCACCAAGAGGAGTCCCTGCTTCAACTATTCAAAATGTAACAAGTCCAAGTGGCGGTGTTGGACCTTACACTTATCAGTGGGAGGCCAAGATTGAATATTCAAGTTGGACAAATGTAGTAGTAGTGGGCAATGGTTTAACCCTTGAGCCAGGTATTTTGGCATTTGGACCAACATCTTACAGGAGAAAAACAACTGATGCCAATGGTGCAGTAAGTTATTCAAACATTATCACTTATTATTTTTCAGATGAATTTTCGGCTGGAAACATTTATTTCAACAGTATAGTTCCTATTCTAGTAAATGAAGTGCCACCATTAATTGGTTCTGCAGTAGCTGGTCCAGGTACTGGTGATTACATCTATTCTTGGGAGGTTAGTACATCACCTACAGGTCCTTGGACGGTAATTGCAGGAGAGTCTGGGTTAACATATCAACCTCTAACTTCGGCAGTTGCTGGAACTTGGTATTATAGGAAAAAAGCAATTGATCAAGGTTGTTCTATGCAAGCATATTCTAAGGTATTGGCTTTAACTTTCTTAGATAATATGCCATTAGATCCAGGTTCTTATACTTACCGTTTGCCATGCGTTTTTCCAGGAAGTACTCCTAGTAGATTACAAGCTCGTACTGCAAGAGGTGGAACTCCTCCATATCAATATCAGTGGGAAAAGAAATTGGTTACGGAAACTTCTTGGACAGCAATATCTGGTGAAGTTGGCGTAAATCATCAACCAACTGCAATAACTGCATCTACTCAATACAGACGTAAAGTTGTTGATGCTGCTGGAACAATTGGTTATACCAATGACGATATTATCTTGTTTGCCAATAGTACTGCTAATCCTGGTTCAATTTCTACCAATGGTACACAAATTGCACCTAATGCACCTTTAGCAGCAGCTATCAACATTATGTCTGCATCAAACTTCAACAATGGTTATTATCATTGGCAACAAAGTATAGATGGTGGAAGTAATTGGTCTGATGTTCCATCAAACAATGGATACTCTTCTTATTTCCCTGAAGTAGCAATTTCTGTTACAACATGCTTTAGAAGAGCAATTAGAGAAAATTGTGAAAGTTCTTTTAAAGATACTTACACCAATACCATTTGTGTAGATCCTGCATTACCATTAACAGATGGTACAGTAACTTTTAACGCTAATAGCAATGGTTGTGTTACTGTTGGCTCAGCACCTGGAACTATTAATGGTACAGCCCCAACTGGCGGTTTAACTCCATATACATACAAATGGGAAACATTTGATGGCATTAATTGGAACACCATTAATGGTGCAACTGGTTTAAGTTATACACCAGGTGTTTTATACCAAGATGCTAAGTTTAGAAGAGTTGTAAGAGATGCGAATGGTACACAATTAATTAGTAATGAGATTTTAATTGGTATGCAAACTGGAGCACCTTTAAAGGGTGGATTAATTGATGGTCCAATTGTAACTTGTACTAATACTGCTCCAGGTATTATTAATAACATTATTGATGCATGTGGTGGTGGTGGTGCATTTACCTACACTTGGGAGTCAAACACTGGTAGTGGTTGGAATATAATTGGTGGAGCTAATCAACCAACACACAATGCAACTAATATTTCAGCTACCACAAAATACAGAAGAAAAGTAGGTGATGGTTGTGGAAATGCAGTATACAGTAATGAAGTTGAAGTATTTGTTTATCCTGCAATTGAAGCTGGAACTATTACACCAAATAACCAAACAGTTTGTACCAATCAAGTTCCTGGTTATTTAGGATTAACTCAAAACTGTCATTACACCAATGGTAATGTAAGCTATCAATGGCAGCGTTCTTCTTCTGCCGCTGGTCCATGGACAAATATTACCAATGCAACACAACCTGTTTATATGCCAACAGCTTCTAATACAAGTTCTTATTACAGACTAGTGGTTAGATCATCTGTTTGTAATGCAGAAGCAATTAGTAATGTTGCTGCTGTAATTGTAAATGCATGTGTTGGTAGAAACCAAGGTATTAACACCAATGATAATTCTTTTGGTTCTAACTTAAGTACAAAAGGTAATTTGAAGTTGTATCCTAATCCTGTTTCAAAAGGACAAACAATTTTTGTTACTTTAAGTGGTGATGCTAGTGGTGCAAAAGCAATTATTAGAGGAACTGATGGAAGAGCTTACCCTTGTACAGTTGAAGTTGCAACTAGAGGTGCAATGCAAGTTAAAGTACCTGCAAACGTTGCAAGAGGTACTTACATTATTCAAATTTCTACAAGTAATAAACAGTGGATTGAAAGAATAGTAGTGTTTTAAATTTCTATTAATAGAATAGTTTGAAAGCCCTGCAATTTGCAGGGCTTTTTTTTATACATGTTGTGGATAAAACAAAAACCTTATGGCTTGTATATCAACTATTTTTGAACAACTCAACAACTAATACTAGTTTGAGATTTGCATGAAATACAATACAACTACCTTACATAAATTAGAAGCTATTTTAGGCGAAAGTGATTTTACCATTCGTTACGAACGTGGTACTTTTCAAAGCGGTTGGTGTTTACTCGAAGCTAAAAAAATTGTGGTACTCAACAAGTTTTTACATACCGAAGGAAGAATAAACACCTTATTAGAACTTATTCCTCAATTAGATATTTCCTTTGATAAATTAACCTACGAAAGCCAAAAATTATACGAGCAAGTAGTTAATAAAGCAAGTGTTTTGTTTAATTAAATTTTAGATAATCGCTGAGTTAAAATTTTAGTAAGTAATTTTTACTTTGTTTTTTCATGTAGATTTGATTTGTGCAAAACTCTTCACTCACAATTACTTTTTTAGGTACTGGAACTAGTAGTGGTGTACCAATGATTGGTTGTAATTGTGCTGTTTGCACATCTACCAATAAAAAAGACAATAGGCTGCGTAGCAGCATTTTAGTTCAATCTGAAACCACTACAATTGTAGTTGATACTACTCCCGATTTTAGATACCAAATGTTACGTTCTAATACGCAACATGTAGATGCAATTTTGTTTACTCACCCACACAAAGATCATATTGCTGGGCTAGATGATGTAAGGGCGTACAATTTTTTTAGTCAACTGCCTATGCAGTTGTATACCAATCATTTAACTGAAGAAGCTATACGTAGAGATTTTTATTATGCTTTTGCCGAAAATAAATATCCAGGTGTACCCAATATGGAAATGAATACAATTGGAGAAACTGATTTTATGATTGGAGATATTTTAATTACACCAATCAATGTATGGCATTTAAAAATGCCTGTTTTAGGCTTTCGGTTCAATAATAATTTTACTTACATTACCGATGCAAATAGAATTGATATTGAAGAATTGCAGAAAATGATGCATGCCGATGTTTTGGTATTGAATGCATTACGTAAAGAGCAACATATTTCTCACTTTACTTTAGCCGAAGCGATTGATTTAAGCAAAACGGTTTGTGCAAAACAAACTTATTTCACACATATCAGTCATCAATTAGGATTGCATAATCAAATCAGTGAAGAATTGCCTGCAAATATTGCTTTAGCGTATGATGGCTTAACTATTATTGTTGAATGAATTTAATGCTCAGTTGTTCATTTTTGTTACTTAACAATAAAGTGTCGTTTCTTAATTGAAATTGAAATGGAGATTTTGAAAACAACGATTCTATTGTTTCACCAAGTTGGCTATTACAACAAACATCTGTAACAGTAATATTTTTAAATTCAATTTGCTGGTTTGCTTTAACTGAAAAAATTCCTTTCAGAATATTGTCTTCAATGTACACGGAAAAGCTACTATCTGTATTCAGTTCTATAACATATAGTATCTTTTCAGGAATTTTTAATATAGTATCACTGTTTTGTACATCAACTATCTTCCACCTACCAAAGATAGTTTTTGTGTTTGTTGCTGAATTATTTGAACAAGCAAACATTAAAAATGCAACTGAACACATGAACAATGTAATTGGTATAAGCTTTTTCATGTTTTCTTACTTCTACAAATAATTACATTCCACCCATTCTGCCCATTCTTGGTTGTCCATTACTTCTAATCATACCTCTCATAAATGGCGGCATTTGTTGACCTTTCGCTCCAAACTTTCTTAAGTTATATGTAAAAGTTAACATTACATATCGTGTTAATACTTGTGTTCGAGTATCTAAAACATAGTTTTGTTCAACAGTTCTGGTAATGCTTTTATTTTCGTTTAATAAATCAAACACACTCAACTTTAGTTCACCATCTTTTTTCTTGAAAATAGTTTTGGCAATACTTGCATTTAATAATGGAATGGTCTGATTAAAACCACTGCTTTGTCCACGGTTCATGGTAATATCAAAATCGGCTCCAAAAATCCAGCCCGATTTTGGTGAATAAGTGGGTTCAACTGAAAACACTTGTGTAAAAAAATCACCGTTTTGATTACTGTTCAATGTATATCGAGCAAAAGTAAATGTAGAAAGAGAAGAAAAATTTAGGTCGAACTGTTCTTTCAAGTTCATATTGTAATTAATGCGTTCGCCAATTACATAATTATTGGTGAAGTTTTTTACATTGTTAAATAAGTTTACATCTCTTGTATAACCAATTGTAGTGGTTAAATTAATATTGGCTTTAGGCTTTTTTGTAGGAAAACCATAATTAATAAAACCTGTTACGTTCATAGCTCCATCAATATTAATTGGTTTTGAATATTGAGCACCTGGTATAAGCACAACACCATCTACCATCATTGGAGCTGTTGTGGTATTTTGTGTAATGCTGTTGCCAATTTTATCTTGTGTAAAACTTCCGTTGATGTTAACAATAAAGTTTTTAAATGTTATGATATCGAATTTTGTGTACGATAAACTAAAGCTATGTGCAAACTCTTGAGCCAAAGCTGCATTACCATTTCTAATGCTTAATTGATTGGTATTATCTACTACATCTTGCAATTGTGTAATAGATGGAGCATTGGTTCTTCCACGATAATTGAATCGAATATTATTACTTCTGCTTTTGCTAAATTGAACCTGCACATTGGGAAAATAATTGGTAAACTTATTGCTTAAGTTAGTGCCTTTTGTATTATTAATGCTGGTTAACTCGGCATATTGTACACCTAAACCCAAAGTGTAGCTTAACTCTTTGGTAACTTGATTTCTGTAGCTTGCACCAAATCTGTTGGAGGTATTGGTGTTTTCAAATTTATTGGTTAGGTTAGGTACCACTTCATCAAATGCACCTGTGTTTTTATTAAAACGAAGTGTTTGTTGATCGGAATTATTTTTATTGTAATTATAGTTGTAGGTTAATTCAATTTGTCCTTTTTTTCCAATGGGTTCTGTGTACGATAAATTACTACTTACGCCACTACCATCTCTAGTAGTTGAGTTAATTTGGTTGATGGTATCTTTTATCAAGCCATTCACTGTATAAATATCGTTGTAAGAAATATTAGTTCCTGACGCATCACTTTCACTAATAGTTGGAGTAATATTTAACGATAAAGTTCTGCCACGTTTTTTAAATCTATGTCTAAATAAAATGCTTGTACTAAAATTAAATCCATCGCTTTGGCTAGTGTTAATTTGCTGTACACCACTTAAGTTGGTTAATTTACCCCTTGTTAAAAAAGAAGTGGTTTCGGTAAATCGATCACTATTTTGAACGCTAAAATTTGGTCGTATTAAAATAGAGTTTAACGAATCTATTTTATGATTGATTTCGAAGTTGAAACGATGATTACCATTTTTATTGTTAGAAATAGTATTGCTACTATTAAACTGAGATGAATCGTTGGTAACAAAAGTTTCTCTAAAGTTATTGTTATCGTTATTTCTATTCATGTTATTGTAGAAATAACTTCCACTAACACTTGTTTTTGGGCTCCAAACATCATTGTAGTTTAATCCACCAGCCCAAGTAGTTGCAATACCTTGTTGAGTACCAGTTAAAAAGTTTCCAATATTTCCACCACCACTAAACATTCCACCACCTCTTCCTCCACCACCTCCAGAGTTCATGGTGCCCAATAAATCTTGTACAGAAAAGTTTTGCTGATTGATATTATTACCCTGACCAATAAATGAAATTTGTTGATTACCATTAAATCGGTTAAAACTTAGTGAACTTCCATAAGTTTTATTTTCACCTGCACCAACACTTAATTTTCCAAAGTATCCTTTCCTTCTATCTTTTTTGGTTATGATATTAATAGTTTTTTCTCGGTTACCATCATCAAATCCACTAAATGCACTTTGATCACTTTGAGCATCGTAAACTTGAACTTTATCAATTACATCGGTAGGTAAATTTCTTGTAGCTGTTTTAGGATCATCGCCAAAAAAACGTTTTCCATCTACCAACACTCTAGTAACATTTTGTCCTTGAGCTTTTACAGTACCATCTTTATCAACCTCAACACCGGGTAATTTTTTTAATAAATCTTCGGCAGTTGCATTGGGTTTTGTTTTAAAACTTCCAGCATTAAACTCAGTAGTGTCGCCTTTTATTTGAACAGGTGATGACTTTACGGTAACTCCTGCTAATTCGTTTCCTCCAAATTTTAAATAAATATTTCCTAAATCTACTGTTGGATTAGCTTTTGAAAAACTGATAGTTTTAAACTGTGTTTCGTACCCATTGAAACTAATTTGAATAATATAAGTTCCAAAATTAAAACCCTTCACTTCAAAAATTCCATCTGCTTTTGCTAAACTATACGCTTCAACTGTAGAATCTTTACTATCTAAAATACTAATTGAAGCATCTTTTAAGCTTTGCTTAGCAGTAGTATCAATTAATTTACCCTTTAAAACTGGGTTGTTTTGAGCAAAACTTACTGCAGTAATCAACATTACTACCAGCAATGTAAAAATTCGATTCATTTTGTTGTAGTTTTAAAAGGGGGCTTACGAAACTATACTTTAAAGTGTTGAATTAAAGTTAATTTAAATAATAACGGCAAACTAAGCTTATAGTTGGCTTATGAAGTAATTTTTTCGGTGATAGAAACCTACAGTGAGGTAAAAATAATTATGCAGCGTTGGTACGGTATTTACCTTTTCTAAAAAACAGCATCTCTGCAATAAAAATTAGCAAAATACTTAATGCTGTACTGCCTAATGTTTTTCCAATAAAAAGAGAAAAATTGCCAAAGTGTAGCCACTCAATTAATACCAAATATAAATGGTGTAAAAAAGTGAGTAAAACGATATACAAACTGTAAGGAGCCCAACCCATACTTTTTATACTTGGCTCAATATAGCTTTGTTCAGTAGTTTCTTGTGGAATTAAAAGATTTAATAAAAAAGGACGTAAATATGCAATTAATAAACAAGGTGCTGTAAATAAACCATAATATCCGGTAAAACTATCTAATACAAAACCATATACAAAGGCAACCACTAACAAAAACAATCTATTGATATTGAAAGGCAACCAAAGAATAAATAAAAAATAAATATATGGAACAAAAAAATGATGCAATGGAGGTACTTCATTCAGTATATAAACTTGAACAAGTATAAACACAATAAATCGAATGATATTTCTTATAAAACTACTCATGGTATTTTTGTATCCTTCTTATTGCTTAAATCATTTTGTTCGGTATAGTAATAGTTTTTAATTAAATACACATGCTGAATATTGAAAAAATTAGTAGCAGTTTTTAATTTTAATGTATTAAAACTTGCAGCAGGATCAGGCTTTACTTCTACAACAGTTCCTATCATAATTCCAGATGGATAGGTAGAAGAATACGTACTTGTTATAACTGTATCGCCAATTTTTACATTTGCACTCTTACTTACACTTTTCATGCTTATATAGTGGGGATCTATACCATCCCAATATACAACACCACTGCTTTTACTTTTTTGTAGCATGGCACTTACTTGTGTAAAGCTGTGTAATACACTCATTACTTTACTATAGTTTTCGCTAACATCTGATACTATGCCTACAATACCTTGTGGAGATACTACACTCATATCTCTTTGTACACCTTGCTTGCTGCCACGTTCAAGCATAATGTAATTGGCTATTGAAATTACTGAGTTACCTACAACTTTGGCAGGTAAGTATGTGTATTTTCTTGGACGGTTTAATGTATCTCTTTGTAAAGAATCTACTTGAAAAATGGTGGAGGTGTCTGAAAAATCGTAATTAATCAACAATTGATTTTTTAAACGAGCATTTTCGTCGGCTAATTGTTTGTTGATTTGTTTTAAGCTGAAATACTCTTTAAACCCATAATATTTTTTATTGATGCTTCCAGTAACTTCATTTGCTGCAGATGCAAAAAAAGCTTCGTGTGTTTTACTACTATTACTCAACATAACAATACTGCAAATCTGCAATAGAATAAAGCAGATGAACACAAAGTAACGCTGAATGAATAGAAAAATATTTTTCACAAAAAGGGTTTAAGGTTTAAAGTTTAAGGTGGTAGGTTTAAGGTTCTTTTTTACCTTTTACCTTTTGCCTTACACCTCACAGCCTTTGCTTATTTCATAATAAACGGAAAGCGTTGATAGTTTTTAAGAGCTAAACCTGTACCACGTACTACACTTTTTAATGGATCATCAGCAATGTGAACGGGTAATTTAATTTTTGCACTCAATCTTTTATCTAATCCTCTTAAAAGTGCACCACCACCAGTTAAGTAGAGGCCTCTTCTATAAATATCGGCAGCTAATTCTGGCGGTGTAGTTTCTAAAGCTTTTAAAATGGCTTCTTCAATTTTAAAAATGCTTTTATCTAATGCTTCGGCAATTTCTTGATAGCTTACCATAATTTGTTTAGGAATACCTGTAACCAAATCTCTACCATTTACTGGCATATCTTCTGGTGGTGATTCTAAATCTTTCATAGCTGCACCAACATGAATTTTAATTTGTTCGGCAGTACGTTCACCAATTAATAAACTATGATATCTACGTAAAGCTTCCATAATGTCTGCAGTAAATTCATCACCAGCAATACGAATACTTTGATCACAAACAATACCTGCTAAAGCAATCACTGTAATACCTGTTGTTCCACCACCAATATCAATAATCATATTTCCAACAGGTTCTTCTACATCAATACCAATACCCAATGCAGCAGCCATAGGTTCGTGAATCATGTATACTTCTTTAGCACCTGCTTGCTCAGCACTATCTCTAACAGCACGTTTTTCTACTTCTGTAATAGACGATGGAATACAAATAACCATTCTCCAACTTGGCGGAAACAATGGTTTTTTAGGATATACCAATTTAATTAATTCACGTATCATTAATTCGGCTGCATTAAAATCGGCAATTACACCATCTTTTAACGGACGAACAGTTCTTATGCTTTCATGGGTTTTTTCATGCATTAAAAGGGCTTTTTTACCCACCGCTAAAACTTCTTTAGGATTGTTCCTGTTTAATGCCACAATACTTGGTTCATTCACCACAATATCATCATTGTGAATAATAAGGGTATTGGCTGTACCCAAGTCCATGGCAATTTCTTGTGTAAAAAAGCTGAAAAGTCCCATTATAAGGCTATTAAGTTATTTTTTAAATAGTGAGCAAAGGTGAAAGAAATAAATGGATTAACAAAGCCTAAAATACTACAATTTTTTAAGCAATGCACACATTAACAAAGTATAATTTTCCGGATCAATTTTTTAGAAGTAACAACAAATAGATATTACTATCATTTAGGTTGATTTTACTCTGCCATGTCTTTATAACCTTGTTCACTTTTATCTGTTTCAATTGGTAATTTGGGTTCTCTTAATTCAACTGGTTTACTTGATTTTTTACGCATTTGCAAGTTCAATAATTCAACAATAAAAGAAAATGCCATAGCAAAATAAACATAGTTTTTTAGCTTTAATTCTTCTGCTGCATGGTGGTTCCAACCTTCTACCAGTAAAGTAATACCAATCATTACTAAAAAAGACAATGCCAACATTTTTATGGTTGGATGATTTTGTATAAACTTAGCAATATTTGAGCTGAATAAAAACATCATGATCATTGCAATTACCACTGCTGCAACCATAATTTCTACATGCTTAGCTGTTCCACCTGCGGTGATAATGCTGTCGAAACTAAATACCAAATCAATAAGCATAATTTGTACTATAGCGTTAGCAAGGGTAAGTGGTTTTGATTTTTTTCCATTGGCTGCTGCTTCTTCACCTTCTAGTTTATGATGAATTTCTTTCACTGTTTTATAAATTAAAAACAAACCTCCTGCCAACATTACTAAACTGGCCAAATCGAACGATTTTCCAAATGCTCCTATTACTTCTTTACCTTTTTGTGCCAATAACCAAGTTAATCCATACAATAAAATACAACGTACTAAAATGCCTGTAAACATCCACACAACTCTTGCCCTTGGTTGTTTTTCTTTAGGTAATCGGTTCATGATAATGCTTACAAAAATTACATTATCTATACCTAATACAATTTCTAAAATAACCAATATAAAAAAACTGATAATACTCTCCGATGTAAATAAATGTTCCATTTTAAATATTTTGTTGGCAAATATACTGTTAGCAAATACTATTTTTTATTGTAGTGTATTAAAAAAACAAAAGGTTCAGCCAAACGACTGAACCCTTGTAAAAAATGTCTTGTACAAACTAATTTTTCTTAGGAGTAGTGGTTGGTTTTGGTGCAGGTCCGCTACCACCAGTTATACCTAAAGCTTTAACTTGATCTTCTATTTCTTTTGGCAATGGTACTTTTAATTTTACCAATACTCTAAGCATCAGTTCTTCTGATTTGTCGGCATAAATAAACACATCTTTCTTAAACACATGCGTATATTTTTGTTCAGAAATTACAGTTTGTAAAACGCCATAAATTTTTTCTAAATAGGGGCGTAATAAATCTTGTTGTTTGGCTTGTAATTTTTGTTGTTGGTATTGTTGCCAATTTTGAATTTTATAAAAGTGTTGAGCAATTTCTTTTTTGATAATTTGCTTAACAGAATTATTCATGTTACTTGAATCTCTCTTGTAAGTACTATCTTTTGTTTGAAACTGATACAATTCGTAATCGTATTCTGGTTGCAGAGAATCTTTCACATAATCTTGCAATAAACTATCTACATTTTGAATGCCTGGCATAAAAGATAAAATGGCTTCTTCATCAAAAGTGCCTATTTTAATTTGAGCATTTGCTGTTGATGCAGCAAAAAGACCGAAAACACCGGCCACAAGTACCAATAAAACTTTCTTCATTGTTTTGTTTATTTAATTAAAATGGTTGAGTTAAAATTTTTATTTAATCCCTAATTCTTTTAAAACGTCTTCGCTTTTATCAATTTTAGGGTCGGCAAATATAACAGTAATTCCTTCACTTTTATCTAATACAAAATCGTACCCCCTACTAACCGAAATTTTTTGTATGGCTGTATAAACTCTATCTTGTATTGGCTTCACCAATTTTTGTCTTTCTTTAAACAAATCGCCTTCGTAGCCAAAACGCTTTTTTTGTAAATCTCTTATTTCTTTTTCTTTATTAAACAATTCGTCTTCACGTTTCTTTTTCAATTCGTCACTTAACATGTATTGTTCGGCTTCAAAGCTTTTGTACATTTTATCAAGTTCGGCTTGTTTATTATCTATTTCTTTTTGCCATTGTTCGGCAACTGCTTGTAATTTTCTATCAGCATCTTTATACTCGGGTATTTTATCTAAAATGTATTTAGTATCAATAATGGCATATCGTTGTGCTGTAGAAGTAACAGCAAAAGCAATGATACAAGCTGCAACAAAAATTATTTTTTTCATACAAAGTACTTTTTAAATAAGTTGATGTTTATTGTTTATTCTGGTTCGAAACCTAACATAAAGGTAAATCTAGATGCATCCTTTAATTTACCATTTGGTGTTATTCTATCCAATCCTATGCCATAATCAAAACCAAGCAATCCAAACATTGGTAAAAAGAAACGCATGCCCACACCCACTGAACGACGTAATTGAAAAGGATTATAGTCTTTAAAGCTATACCAGCCATTGGCTGCCTCAAAAAAGCTCAATGCATAAATGGTGCTACTTGGGTTTAAACTTAATGGATAACGCAGTTCTAAAACATATTTGTTAAACATGGTGAAATATTCTGAAGCACCTTGTTGATCGGGGTTTACTTTTGGATTGGAGGTTTGGTACACTGGAAATCCTCTGTGTGCAATAATATCGTAACCCAACAAAGCAAACTGATTGGTTAAACCAGCATCACCCACTTGAAAACGTTCAAATGGAGATATTCTTAACCTATCATTGTACTTACCTAAGAAACCAAATTTAGCAGCCACCTTTAACACAAATTGCTTGTTTTTTTCTGGCCCTGCTGGCTTGCCCAATGGTACATACCACTCGGTATTTAAACGCCATTTGTGGTATTCAATCCACTGATAAGGATTGGCAGAAGTTACCACACCTTTATCTATTAATGAGTAAGGTGGAGTAATTGCTAAACTTGCCATAAAGTTTGAACCACTACGTGGAAACAATGGCTGATCTACCGACGATCGCTGTAAAGCAATTTTAAAATTTAAGTTATTAGAAAATCCATTGTTAAAGCCAGGCAAATTCACCTGATCTATAAAATAGTTTTTCAATTTATAACGAGAAAAACTTAAACCCATACTTAGAGAAAAATAATCATCGGGCCATTTTAGTTGTTTGGCAAAGTTTACAGATGCTCCTGTTGTTTTAATATAAGAATTGTTGGCAGCATCGGTTGTAAACTGACCAGTTACAGGATCGAAAGCATTGGCAAATTTGGTATCGAAAATAGAGAAGGTAAATGCATTTCTTTTTTTACCACCCAACCAAGGTTCGGTAAATGAGAAGTTATACGAACGAAAAGCTCTACCATTACTTTGAATACGCAAACTTAGTTTTTGTCCATCGCCCATTGGTAATGGATCCCAGGCTTGTTTTTTCCAAATATTTTTTATCGAAAAATTATTGAAAGTGATACCTACTGTACCTGTTAAACCAATTCCACCTCCCCAGCCTGCACTTAGTTCTAACTGATCACTACTTTTTTCTTCCAAAGAATAATCAATATCTACTGTTCCATCTTCTTGATTTGGACGAGGGTTAATACCTATTTTTTCTTGGTTGAAATAGTTCAATTGTGCAATTTCTCTTTGAGAACGTATTAAATCGCTTCTTCTAAACTTTTCACCAGGAATGGTTCTAATTTCTCTACGAATTACGTGTTCTTTGGTTTTATCGTTTCCTGTAATATGTACATTACGTATAGTAGCCTGAGGGCCTTCAATTACCCTGATTTCATAATCAATGGTATCATTATAAACTGCAGTTTCAATAGCATCGGTTCTAAAAAATAAATAACCATCATCCATATATAAACCACTGATATCGCCACCTTCAGGAGATAATTGCTTGCCTAAACCTTTATTTAAAATATCAATATTATAAACATCGCCTTTTCTAATACCTAAAATAGTGGCTAAAATAGAGTCCGAATATTTGGTATTTCCTCTCCAAGTAATATTGCCAAAATAATATCTTTTGCCTTCGTTTACTTTAATACTAATATTCAAGTTGCCTTTAGCATTAGAAATTTTTCTCGACTCCTCAATCACAGCATCTCTATAACCTTGACCATTATAATATTCTAATAACTTTTCTAAATCTTCTTCATGTTTTACCTCATTGTATTTTGCCGATGCAAAGAATTTAAAACGTACATAAGGATCTAAAACCTTTTTGGTTTTACTGTAGGTTAAAAATCCTTTTTCTTTAATGTAATCATTAAATGTGTATTTTTTACCTTCACCAAATGCACTTTTATCATCTGTTTTTCTCAAGGTAAAACGGCTCATTTCCTTGGTTTCTTTAAGTTGCTTTTTTAGTTTTAGCGGATCTAGTGTATTGTTTACAAAATCTATATTATTTACTTTTACTTTATTGCCTTTGTTAATATAGAATAATAAAACAACAGCATCGCCAAAAGTTGAATCAGTTTTTTCTACAATTTTAACAGTAACATTTTTGTAAGCTTTATCGGCATAAAATTTTTCTATTGCTTCTTGGGCACTACGTTTCATATTTTCGGTAACAATTCTATTGGGCACTAAGCCTGTTTTGCCCATTAAATCTTCTTTTTCACTTTTCTTTACTCCAAAAAAATCGTATCGTGCAAGCCTTGGTCTTTCGGTTACGTTAATTTCAATCCAAATATTTTTACCTTCTAATTTGGTTAAAAAAATGGCTACATCGCTAAAATAATTTTGTCCCCAAAGTTTGTTTATAGCTTTCGAAAAATTATCGCCACCGGGTATAGTAACTTCATCTCCAACATTAATGTTGGCAATAGATAACAATAAACTTTCATCGAAGTAATTATTACCAGTTACTTTAATACCAGCAATTTTATATTTAGCCGATTTTTTTTGGTTGTAAATATTTAATAAGTCAACATCAATTGACGTAATGGACGTATCGTTCTTTTCTGTTTCTTGCGAAAAAGCAACGATAGAAGTGAAAGATGCAAAGAAAAGCAGCAGTAAAAGTTTATTCATTTTACAATTCAACATATTAATATTATTGGTGGCCGAAGAAGCTTATTTGCAGTTTCAGCAGCAGTTGTTATATGGTTTGGGTGGGCAAATTAAAGGGATTTCTCAAAACTGTTTGTTAAATAAGCTATTAAATCAATTGTTTAACTATTTATAGTAGTGGCTTGTTTTATTTGTTTACCTGTTTTACCAAATCTTCTTTCACGATTTTGAAAATCTACAATGGCTTCGTATAAATTTTCTTTTCTAAAATCGGGCCATCTTGTATTGGTAAAATATAATTCGGCGTAGGCCAATTGGTACAATAAAAAGTTGCTAATTCTATATTCTCCGCTAGTTCTTATCATTAATTCTGGATCTGGAAAATTGCTAGTGGTAAGGTATTGTTGTAAAGTAGATTGATTAATTTCTTCGGGGTTAATTTTCCCATTTTTTACATCAATACCAATATTTTTTACTGCATTTAGCAATTCCCATCTAGAACTGTAGCTTAATGCCATTACCAAGTTTAAACCAGTATTAGCACTTGTCATACTTAATGCTTCTTGTAACTCGGCTTTAGCAAAATCGGGCAACATTTGCATATCGCCAATAACATGCAGTTTAATATTGTTTTTGTTTAAAATAGCTACTTCTTTACGTATTGTATCAACTAATAAAGCCATTAAGCCATCCACTTCGTTTTGTGGTCGGTCCCAATTTTCGGTACTAAAAGCATATAAAGTAAGGTATTCAATACCTAATTCGGCACTGCCTTCAACAATATTTCGTACACTTTCTACGCCATGAAAATGGCCAAATAAACGGTCTTCTCCTTTTTCTTCAGCCCAACGACCGTTGCCATCCATTATAATAGCAATGTGTTTGGGTAAACGGGTTGTATCGATTTGTTCTAATAGCTCCGACATGTCTTTCTCTGCTTTAGGTGTGCAAAAGTAATAAAATACAAGGGTTATTTGTATTTTGGTTTTAAATGTAGCATTTGCTGTGATTTTGTTACGAAAAAGCAATACAACTAATTATGCAATCAATCTTGCAGAATTGTAAAACAACTGAATCTAACTTTAATAATAAATGAATATATTTTTGAGCTGCATCACACAAAAATGTGAATAGAAGACTCTTATATATTAAATATGGTACTCTAATTATTACAGAAAGTAGTTGCTACCACATAAAAGGGTGAAATGTACGTTTTGGCTTTATTGCTATATTGTAAGCAGTTAGTTTTGTTTTTTTTAAAATGTAATTTGAATGAAATATTTAGCAGTTGTTATTTTATTTTTTTGCTGCAAACAATTACAAGCACAACTCACCGTACGAAATAGCAACGATCCTATTGCATTGGCACAAAAAATTGTTGGTCAAGGTGTTACAATTTTAAATCCTGTTTTTAAAGGAGCTCCTGTGTCGGCAGGTTTTTTTGTTGATAGAACTGGCACAGTTGGAATTGATAGTGGTATTGTTCTTACAACCGGTAGGGTAGAAACTAATGGAATATCTAGTCAGCAAATGGGTGTAAATGGAGCTGCCAATTTAAAAGTTGGTTATACCAATAATGCAGCAAGTGATAATGATTTGAATAATTTATTGGGAGGCAATTCTAACACCCAAGATGCATGTGTATTAGAATTTGATTTTATACCACAAGGCGATTCGATTAATGTAAATTTTGTTTTTGCCTCCGATGAGTATCCACAATACAATTGTACTGAATACAATGATGTTTTTGGTTTTTTGGTTTCTGGTCCGGGTATTGTTGGTGTAAAAAATATTGCATTGGTTCCTGGAACAAACATACCTGTTGCAATTAATAGCATTAATAGTGGTTTTGTTTCTTTAGGTTTTGGTGGTAATATAATCAATTGTACTAGTATGGGCTCGGGTTCGCCTTTTACCAATTTATATAGAAGTAATTTGGGTAATGCTGTTTTAAGTTACAATGGGTTAACCACTGTTTTAAAAGCCCAATTAAAAGTGCAGCCTTGTCAAACCTATCACATAAAACTAGCTATTCAAGATGTGTTTGATGGTGATTATGACTCAGGTGTTTTTTTGCAAGCTTCTAGCTTTAGTTCAAATGCTTCTACTATAAGCAATATTGGAGGATTTACTGATGCACAAAATAATACTGTTATTGTTGAAGGTTGTAAATCGAGTAAAGTAAAAATTAGTTTGGCACAACCTGCTACAACTACAATACAATTGCCATTATTAATTAGTGGAACAGCAACGTTAGGTGTTGATTATGTTGCTTTACCCAATCAGTTAACGTTTAATGTTGGAGAAAGAGAAAAAGTATTAGATATATTTCCAATTATGGATAATGTTGTTGAACCTACAGAAACAATCATTATTGGTATAAGTGGCAGCTCTTGCAGTAATTCAAACAACAATAGTATTACCATTTATCTAAAAGATAGCCTAGCTTTTTACAGCAAAAAAGACACATTTGTTTGTTCTCAATTTGCAACAGTTGTACAAGCAAAAATTGTTGACACAACCACCAACATCTATATATGGAGTAGTGGAGAAGCTACTAGAACAAAAAATATTTCAACACCTGGCACATATTGGGTGGCTCATAGGTTTTCGAATAGTTGTTATAATATTGACACATTCAATGTTATTAGTGGAGACCCTATTGTTTCAATTGGAAACAATGTAAGTTTTTGTGCTACTGATAGCGTTTTAATAAATGCAACAGTTTCGCCAAGTGGAGGTGTTTTTTTATGGAATAATGGCAGTAGTAATACAAGTATACATACAAAAACCACACAAGTAGTTAGCCTAAAATATACTTTACCCAACGGATGTTTTATTGATAGAAGCATTCAATCTACCGTTAAGCCATTGCCAATAGTTGAATTAGGTGCCGATACTAGTTTATGTAACTATGAAAAACTTACCCTCAATGCATTTTATGCAGGAGCTACTTATTTATGGAATACAGGAGCAACAAATGCTACTTTGTTGGTAAGCGATAGTGCAAAATATTATGTTACCAATACTTTAAATGGATGTATATATAGCGATACTATTTTAGTAGGAAGAAAAAAACAAGCAATTGCCAATGCAGGAGCCAATATAGAAATTTATACTGGCGGAAGTGCCAATCTTGTTGCACAACAATATGTACATAATCAAACTTATTTATGGTTGCCCAATAGCCAATTGTCTAATGCAAATAGTGCTACCACTAAAGCAACGCCCAATAGCACAACTTCATACTATTTAAAAGTAACCTCTGTAGATAATTGTTTAGCTTACGATACAATTGTAGTTACAGTAAAAGATGGCAATATTATTATACCCAATGCATTTTCGCCCAATGGCGATGGTATAAATGATGTTTGGGAAATTAAATTGCTCAGTTCATTTTTATCGGTTAAAGTTCAAGTATATAATCGCCAAGGTCAAATGGTGTTTAATAGTGTTGGTTATAATTCTCCATGGAATGGAACGCATAATGGAAAGCCTTTACCAGTTGGTACTTATTATTATATTATTGAACCAGGAAATGGGTTGCCAAAACAAACAGGTTGGATAGCAATTTTGAGGTAATCAAATATTTATTTTATTAGTAGTCTTTTTGGGTACTCCTTCTAGAATAATAAATGGAGTTATAACAATTGCCAAACTTCCAGCAATTGAAATAATTAAGTTCAATAAACCAGCAATCATATTTTTTAATCCTTTTTCAGAACTATTATAAAAGCCGTTATGTACTAAAAGAATTTTATCATGACGCAAGTGTAGTTTCTTGTATTCTTGAATAGTAAGTAAACGTTCTGTCCAACTACCAGTAATAGGATCACAGGTATTTGTTGGATGATTAATTTCAACAGGTAAAATATTTTGTTGTATATAAGCATCTACTGCTTTTTCAATATCATCTTTTTTTAAACCCCTGGTTTTTTTTGCTAGTGACATTACAATATCATTCGATAAATTGGTATTGTATTGTTGAATAATTTTTTTGCGTACTTGTAAAAAACAAACACCTGCAAATTCATTTTCCATGGCCATTTGAAAAGCATTGCTGTCTTCTAATTCGTCTTTTATTTGTAATTGTTTGAGTTGTTTAGATTTTATAGGATTTTCTGCCACCGATGCTGTTGTAAAAACGGTAATTATATTGCTATTGATACTATTGAATGTATTAAAAAGCATGTCTAAATTGTACACATGTTCAATAACATCGGTACCAATAACCATATTTAATTCTTTGTTCGAAAAGAAAGTAGATAACTGTTCTTCATTGCCTAAAATCCAGCCTTCAATGGGTAAATTTAATTGTGTACTCAATTGTTGGGCTGCCTGTAAAAATGAATTACTTACATCGCTAGCATATACTTTTTTAACTCCACAAAATTTTGCAAATAAGGCAAGTAAACCATTACCTGTGCCAAAATCTAACAATGCAACGTCGGTAGTATTTCTTGCAGCAAAAGCTTTTTCTAACACTACTGCATAAATGTGTAAATAATGTAATTTATGTTGAAATAAAGTTTGTAAGTAAGCTTGTGCGTAAGCATCGTGGGTAACATTTTCAACACGAATAGTATTGAGCACATTAACAAAGCTTGGAATAAAATTTTTAAAAGGTTGCATTTATCTTTTCTCCAATAACCACCAAAGTTTTCTTCGTGGTTTTACTTTATAATTTGTTTTTACATAAGTTTTAATGTGGTTCATGGCTTCATCGTAATCGTCGGTTAATAAAACCAAGTCCATATCTTCAGGAGAAATTGTTTTGGCTTCTTTCATCATTTCAATATATTCAACCAAAGGTTCAAAATATTTTTTACCAAATAGTACTACCGGAAAATTATTGATGGTTTTTGTTTGAATGAGTGTAAGGGTTTCAAACAATTCATCCATTGTGCCAAAGCCACCAGGCAAAATAATAAAAGCATAAGAATATTTAACCAACACTACTTTTCTGCTAAAAAAATAATTAAAAGTTAAACTCTTATGTATGTAAGCATTTTCATGTTGTTCAAATGGTAGTTTAATATTGCAACCAATGCTTTGTCCACCATTTTCAAAAGCACCTCTATTGGCTGCTTCCATAATGCCTGGGCCTCCGCCTGTCATAGTGGTAAAACCTAGTTCTGCAATGCTTTTGCCAAATTCTCTTGCAGCAATGTAATACTCATGTTCTTCGTTAAAACGGGCACTTCCAAAAACAGTAATACATGGACCAGCAAAGTGTAACTTTCTAAAAGCATAAATAAATTCTAGAAAAATTTCCCAAGCAAAACCTAATTCATTTATTCTAGGTTTAGGTCCATCTAAATACACTAATTTTTTTGCAGGAATAATTCTTTCTTTATTTTCCATAACAATTATATTTTCAAATCTATTGATAATAAACCTAATTAAATTGCAACCCTAAAATAAAATGTATGCGTATTATATCTTACAATACCAATGGTATTAGAGCAGCAATGAAAAAAGGATTGATTGAATGGTTACAAACCAACCCTGCCGATATTATTTGCATACAAGAAACTAAAGCCAATAAAACCGATGTTGATGTAGCTGCTATTGAGGCTTTAGGTTTTGAAACCTATTGGTTTAGTGCTCAAAAAAAAGGCTATAGTGGCGTTGCTGTTTTTACAAAAATAAAGCCAGACTTAGTTGAATATGGAACACAAATTGAACAAAGCGATTTTGAGGGAAGAGTGATTCGTTTAGATTTTAAAGACATCACTTTAATCAATGCTTATTTTCCAAGTGGAACAAGTGGCGATGAAAGACAAACCTATAAATATCAATGGTTGAACGAAATGTTTGATTATGTGCAAGTATTAAGAAAGAACAGAAAGAAAATTATTTTAACGGGTGATTATAATATAGCTCATACTGAAGTGGATATTCATGATCCGAAGGGGAATAAAAATTCATCAGGATTTTTACCTGAAGAACGTGCATGGATGACTAAGTTTTTAAACAATGGATGGGTTGATAGTTTTAGGTTTAAAAATCCAGATGCAAGAGGAGCTTATAGTTGGTGGAGTCAACGTTTTCCGAGTGTTCGATTACAAAATAAAGGTTGGAGAATTGATTATATATGTGTTACGGATAACTTGCAAGAAAACATTCAATCGGCTACTATTTTCCCCGATGTAAAACACAGCGATCATTGCCCTATTTATTTGGAATTGAGTTTGTGAGTTGGTGAGTGGTATATGGTTAGTAGTGAATCGTGAGTAGTAAGTGGTAAGTGGTAAGTGGTGAGAGGGGAAGTTTTGCCTCAAACAAAAAAGCTGCGTAAATCATTTACGCAGCTTTTTTATTTAAAAATCAATTAGTTTAAAATCCCCATTTCACTAAAGTTGCACCCCAAGTAAAACCACCACCAAAAGCAGCCAATACTAGGTTATCGCCTTTTTTTAATTGGTCTTGCCACTCGTATAAACAAAGTGGAATGGTTGCAGCCGTAGTATTGCCATAACGTTCAATATTAATCATCACTTTGTCTTTACTAATGCCCATTCTATCGGCAGTGGCATCAATGATTCTTAAATTGGCTTGGTGAGGTACCAACCAAGCAATATCATCACCAATTAAATTATTTTTTTCTAATAATTCTGCACTTACATCGGCCATGCCTTTTACAGCAAATTTAAAAACGGTTTTCCCTTCTTGAAAGGCAAAATGTTCTTTCGCCAAAACGGTTTCAACGCTTGCAGGTTTTAAAGAACCGCCAGCTTTCATGTGTAAATAATCTCGTCCGCTACCATCACTTCTTAAAATACTATCCTGTATACCAAAACCATCTGTATTGGGTTGTAATAAAACAGCAGCAGCAGCATCGCCAAATAAAATACAAGTATTTCTATCTGTATAATCAACAATAGCACTCATTTTATCGGCACCTACAACAATTACATTTTTGTATCGGCCACTTTCAATTAAACTAGCACCTGTAGTTAAAGCATATAAAAAACCGCTACAAGCAGCACTTAAATCAAAACCCCAAGCATTGGTAGCTCCAATTTTATCTGAAATAATATTAGCTGTTGCAGGAAAAACCATATCTGGGGTAACAGTTGCACAAATAATGCAATCAATATCGGTTGGTGCAAGATTTTTTTTGGTTAAAATTTCTTGAATAGCAGGCACAGCCATATCGCTAGTAGCTTTACCTGGTTCTTTTAAAATTCTTCTTTCACTAATGCCGGTTCTAGTTTTAATCCATTCGTCGTTGGTATCCACCATTTTTTCTAAATCGGTATTGGTTAGTTTGGTTTCTGGGGCATAGCCTCCAACAGCGGTAATTGCAGCAGTAATTTTGCTCATGTAAATAGTTTCAAAAAGTTAAATGATTGGGGTGCAAATATCAGTAATTCTATCACAGAATGTTATTTGATTAATTTTCATCCAAATTACAATCAAATTTAAAGTAAGCATATAATATAAACCCTTATTTTTGAAATCCTTGTAATTATGATAGCATTTGTAAGAGGACAGTTTGTTCAAAAACAGCCAGCTCGTGTAGTGGTAGATGTAAATGGCGTTGGGTACGATTTGCAAATTAGTTTGCATACCTACAGTGCCATTGTAAATAAAGATAGCGGTCAGTTATTCACTTATTTACATATTACCGAAAATGCACAAACTTTATTTGGGTTTGCCGAGCAAGATGAAAAAGAAATTTTCTTGCAGCTCATTAGTGTTTCTGGTGTTGGTGCAGCAACTGCAAGAATGATGCTGTCTGGTATGAAGCCTGAAGAAATTACAAGGGCTATTGTTCAAGGCAACACAAAGCAATTAGAAAGTATCAAAGGAATAGGTAAAAAAAGTGCCGAACGTTTAATTGTAGAATTAAGAGATAAGTTGGGTAAACAACAATCTGAAACTACTATTGGAGGTTTCGCCAATGCTTTACCACACTATGATGCTATTGTGGCTTTAGTTTCTTTAGGAATTGCAAAACCTATGGCAGAACAAGCTGTAAAAAAAGCAATTTCCGCAAACCCCGAACCTGTTGCATTAGAAGATTTAATTAAAAACGCTTTAAAAAACTTGTGATTTATTGACATTGATTTCTACTTAACTAAGGCCTCGACGTTTTGAACAGGACACGGAACATTTATTATCTATATGCTTATATCATAGCTTTTGCTCTTACAGGCATGGCCAATAATGCTATTGCCCAGAAAACCGATTCTCTTCGTTATCCCATAAAAGATCGTTGGGGCGATAAATACACTTGGCAAAACAAAAATCCTTTTGATATTAGAGATACCTCTTTATTAAAACAAGATATTCAGTACGATCCAAAAACCAAGCAATACTATATTGTAGAAACCATTAATGGTAAAACATATAGAAAGCCCACCTATTTAACATTTGAAGAATTTCAACGCATTCAGGCAAAAAAATCGGAAAGTGATTATTTTAAAAAACGTTCTCAAGCTTTGGCTTCGCTCAATAGAAAAATTGCCCGACCAAAAATGAAAGTGTTTGATAAACTATTCGACCGAATTTTTGGTGTTGGAAAAGATGGATTTAAAGTAGATATTAAACCTCAAGGATCGGTAGATATTTTAGCTGGCTATCAAGGACAAATTACCAAAAACCCAACTTTACCCGAAGCTGCAAGACGTAATGGTGGTTTTGATTTTGACATGAACGCCAACTTAAATGTGAACGCAAACATTGGCGATAAATTAAAATTACCCATTAACTATAATACTCTAGCCAATTTTGATTTTGAAAATCAGTTGAAGTTAGATTACAAAGGGATGGACGATGAAATATTAAAAAGCTTAGAAGCTGGTAATATTGCATGGCAATCAAAAGGAACTTTAATACCTAGCACACAAAATTTATTTGGTTTAAAAACTCAATTGCAATTTGGTAAATTTTATTTTACTGCTGCTATTGCCAACCAACGAAGCCAACGCCAAAGTCAAAATTTACAAGGTGGTGCAGCAACCACTACTTTTCAAAAAAAGTTAGACGATTACGAAGAGAATAGACACTTTTTAATGGGTCAGTATTTTAGAAATAACTATAATGCTGCTATGCGTCAGTTGCCCATTGTAAATAGCCAAGTGCAAATACAACGTATAGAAGTTTGGATAACCAATCGTACAGGTGCAACTATTGATGCAAGAGATGTAGTAGGCTTGGCCGATTTAGGAGAAATTTCACCAGCAAATGCTAGTGTTTTTCCATTAACAGGCGATGCAAGACCCGATAATGGAACCAATAACTTATTTGCCAATGTTAAAAATTTTAGAGCTCCATCTCAAGTTACTAGTCAGCTACAAGGTTTAGGGTTAAGACCAGTTGATGATTTTGAAAAAACCTATGCTAGAAAGCTAAGTACCAATGAGTATTATTTCAATCCACAAATTGGTTTTGTTTCTATCAACACACAATTACAACCAGATGAAGTGTTGGCTGTTGCCTATCAGTATACCTACAATGGAAGAGTATATCAAGTGGGTGAGTTTAGCCAAGATGTTGCATTAGATTCTACCCAAGGGGTACAAAAAGTATTGTATTTAAAATTATTAAAAGCAACATCGGCACGTACCACTTTGCCTATTTGGGGTTTAATGATGAAAAATGTGTATTCATTAGATTTACCAGGTATTAGTAGAGAAGATTTTAAATTGAATGTTTTATATGAAGAACCCAGTGGTGGTTTAAAAAGATACTTGCCCGAAAGTTCAACTGCTACAGAAGGGGTGCCTTTATTAAGAATTTTAAATTTAGACCGACTTAATAATAGAAACGATCCACAACCCGATGGTGTATTTGATTATGTAGAAGGGTTCACCATTTTACCTCAACAAGGCAAAATAATTTTTCCTGTGTTAGAACCTTTTGGTAGAGATTTAGAAAAGCTGGCATTTAATGGAGTTGCACCAGCAATAAAAGATAAATACCTATATAAACAATTGTACGATAGTATTAAGGCTATTGCACAAACCTATGCCAACTTTAATAGATATGCCATTCAAGGGCAAGCCAAAGGAACAGGAGGTAGTGATATTTATTTAGGAGCATTTAATATTCCGCAAGGATCTGTAAGGGTTTCGGCTGGTGGACAAGCTTTGGTAGAAGGGCAAGATTATACAGTAGATTATAATTTAGGAAGTGTAAAAATCATTAATCAGGCCATCATGAATTCTGGTGTACCTGTAAGTGTTTCTTACGAAAACAATGCAGGTTTTGGCATGCAACAAAGAGGTTTTTTAGGGTTACGTGCCGATTTTTTAGCTAGCAAAAAATTAAGCTTAGGTGCATCAATGGTGCGTTTGGGTGAAAGACCATTTTTTACCAAAATGAATTATGGTGAAGACCCTATTCGTAATACCATGTATGGGGTAGATTTTAGCTATCGTTCAGAAGCTCCAGGTTTAACTCGTTTATTAAATAAATTACCTTTTTATTCAACCAAAGCAAAAAGCACTATCACAGCTTATGGTGAAGGAGCTTATTTAAAACCTGGTCATCCAAAACAAATTGGTAAAGGAGATGAAGGCTTAATTTATATAGATGATTTTGAAGGAACTAGAAACAGTTTAGACTTACGTTTTCCTTCAATTGCTTGGACACTTGCGTCAACCCCAGTTGGCAAATTTGCTGAAGCCACATTAATGGATTCCATCAATTACAACTTCAATAGAGCAAAAGTTTCTTGGTATAATATTGAGCCCAATTTACAAGATAGAAATGCACAAAATAATCCGTTAAGAAGAAATTTAGATGAATTAAGTGATCCAAGGGTAAGGCAGGTTTATACCAATGAATTATTTCCTAATTTAACTACCAATATTACCAACGTACAAGCATTTACGTTCGATTTAGCATATTATCCAACCGATAGAGGACCTTACAATTTTGTTTCATCGCCAACACAAGTTTCAGCCAATGGTAAGTTATTAAATCCTAGAAGCCGTTGGGGTGGTATTATGCGTAATATAGACCAAACCGATTTTGAAACAGGTAACGTAGAGTATGTAGAGTTTTGGGTACAAGATCCATTTATAAAAAATAATAATCCAAGTGCCAATGGTAAGTTGTTTTTAAATTTTGGAAATATTAGTGAAGATATTTTGAAAGATGGGAAACGTTTTTATGAAAACGGACTTCCGTCGCCTAAAATTCCTGCTGCTGTAGATAACAGTACTTGGGGCAAACAACCCATTAATCCAATTCAAGTAACACAAGCATTTAGTAACGATCCAGATGATAGACCTTTTCAAGATGTTGGTTTTGATGGATTAACTGATGATAGTGAAAGAGTAGTGAAACAATATTACTTAACACGTTTGTTGAATACGTTTGGGCCGAATTCCCCAATCTATCAAAGAGCAGCAAACGATCCAAGTAACGATAATTATAAATGGTATAGAGACCCTTCTTATGATGCTGCAGGTGCAGGTATTTTACAACGTTATAAAGATTTTAATAACCCACACGGTAATAGTCCAATTGCAGGAACCAATGCCGAATTATCGGCAGCAGCAACTTTATACCCTGATAATGAAGATTTGAATAGAGATAATACACTGAATGAAACAGAAGCGTATTATGAATATGAAATTGATTTATCTAAAAACATGGATGTTGGGGTTACAAAATATGTAACAGATAAACGTTCGTTAAATGTTCGATATGCCAATGGAACAACAGGTCAAGAAAATTGGTATTTATTTCGAGTACCTATAAAAGATTATACCAGAAACGTAAATAACATCACCGATTTTAAATCTATTCGTTTTGTACGTATGTACTTAACCGATTTTGAAGATTCGGCAGTATTGCGTTTTGCTCGTTTAGATTTGGTACGTAATCAATGGAGAAATTTTACCTACAATATTGATACAACAGGTTCATATACGCCTGTAAATAATAGTACAACAACATTTAATGTATTGGCTGTTAACTTAGAAGAAAACAGCAATCGTACACCTGTAAACTATGTAATGCCTCCAGGTATTGAGAGAGTTCAACTATTGAGTAACAATGGTGTAAATCTATTGCAAAATGAGCAAGCCATGAGTTTAAGAGTATTGGGTTTAAAAGATGGTGATGCAAGAGGTGTAATTAAAAACTTGAACCTAGACATGCGTCAGTATGGTAAACTTTCTATGTTTGTTCATGCTGAAAGTATTCCAAAATATCCTGAGGTAAAAGACAAAGAATTGAATGCAGTAATAAGAATTGGTCAAGATTTTTTGAACAATTATTACGAAATAAAAATTCCTTTAAAAATTACTCCGCCTGGTAGATATACTTCTTCAGATTCAAGTGCAGCAAGGGTTTGGCCAGATAGTAATCGATTAGATTTTAGTTTGCGAGACTTGGTAAATTTAAAACTACAACGTAATGCAGCAGGTGCATCTTTAGGTCAAATTTATAGACAAGTAATTGGCAATAAAACATTCTCGGTATATGGTAATCCAAATTTGGGTGAGGTGAGAGGAATTTTAGTTGGGGTAGAAAATGCCAAAGATGGCAATCCGTTTGATTTATTTACTGAAGTTTGGATTAATGAGTTACGATTATCTCAATTAGATGAACGTGGTGCTTATGCAGGTTTAGCAAGAGTAGATATTCAATTAGCCGATTTAGGAACCTTAAGTGTATCTGCAAATGCATATACACAAGGTTTTGGAACCATTGAGCAACGTGTAAACGAAAGAGCTAGAGATAATCTCTTTCAGTTTGATGCAGCAGCAACAATTGATGCAGGTAAGTTAGTGCCCAAGCAAGCAAAAATTAGTATTCCCATTTTTGCAAGCATTAATAAAACTATTCGTACACCAGAATACGATCCATACGATAAAGATGTACGCTACAAAGAAAAATTATCTAGTGCTGCTACCGATGCTATTAGAGATTCTATAAAAAATACAGCGTTAGACCAAACCACTGTTAAAACCATCAACTTTACCAATGTTCGAGTTCAAGGTAATGGCAAAACAAGGCTTTGGAGTTTAAGCAATTTTGATGTGAGTTATTCTTACACCAAAACAGAGCAATCGAATCCACTAACATTAAAAAACGATGTTACTAAACAACGTGGAGGCTTGGGTTATACCTTCAATCAACAATCAAAATACATTGAACCATTTAAGAAATTATTGACTAAAAGAAAAAGTAATTGGTACAATTTGGTAAGAGATTTCAATTTTAATCTTACTCCAACTTTACTCAGTTTTAGAGCCGATGTGAATAGACAATTTGGTCAGTTTATTCCAAGAATTGTAAGTACCGATGGAACAGGAAAAATTGAACGTGTAGATACTACTTACGATAAGTATTTCACCTTCGATCGTTTTTATAATATGCGTTGGGATTTATCAAGATCTCTCAATATCGATTTTTCAGCAACCAATAATGGCAGGGTAGATGAACCAGATGGTTTAATTAATACACAGCAAAAAAGAGATACTATTAGAGATAATTTTTGGAATGGTGGACGTAATACGTTGTACACCCAAAAAGCCATAGCTAGCTACACTTTTCCATTAAGTAAATTTCCTTTAACCGATTGGATTACTGCTAGATATAGCTACACCACTACTTACAATTGGATTGGTGCAAGCCGGTTAGCTTTATCGTTAGGTAATACCATTGAAAACAGTCAAGAAAATACTATTAATGGTGAATTTGATTTTACAAGGTTATACAGTAAATCAAGAATCTTGCGTTCCTTAGAAAATGCCCCACCACCAAAAACAAAAGGTACTACAAGTAACGATAAAAAAGGAGCAAAAAATCCTAATTTATCTTCTATACTAATAAAACCCAAAGCCGAAGTTTTAAAAGATTTAAAAGGTAAAGCAAGAACAGCTGCATTGAAAAAATGGCGTCAGCAAAAACGTGATGCAAGATTGGCTGCCTATATGCAAAAGCAAAATCAACCAGTAGAAATGAATGAAGTGCTTAGAACTACTGGTAAGTTGTTAACCATGGTTAAAAGAGCATCGGTTAACTATAGCGAAAACTTTAGAAGCCGTTTACCAGGTTACATGGATAGCACCAAATTTTTTGGCAATAATTTTAGAAGTATGCAACCGGGTTTAGATTATGTATTTGGCAAACAGCCCGATACAAGTTGGCTAAACCAAAAAGCAGCACAGGGACTGCTTTCAAGAGATACTTTATTCAATAGCATGTTCCGCCAAAATTTTGAACAACGTTTAAGCATTACTGCACAAATAGAGCCATTAAAAGAATTTATTATTGATATTAATTTCGATAAAACATTCAGTAAAGAATATACCGAATTGTTTAAAGATACTTTGTCTGGCGGTGGTGGGAAGTTTGAACATTTAAGTCCGTATGCAGCAGGAGGGTTCAGTGTTTCTTATATTGCATTTAATACATTGTTCAAAAAAATAAATCCCAACGAAGTATCTGAAACGTTTAAGAAGTTTCAAGATTATCGTTTAATTATGAGCCAGCGTGTTGCTGCTGCCAATCCTTATTGGAATGGACAAAATAATGCCGATGGTTATGCACAAGGCTATAGCAGGTATGCTCAAGATGTATTGATTCCTTCTTTCATTGCAGCTTATACTGGTAAAGATCCAAACAGTGTTGCGTTGGTGAAGCAAAACAATAATAATATTCGTTCAAATCCATTTAGTGGTATTATTCCAAAACCTAATTGGAGAGCTACTTATACAGGATTAACACGTATTCCTGCTTTGGCCAAAACATTTAGCACCATTAGTTTAACACATGCTTATAGTGGTACTCTTGGCATGAATAGTTATAATAGTGCATTGTTGTTTAGAGATCCATTTAGATTTGGTGCTCCACAGTTTATTGATACGGTGAGTGGTAACTTTATTCCATTTTTCTTAGTACCCAATATTTCTATTCAAGAGCAGTTTGCTCCATTAATTGGTATAGATGTAACCACTTTAAGTCAGTTGAATTTTAAATTTGAATTTAAGAAAAGCCGCCAACTGAGTTTGAGTTTAGTAGATTATCAATTGAGTGAAACGCAAAGTACTGAGTGGGTAATTGGTGCAAGTTGGCGTAAACGTGGCTTTACTTTACCTTTTAAATTACCAGGTAGTAAAGGCAAGAAATTAGAGAATGATATTAATTTTAAGCTCGACTTGGCTATGAGAGATGATGCTACCAATAATAGCAGATTAGATCAAGCAAATGCTTATGGAACAGGTGGACAAAAAGTAATTACTATACAACCAAGTATAGATTATGTGTTGAATAATAGAATAAACATTAAATTGTTTTTCGACCAAAGAAGAGTAACTCCATACATTTCAACATCGGCACCAACTATTAATACAAGAAGTGGTTTACAGTTAAGAATTTCATTGGCACCATAAATAGGTTTTGTTTTCTACAAAACAATTTCTATCTTGTTCTATGTAAAAACGATTGTTTGAATTTATCAGACATAAATAACGAATTGCTGTTAACTAAACTAGTTGATATTACTAGCTTACAGATTTACGTGTACGATATTGAGGAGAATAAAATTGTATACACCAATCGTTCAATTCTACATGGTCTTGGTTATACAAGTGATGATTTAATACAATTTGGTGAACAAATTTTAGAGAAAGTTTTGCATCCCGAAGATTTAGCCAATTTCCCTAAGAGAATAGAAAAACTGAGTGCATTAAAAGACGAAGAAGAATTATTGGTAGAAGAACGATACAAGAAAGCATCGGGTGTGTATGGTTGGTTTAGAAATACTAGAAAAGTATTTAAAAGAAATGCAAATGGAAATGTACAACAAGTAATTGGTTGCATACATGAAATAACCGAGCAAATCAATAATCAAAAAAAACTACAAGCAACAGAAGATAAGTTTAAAGCCATTTTCAATAGTACTAGCGATTTTAATTTTTTTGTAAATAAAGATTTAAACATCATTACACTTAATCAAGCTGCCATTTTATATACCGAAAAATATGCAGGGGTTAAATTGTTGCCTGGCGATAATTTAACATTGGCAATGCCTCCCGAAATGAAGGTAGATGCTGTAATGGCTATGCAGGTTGCGTTACAAGGAGAAATTGTAGATTCAACTAAAGAATACAAATCGGTTGATGGAAAAAATATTTGGTTTAGGGCAAAGTTTTTTCCGGTGTATGATGAATTGCAAAATACTATTACTGGTGTTAATGTAAATATGAGAGATGTTACTAAAACCGTACATTCAAGTATAGCATTAGAACAACAGAATAAACAACTCAAAGAAATTGCTCGAATTAATTCTCATGAAATTCGTCGCCCATTAGCCAATATTTTAGGCTTAATAGAAATGCTTGGTCATTATGAAAACGAGTTAACGGATGATATTAAAGACTTGATAGATTTATTACATCAATCATCTGCCGAGTTAGATGAAGTAGTAAAACGAATTGTATCTACAGCATCTAAAAAATAAGTTTACTTACACTATTATACTTTATGAAAATAAATGCCATCTGCTTGAGCTGTACAGGTAATGGTTAAATCGTTAATGCAAACATGTGCAGGCAAATTGGCACAGTAAAAAATGGTATCGGCAACATCGTTTGCAGTTAAAGGTGTAAAGCCTTTATAAGTTTGTTTGGCTTTTTCAGCATCGCCTTTAAAACGAACTAATGCAAATTCAGTTTCAGCAGCTCCAGGATGTATAGCAGTAACTTTTATATTGTATTGTAATAAATCAATTCTCATACTTTGGCTTAATGTATCTACAGCAGCTTTACTACCACAATAAGCATTGCCAAATTGATAAACAGTTTTTGCAGCTATTGAACCCATGTTAATAATGTGACCCTGTTTATGTTCAATCATCAGTGGAAGAACAGCTTTGGTAACATATAATAAACCATTAACATTGGTTTGCATCATGGTTTCCCAATCGTTGATGTTGGCATTTTCAAAACTATCTCTTCCAAGAGCCAAGCCAGCATTGTTTACCAGTACATCAATATTTTTCCATTCGTTTGGTAAGCTATCAATAGCAGAGAATACAGCAATTTTATCTTGCACATCAAATACAAGTGTATGTACACTTACGTCATGATTGGTTGTTAAATCTTTGGCAACTGCTAATAGTTTTTCAGCTCTTCGGCCAGTAATAATCAGATTCCATTTAGCAGCAGCAAATTTTTCGGCAATTGCTTTTCCAAAACCCGATGTTGCACCGGTGATGAGAATTGTTTTTGGCATTTAATTTCTAATTTGAAATTTATTATCTAATCAACACACAAGTTCCTTTCTTAAACACTACTTTTCCTGTATAATCTACACCTTGTGCAACAAAAACAAATGTTCCGCTACCTTGTGGATTTCCTTTAATAGAGCCATCCCAGCCTTTACCTATTTCATTGGTTTCAAAAACGAGTTGTCCCCAACGATTATAAATTCTAAAATAATCTAATCTTGTTATACCAACAGGTATTGGTTTTAAAACATCATTTTTACCATCATTATTGGGTGTAAATGCAGTTGGAATAAAAATATCTGGTTCCGAACTAAATATTCTTACATTAATTTCATCTTCAGCAAAACAACCTTCAGGTCTTGTTACTCTAACTTTATATCGAATGTTATTTGGATTGCCAGTTAATGTTGCAATTGGGTTTTGAATGGTATCGTTGGATAAACCTAGTTTGGGCGACCATAGAAATTTACTATTCGATGGAATGGCACTTGTTGCTGCAAATAATTGTAAAGGCTGATTTCGTACAATACTGGTATCTCTTCCTGCATCAATGGTAATAATGGGTACTACATTTACTACAATAGAATCTACAACTGGTTTAGGACAACCAATTGTATCTGTAGAAGTAATGTAATAAGTAGTGGTTTTACTTGGACCAGCAATGGGTGTTAATGTATTTGGATTTAATAAAGTATTGGTTGGGCTCCAACTAAAACTGCTACCAACAATATTGGCATTGAGTTGAACTCTACCGCCAAAACAAATAGCATTTACTTGCGTTGCCGTAACTTGAGGATAAGGTACAGGATTAATTTTAATAGAATCTCTATCTTGGCATTTCCCCAAATTGGCATTCACATAATATGTTGTAGGTAACAATGGTCTTACTAAAGGAAATTTAATATCTTCTACCACTTCTCCTGTTGAACTTGTCCATAAATAACTCAATGCATCGCTAATAGGGTTTAATCTAAATGTATCTGTTCTACAAATAGACGAATCTCTACCAGCATCAACCCGTATAAAATCTAATACATTAACCTTTATAGAATCTCTACTGATACAACCTGCATCATTAACTGTAATTACATAAGTGGTGGTATCTGTTGGATACACTAAAGGATTAAAAGTATTGCTATTAATAATGTTAAAGTTAGGCGTCCAAATTGCTGTACCTGTGCTATTAGCAATTAATGGTAATGTATCAATACTACAAATAAGTGTGTCTCTAAACGGTAAATTAATAATGGGTTCAGAACGTACTGTAATGCTTCTGCTAATTGTATCAATACACCCTTTGCTATTGGTAGAAATGAGTTGTATATTGTAAGTGCCAGCAGTAGCATATTTCCAAGCAGTGTCTCTTGTTCTAGCAGTATCGGCAGTAGTAGTTAAATCGCCAAAATTCCATTTCCAACTATTTACAAAACCATAAACGGTTTGTGTAGCATCGGTAAATTGAATAGGTTGTTGAAAACAAACACCATTGGTATTAATGTTTGCTGTAAATCCAGGAAAAACATAAATAAACTTTGAAGAAGAGTCTTGACAACCACCTTGAGCTGTAACTCTTAATTTCACTTCGTATCGACCAGTGTCTGTATAGGTATGAGAAGGTGTTGGTTGTGTAGAAGTATTACCATCGCCAAAACTCCAATTATAGCCTATAATTGCAGGATTGGGCGATTCATTTACAAAGCTGAAATTAAACCCATCACAAGTTTTATCATCTGGTCCTGCATCTGGTTGAACAGTAGAGCAGTTAGCAACCGATAAAATTACATCTTTTCTATGCTGATTAATTAATACACCATTTCTCCATTCTTCTACTGTTACACAAACCACATATCTACCAGTATTGGCAGGTGCTATTGAAGTAATTACTCCTGTATTAACATTGATACTTGTATTGGTACCAAATGGATTGATGCCACTAAAAGGAGGAATATAGTTTAAAGGGATAAGTTGTAGCTGTGCAGGAGGGTCAGGATTTGGATTGCCAGAACCACCACCAAAACCATTATAGGCATCAGTTAATTTATAAGCTAAAGAATCGCCATTTATATCTGTTGCTCCAAAGTTGAGAGAGAAAGGTGTATTTCTACAAATAGTAATAGTGTCGTTTACGCCAAATTTCGGGCAAGTATTATTGCCTGTTGGTAAAACAGTAGTGCCCGGAATTCTTGTGGTAAAAGTTGCACCAATATCAGCTCCTGTTGTAACATTATCTAAAACAGTTCTTGTATACCTTATCCAAGATAGCAAATAACCATTGGAAGTCTTTGGTAAATCAACTGTATTGGAGAAAACACCTACTTCGTAACAAACTTCTACAAAAGGTAACAAACAAGGATTGGCTCCATTGGTATTTTTAATTTGTGGAGGATTGCCAGTAAATTGTTGTGTTAATGTAATAGAAGATATTAATGTTAATGCGTTATTGTCGTAAATACCAATTCTAACTAGCTCACCATTTAATGGAGCATTATTGGTAGAGGATGGCCCACAAACTCTAAATAAACGCATGGTTACTAAATATCTATCAGTATTAGGTGTAGCTCCAGGGCCTTGATATTCATAAAACAATTCTCCACCTGCAATATGAGTTGCATAGGAGTAAGTAGATGAAAACAATAGTATAAAAGCAAAAATAAATTTCTTCATATTTCTATAATTCCCAAAACGTGAATGTACAAAAGCAACTTAATGAATATACATACTTGAAGTTTCTTTAACTAATACCAAACAATTGTAAAGAGTATTTTCTTAATAATTCTGCTGCTTATTGACGAATGGCAATATAGTTAAATGAACTTAAAAGCTATTCATTTACTAACGAATTAATACAACAGTTCCTTTTTTATAAATAATTTTTCCTGTGTAGTCAATTGCTTGTGCCATAAAAACATAAGTACCGCTCGACTGTTCAATGCCATTTACTGTTCCATTCCAACCTTTTTCTAATTCTTTGCTTTCAAAAAGCAGTTGCCCCCATCTATTATAAATTCTAAAATAATCTAGTTGTTTTATACCTACTCCAACGGGTTTTAAAGCATCATTTTTACCATCTTTATTTGGGGTAAAAGCAGTAGGTATAAAAATATCAGGTTCAGTACTAAATATTTTTACCACTATTTCATCTTCGGCAAAGCAACCTTCGGGTACAGTGGCTTTTACTTTGTATTTAATGCTATTGGCTGCAATATTTAAAGTGCTTGTTGGGTTGGGAGTATTTGTATTGCTTAATCCTGTTGATGGACTCCAACTAAATACTATACCATTGTCGTAATTGGTGGTTGCCAATAATTGCAATGGTTGATTTCTTACAACTGAAGTATCGTTACCTGCAAATACAGTAACAGGACTAATTACTTGCACCAATACACTGTCTTTTACTGCTTTACTACAACCTAAGGTATCTGTAGCAGTTAGCACATAATAAGTTGTTCTTGCAGGTGCTCCAACTGGGTTTAAAGTATTGGCAAATGCCAATGCATTAGTAGGGCTCCAATTAAAGGATGACGCAACAACGCTGCCACGTAAATAGGCTTTATCTCCATAACAAATAGTACTGTCTAAACCTGCATTACTTATTGGGTAAGGAGCAACTTTTATAAATATCGAATCTCTATCTTCACACTTACCTAAGTTGGCTTTTACGTAGTATTTGGTGCTTACTAAAGGCTGTACTAATGGGTTTTTAATATTATCCACTATACCACCATCTGCTTCTGTCCATAAATAACCTAAAGCAAAACTGGTGGGATTTAATCTAACGATATCAGTTTTACAAATAGATGTATCCACACCTGCGTCAACCTTTATAAAACTTAATACATTCACTTTAATAGAATCTCTGGTAATACAATTATTTTCATTTAATGTAACGTAATAGGTAGTGGTATTTTGTGGGTGAACCAATGGATTTGATGTATTTGCATTGATGATATTATTGTTGGGTGTCCAACTGAACAATCCATTACCCAAAGCTCTTAAAGGCAATGTGTCAATATTGCAAATTAATGTGTCTTTAAATGGAAGTTGTAAAACGGGTTTATCGTTCACTACAATATTTTTTTCAATATTTTTTTCACAACCCTTACTGCTACTCACAATTAATCGAACAGTTCTTGTTCCTTCTGTTGGATAAGTATAAGAAGGGCTTTTCAAAATTGATGTATCGGCAACACTACTTGTTTCACCAAAATTCCAACGCCATTTATTTACAATGCCATACAAGGTTTTTGTGGTATCTATAAATTGAAATGGATTTTGGTAACAACTTCCATTTGTTCTAAATCCAGGAAAAAATCCAGGATATACAATTACTGTTGTGCTATCAATACCTATGCAACCATTTGGTCCAGTAACGGTAAGTGTTGCTTTGTATGTACCTGTATCGCTGTATACATGCATTGGATTTGGAAAATTAGAAGTGTTATTAGTTGAGCCAGTTTCTCCAAAATTCCAAGCATAACTTTGAATTGCCGAAGAAAAAGATTGATTCTCAAAATACACTGAAAAGCTATCGCATTGTACAATTTTAGTAGGTAGTTGTGCATCTATATAATCGCAATCTTGCACTTTTAAAATAAAGTCTTTTCTATGTTCGGTAAATGCTCTATCGTTTCTGTATTCTGTAACACATACACTTACAACATATTGTCCAACACCTGGTGCAACACCACTTATTACGCCTGTGTTAATGTCTATTGTTGGTCCTGCTAAAGGATCTGTACCACTAAATGGCGAAACATAAGGTATGGCAATTAAATTTAAAATATTGGGTGGAGCATTATTATTACTTCCAGTTGTTGCAGTATAGGCATCACAAAAAGAATAATGTAGTAAATCTCCATCTTTATCTTCTGCTCCAAAGTCTAAACTAAAATTTTTACCTGCACAAACAAGAGCAGTATCTTTTATAAAAAATTGTGGACTAGAGTTAAAGCCTCCTGGTAAAGTTGCATTCCCCGGAATTTTTGTAATGTATGTTGCACCAATATTATTGTTGCTGCCTGTAGTATTTTCAATATTGTTTACTCTGCAACAACCCATTCTCGATAATGTGTATCCATTATTATTAATGGGTAGTTCAATGGTTGCAGTAAATATGGCAATTTCATAACAAACATCAATATTGCCTACCAAACATGGAAAAGCAGCTGTATTTAAAGTAATTGTCTTTACTTCTTCACTTAACGGTAAATTGATAGAATTAATAAGAAAATTATTTTCATATATACCCACATTTACAATTTCAGATTGTAGAGATGGTCCAGTTGAATTACAATCTCTAAATAAGCGAAGCGTTAATTTATATCTAGCTGTACCAGCACTATTTCCTTGACCTAAGTATTCGTAAAATAACTCACCACCTGCCACATGCCTTGCAAGCAATTGACTAGCACAAGAGAGAAAAAAAATTATGAAGAGCATTTTCTTCATAAAAACAACATCATTTATGGTATAATAAATTGAAGCAGGTATTTGTTCACTTCATCAGTTGCTTCTAACATACCCATATGCCCAATTTCTTTGAGCACATGAATATACGAACATTGAGGCAAATAAGTTTGTTGAATTACATCGTTTAAAGGTGCAGCAATATCTTCTGTACCAATAATAAACAAAACAGGTAAAGGATTATTTCTTAACACATTTAAACCATCGCTTCTGTTCATCATGGCTAAAGTGTATTGTGTTAATGCTGCTTTGCTAAATTGTTTAGACGATTCAATGAGTGCTTCTACTTTTTCGGGAAATTGTTGTTTAAATTTTTTACCAAATAAATTGGGAATGGTAGTTTTTAAAAATGCATGTCCATTGTATTGTTCAATTATATCAATGCTGCGTAAACGATTTTGCTTTTTTTCTTCTGTATCGGCAAATGCGGTTGAATGTATTAATCCAAAACGGGTTAAATACTGTGGAAATGTTTTGGCAAAAGCTAAAGTTATATAACCTCCCATACTATGCCCAAGCATAATGCATTGATGAATATTTTCTTGTTGTAGTAATGCAGCAATACAATTAGCATAATCTTGAATGGTAACAGTTTCTTGCAATTGAAGTAACTCACTTTTTCCTGTACCGGGTAAATTAGGTACAATTAATTGGCAATAATTTTTAAAAAAATCTATTTGAGCATTAAATACAGAACTGTCTTCGCCAAAACCATGTATTAACACAACCGATTTTCCTGAACCTTCAATTCTATAAGAAATATTTGATGATTGATATTGAAAATTTTTTTCCATAGTTTGAAATATGACAAATAGTAAGCCAAGTGTAATAATTGTTTAAATTTTCTTTGGTAAAACTACGCTACACCTATCGGCATTTGAGTGAAAAATGTAAGGAAACTAAAAACATGATAGTTATCAGTTATTAGTTTAGTGTAACTAAAGTAACAATAGCTCTTTTTAGTGGAAAGTAGTTTTACACTATCAAATTAACCACACAAAACTTACAGTCATGAAAATAGTAGTAATAGGAGGAAACTTTGCAGGCTTTACAGCAGCCCTCGAATTAAAAAGAAAATTAAAAGATAGAGCCGAAGTAACTGTGATAGATAGAAGCGAAGATTTTTTATACATTCCTTCATTAATATGGGTACCATTAAAAAGAAGAGAATTAAGTGAAATTAGTGTTCCTAGAAGAAAAGTCTTAGAAAAGAAAGGAGTAGATTTTGTTTGTACTACAGCCTTAACAGTTGACCCAGACACACAAATTGTTCATACCGAAAATGGCGATTTTGCATACGATGAATTAGTTATTGCCACAGGTCCTAAAGTAAACTTTGATATAGCTCCCGGTGTAAGAGAACATGCTTGTTATATTGGCACACCTGTTGGTGCAATGAAAACAAGAGAAAAGTTAGAAGCCTTCAAAAAAAATCCTGGTCCAATTGTAATTGGTGCAACCCAAAATGCAGGATGCATGGGTGCAGCGTATGAATTTTTATTCAACATAGAAAAGTGGTTGAGAGAGCAAAATATTCGTGAAAAAGTAGACTTATATTGGGTTACACCCGAAGATTATTTAGGTCATTTTGGTATAGATGGAATGCCTGGTGGAGAAGCCATGCTGAAAGGATTTATGAAAATGTTTAATATACATTATCGTACACAAGTAGGTGTAGAAGAAGTAACCAACCACAACATAAAATTGAGCAATGGAGAATTCATTGAATCAAATTTTATCATGTTAATGCCTCCATTTTTAGGTGTAGATTTTATTAAAAATTCTCCTAAGCTTGAAGCAATGGCCAATGGTTTTTTAGATGTCGATGGTACTTATCAGCATAAAAAGTACAAGAATGTTTGGGGTGCAGGTTTAACGGTAAATGTTGCTGCTCCTTTCACTTCAAAAAAAATACCTTATGCTGTACCTAAAACAGGTTATCCTAGTGACGAAACAGGAAAAATTGTAGCAGAAAATATAATTAGAATTGCCAATGGTAATAATGAACTGAAATGCAAAAAATGGGGCGATATTGCTGGTTTATGTGTAATGGATGCAGGTAAAAAAGAAGTGTTGATCTTTTCTAATCATTTATTTAAGCCTAGAACATTTGCTATTATGTTGCCCAATGTTTTTTACGATTTTACAAAGGTTTTATTAGAGAAGTATTTCTTATGGAAACTAAGAAATGGTTATTCTAGTTTACCCTAGTTTTGATTGGTTGTATATTTGATCAACTGCTATTGCTTAATTGTAATAGCAGTTTTTTGTTCTCTATCGGTTGGTGTCCTCACCAAACGAAAAGAATGGCAGTTTTTTATTTTATCATTGGTAGTAAGATGAATATAAAATAAAAGAGATGAATAACAACGCCATTCATCTCTTTTATTCATTTCTTTTCAATAATCTAATTACAAAGATTCTATAGAAACTCTTGTATATTTTTCTTTTTTATTGTATTCTGAAACCATAATATGACCCTCTTTTGCTGGGAAAATATTTGTTTGAATATTTCCATCTTTATGTGGAACGGTTCTAATAATTTTTTTCTGATTAAGGTTATAAATAACTATATTTTTTTTGTCATCAATTATAATAAAATTGGTTTTTGTTTCTTCATTTGAAATAAAGTAATAACTTTTATTTTCGATATATGAGATAGGCTCTGATCGATTCTGAATAGTAATATTAACTTTATCAACATTCAATATATTTTCAACATTTAAAGTGCCTTTTGGTGTTTGTTTAACAAACATTACATTATTAAAACTATAATTAGTAAACCCTTGGCTAGCAATTATCATTGAAGGAATAAGAAGAGGAAGTGTAATGATAGATGAAATAATTGAACCAACTTTAGCTTTAGTACTAACACCTGTTCCTACAAAGTAAGTATTGCCACTAAAGTCTTTAAATGCTTGTGTACCATCAAAATAACATTTTGTATCAGCAAACCTACCCTTTGCATTAATCATAGGTTCTTTAGATTCGTCAGACCAATAAGAAAATTTTTCTACTAAACTTTTTTTGGTAGAGCCTGTAAAGTTAATTGTAAATACACCTTTGTAAAAACCTTTATTCAATTGTTTAGCGGTAGGGGAGTAATTGACTGTATTGCTTGTAGATACAATCATTCCTGTGAGGTATGGCATTTTGGTAATAGGGTCGTAGTTAAAGTTAATTACTTGTAAGCGATTACCAGTTTTACTATCTTTTAAAGAGTATTTAAGTGTTTCAGCATTATCCTTAACATTATATCCAGTTACTTGATTATCTGTACTAGCGTTTAGAGATAAACTTCTTTTTAATAAATAAACATCATTCTTAGATGTGAAAAGTGTGAAGTAATTCTGTTTATCTTTTGCAATTTTCTTTTTCCAAATCTGTTCTCCCTTAAAATTGTACAGTGATAGATAATTGCTCTCATCATCGCCATAAAAAACCGAGAATCCTGTTTCTTGAACATTGGCAATTTGCATAGGTTGTGCTAAACTAGAATATCCAACGAAAGATTTAGAATAAGGGCCAGGAGCATATAAATCTTGATCTGGTTTGGTGTTTACAATTGTTTCATTGGTTTTAAATATTTTGCCCGTTAAATCCATAAACTGAAGTAGAGTATAAAATTTGGCTTCTTTGGTTAATTTATTAAGCTCTTTTCTGTTTTTCATTTGCTTTCCTAAAAAATTACTTTTAAAATAAGAAAGGCAAATCACATCATTTTCAAATGATACATCATGTAATTGAAGACTAACTTCTTTAAAACTTACAGTACCAATATCATTCAGGTTTTCATCCATGATAGTAATCTTGTAACTAAACGAATCTTCAGAAACTTCTTCTAGTCTGGTAAATGTTAGGTAACCAACCAAGGTTTTATCTTGCATTAATACTCTTACTGTTGAGGCAATTTCGTCACTTACTTCTTTAAAAACTTTTGATTGTGCGTTAGATGTTATGGCTGCTATAGTCAGTAACAGCATGAGTACCAATTTTCTCATAATAAATTGTTTGGTTGATTGTTTAAAAATGTATTACTTTTTCTTAAAGTGTTCTGCAAACTCACAATACATACTTTCTGCATGGTTGTTAATATAATTTTGAGCTGCATTATTGTATTCTTTTTCGGCCTTTTCTGTATCACTATTTAAAATTGCTATTAAGCCTTTTAAGGCTTTTGCATCTTCAGTTGCATTAGACCAAAAAGCAGTTTTTTGCATGTCTTCATAATATTTTTGTAACTGATCTTTGGGTATTTGCTCTAACATGGTTTGCAACTGATAATAATCTTTAGATATATATTCTTTGGGTATAACGCCAATTGAATTAAAACGCATCAATTTTCTATCTGCATAATATAAGCCAGCAATTACGTTGTGAAACATAAAATCGTACCATTCATCTTTATTGCCTTTGTCTTTTTCTAACATGATGTTGTAAAGGCAGCCTGTTAATTGAAGATTGTCAAAAAGATTCCAAATAATAATTTTATTGGCTTTGTTTTTAATACTTGCAGGTATTGGATGACCTTGCATTCCCACGTCTGATAAAGTCTTCGTTTTAGCAAAACGCTCTAAACAATCAGGATGAGTTTTTAAAGAATCTTGTAAACTAGAAGTATCTTTAAAACTATAGTTTCTAGAAGATAAACCTTTCGATTTTTTTTGAGTCCACGAATCTTCAAAACTTAAATTGTAGTTGGTAAAGTAATCTTTTACTGCATTTTTTAAAGGCAATTTATAATGCATGTCAGAGCTATCTAACCTAAGAAAAAAATCAGCAGAGAAAGCAATACGACTATTTTTTAATAGAACAATAGCAAGTGAATCAGCATCGCTTTCAAAATATCTGCTGTGCTTACTTCTGTTAAAGCTATAACCTTCAAAAACTTTTTTTAACTTGCTGTAGCGTTCATACTTAGAGGTGAGTACATCTTCTAAAGATTTTTTATATTCATCAGATGTAAGCCATGCTGCTTTTTCTTTCATCGAGTTGTCTGCATGGTGTAATATATTATGTGCAAGCTCATGAGCAATTACAAATGCAAGTTCTTCTCTTGTATTTGCAAAAGCAATTAAGCCTGCATTCACAGCTAGAATATTGCCACCCATTGCATAGGCGTTAATAGAACTAGATCTATCTATCAGTAATAAATGATTGCCTACCATTAATGAAGGATTGCCAACGGCAATTTCATTTACTATTGAAAGAATATAATTATAGATTTCAGGTTCTTTTACAAAGTTTTTACCTTCTAGAGCATTTGTTACAAATTCAACCCTAGTTTCCCAAATTTCTTTGTATTTTTTTTGAGTTACTTTAGAAGAAAAAAGATTGGGACACTCCCATGTTTTTTTTAAAGAGTCTTTTTGTTTAGCATATGCTACATGCGATAATTGCGGAAAGATGTAAGGGTTTGTTTTTTGAGCAGTTGAATTACCAATGAACAATAGTCCAACAATAAAACCAATTACATGCAATGGTCTTTTAAACATATTTAATTTTATAAGCAGTTATAATAGCGGAAAAATAAGAATTTATTGAATATGACTTTAATTATGATTCAACTTTTTATTAAATAATCCTTCTAATCCTAAAACACGTATTGTATCAAATTAGTGATGAATCAATCACCACTTACTCATTATTCGATATTATGTTAGTTTGTATTTAGTTTATGCAGGTAAAAAAGAAGTGTTGATATTTTCTAATCATTTATTTAAGCCTAGAACATTTGCTATTATGCTGCCCAATGTTTTTTATGATTTTACAAAGGTTTTATTAGAGAAGTATTTCTTATGGAAACTTAGAAATGGTTACTCTAGTTTACCCTAGTTTTGATTGGTTGTATATTTGAACTACTGCTATTGCTTAGTTGCAATGGCAGTTTTTTGTTTATCTGATGTAACAGATAATTGTTTAAAAAGGAGATACTGAATTCAGTACCTCCTTTCTAGTAGAAAAAAATTATTCTTTATACGATTCAAAAAAGTACTTTCTTGAAATACAATTATCAATGCAGGATTCTGTAAAACTTATATTTCTTTGTTTTTTGTAATTAACAAATGTTTTCGAATAAGTTTTAGATGGAGGGCCTGACCAATTTTTAAAACTGACTAGTATAGAGTCTATTAAAGAGTTCGATTCAGCAAAAAAGGAGATATCCATTTTTTTTGCAATTGATGGCTCTTTGCTCATTAACTCGTATAAGGTATTAGGTATTCCTTTTTTGTCTCTTATATATGGTTCTAATACAAAGCCCATTTGCCTTTGTAACATTGCATTGTAGTCATCTAAGGTTATTATATCTAATTTTCTTTTTTTGCACATTTTTTTTACCACATCATAACTCAGGCTATCAATATTTTTATTTACTAAAGTTATATCTAATAAAATAGGTAATTCTTTTTCTTTAGTTTCAGAGTTAACGAAAGAACAAGAAATGAAAATAACTAATATAAATAATATTTTTCTATTCATTTTGAGTTTGTTATTGAAAGTGGTTGGTGAGACACCAACCACTAAATAATTATTGCTCTTATTTTCTTACTAGTCACTCCCCATTTACCTTTTTCTCTTCTTCGATTTCAATATCCAATTCCAAACAATTAATAATACTCCAATTAAAGAAAATATTTTATACAAATAATCGCCATAACGTACATAAAAAGTAAGTTCATTGTTAGTAGGAATAGTGTATTTAAAAACAGCAGGCGTATCCCAAGGTTTACTGTTTTGTAGGTTGCCATAATCATCAATTACAGCACTAATACCTGTGTTTGCACTTCGTACAATCCAACGCCTTGTTTCAATAGCTCTTAACTTGGCATAAGCCAAATGCTGTTTATGTCCTGGCGTATTGCCCCACCATCCATCATTGGTAATAATAGCAATTAAATTTGCACCTTTAGCAACATAACTGCTCACATATTCGCCATACACACTTTCATAACAAATTACAGGAGCAACTAAAGTGTTGGGTTGAATATTGAAATTTTTTGCAGCAGTATCTTTTGCATAACCACCTGTTGTACCACCAAATTGCTCAAATACAGGTGCCAATACATTTAAAAATGAAGGCAAAGTTTCCACACCGGGTACTAGCTTGCTTTTTATATAAAATTGCATGGGCGTATTGGCTTTTAAAGCAATAGCTGCATTGTAACTTTCGTAATAAAAACCATGACTAGATTTTCTAGCATATTGAGTAGTTTTTTCATTACCTACAATTTTATAAGTTTCTATTCCAGTAACTAAAGTAATATTTGGATATCGTTGAAGAAAGTTGAATATAGTTTGGTAAATAGGAGCTTTATTAATTTCTTCTATAGGTACAGTTGCACTCATGGCAGTTTCTGGCCAAATAACCATTTGTGTAGTGCTATCTATTTCTTTTTCACTCAATCCAATTAGTAAGTCAATTTGACTAGCAATAGAAATACTTTCAAATTTTTGATAAGGGTCTATATTAGGCTGAACAATTACAACATTAGTTTTTAAGCCGCCTTTACTAAAATGAAACGAAAGCAAACCCGAAATAATTATAGGTACAATTATTAAAATAAGTACCACTACTATTCCTGCAATTTTTAGTTTTAAGTTGAATTGTTTAAAAGATTTTAACAAGTGAAATAATAAAATATTCACTATTAAAATCCATAAAGTTCCACCACCAATGCCTGTATATTCATACCATTGAATCCATGCTGTTTTTCCTGCAAATACATTACCTAAGCTTAACCAAGGCCAACTTAACTGCCAGTTTAAATGAATGTATTCAAACAACATACAAAATGCAATCAACGCTATACTGCCTGTTTTAGTGCCATATTTTTTCTTGAACGAAGAATAGCCCAACCATGGTAAACTCATTATTAAACTATTGGCAATAATGGCTAAAATGCTGCCTGCATCGGTACTATTCCAAAGCCACCAAGTGGTTAAAGCATTCCATGTAACAATGGTTAAAAAACTATACCAATAAAAGCTATTGTTTTTTTGCAATTTTTCACCCACCAATAACAAGGGTATAAAAGCAAAAAATATTAACCATGTTAAGTTAGAGGTAGGCCATGCAGCAGCCAATAAAATTCCTGCTAATAAACTATATGCAATAATTGATAACTTTTTCAAAGCAAAATTTTTATGTTGCAAAAGTTCATAAGATTCTCCAATATTCCATCATAAATATTGCAGTGCATTTTTATTCATCAACCATCAAATTTTCGAAAGCAATAAAACGCAAATTTTCTTACATTCGTCATCTATGTCGCAAGAACTGAATCCTATCAACGATTTACCTATTCCAAAGTACAATTTGGACGCCGAACAGGAGAAAAAGGAAATACTCAGAAACTATAGAAGTCTGTTAAAAGCTTTACGCCCTAAATTGAAAAAAGGCGATAAAGAAATGGTTCGAGCAGCATTTGAAATGAGTGCCGAATCGCACAAAACCATGCGTAGAAAAAGTGGTGAACCTTATATTTTACATCCTATTGCTGTAGCAATGATTTGTGTTGAAGAAATTGGTCTTGGCGTACGTAGCACCATTTGTGCTTTATTGCACGATACCGTTGAAGACACTGATATTAGTTTAGAAGATGTAGAAAGAGAATTTGGAACTGAAATAGCAAAAATTGTAGATGGACTTACCAAAATTTCGAGCGTAATAGATACCAACACTTCTCAGCAAGCAGAAAATTTTAAAAAAATATTACTCACCTTAACCGATGACCCAAGAGTAATATTAATTAAACTAGCCGATCGTTTGCATAATATGAGAACCCTCGATTTTATGAAAAGGGAAAAGCAATTAAAAATTGCTAGCGAAACTGTTTGGGTTTATGCACCATTGGCTCATAGAATGGGCTTGTATAATATTAAAACTGAGTTGGAAGATTTATCCATGAAATACATGGAGCCTGAAGCGTATAAAGACATTGCCAAAAAATTAGCTGAAACCAAAAGAGAACGTAGCCGATACATCAACGAATTTATTAGACCCATTAAAGAAAAGTTAGCTACCAGCGGTTTTGATTTTGAAATTCACGGACGCCCCAAAAGCATACATTCTATTTGGAATAAAATAAAAAAGAAAGGCGTAAGCTTTAGTGAAGTATATGATTTATTTGCCATTAGAATTATTTTAAATTCAATTCCAGAAAAAGAAAAAGAAGAATGTTGGAAAGTGTACAGCATTATTACCGATGCTTATAATCCAAGTCCAGAAAGGTTAAGAGATTGGTTAAGTAATCCAAAAAGCAATGGATACGAAGCTTTGCATACAACAGTAATGGGGCCACAAGGTAAATGGGTAGAAATTCAAATACGTACAAAACGTATGAATGAAATAGCCGAAAAAGGATTGGCTGCACATTTTAAATACAAAGAAGGCAATACCGAAGAAGATAGATTTGATAAATGGTTTGGACAAATAAGAGAAGTTTTATCTCAAGATGATACCGATAGTGTAAACTTTTTACAAGATTTTAAAACTAGTTTTTTAGCAGAAGAAATTTATGTGTACACCCCAAAAGGCGAAGTAAAAATGTTGCCAACAGGAAGTACAGCTTTAGACTTTGCTTTTTCTATTCATAGTGCCATTGGTAGTAAATGTATTGGTGCAAAAGTGCATCATAAATTGGTGCCCATTTCACATAAATTACGGAGTGGCGATCAAATAGAAATTATTACCAGCAATAAACAAAAACCCAATGAAGATTGGTTAAATATTGTTGTAACTGCTAAAGCAAAAAGCAAAATAAAAGATGCTTTACGAGAAGAGAAAAGAAAGATTGCCGATGATGGAAAATATGTGTTGCAAAAGAAATTAGAAGGCATGGGTGCTGCTTATAGCAATGGAAATATTGATGAAGTAGCACAATTTTATAAATTGAATTCTCATTTAGATTTATTCTATCAAATAGCTACTAAAGCTATAGATTTAAAAGAACTGAAAGAGTTTCAAGTATTGGGTGATAGATTGGAACATCCTAAGCCTAAAGTTATAATTGCCGATGTTGCAAATGAGCATCATGCACATGCAAAAACCTATTCGAAAAAAGAAAGTGAGCTGATTATTTTTGGTGAAAGCAGCGATAAAATTCAGTATGCTTTGGCTAAATGTTGCAACCCAATACCAGGAGATGATGTGTTTGGTTTTGTAAGCACAGGAAAAGGATTAATGATTCATAGAACTACTTGCCCCAATGCAACACAATTGTTGGCCAATTACGGACATAGAGTAGTAAAAACCAAATGGGCAAAAAATAAAGAAATTTCTTTCTTAACCGGATTGAAAATTATTGGTTTAGATGATGTAGGGGTGATTCATAAAATAACCAATATTATTAGTGGCGATTTAAAAATAAATATTGCTGGCTTAACCATTGAAAGTGGAGAAGGATTGTTTGAAGGAACCATAAAAGTTTTTGTACACGATAAAGAAGAATTAGAAGAATTGGTGAATAGATTAAAATCATTAAACGGTATACAAAAAGTAGATCGTTTTGATATGGAAGAAATTGGATAATAATTTATTTCCAATCTTTAATATGTTATCTTACATCATTTGGTTGTTCATTCAGCCTAGTAAACAACTACACATCACCACTACATATTTCATTACTTTTGTTGTAAATTCAGAATTATGGTAGAAGGAAAAAGACAAAAGCAGGTGGCTGCTGTTTTACAAGATGAATTGAATGAAATATTCAGAAGACTTAATCTTACAATGATAGACGGTGGAATGGTGTCTATTGCTTCGGTTAAAGTAACTCCCGATTTATTAGAAGCTAGAATATATATCAGCTTTTTTCAAGTGCCTCAAATTGAAGCTGCCATGAAAAAAATTGATGCTAAAAGTTGGGAGATTAAAAAAGAACTTGCTGATAAAATAAAGCATCATATTCGCCGTATACCAGTATTACATTTTTATTTAGACGATACATTAGATTATGTTTTTAAAATGGAAGAAGTATTTAAAAAAATAGAAGAAGAAAAGAAAGAAAACCCAAGTAATCTACACTCTTGAACTTCTGAACTCCTAAACTGCTGAAATTTTGAACTTCCTTTTTGCATGGCGGTACTTTAAATCTAAGAAAAGCACCAATGCTATAAATATTATTGCATGGATTAGTGTTGTTGCCATTACAGTAGGTACGGCTGCATTAATAGTGGTTTTAAGTGTGTTTAATGGATTTGAAGATTTGGTAAAAGGATTATATGGCGATTTTTATGCCGATGTAAAAATTGCTCCAGCTAAAGGAAAAGTGCTGACAATAGATAGTACTCAATTAGCCCAAATAAAAACTATCAATGGGGTTTTACAATATAGTTTAGTTGCCGAAGAAAAAGCCTTGCTTAAAAATGGCGATAATCAAACTACTGTTATTGCTAAAGGCGTAGATGAACGTTTTAACAGAGTAAATAATGTAACTAAACACCTTATTAGAGGTAGTTTTAATACAGGTACAGCCAATAGTCCTCAAATAATAATGGGTGCAGGTATTGAGAATGCTACAGCCATTTACGTTGAACAAGCTGTTGAAGCAGCTACCATTTATTTACCCAATAAAAAAGCCACTAGTTTAAATAATTTAAACGATGCATTCAACTCATACAATGTAACGGCAAGTGGTACATTTTTGATTCAGCAAGAGTTTGATAATAAGTACATTTTTACCAATCTCCCCTTCATGAAGTTTATGTTAGATATGGGCGAAAATCAATATTCTTACATAGAACTTAAACTACAAACCAATACAGATAAAGCAGCAAAAAATATTGCTGAACAATTGCAAAAAATGTTGGGTAATCAATATGTTGTATTAACTCGGTACGAGCAAAACCAAAGTTTGTACAATATTATGAAAATGGAAAAATGGATTATTTATGGCATACTTTCATTAATACTTGTGGTAGCTGCATTCAACATGATTGGAGCTTTAACCATGTTGGTGTTAGAGAAACAAAAAGACATTTCTATTTTGCAAGCAATGGGTGCTAGTAATAATAAAATTCAACAAATTTTTTTGAGTAGCGGATTTATTTTAGCAGGTGTAGGTACATTCATTGGTTTAATGATTGCTAGTTTAATTTGTTGGCTACAAATACATTTTCATTTATTGAAATTAGGTACTGGAAGTTTTGTGGTAGATTATTATCCTGTAAAACCACAACTCAATGATTTTTTATTGGTAATAGCAACCATTTTTGTAGTAGCATTGCTTGCTGCATATTTACCAGCTAGAAAAGCAGGTAAGCAAACCTTTTCATTGAAAAGTTAGCTAAAAAAAAGAGAGCCGAGGTAGAAACCTCAGCTCGTTTTTTAATCCGTACCCTATGAAAACGAGTTCATAATATTTTAATACATACTTACGTATGTTATATTTTTTTGTTGAATTGAAGTAAACGAAAATCTACATTGAAGAAGTTGTACTGCTGATGAGTAGTAACAGAAGCTTTCTGCAATATTGGATTTTAATTTACTAAGAACAGTACAGTTTAATAGATAGTTGTACAAATGTTCTTGTAGTTATAAAAACGGCGTTTGATTCATTTTATTTTAATTGATAAGTACTTTTTTTCAAAATATTAATTCGGTAGTATTTCTACTAAATTATTCATCGTAAAAATTGAATATTTGCTGTATGCATTTAATTGATACACATTGCCATTTATATTTATCTGAATTTGATCATGATAGAGATGACGTAATTCAACGTGCACAAAAAAATGGTGTTCAGCAATTTTATTTGCCAGGTATTGATAGTGAAGTGATTGATAGTATGTTACTTATGGAAAAAAAATACCCCAACATTTGTTTTCCCATGATGGGATTACATCCCTGTTCGGTAAAAGAAAATTACAAATCGGAATTAAGTGTTGTAGAAACTTGGCTAAAGAAAAGAACATTTGTGGCTATTGGAGAAATTGGATTAGATTTTTATTGGGATAAATCTTTTGCAACGCAGCAGCAGCAAGTATTTGAGCAACAAATGCAATGGGCTTTAGATTATCAATTGCCAATTGTAATACATTCAAGAGAGGCTATGCAAGCTACAATCAATTGTGTAAAACCGTTTGCAAAAAATGGACTCAAAGGAATTTTTCATTGTTATACAGGTAGTTACGAAAGTGCAAAAGAAATAATGAATATGAACTTTTTGTTAGGTATTGGTGGTGTAATTACTTATAAAAATGCTGGTCTTGCCGAAGTGATAAAAAAAATTGATGTACAACATATAGTATTAGAAACTGATGCTCCTTATTTAACGCCAGTTCCTTTTAGAGGTAAAAGAAATGAAAGCAGTTATTTGCAATATGTGATTCAAAAAATTGCCGATGAAAAAAATATTTCAGTAGAAGAAATTGCTGCAATAACTACACAAAATGCACAGCAATTATTTGGGCAAAAACGGTATAAAAGTTTTCAATGAATACAACAATCTTAAGGCTATTGATATTCCCTTATTTTTGCAATCCTTTAAAATAGAGAGAGGTGTCCGAGTGGTTGAAGGAGCACGCCTGGAAAGTGTGTAAACGGGAAACTGTTTCGAGGGTTCGAATCCCTTCCTCTCTGCAAAAAAAACTCCCATTCTTTGGGAGTTTTTTATCAATTTATTACCAATTATTCATATGTTCTTTTACAATTCTTTCAGGTTCTTTTAGTTTATTTTCTTTCCAGTTGGGGTCATATTGTACAAACCAACTCAACCATAAACTTCTCGATAAACGCATCATTGGTGGTTGAATAAGTATTAGTAATGTACATGCAGTGCCTAACCACCAAAATATGCTGTTATCGCTAAAAGAAATGCCTAACAAAACTTTCCAAGCTACAAATGTGGCTACTAAAAATGCTACTGATAGTGCATAGCTAACGTAACCTGTTCCATAGTAAAAACCTACTTCAATTTCAGTAGGCTGCCCACAAGTTGGGCAATGTTCATTCATGGTTAAATTGTTTTTTAAATCGTATGCTTTGTTGGTAATAAATAAATTACCTTTTCTACATCTTGGGCATTTATTGGTTAAAACACTAGATATATATAAGGGCGTTTTTTCTTTATTCATAGTTGGTAAAGGTACTTTATTACTGTACGCTTAGTCTAAAATCTTTTCCATTTGTATGCTTCTTGAACCTTTAATTAAACAAAAGCTATTTTCAAAGTTTTGTTCAGTATAATATGCTTTTGCTTCAATTGAATTATTCATGTATAAAAATGGATGTTGTACACGTTTGAAATCTCCACCAACTAGTATTACTTGTTCCCATTTAAACTGTTGTAGTAATGCAATAATTTGCTCATGTTCTTGTATACTTTGTTCTCCCATTTCCATCATTGCACCAATAAAAATTATTTTCTTTTTATCTGTTACTATAGCTGCAAAGTTTTCTATGGCTGCTTTCATGCTGGTAGGGTTGGCATTATAGGCATCTAAAATTATTTTATTGCTGCCTTTTTCTATCAATTGACTTCTGCTATTACTTGGAATATAATTTTCTATGGCTGTTTTTATTTTTTCATCTGGTACTTTAAAATATTTTCCAATAGTAACAGCACACAGAATATTGGGTAAATTATAATCTCCTACAAGTTGGGTATAAATAGTGCTTAAAGGAGTTTCCTTATTTATCGAAACTGCTAAAAACGGGTTATTGCTATGTACTTTACCTGTTACAATTCCGTCTATAGTGCCATATTTTATAATGTTGGGTATTCCTGTACTCATTGTTTGCAAGTAATCATAATCCCAATAAACAAAAGCAGTTCCATTATTTTGTTTTAAATAATCATATAATTCACCTTTTCCTTTTTTTATACCTTCTTCTCCGCCAAAGCCTTCTAAATGAGCTTTGCCACAATTGGTAATAATGCCATGTGTAGGTAAGGTATAAGTGCAATAACTTTCTATTTCTTTTTGATGATTGGCTCCCATTTCTATTACAGCCATTTGTGCATTTAATGGAATGCTTAAAATAGTTAAGGGTACACCAATATGATTGTTTAGATTTCCTTGAGTAGTATAAGTTGTAAAATGGCTTGCCAAAACGGTACTTACTAATTCTTTGGTAGTTGTTTTGCCATTGCTACCAGTAATAGCAATAAACGGAATATTGAATTGTTGCCTATGATGTTTGGCTAGGTTTTGTAGGGTGCTTAATGCATTGGTGGTTACTATAATACGATCGTTGGATCCATCTATTGGCTCATCTACAATTGCATAAGCAGCACCTTTTGTTAAAGCTTCTTTTGCAAATTGATTGCCATTAAAATTTGGACCTTTTAATGCAAAAAATAAATCACCTTGTTTAATTTTTCTGGTATCTGTTTGAATAGATGGATATTTTAAATACAGTTGATACAGTTGTGTTATTTCCACTTGATACTTTTTTGTCAAAAATAAATGCTTTAATTCTGTGTGCACAAATTATTCATTTATTACTGAAAAAGAAAAAGCCACCAATTAAAAATTGATGGCTTTAACTTTTTGTCTTTTACTTTTTCAAGTTCAAGAACGCTGTATTTACCTTTCCTTATTTCTTTTGTCTTCTTGCTGGGAAGAAGTTACCTGTTTTAATATTTGCTTTGGTACCTTCTGGTGCCCCATAATGTGTCATTGCACAACGGAAACCAATGGTACTGCTGCTTTGATCTTCTTCTAAAAATCTTCTAGCCCCTGGGCTTAACCAAAATGGTCTATCGTTCCAGCTACCACCTTTAATTACTCTTGATTTATCTGAAATTAAAGTAGTAGTACCATAATTATAGGTAGATGATTTTCCTTCTAAAGTAGCATCACCATCTAAGTAATCAATTGCATATGATTTTTGGTAGTTTCTACGCTTCTTTAATAAAGAATCTGGCTCATTTTCCATTACTACTCTACCTAAAGAATCTTTGGTTGCTTCACCAGCCGAATCTTTTTTCACTCTTTTGAAAACGTTACCTCTAAAGTAGTTAAAATCATCACCTTCTAAAGTGGTTAATGGTCTGTAAACGTCGGCAACCCACTCACTTACGTTGCCACTCATGTTGTATAAACCAAATCCATTAGGGAAGAAAGCTCCAATCTCAGCAGGTATTGCACTTCTATCATTTAAACCACCTGCAACACCCATATTATCTCCAGAACCTCTTTTAAAGTTGGCTAAGAATGCACCTTGAAAAGCACCACGACGAGTAGACCTTAAATTATCGTAACCATCGTTTCTCCAAGCATAAATTTGTTTGTTGGCAATTACTTCTTCACCTCTATTCTTTTCGCTACTGCGTTTTTGAGGGTTTTCCATTACATAACCATAGGCTGCATATTCCCACTCAGCTTCTGTTGGTAAACGATAATCACCATATAAAATACCATCATCAAACTTGGCTTGACGAGGTTGACCCTTAGAATCTCTTAATGGACTTTTCTTACTTGGCGGAGTTTTTGGACGATATAAACCCATTAAATAAGACTTTGTATTAAAGTTTTCTTCTTGTACATTATTCATACCACCTTTAGCATAATCTTTTTCGTTGATTACACCTTTGTCAATTAAAGCTCTTTCGTTTACACGATCAGTTCTCCAAATACAAAAATCAAAAGCTTGTTTCCAAGTTACACCTACAACTGGATAATAGTTGTAAGATGGATGACGGAAATAATATTCTACGTAAGGTTCGTTGTACGATAATTCACTTCTCCAAACCAAAGTATCTGGTTTAACATCTTCAATGGCTTGCTTGTATTTTTCATCATCACCAAAAGTACTTTCTACCCAATAAATATATTCACGGTAGTGAACATTGGCAACTTCAGTTTTATCAATAAAAAATGAGTTAACTGTAACACGTTTTGGAATATTGTTCCAATCGCCCATTACATCTTCTTGAGAAGCACCCATTGTAAATGTACCACCTTGTACAAAAACCAATCCAGGACCGGTTTTAATATCTTTTGGTTTTGCAACTGTGAAGCCGCCTGTTTTTTTATCGTTGTAAGCCCAACCGGTTACAGCCGATTTTTCTTGCTTCTTTTTAAAAGCTTTACAGGATGCTAATGAACCGATGGTTGCAATCAGCAATGTACAATTTCTAATTCCTGCTAACATTCGCATTGTTGAAAGGTTTGAGTGATATGAACGTTGGTTTTATAAAAATATTGCCTTAACAGACGTTGCGAATATATATGTTTTATTGAAACAATGATAAAACAACACAAATTTTGATTGTTACTAAAACCATAATTTTAATGCTTGAATCACAAATTGCTTTACTTTTTAGGTATGATTTGGGCTAAAATTAGATATTGGTTAATAATACTTGTGTTGTTGGTCGTAAATGTAACCACCATTTTGGCTCAAAGAAATTATGTAAACAATAGTGTTTTAGCAACTGGAAGTTGGTACAAAATGGCAACAACACAAGAGGGTATTTACAAAATTGATATTCCTTTTTTACAAAGTTTAGGTTTGAATACCAGTAACTTAGCTTCAAATTCTATTAGAATATTTGGGAATGCTCATTTTTTACCCGATGAAAGAAATATTGTTGAAAGGCTGGATGATTTGCAAGAATTGGCTTTAGAAGTAGTGGATGGCGGTGATGGCATTTTTAACGCAAACGATTACGTACTTTTTTATGCTTCAGCAGTAAATAGTTGGCAAAATGATAGTTTGAATAGAAGATTTATACATCAAAACAATTTATTCTCCGATTCTTTATACTATTTTTTAACTATTGGAGGAATTGGTAAAAGAATAAGCATTCAAAACAATATTTCCCCTTCAAACAGCTCTGTAAGCAGTTTTAACGATAGATATTTTTATGAGGTAGATAAAATAAATTTTTTGAATAGTGGGAAAGAATGGTTGGGAGAGGAGTTTAGCAATTTACCCGGCAATAGCACCAATAAAAATTTTAATTTTTCATTATCTGGCTTAGAAACATCTACGCCTGTGCATTTGGCAACTAGTTTTGCAGTAAGAAGCATTGGAACTGCAAGTAGTTTTAATATTTCAGTCAACAATTTATTATTGCCCTCTATAAATGGTGGAAGTATTTCAGGTAATTATCTAGATGCTTTTGCAACGTTGGTTGCAAGAAGTTATGATGTAGCTATTGCTAATAATTCTAATTCTATTAACATTAGTTTTTCTTTTCAACCAGCAAATGCAGCTGCACAAGGTTGGTTAAATTGGTTTGAACTGCACAGTAGGCGAAGTTTAAACATGAATAATCAACAACAATTGTTGTTTAGAGACTGGCAATCTGTTTCGACAAATTCAGTAGCAAATTTTATTGTAAGTGGCAGCAATGCCAATACAACTATTTGGGATATCACTCACCCAACACAACCCCAAAAAATGATTGTAAATTTTAGTCAGGGGCAAAGCAGTTTTGTAAACAACGCCAATAGGTTGAGGGAGTATATTGCTTTTAACAATACTAATATTTTAACACCTCAAATTAGTGGTAAAATAAACAATCAAAATTTGCACAATAGTAACCCTAGAAACTACATTATTATTACACATCCAAATTATTTAAATGAGGCAAAACGATTGGCTTTATTCCATCAACAACAATATGGTTATACAACATTTGTTGCTTCTGTAAATGAAATTTACAACGAGTTTTCTGGGGGCATTGCAACACCTGTAGCTATTAGAGATTTTATTAAAATGTATTACGATAAAGCAGGAACCGATACAACAAAAAGACCTCAATATGTATTGTTATTTGGGGCTGCGTCTTTTGATTATAAAAATAGAATTTCTAATAATACCAATTTTGTTCCTGCTTATCAAAGTATAAACTCTTTAGATCCTTTAATTACCTACACTTCAGACGATTTTTTTGGTTTGTTAGATGATGCAGATGACGTAAACCTTACATCACCCCCATCGTTACTAGATATTGCCGTAGGAAGGTTGCCTGTAACCAATATTGATGAAGCAAAAAACACAGTAGATAAAATTATCAACTATCATGCAGCAAATACTTTTGGTTCTTGGAGAAATAATACCATTTTTACTGCAGATGATAAAGATGGAAACGTGCATTTGAATGATGCAGAATTAATTAGTAGCAAAGCTTTTACCACCAATCCATTATTGAATCAAGATAAAATTTATTTAGATGCTTTCCCATTAGTAAGTGGAAGTGGTGGAGGTAGATATCCTGAAGTAAATAGTGCCATTGTGAATAGTATTTTTAAAGGAGCATTGTTATTTAATTATAGTGGACATGGAGGTTATCAACGATTGGCAGATGAAGCAATTTTTGGACAAGAAGAAGCCAATCAATTAAATAATGCTGCTAAGTTGCCTCTTTTTGTTACCGCCACATGCGATTTTGCACCTTACGACGATCCTACAAAAAATGCACTTGGCTCAACATTGTTAGTAGGTGGAAAAACTGGAGCAATTGCATTGGTTACTACTACAAGAATTGTTTTTGCGTTTAGCAACAGAATTATGAATGATAATTTTCTTGCCATTTTACTATCAAAAAATAGCAACAATGGTTATTTAACTTTAGGAGAAGCAATCAAAAGAGCAAAGAATTTTACCTATCAAACTTTTAGTGATGTTAATAATAACAGAAAATTTACCTTACTTGGAGATCCAGGCATTCAATTAGCCTTCCCAAAAATGAATATGCAATTAATGTCCATTAATAACATGCCATTAAATGGAACCGATACATTAAAAGCATTAGAAAAATATACTTTTACAGGAAGAGTAGTAGACGCAAATGGGATTACAGCAAATAGTTTTAATGGAACTGTTTATCCAACTATTTTCGATAAAGTTCAAACCCTACAAACATTAGGTAACAATGCAGCAAGCCCTATTACCAATTTCAATCAACAAAAAAATATTCTCTATAAAGGCAAAGCCTCTGTAAATAATGGATTGTTTAGTTTTTCTTTTATAGTACCAAAAGATATTAATTATCAATTTGGTAATGGACGATTAAGTTTATATGCCGATAATGGAATTACCGATGCCAATGGAGTTGCAAGTAATTTTTTGATTGGGGGAACGAGTAGTACTTTTAATACAGATAGGGTTGGACCAAACATAAAAGCATATTTGAATGATGAGAAATTTGTAAATGGAGGTTTAGTAAATGAAAATCCATTGCTTATCTTAAAGCTATTCGATTCATCTGGTATTAATACAGTTGGTTCAGGTATTGGGCACGATATAACAGCTATTTTAGATGGGAATGAAAAAAATATTATTGTATTAAATAATTTTTATGAAGCTGATACCGATAGTTATCAAAGTGGTATTATTAGGTATCAATTACCCAAGGTAGATAATGGAGTTCATTTTTTAAAAATAAAAGTTTGGGATGTAGCCAATAATTCTAGTGATATAATCGTTGAGTTTGTTGTACAGCAAAAAGAAGCTTTACAAATTAGTCGTGTTCTGAACTATCCCAACCCATTTACAAGTAAAACAAACTTTTGGTTCGAGCATAATCAGCCAAATTCAAACCTAAAAGTGCTGATAAATATTTTTAGCATTACTGGCAAATTGGTTCATCAAATTCAAAAAAATATTAGCACAATTGGAAATAGTGTAAATGATATAGAATGGGATGGAAAAGATAGAAACAGCGAAAAATTGGGTAGAGGTGTCTATATTTATCGTATTATTGTTACCAATTCTGCTGGTTTAAAAGCAGAAGCAACACAAAAACTATATTTACTCTAACAAAAACTATTGAATGGTCTGATTTTTTACTCTAATATTTCAATGGTCAATTACACAACATTTGGTTGATTGAAATATTCTTTTATTTTTACAATTCTTAATTTAAAATCATTGACCTCGATGAGACATTCAACATTGAAAGTTGCAACGGCATTAATTATTAGTGGTTCGTTGCTTTCAACAAACTCGCAAGCACAATCTTCTGAAAGTATAAATGTGGTAACCTCTGCGGTTCCTTTTCTAAGAATTTCACCTGATGCAAGAGCAGGTGGGATGGGAGATGTGGGTATTGCAACTGCACCAGATGCCAACTCAGCTTTTTGGAACTTGGCTAAAATTCCTTTTGCTAAACAAAAAACAGCTGTTGGTGTAACTTATACTCCTTGGTTAAAAGATTTAGGATTAACTGATGTGTATTTGGCAAGCTTATCTGCTTATCGTCAGCTAGATGAAGAACAAGCTATTGCTGCTTCTATTCGTTATTTCAGCTTAGGCAATATTCAGTTTACAGATTTTGCTGGAAATCCATTAAACGAAGGTCGTCCAAGAGAGTTTTCAATAGACTTTGGCTATACCAGAAAATTAAATACTAAATTATCTTTAGGGGTTGCTTTACGTTATATTAATTCAAGCTTAGCGAATGGTGCTCCTGGAGGAACAGCATATAAAGCAGGTAATGCAATTGCAGGTGATCTTTCTTTATTTCATAATGGATTAAGTGAAGAAGGTAATGGCTGGAGCTGGGGGCTTGTACTATCAAACCTTGGTTCTAAAATTAGTTATACTAATGATGCAGCCAATAGAGATTATATACCTGCTAATTTGGGTATTGGTGTTGCTTATACCAAAGTATTTGATGAAACCAGTAAAATTACTTTTGGTTTAGATATTAATAAATTAATGGTTCCAACACCACCTATTCCAATTCCTTTAACTGAGCCGGATGCAGATATAAGAAACGAAGCATTATTGGCCGAATATAGAAACCAAGGTGTATTGAGTAGTTGGTTTAAGTCTTTTGGCGATGCTGGAAGTTTTGGAAATGAACTAAAAGAGTTTCAAATTTCGGTAGGTGCCGAGTATATGTATAATGATCAATTTGCGATACGTGCAGGTTATTTTTATGAAGATAAAAACAAAGGTAATCGTAAGTATTTTACTGTTGGTGCAGGTTTAAAATACAATGTAATTGGTTTGAATTTTTCTTATTTAGTACCATCAGGAAGTGGTATTACAAGAAATCCTTTATCTAATACACTTCGTTTTGGTGTAACGTTCGACATTGCAAATAAATAATTCATTGTTGCATATCTAACATATTTAATTCAAAAACGAAGGTTTGGAATAACCTTCGTTTTTATTTATAAAACTTTATTGCTAATAAAAGATTGAATTTGAATGAGTATAAGAATTGGTTTTGGAATAGATTTTCATCAATTGGTTGAAGGAAGAGATTTATGGATTGGTGGTGTTAAAATACCTCATTATAAAGGAGCTTTAGGGCATAGTGATGCCGATGTTTTGTTACATGCCATTTGCGATGCATTATTAGGTGCTGCTTGTTTAGGCGATATTGGTGTTCATTTTCCAGATACATCGAGTGAATTTAAAAATATTGATAGTAAAATTTTATTGCAAAAAACTTACGAACTAATACAAGCAGAAGGCTACCGTGTAGGTAATATAGATTGTACCTTATGTTTAGAATTGCCTAAAATAAAACCACATATTCAGCAAATGCAAGCTGTGATTGCTGCAATATTGAATATTTCCGAAAAAGACGTTTCTATTAAAGCCACTACTACAGAAAAAATGGGTTTTGCAGGTAGAGAAGAAGGCTTATTTGCTTATGCATCTACATTATTATTCTCTTAAATTTTATACAATCAACATGAACATTTCAGAAAGTAAAATTGCTATTATTGGTTTAGGTTATGTAGGCTTACCGCTTGCAATTGAGTTTGGGAAAAAGTATGCAGTATTGGGGTTCGACATAAATCAAAGCCGTATTCACGAATTAACTGAAGGAAAAGACAGAACTAATGAAGCCGATTTAGTTGGATTAAAACAAGCAACTGATTTACATGCTCAAACAGGAAAAATAGGATTGTCTTTTTCATTCAACACTGCCGATTTAGCTGCTTGTACTGTATTTATTGTAACAGTTCCTACACCCATCAATAATTTTAAAGCACCGGATTTAACGCCATTAATTGCAGCTTCTACCATGATTGGTAAAGTATTAAAAAAAGGCGATTTGGTAATTTATGAATCTACGGTTTACCCAGGCTGTACAGAAGAAGATTGTGTACCTGTATTAGAAAAACATTCTGGTTTAAAATTCAATGAAGATTTTTATTGTGGTTATTCACCCGAAAGAATTAATCCAGGCGATAAAATCAACACTTTAACTACTATAAAAAAAGTAACTTCTGGTTCAACTCCAGCAATTGCAACTGTGGTAGATGATTTGTATAAAAGCATTATTACAGCAGGTACGCATAAAGCTCCAAGTTTAAAAGTTGCTGAAGCCTCAAAGGCCATTGAAAACGCACAACGAGATGTAAATATTTCTTTTGTAAATGAGTTGGCACTCATTTTTGATAGAATGGGCATAGATACAACAGATGTTATTGAGGCAGCCGGCACAAAATGGAATTTTTTAAAATATCGTCCAGGATTAGTGGGTGGACATTGCATTGGTGTAGATCCCTATTATTTAGCTCATAAAGCCGAAAGCTTAGGTTATCATCCTCAAGTTATTTTAAGTGGAAGAAGGGTAAACGATAATATGGGCCTATTTGTTGCCAGTAAAGTGGTGAAACTAATGATTCAAAAAGGGCAAAAAATTAATGCTGCAAAAGCCTTGATTTTGGGAATTACTTTTAAAGAAAATTGTCCAGATATTAGAAATTCCAAAGTAATTGACATTTACAATGAGTTGAAGCAATATGGAATGGAAGTAGATGTATACGATCCACATGCAAATGCCGATGAAGTGCATGAAGAATTTGGCATTCATCTTTTAGATAAAATAGGTAGTACTTATAATGCCATTATTTTATCGGTTTCACACAGCGAATTTCAATCTTTAGATATCAAAGGGCTGCTAAATGGAGGTGATGCAGTATTATTTGATACGAAAGCATTTTTAGATAGAGCTATTGTAGATGGAAGACTATAATTGTTCATTCAATTTATTGTAATAATTGAATCAAAAAAAGCTTTTTGTAAAGCTCTTAACATACATGTTTTTCGTGAACAATATCTTATGTTTTCTTTTCTATTGTTAAATTATTGTATCGCTTAGCAACCTATATTTGCGGCTTATGGGATTGGTATTTTACACTTTAATCCCCCCCAAATATTTTATAACCATACACCAACTCGTTCACAACTGTGAGTGAGATGGCGAAGCTTTTTTTGTTTAATAACTCTACAGTATGAAGATATCCAATACAATAAAATTTGTTTGCACAGTCTTTTTTGTTTTACTAACATTAGTTGCAGTTGCACAGCTACCTGCAAATATGAGTAGAGTAAAATCTGCTGATATTTCAGATGCTCAATTACAAGATTTTGTGCAAAAGGCACAAGCAGCAGGACAAACTGAAACTCAAATTATTCAAGAATTTACAAGAAGAGGAATGCCAATTGCTGAAATTAATAATGTTAGAGCTAGAATAAGCAGTTTTACACCTATTTCATCTTCAGCTAATTCTGGTAGTCAAACTCAGGGCCCATCAAGAACTCAAGAAGGTCAAAAATCAATAAAAGGCAATAATGTTAGTGAATACAATTACAACGAAAAAACAATTTTTGGTACTGAATTGTTTTCAAATCCAAGCCTATCATTTGAACCCGATTTAAGAATTCCAACGCCCAAAAATTATATACTTGGTCCTGATGATAAGTTACAACTAGATGTTTATGGAGTTAACTTATCTCAACAAGATCTAAGGGTAAATAGTGAGGGAAATGTGTACATAAAATATGCTGGCCCTATTCAAGTAAATGGATTAACCATTGAGGAAGCTACTCGATTAATTAATTCAAGATTAGCTAAATATTATCCTGCAATAGCCAATAAACAAACTTCAGTACAATTAAGTGTTACCAGTATTCGATCTATAAAAATTATGGTGATTGGTGCGGTAAAAAAACCTGGTACCTATAGTTTAAGCTCTTTAGCAACATTATTTAATGCTTTGTATGTAAGTGGTGGACCAACAGAAAATGGCTCATTTAGAAATATTGAATTAATTAGAAATAATAAAAAAATAATTACTGCCGATTTATATGAATTTTTACTAAATGGCACTCAAAAAAGTAATGTACGTTTAATGGATAACGACATTGTAAAAATTCCTTTTGTACAAACTAAAGTAGCTTTAACCGGTGAAATAAATCGTGAAGGATATTTTGAATTGCAATCAGGCGAAACTTTAAACGATGCAATTGGTTTTGCTGGTGGCTTTAAAAGTGAAGCATATAAAGCAAGAATTACTGGAATTAGAAATACAGATTTTGATAGAAAGGTAATTGATATAATTAAAGATTCCTTTAATGTATTTGTGCCCCAAAATGGCGATGAATATGAGATAGGTAGTATTATAGAAAAATATCAAAACAGAATATCTGTTGAAGGGGCAGTTTACAAGCCAGGCAATTATTCTTTAGAAAATGGCTTAACTGTAGAAAAGTTATTACAAAAAGCAGCTGGATTAAAAGAAGATGCATTTACAGGTAGAGCAATAATAGTTAGAACAAAAAATGATTTAACCAAAGAATATTTAAGTATAGATTTATTAAGTGATTCTGGTAAGAATACTTTATTGCAAAAAGATGATGTAGTAGAAATTTCTTCCATTTTTGACATTAAAGACGAATTTACAGTTAGTATAAACGGGGCTGTACGTAAGCCAGGTGTTGTGCCATACGAAGAAAATTTGTCATTGAAATCTTTGATTTTAATGTCTGGTGGATTTGCCGATAATGCAACAGGAAAAGGAATAGAGATTTCAAGAAGAAAACGAGATGTAGAAGTAAATAATCCCCAAAGTCCGATAGTAGAAATTATACGAATAGATGATGATAAAAATTTGTCACAAATCTCAGCCGACGTTATCTTAAAGCCCTTTGATGTGGTAAATATTAAAGCAGATCCTTATTACAAATCGCAAATTACTGTATCTATTAAAGGAGAAGTATTAAACCCCGGTGAATACACTTTAACCAGTAGGTCCGAAAAGATTAGTGATTTAATTAAACGTTCAGGCAGTTTATTGTACACTGCAAATATTGAAGGAGCCAAATTAGTTAGAAGAAATTATTACGGTAATACAGATTTAGATGTAGTAGAGAAAATTGCTGAATCATCTGCAAAAGATTCTTCTGGCGTTATTGCTGAGCAAGAGAGAAAGCCATATAGAGAAGTTTCTATTGCATTAACAAAAATTATTAATAATCCGGGTAGTAAAGATGATATATTGTTAGAAGAAGGGGATCAAATTATTATTCCTGCATTTGATAATATGGTATCAGTAGCTGGTGAAGTATTTAAACCATTGTCTATTAGCTACGATGAAGATAAAAACTTAAGAGATTATTTATTTGATGCAGGTGGAGTTACAAAATCGGCTAACAAAAAAAGAGTTTTTGTAGTTTATCCAAATGGTAAAGCTGCAACCACCAAAACAGTATTTCTATTCTTTAAAAAATATCCTACTATTACAGCTGGCACTAAAATTTTTGTACCAAAAGAGCCTGAGAAAAAGGAAGCAGATTTTTCAAAAGTGGGTATAATTGTTTCTGCAGTTTCAGGATTAATAACCACAATGGCAATTGTTTATCAGATAACAAAATAGTTTCATTATAAAAATGAATAAAATGGAAACCTATCATATAGAGTCATCAACAGATGACTTTTCATTTGGAAGATTTTTTTTAAGAATAAAAAAACTACTGCTTTTTTTTCTTAAGAATAAATTTTTTTTCATTTTAGCTGCTTTACTCGGAATTCTATTTGGATCAATGTATACAATCTATAAACCTTTAAACTACATTGCAAAACTTAGTTTTATAGTTGAGGAGGGAAAAGTTTCGAGTGGTGGATTAACAGGTATTGCTGGACAATTAGGATTAGATGTAGGATCTTTATCTGGGAATGGTGTAACTATTTTTTCAGGTGATAATATTTTACTATTTTTTAAAAGTACAGATTTGTGTAAACAAACTTTATTAACACCATTAGATACCAATATTAGCAAAAGCTTCTCATTAGCTGATAAGTATTCTGATATTTACGGATTAAGAAAAGAATGGAAACAGAATTTAGGTAAAGATATTTTTTTCTCATCTGAAAAAAACTTTAAGTCTACAAGAGAACAAGACAGTTTACTTCAAATTATTGTAAAGCGTATACTAAAATCTCAGCTTATTGTAGATAGACCAGAAAAAAAAGCCACATTTATTAATGTTGAATTCAGATGTTCTGATGATAGTTTTGCAAAAATATTTTGTGAAAAAATAGTTCATTCTGCTACAGAAAGATATGTTCAAATTAAAACAAAAAGACAAAAGGCTAATGTAGAACGACTTGAACGAAGAGCCGATAGCATATCTAAAATTCTTTATGGTAAAACTTTCTTAAATGCAGCCCAACTAGAAAAAACTTTAGATTTAAATCCAGCATCTAGAACATTTACTGTAGAAGCAGAAGTGTCTAATAGAGATAAACTATTGCTTACTAGTGTTTATGGGGAAGTTATTAAAAACTTAGAAATAGCTAAAATCACTTTAAATCAAGAAACTCCTGTTATACAAATAATTGATAGCCCAGAACTTCCTTTAATTAATAACAAATCATCGATAATAGTATTTGCAGTTCTTGGAATGGTTGTATTAATTACTATTTGTACTTGCATATTAACATTAGTATACTTAATAAAGAATAGTTAAATAATTTATAGTATCAATAGATGAATAAAAAGATTCTACTTGTTTTTGGCACCAGGCCAGAAGCAATTAAAATGGCTCCAGTTTGGCAAGAGCTTATAAAAAATAAAGATTTTTTTGAAACGAAAATTTGTGTTACTGGTCAGCACAGACAAATGTTAGATCAGGTTTTAAATTTTTTTTCAATTATTCCAGAATATGACTTAGATATTATGGAACCAAATCAAACTCTACATTCAATTACCTCTAATATTTTGGTTAAGCTAAAAAGTGTATTAGAAAATTTTAAACCAGACTGGTTGTTAGTGCATGGAGACACCACTACCACATTGGCAGCAAGTCTTTCTTCATTTTATTCTGGTATAAAAGTAGCACATGTAGAAGCTGGATTAAGAACTTTCAACATGCAATCTCCTTTTCCAGAAGAAATGAATCGGGTTATCACAACTAAATTAGCTAGTTTTCATTTTGCCCCAACCTTACGAGCAAAACAAAATTTATTAAATGAAGGTGTTTTAGAGAAAAACATTGCAGTTACTGGAAATACAGTAATAGATGCTTTGTTTAAAGGGTTGGAACTTCTTAAAAATAATTCAACTTATGATTTTGAAAACTATTTTCAACAAGTAGATTTTTCAAAAAAAGTCATACTTGTAACAGGACACAGAAGAGAAAATTTTGGCGATGGTTTTAATAAAATTTGTGAAGCTTTAAAAATTTTAGCAACAAAATATCATGATGTTGAAATTGTATATCCAGTTCATTTAAATCCAAATGTGCAAGATCCTGTAAAAAATATACTAGGGCATACAAAAAATATTCATTTGATTTCACCTTTACCATATGAAAAATTTATTTGGTTAATGGAGAAGTGTTATTTAATCATAACAGATAGTGGAGGAGTTCAAGAAGAAGCACCTTCATTGGGTAAACCTGTTCTAGTAATTAGAAATACTACAGAAAGGCCTGAGGCTGTAGATGCTGGAACTGTTATCTTAGTTGGAACTGATACTGATGTAATTATAAATGAAGCCTCTCAATTAATTGAAGATAACAATAAATATAAAAAATTTTCTCAGTTACATAATCCTTATGGCGATGGCCATGCTTCGAAAAGGATTATTGAAATATTAAAAGTTGATAAATGCTAAACACTGTAAGTAATAAAAATATTTGTGTAGTTGGATTAGGTTATATTGGTTTGCCTACAGCTGCATTACTAGCCAATAAGGGCTATCAAGTTTATGGTGTAGACATAAATCCAGTTGTAGTAGAAACAATCAATCAAGGTAAAATACATATTGTAGAACCTGAATTAGATACGTTTGTTAAATCTGCGGTAAATTCAGGTAAATTAAAAGCATCTACAACACCAACCTCTGCTGATATTTATATTATAGCAGTTCCTACACCCTTTAAAAGTGGGAATATACCTAACATAGATTACGTAATTGCAGCAACTAAAAGTATTACCCCCTATATAAAAAAAGGTTCAATAGTTATTTTAGAATCTACATCACCAGTAGGCACAACCGAAAAAATAAAATCAATATTTCAAGAAAGTGGTATTGATACGAATGATTTATACATTGCATACTGTCCTGAAAGAGTATTGCCTGGAAAAATAATGAGAGAGCTGATAGAGAACGACAGAGTTGTTGGGGGGGTGAATAATGAGAGTTCTGAAATAGTAAGTACATTTTATAAAACTTTTGTAAATGGAGAGGTCTTGGTTACAAATTCTCGAACTGCTGAAATGTGTAAGTTGGTAGAAAATTCTTATCGCGATGTCAATATAGCTTTTGCGAATGAATTGTCAATGATTTGTGATACTGCAAACATTAATGTTTGGCAATTAATTGAATTAGCAAACAGGCACCCCAGAGTAAATATTTTACAACCAGGTTGTGGTGTTGGAGGACATTGTATTGCTGTTGATCCTTGGTTTTTAGTTGCTGACTTCCCTAAGGAAGCCAATTTAATAAAATGTGGCAGAGAGGTTAATGACTATAAAACAAAATGGGTTATTGAAAAGGTTATAAATACTGCATTGGAATTTCAATTAGTATTTAATAAGAAACCAGTTATTGCTTGTTTAGGATTAGCATTTAAACCCGATGTAGATGATTTGAGGGAGTCGGCTGCATTGCACATTGCTCAGGCAATGGATAAATTGGATTATGAAGTCTTATCAGTTGAGCCTAATATTGAAGAATCTAAAGTTGCCAGTTTAAATTTAGTTAAGCTTGATTTTGCATTAACAAATGCTGATATTGTTATTTATCTGGTTAAGCATAAACAATTTTTAAGTTTAGAAATTAATGATAAAAAGGTTCTTGATTTTTGTGGATTAAATGTTTCATAACATAATACAATTGCTTTTTAGGAATAGAAATGGGTTAGCCCCTAACTCTTTTTTTTTATTATTAAATAAGGCAACAAATGCTATTGTCCCATTTCTGCTATTACCATTTTGCAATAATTATTTTGGGATTGAAAAACTTGGGGAACTTGTTTATGTGCAAAGTAGCTTAGGGTTGGTTTTGGTAATAACTGATTATGGGTTTTCTATTTCAGGCCAAAGAAATGTATCAGATAACTTTTCTGATATGTCAAAAAAAAATAGTATATTTAGTAATGTATTTTTTTCTAAAATACTACTCTCAATTATTGTTATACCCTTTATTCTCTTGCTGTTTTTTTCTGGGTTTTATGGAAATGAAATTCATCTACTTTTAGTGCTTTCGGTTTATGGGTGCTTTGTTTTACAAGGTTTTATTCCTTATTGGTTTTTTCAGGGAGAAAAAAAGAACAACAGTGTTTTTAGAATTAACCTCATTAGCAAAATTGTTTTTGTATTCCTAATATTATTTGTTGCAAAACAAAAAAAGGATATTTATTGGGTGCCACTTTGTGAAATCGTTTCTTATTTTTTAGCACTTATACTTTCTTTTTGGGTATTAAAAAAGCAAGTTGTTATAAAATTTCCCAAAGCAGTTGAAGTTTTAAGTATCCTTAAAGATGGATGGAATGTTTTTCTAATTGTTTGTTTGTATTGGTTAATGAATGCAGGGAGTATAATTGTTGTAAAAAATTACAGCAACGGAACAGGCTTAGGCTATTACAGTGTTTTTATTAGAATAGCTTATTACTTTTTTGCAATCTTCCAACCAATTATTTTCTCATTATTACCTTTTGTACAGGAGAAATTGCAAAAAGAAAGTATCAAAGAAGTTCATGTTTTTTTGGCAAACTTTTTTAAATACTATTTAGTTTTTGTAATTGCTGGTTCTATCAGCTTATTGATTTTTTCTCAGTTTTTTTTCAAATATTTTTTTAATTCAGCATTTAATATTCAGCTTATTAATCATTATTCATCGTATATAATGTTGGTAGGGTGGATTACATTACACTTAGTCAACTATTTCTTAGCAATGCAGTTATTAATATCTATTAAAAAAGATAAAACGTTTAAGTATTATTTAATAGTGAGCAGTTTAGTTACTTTTTTAAGTTTCATTTTATGTACTCCAATATGGGGTATTACAGGAACAGCCTTATCTCTGCTATTAGGTGAATTGGTTTTTATGATCTTGTTAAGCAAATACCTATTTAAAAATGAAACAATTTTCGTGAGAAGCATTTTTCCGTTTTTTTATAAACAACTATCTTGATTTTTTATTTTAGTATTTTCACTTTTTTGAGTTGCAATAAATGGCATTAACCTATTCTTCAGATAGTAAATTAATTAAGCGTAAAATAGCAGATGGAATACTTTTAAATTTTTTACTAAGATTTAAAAGTATAATCTACATGCCTTTATTGGTAATTCTTTTACCAAAAGAAGATATTGGGAAAATTTCCCTAGTTCAATCTTATGCGGCTTTATTTGGTGGTTTTTTGTTGTTGCATCTTCCTGATGCTATAAATAAATATTTAATTGGCGAATCGGAGGAGTTGCAAAGTGAAAGAATTTCCTTTGTGATTACATTTTGTATTTTATTTTCTTTAGTGGGGCTGCTAGTGCTCTATTTCGCACTCAAGGTTCTTAATGATTATACTGCTCTATTTGTAATTCTTATTTTAATTAGTTCATTTGCCAGAGTAATTTCAAAATTAAGTGTATTTGTTTTTGAAGTTTTTCAAAAAACCAAATTACTTATGTTTAATACCTTGGCAACAGAGTATTTAATTTTAGGTGTATTGGTTGCTGTATGGCAATTAAAGTTTGGTTTAAGCTATCAATTGATAATTATCAGCCAGTTTATTATTATTACTTCATTTTCATTGTATTTTTTTTATAAGCTATTCAAAACAATTCATTTTTCTTTTGATTTTCAGGTGAGGAAGAATTTCAAAATTCTTAGAACAGCCTTAATTCTGTTTCCTACATCTTATGCTGCATTGGTTATTCAAAATTCTGATTATCTTTTAGTAGAGAAATATTTCGGGAGTTCAGTTTTGGCAGATTATAGTTTTGCTTATTCAATATCTGCATTGGTATTGGGATTATCAGCAGCTATAAATTATTTTTGGTACAGTTTTATTGTTTCTATTTCTCAAGATGATGAAAGAATCACAAAAATATGTAAGAAATTGCTATACATATTTTGTGCAGCAACTGTATTTATTCTCTTGTTTTTTTATTTCGCTACTCCAATTTTAATAAGTTTAATCAATAAGCAGTATTTTTCTTCGAACAAGTTGGTATTAATATTAATTCCAGGGTTTTTAATTAACATACTTATTCAAATGTTTTCAGGCATACTTTATGCAAAACATTTTGAAAAACAATTATTATATGCTTGGCTTATAGGAGGGATTTTAAATATTGTTTTAAATCTTCTTTTTCTAAAGGAAAACGGAATTGCTTATGCTGCATTGACAACTACTCTTTCTTACTGTTTGGTTTTCTTTTTTCTTTTAATTAGTTTGTATAAAAAAACTTCGTACAAACCATTGCAAAAAATTACAGGATTATTTTTTTTCATAAACATTTTTGTAGCATTGTTCACTTATGCTTTTTTTAAATTTTAGATCATGGATATAATTATTGGTGCTGGTGTTTCGGGCTTATCTTATGCGAATTTTATTGAAGGAAATAATTACCGAATTTTTGAAAAGGACTCTGAAATTGGGGGATATTGCAAAACAATTAAACAAGATGGGTTTACATGGGATTATTCAGGTCATTTTTTTCATTTCAGAAACCCAGAGATAGAGCGGTACATTTTTTCTAAAATGGATGAAAGTTCACTTTTAAAGGTGAATAAGAATACTCAAATAAAATACCAAAATTCCTATATAGACTTTCCATTTCAGGCAAATATTCATCAATTACCCAAAGAAGAATTTATAGATTGTTTGGTTGATTTATTTGATAATAATGATTTGCCTGTTAGCAATTTCGAAGAAATGGTAATTAGCAAATTCGGGAAATCGATAGCAGAAAAATTCCTTATTCCATATAATGAGAAATTATATGCATGTAAGCTAAATATGCTTGATAAAGATGCTATGGGACGATTTTTTCCTTATGCAAATAGAGAGGAAATTATAAAAGGGTTTAGACAGGTAAAGTTTGAATCATACAATAATTATTTTGTTTACCCTAAAGGTGGAGCTATAGAATATATCAATGCATTAAACAGCAGTGTAGAGCCGAAGAATATACAATTTAATGAAGGCATTACACAAATTGATTTAGCAAATAAAGAAGTACATACTAATAAAGGCTCTTATAAGTTTACCAATTTAATATCATCAATGCCTTTTCCTCTTTTATTGAAGGCATGCACTATAGAATACGATGAATCTCTTTACTCTTGGAATAAAGTTTTGGTATTTAACCTAGGCTTTAATAAAAAGGGAAATGATACTAAAAATCATTGGGTATATTTCCCTGAGAAAAAGTACTCATTTTACAGAATTGGATATTATGACAATATTTTCAATGACGATCGGATGTCTTTATATGTTGAATTAGGCTTCAATAAGTATGAGCAAATAGATTCCCAAAATTATTTAGAAACTGTACTGAATGATTTAAAGGAGGCTGGAGTGATTAGTGATGAGCAGGAGTTAATTTCTTATCACTCCGTGGTTATGGATCCGGCCTATGTACATATTAATACAGCTTCAAACTTAGATGTAATCAACAAAAAGAAAATTCTTGCAGAACATAATGTTTATTCCATTGGCAGGTATGGCAGTTGGACTTATTGCTCAATTGAAGATAATATTATTGAAGCAAAGGCATTGGCTGAAGAAATGAATAAGCAATAAAAATGAGAATTCTTATAATAGGCGATTATCCAGGATTTAGTGGTGGCGTAACCAATTATACAAGGCCACTAGCAGAATACTTGGCTAAGGTAAATGAAGTATATTATTTGTACTCTTGTACACGAACAGAGAATTATGATATTTTTTCGATGAGAGTTGAATCTGTACCACAATTAGACAAATCTTCTTCGGTTTCATTTTTTGAATTGATTAACCCTCCAACTCGTTATTTAAATTATGATAAACTTAATCTAGATCATGATGATTGGATAGATGATATTATTTCAGATTTTTTGAAGAAAATAAAGCCTGAAGTAATTCATATAAACGAAATATTTGGATTTAGCTCCAGACTAATAAGGATTGCAAAAGACTTATCAATTAAAGTAATTGTAACAGTTCATGAATATTGGTGGTTATGTCCACATAGGGTTATGGTTGACTTTAATAGAATGATATGTGATGGTCCCAATGATTTAAAGAAATGCTCTCATTGCACACAAAAAAAAGTGGATACTTATAAGAGAAACTCAAGGTTAAGAATTTACATCAAACGAAAGATGACCTTTTTGTATAAGTTTTATATGAACGTTTATAAAAAGAGCCAAATTTCAGCATTAAACGAAGACTTGAATTTTGGTTCAGAGCAAATACCAGATAAAGTAAATACAAAATTGCAAACACAGTTAGAAAAGAGACTTTCTGGAAATATTGAGTATTTGAATATGTGCGATTTGATAATTGGTGTTTCATCGGATGTGAAAAATATTTTAACCACTTATGGGGTTAACAGTGATTTGATTTTAGTGAACCACATTGGAAGTGAAATTGCTCAGCGTAAGATTTTGCATAGCAAAAAAGTTGACCAAAATAATATTGTATTTGGATTTATAGGCGGCGTAGGCTATTATAAAGGTGTTCATCAACTTGTTGAAGCTTATATGCTTTTAAGTACAACATTAAAAAGCAAATCTAGTATTTACATTTATGGCAAATATGACATAGGCTACTATAATAGCTTGATGCAGTTAATTGAAACAGACGAGATTGCCAAAGACAGAATATTGTTTAAGGGAAAGTTTTCACCAGCTGATTTGCCTGCTATTACAAATACAATAGACATTTCTGTACTTCCCTCATTATGTGCAGATACGGCACCACAAACTATTTTTGAATCTTTTAGTGCCGGGTTACCAATAATTGCTCCCTCTGTAGGAGGTTTCCCTGACTTTGTAATAAACAATGTAAACGGACTTTTATATGAAAAAGCATCAATAAGTGATTTAAATAAACAGTTAGAAAAGGTAATTCTTGAATCTGAATTAATAGAAAAATTTTCATTAAATATTCCGCCTTTGAAAACAATGTCTGAACATGTTAGTCAAATTGAAAAAATTTATAAAACCAGCTAAACTGCTTTTACATTGTTAAGGTATATATTTTTAGGTTTTGCTTTGGTGCTTATAAATCTGGAAGATTATTTTAGTTTTCCTGTTGATGCAAGGGATGTTTTCATTATTTTTTTTTTACTGACCAATTTTTTTTTATTTCTTAATACCCGAAAAAAAATTCCAAAAAGTGCATACTCACTTTTTGGGTTCTTATTCATTCTATGGCTTTATAATTTAGTTGTTGGCTACTTTTCTTATGGACAAAGCTTGTTTAATAGCTTGTTAGGCTCAAGAATTTATTTTTTGTATATGCTGCTTTTTTATTTTTTACTAAAACTTAATATAGATATACGAACATTGTTTACAAGATACTTTTTAAGTTTTTTTTTAAGTATTTTTTTGCTATTAAATATTTATACTTATTTAACAAATGATTTCTCTATTTTAAGTCCAAACCTTGTTTTAACAGTAAGAGACAATGAAGTACGTTTTTTTTTAAATGGAGCAACAATATTAAGCTTGATGATTTATTTTATTTCGTTTAAAAAAAAATTAAAAGCCGAAATATTACTTCTTGTTATATCTATTTTAGTAGTAATCTTCATTTCAAAAACAAGGGCTTTTATAGCGGGCTTTTCTGTTTTTATGTTTTTTAATATTTACAGTGATTTTGTTAAAACAAAAAAACACAAAAGGCTCTATAATCTTATCTTACTCTTATTTAGTATTGTTTCAATTGGGTTTATTATTAATTTTCTCATTGATTTTTCTAATGCAGATCCTAATACAGCGATACGAGTAGAAGCATTTGATTTTTTTGTAAACATTATTGTGCAGCACCCCTATTCTGTTATCATAGGTTTGGGTGTTCCATTGAAGGACAATTACAATTCATTGGCAGATATTTTCTTTTTGTCTGACCTTGGTATTTTTCAGTTCTTTTTTTATCATGGATTATTTGGCATAATTTTTTTAGTTACTATTTCTAGGAAATTTTTGAAAATAGAAAGGATATTTAATTCTAGAATGAGTGACAGTAAACGAAGTGGATTTAGACCTTTTAGTAACCTGATATTTTTTTCTTCTATTATTGCACCCACAATATTTATGTTTTTAAATGTTCAAGGAGCTTTCTTTTATTTATTCTTTATTGCCTTTTATTGTAATCAAGAAAAGGCAATAGTTCACTTAAAATCAGCCTTGGTTAAAGCGTAATGATAACAATAATTCTTCCTGTATATAAGGCTACTTTTTTTGAAAAGTCATTAAGCAGTTTAGTAAATCAAAGCTTTGGAGATACAGAAATTATTGTGTATAACGATTGCTCACCTGAGACTTCAAAAATTGAAGATATCCTTGATAAGTATTCGGATAATCGAAACATTAAATATTACAAAGGAGAACAGAATATTGGTTCTACTGATTTAATAGGCTTGTGGAACTCTTTACTGGTAAAGGCGAATGGTAATTATGTTTTATTTGCTGGGGATGATGATGTGTATGAAGAGCATTTTTTATCTAAAATTGCTCAAGCAATTGAAGTTAATCCGTCGATTGATATATTTTATTCACGGCTTAGAATAATTGATGAAAAAGATACTGTAGTTTACATAGCAGCATCTTCTACGTATTTAGAATCTCAAGCAGATTTTATTTATAATAGAGAGGTTTTAGGACGAACCCATGCTTTTCAATCGTTTGTGTTTCGAAAAGAAGCATTGCTAAAAATAGGGGGCATCGTGAATTACCCATATGCATGGTACTCTGATATAGCTACCTGTATAATACTTTCTGAAAATGGTATTATTGCTATTCCGGAGGAACTTTTTTGCTGGCGTAAATCAGGTTTTAATATTAGCAGCAGTAACAATTATAATTCAAAAAAAGTAATTGCCACTTTTCAATACTATTCATGGTTAAGAGGTTTTTCGGAAAGTTTATTTCAAAAAAATACAGATATAAGGTTGCAGCTTGTAAGTGCTAATTTACAAAAGAAAATTGAGGAAGATTTGCGAAATATTCTCATCAGTGAGCGTTTATTAAAATTGTCGTTTGTGAAAGTAATTAAGCAAATGATGAATGAAGATCGTAAAGCAAGATTCAGTATTGGTTTTTTGAAAATTACACTTTATTCAATTTTTTATAAATTTTACAACTTTAAGTAATCGACATTTATATCAATTATTAATTAACTAAAAGTTTAGTAGGCAATGGCTGGCATCGTATTGTTTCCAAGTTTAAACCAACCCAAGGACACTTCTGGAAATAATTATTTACATTTATTGAAACATGGATTTGAAAAAAATGGGGATAGGGTTTACAACGCATCTAGAAGTGAAATTGATGTACTATATTTGTTGCCATTTCTTTTTAAAAAAGCGGTTTATGTGATTAACTGGCCCAATTCCATTCCATTTAGAAGGTTTGGGTATATACAATCTTCTATTTTTATTTTTTTTATTGTAATTGCGAAAGCAACAAATAAGAACATAATATATATACAGCATGAGCGGTCGGGCGGTGAAACACGAAGACAGGATAATAACAAGTTAATTGATTTTTTTTCAAAAAAAATTGATGAATTGATGGTGGCTTATTCTAATAAAATAATTCGTCATTATTATGAAATGGAGCCCAAAGATATTTTTGCTTCAAAAAAGTCTTTTTTCCCTCATCCAATGTATTCGTTTTCATTGTGGGATAATAAAAAGTTTGTTTATCAATATGATTTAATAATCTGGTCTCAGATAGCTTACTATAAAGGAGTATTAGAATTTCTAAGGCTTTTGCAAACATCTGGAAATTTGAATACCTATAAAATTCATATTGCAGGAGGTTGTAATGATGAATATCTAAAAACTCAAATTGAGGAAATCGTGGAATCCTCAACAAGTATTACTGCAGATTTTAACCGGATAAGTGATGAAGCATTGGAGAAACTTTTTTATTGCAGTCGCTATGTTTTATTTACTTATTTACCATTGCCTTCTGTGGGTTCTTCAGGTACTTTAATGAAAACTCTTTCCTATCGTTCTGGGATAATTGGGCCAGATTTATTGCACTTTAAACATATTGAGGGTTTAGGGCTTTGCCATGCAAATAAATTGGATGATAAATTCCTTGATACCTTAAGATTACTTATCAGTGAGTTTAATTTGGAATCTGTAGGAAAAAATATTGAAAGGAAAGAATATTTTCAATTATACTCCTGGCAATCATTGGCAAAAAGCATAACAGCATAATGGTATTACTGGTTACAAATATCTTGGCTCCTACCAGAACAGAAATGTATAATTTACTGTCACAAAATGATGCATATCCTGTAAAGATTTGTGTTGAAAAAGAAAATAGTTACTATAGAAAATGGAATGTATATAAAGACACACAAATTTTATTTGATCCTATAATTTTAAAAAGTATCTCATTTAAGCAAACTAATTGGGAAATTAATTTGCCCGTTAATTTATTTAGAACCTTGCGTACGTTAAAGCCAACCACAATTATTGTGTCGGGTTATTCTTTTTCTACATTAATTGTTTTATGTTATAAGTTTCTTTACGGCTGTAAAATGATACTTTGGTGTTCTGATACAAAAGAGCTAAGACCTAAAGGAAAGCTAAGGAATTTTGTAAGAGTTTTTGTAGAAAGAAGGGTAGATGCTTTTTTGGTACCTGGTACTTCTAGCAGAAATTTTTATGCAGATTTATCACATCTTAGTAGTAAGCTTATAGCCAAAATAGAGTATGCAATAGATCCAAACATGCTTAAACCATTGCCTTCAATTAAGTTCAAGAATGTTCGTAAAGAAGGGCTGCTCAATATATTGATTGTAGGATACATCGAAGATAGGAAAGGGATTGATTTGTTTTTAAATTGCTTCAGTAAATGGTTGCAAAAGGGTCAATGCTATGTTCATATTGTTGGTGATGGTTCTAAATTAGAAAGCTATAAGGAACAGTATAAATCACTTGACAATGTTGAATGGTATGGATTTAAGCCATACAACGAAATAGCCATTTATTATAAATCTGCTGACATTTTTATTTTGCCCACCAAAGAAGACATTTGGGGCTTAGTAGTTAATGAAGCAATGATGTTTGGGTTACCGGTTATAGTCTCTAACAATACTGGATGTAAGGATGATTTGGTAGACAATACCAATGGTTTTGTTCTTGATCTAAATGATTTTACTTCCTGTTTTTCCTTTTTAGAAGGTTTAATAGGAAATGAAGAGAGATTAAAAGCTATGAGTGATGCATCTCGTGAAAAAATAATGAAATTTACTAATTTGAATAGCTTTGAAAATATTATTCGATTATTAGAAATAGTATGCAGCTCACAAAAAGAATAACTCTCTATTAATATTTTAATTAGAGTATTAATCAAATTTAATGGCGATAACTTATAATAAAGCTAAGGGATTTTTAAAAGTACAATTTTAATGGTCAGCCTATTTAAGTTACCAAATAAATCTTGTACTCACATTCTCAACAAGAACTATTTTTTTAAAACAATATACCTATGTGTGGGATAGCTGGAATAGTTAATTATAGACCATCAGAAAATGTTTTGCCCAATTTACTTGCATTATCGAAAAGTATTGAACATAGGGGTCCTGATGCTGAGGGGATTTTTATAGACTCAGACAGGACAGTTGCATTTGCTCATAGAAGGCTATCAATTATTGATTTAACCGAGGGTGCTAATCAACCATTCATTTCGGCAGATAGTAATTATATTATTGTATATAATGGAGAAATTTATAATTATCAATCTATCAAAGAGGAGTTGGTTCAATTGGGTTTTTCGTTTAAAACAAATTCTGATACAGAAGTTTTACTGAATGCTTATATAGCTTGGTCATACGCATGTTTAGAAAAATTTAATGGGATTTTCGCTTTTGCCATATTCGACAAAACACAAGATATTGTCTTTCTGGCAAGAGATAAATTTGGTATTAAGCCCTTATATTATTTTGAACGTGAATCAACTTTGTATTTTTCTTCGGAGCTTAAAGCATTCCTGTCATTACCTTTTTTCAATAAAAAAATTGATAAAACTGCTTTATTCCAATTTTTAGTGAGTGGATTTATTGTTGATGACAAAACTATTTTTGAAGAGGCTAGAAGGGTTGAAAAGGATTCTTATATGATTTACTCTTTAAAAAATGCTACCAAATCTATTGTCAAAAATTCATCTTTCGCAAGTTCTGTAAATGAGTTTGATGTAGATCAGTTGTATAATATATTTAAAGAAGAAGTTAAAGAGCAAATGGTTGCAGATGTACCTGTTGGTGTTTTTTTATCTGGTGGTATTGACAGTTCTTTAATTACAGCTTTTGCACAGCAGAATAATAGTAATATTACTTCTTATTCAATTGGATCTGATAGCTCGGGGTTAAACGAAAATAGAGTTGCTGAAAGTGTGGCTTCGGTATTAAATATCAAGCATAAATCCATCGAAGTAGAAAATAATGAGTTTGTAACTCATTTAGAAAAATTTATTGAAATATTGGATGAACCTTACTCTGATTTAAACTTAATTTCTATTTATCTTATTTGTTTGCAAGCCAAGAAAGATGGCATTAAAGTAATGCTAACAGGAGATGGAGGTGATGAGCTATTCCTCGGATATCCAAATGACTTGCTGAAAATGAAGTTGTTTAAGTTCAACAAACTTGTTGGCAAAATGCCTAAATTTAAATTATTAACCTATTTGTTCTCTTTTTCTAACAAAGCGTATAAATTTTACGATATTCTAACATTATCTTTTGAGGAGGCTTGTATGTATATAACAGGAAATGGGTTAACACCTCATGAGGCTAGGAACATTTTAGGAGAAAATATAAGCATTGAAAATACTTCTTTCTATTCAAGTTTGCATATGCACAATGATATACGACAAAATTTAATTCAGTCTAATATTAACACTTATTTAGTTGCCAATGGTTTTACAAAATCTGATTTAGGTGGAATGAAAACTGGTGTTGAAATAAGGGTACCTATTTTGGGTAAACGAATTGCCGACTATGCTTTAAAACTAAATTTGAATAGTATTTCTACAGAGACCGAATTGAAGTTTCCTTTAAAAAAATTGCTGCTAAAGTTTTTACCTTATGAAATGGTTTACAGAAAGAAGCAAGGTTTTAATCCTGTAAAACTTAGAGAGTTGGTTAAAAATGAACTTAAGCCTTTAATAGACGATTTATTAAATGAAACTGCAATCAAAAAGCAAGGTATTTTTAAGTATGAAGTAATTCGAGAGATTATAGGAAAGGATACACATGTTAATAATTCACATAAAATTTGGAGGCTTCTTATTTTTCAATTATGGTTTAAAAAAATAAACTCTTCTTATTAAGAAGATAATACTAACCCACATTCATGTTTCATTAAAATAATAGAAAATAAGTAATATGCTTTTTTTAGGTGCAGCCTCCCCCTCCTGTTCAAAAGAAAAATAGTTACATTTCATGAAACTTGCGAGCAGCTTTAAAGTAATTGGATGCACTTTTTTTCTTAGATTAAGTTCACCAATTTTATCATCAAGAGCAGCATTCATTGCAGGTAGTGAATATGAAAGCTGGTTTTCTATTGTATTGGCATAGCAGTTTTCACTTTTTGCAAATAGCCCCTACTTATTGCGGGATCGTGTCGTCCTCAGCATTGATTATAATGATGGCACTTCAAATCAAGTCTTTTCTCATTACTATCAGCTATTTGGCGAGTATAGAATAATGTGGTTCATCTCATTTGTTGCTTTATACATCCGTCATTCTTATACTAAATCCTTAAATAGTGAGTAATAATTTAGTTTAGAATGTATATGTTGAATTTATGATTCTTGATTATTAGTTTGAATACTTGTGAGTTATAATTTTTTTCAATTTTTTTTGTTGTTTTTTGAATAAATTTAAAATTAGTACTAATGAAAAGAATACTCTTTACGGGGCAATTTCCACCCCCTGTTAATGGAGCATCAATGAATAATCAAAATATCCGAGAAAGCAAACTAATTAATAATGAATTTCTAATTGATTATATAAACATTGTTACATCTTCTTCCATCGCTGATATTTCTAAATGGAGTTTCAAAAAAATTAGAGATACGTTCAAGATAATCTTTGAAATTATAAGAACAGTTAGAAAGAGAAATCATGCGTTAGCAATTCTAACTCTTTCTCCAATTGGTGCAGGGCTTATTAAAGATATTGCAATTGCATTAGTTTTTAAATTTTTTAATGTTAAGACGGTTCTGCTACTGCATGGCAAAGGAATTAAAGTGTCTTATGGTAAAAATATCTTTTACACATGGTTTTTGAAATTCACATTTAAAAAGTCATATGTAATTACTCTGGCACATTCCCTAAAGTACGATTTTAATTTTTTGAAATTTAAAAAAGATTATGTTTTGACTTGCGGTATCAAACAAGTAGCATTTTCAGATTCTTCTTTAAACCGCAGCTACTCCCCATTTCGAATTGTTTTTATGTCTAACCTAGTTAAAACGAAAGGAATTCTTGAATTGATAGACGCAATACGAATATTACCTGAAAATATTAAACCTCATGTGCAACTTGATTTGATATGTAACGAAGGGGATTTAACTTTTGCAGATATTAACAAGTATATTCAAAGCTTGGACTTGACCAACAATGTCAATGTTCTAGGGCCTAAGTACGATAAGGAAAAGCAAGAGATACTTTCTAACGGCTCATGCTTTGTTTTAGCTTCCTATTACCCATTAGAAGGTATGCCACTCGCAATACTGGATGCACTGCAATTTGCCTTGCCGGTAATAACCTGCAATAATGGGGCAATTGCAGACCTGATTCAGGATGGATTTAATGGATTTTTAGTGGATGTGCAAAGCTCACAAATGATAGCAGATAAATTGTCATATTTAATTCAGAACCAAAGCATTTGTAAGAAAATGTCAAGCAATGCATATCAGTCATTTATAGAAAACTATACTACTGAAAAATTTGAAACAACATTTTGCAGCATTTTAAATGATGTTTCTTTAGATATCCTTTAAAAAGTAACCTTTTATATGAGTACAAGTACGATATCAAATTCTCAAATTCCTTTTTTGCTTTCCTCATTAACAATCGATGACCGTTGTCAATATTCTTTAAATGAAATATTTGAATGGATTAATCAAAGGCGTTCAAATGTTTTGATTGATATTGATTTAATTAAATTTTCTGAATTGGAAAACTGGCATTTTGACAATGAAAATGGCAACTTGTATCACGATAGTAGGAAATTTTTTTCGATTGAAGGCATAGAGGTAAAAACTGATTGCGGCTCGTTCAAACAATGGCAGCAGCCAATCATTAATCAACCAGAAGTTGGCTACTTAGGAATGATTTGCAAAACAATCAACGGAATTTTGCATTTTTTAATTCAAGCAAAAATAGAACCTGGAAATATAAATTTTGTACAACTGTCTCCTACGCTTCAGGCTACAAAAAGTAATTATACAAAAGTACACAAGGGAAATGCTCCAACATATCTGGAATACTTTAATGGAGATAGGAAAAAGAAAATATTGCTTGACCAGCTCCAATCGGAACAAGGAGCCCGTTTCTTAAAAAAAAGAAACCGGAATATCATTATAATGGTGGAGGAGGAAATACAAGAACATGAAGATTTCCGATGGGTTACTTTAGGTCAGATCAAGCAGCTTATGAAATTTGATAATTTAGTCAATATGGATACACGTACGGTGATATCCGCTATTTCCTATGGCACGTTCGATGACAATAGCAGGCAAATAATAGAGCATTTGTTTTATAAGTCAAATGACCACATTGTAGGTATCAATTTTTTAGAGTCTGCTACAAATAAAAACGACGGTTTATTTGAAATAGAAGAAATTATATCATGGATTACAGAGCTAAAAAGCAAATATGAATTAGAGGTGAAAATGACGCCCTTAAAATCAATAAACTCATGGGTTCGAACCGATGAGGATATACATCACATTGACCACAAATATTTTTCTGTGATTGCGGCAAATGTTTCTATCAGCAACCGTGAAGTTGTAAAATGGTCGCAGCCATTAATCAAGTCTGCACAGGAAGGGCTGATCGGGTTTGTTATAAAAAAGATAAATGGAATTTATCATTTTCTTGTTCAGGCCAAAGTTGAAGCTGGAAACTTTGATATCTTGGAATTGGCCCCAACTGTACAATGCCTTACCGGAAATTACAGAAAAGGACAAAATGAATATGATGTTTTATACATTGATACAATTTTAAATGCTCCTGAAGAAAAAGTTTATTACAAAACCATGCAATCAGAAGAGGGGGGGAGGTTTTACAAAGAGCAGAACTTAAATATAATAGTAGAAGTTGGAGATGAATTTTCCATTGAAGTACCAGAAAACTACTGCTGGATGACATTAAATCAATTATTCACATTCATTAGGTTCAATAATTATTTAAATATACAAGCAAGATGCCTCGTGGCTGCAATTGCTTTTTAACATCTAGAAATCTATGAGTGAAAAAATCCGGATAGGTATTATGGGGTTTGCCAGTATTGCTAAAAGACTAATGATACCTGCTATTTTGAAAAGCAATGATATTTTTGAATTGGTGGCCATTGCAAGCCGAGATTCAGAAAAAGTAAGGGAAGACTTTAATAATCCTGAAATAGATTATTTAAATTATGAAGAACTAATTGAAAGAAATGACATATCTGCCATTTACATGCCATTGCCTACAGGTCTACATGAAGAATGGGCAACAAAAGCCCTTTTAAAGAAAAAGCATTTATTGGTTGAAAAGTCTTTTGCAATGGATTATCTGTCAGCACAAAAAATAATAGAATTGGCAGCTCAACAAAACTGTGTAGTGATGGAAAACTTCATGTTCTGTCACCATTCACAACATCGATGGATCAAGGAAATGCTTTCTTCAGACTCAATAGGAAAAACAAGGGTATTCCGCAGTCAGTTTGGCTTTCCGCCTTTAGAGCATTCAAATTTCAGATACAATAAAGAAATGGGAGGCGGTGCATTGTTGGATGCAGGTGCATATACGATTAAAGCCAGTCAGATGTTTTTTGGAAACCAGCTAGAAGTGGAAAGTGCAGTTCTGTATGTTAGTAAGGAAACTGGGGTTGATATGTATGGCAATGTTACTCTAATAGATAACGAAGGAATTGTGTGCCAATTGTCGTTTGGGTTTGATAACCACTATCAATGCAATTATGAATTTTGGGGAAGTAAAGGAACGCTCGTTGCAAAAAAAGCATTTACACCTAAGCCAGAAGAAAAGCCTGTAGTGCTCTTGGATACAGCAATTGAAAATAAAATAATTGAGTTGGAGCCAGATAACCACTTTGTGAAAATTTTAAAGGCGTTTCATACCAACATAACGAAAAGCAACTATCAATATACTTTCAATGAAATTTTAGCTCAAAGTTTATTATTGAATCAAGTCAGAAATAAAGCAAAGATATTTTATATATGAAAATTCTTTTTTTAGGGTGCAACGGATATCTTGGTAAGCATCTTTGCCAATACATGGCTGGTTTGGGGAACGATGTTTATGGAGCAGATATTGCGGATTCAACGGATTTAACATTTCTCACTTCCTATATTAAAGTTGATGTTGCAAATAGTAATTGTTTTAAAGTTATCGATTTAAACGTGGACTTTATTTTCTTTTTTTCTGCAATAACAGGAACAATAGCAGCATACGACTCTTTTGAAAAATATATTGATGTAAATGAAAAAGGCATATTGAATTTATTAAATAGCATCAGGTCAACAAATTTCCGTCCGCAAATCATTTTTCCTTCTACAAGGCTTGTCTATAAAGGTAAAACAGGTACACCTTTACCGGAGGATGCAGAAAAAGAATTTAAAACTCTTTACGCATTGAATAAATGGACCGGGGAACAATTGCTTGAGCAATACAGCAAATACTTTAATGTGCCTTACACAGTTTTCAGAATTTGTGTTCCTTATGGAAACAGCTTTGGAAACGCATATTCATATGGTACAATTGGCTTTTTTATACAAAGTGCCATTTCTAATAAAGCGATCAATCTTTATGGTGATGGTTCCTATATGAGAACATTTACGCATGTGGATGACATATGTAGCCAGATATATAGAAGCCTTTCAAAAAAATGTGCGGTGAATGAAATTTTCAACATTGATGGCGAAACCTTTTCCTTGAAAGATGTAGCGATGCATATTTCAGGAAAATATGAAGCCGAAATCAAATTTGTTGAATGGCCAGAGTCTGAAAAGTATATAGAGACAGGAGATACGATTTTTGAAAGTTCAAAAATTAAGCGGTTGCTTGACGGTAATAGTATTACTAATACTTTGGTTGAATGGATAAGTAAACTTTAGAGAATTCATCACAGTCATGTATGTGCAGTTTTTTAATTATCTCAAACAACATCCATATCTATAACATGTAATTTTTATTAAATATTTTTAAAATAATTTTATGTAATTAACGATATGAAAATGAAGGATAAACCTATACAAGAGATAAAAAAATTTTAGAACGAGAATCCAGTTAGTAGCAATTTCATAGATTATCAACAAGGCCAACCCTTTTATACAGAGTATGATGCTTTTAGATATTTAACTGAAGCCCATATACTTGAGGAACTTGATAATATTGATTTTAATGAGAAAAAGTATTAGAAATTGGATTTGATCAGGGAGCTGACTCTACTCAAATTATCAATAGAGGAGGGCTTTTTTATGGAATTGATTTGACAGAAGAATCAATTAGGTGATTAAAAGAAAGATTCACACTTTTTAATACGCCCTATCAATCTGTTCAAGTTGCTAATGCTGTTCAAATTCCATTTATGAATAATTTTTTTGATATTGTGTATAGTCATGGTGTAATTCATCATTCTCCTGATATTGAAAAAATTGTAGATGAAATTTATCGTGTTCTAAAACCTGAAGGAAAGATTGTTTTAATGTTATATCATAAAAATTCAATCAATTATTACTTTAGTATTTGTTTTTAAGAAGGTTGGGTTTATTAGCAATTTATGTTTTACCTCCATTGGCAAAAGTAGTTTCTAAAGTTACTGGAGAAAGTGAGGAAAGATTATGTAAGCAAACAGGGTATTACAGACCAAATCGTTTATCATGAACCTCTATATGGAGATGAGAAGAATTTAATATTAAAACGAGTTAAGATACTAATATTTCCTACAAAAATTAGTAATGAAGCATTTCCTCTAGTAATTCTTGAAGCTTCTTGATTTGGTATAGTGCCATTATCCGTTAATATTGGTGGTATATCTGATATAATTGAAAATAATAAAACTGGGTATTGTTTTGAAGATAATAATCCAAAATATTTTGCAGAAGCTGTAAAATTACTTTATCAAGACAGTTTCTTACTTAGCCAGATATCAAATAATTGCATTAACGAATTCAACAGTAAGTACACTATAGAAAAATTTGAGAGTAACTTTATTAGTATCATTAACGAGGTTTACAATATTGAGCGTTAATGTGATGATTAAGAATTTTATAATTAAAAAAAACGAACTTTTTATTGGTTTCACTAATTCGAGTGACTTCGCTTATTTGTTTTTCAAAAAATTCAATCTTCCCTGTTTCATACTTGTGTGCCAAATCATCTATATAATAAATTTTTTTCGAGTTGCATTCTTTACAAAGTTGCTTGATAATGTCAATTTTATCTGCTGCAGTTCTTGTGATTATTAAGTTTTTTTGATTATTTATTAAACCATTTTCTGAGAGCCAATTATAAGTTATCCTTCGGCTAAAATAACTTCTGGCTGTTAAAAAAATTATCCTGTTATTAGGGCTTTTTTTTAAGATATTTATAAGGTACTTCATTTTTATAAATATTGCTAAACTTTTTAGTCTACCTTCTTCATTGGACCATTTAAGCAGCAACGAAGGCCAAGTATTAGCAACAGTGTTATCAATATCAATAAGAAAAATTCTTGGTTCTTTTGTTTCTTTTATTTTAATTACTGTTTTAAGTAAAATAATCTTTGCAACAGGATAGCTTAATATATTTTTAAATAATTGTATCATTTGATTTTTTTGTGATTTTTTCAATAGTTAAAGATTTTTTGTTCACTTCATTTTAGGTATTATGGAACTTGCAGGAGTTAATTTACGCAATATTAGAAATGGATTATTTATTCTACAAAACTATCCTAAACTTCTAAAGTCTCAGTTTTTAAGTGATGATGAATTAAAGAACATTCAAACACTCAAATTAAAAAAAATAATTTTTGAAGCTGTTTTTCATGTACCCTTTTACAAGCAATTTGCTAATTCTATCAATTTTGACTCATTCACAGCTGATGAGCTTAAAAAGCTACCCATGGTAAATAAATCCATTATAAAAGAAAACTATCCTTCTTTTTTAAATGAAAAGTTTGCTATAAAAAAATTACAATATAAATCTACATCTGGTTCATCTGGGCAACCCTTCAAAGTCCCTAAATCTTACTATAGCGATGCAATTGAACAATGTATGCTTTTTAGAGCTTGGTCTATGAATCCAGAATTTAAGTATGACTATTATAAACCTTGCATTGTTTTGAGAAGCTTTTCCCCAAAACCCAATGAACCTTTATACAAGCAAGATAAAATTTTAAATTATTGGTTTTTATCGCCTTATGATATTAACCAGAAAAATTTGTCTTTATACTTACACGTTTTTAAAAAATCGAAAGCAAAATTATTAAGAGGCTATCCTAGTTCTATTTATATTTTGACGCTATTGTTAAAAGAAAACAATATACGTATTCCACAAATAAAAACACTTTTTACTTCGTCTGAAAACTTATTACCTCAGTATAAAAAAGTTATTGAAGACTATTGGCAATTACCATTAATTGACTGGTATGGTCAAAATGAAAGAACAGTAACTGTACAAAAATGTGCTTACGGTAATTATCATAATAATGACGAATACGGCATTGTAGAATTAGATACAAATAATCAAATTATCGCAACGTCGTTAAATAATGATGTGATGCCTCTTATACGTTACGCCACTAATGATATTGCAATTCCAGCACAGGTATCAAGTTGTGCTTGTGGTAGAGGGTTAAGTATTCCTTTTGCAGGAATTGATGGTAGAGCTGATGATTTATTGATGAAAGATGACGGAACCGTTATAGCAACTGTAAATATTTACAATGCTATGGAAAAGTTTCAAGATGTTAAACAGTTTAAAATTATTCAAGCATCTGATAAATCTTTGCAGCTGTATTTATCAGAGAATAAACCATTGAGTAAAGAGTATGTAAATAAAATTGAACAAGAATTATATGAAAGGCTAGGAAATTTGCCTTTAAGTACAACAATAGTAACTGAAATAGAAAGAAACCGAGTAACTGGAAAAATAAAATCGATTGAATCAAGAATTAAATTTTAATCTATGATAAAGGGCTTAACTAGAGAGCAAGTTGCAATGGTGCAGCATATAAAACTTTTAAAACAACAAGCTGGCTCACATTCACCAAGTTTATTTACCATAAAAGAACAATTGCCAGGTTTAAAAATGGGAATTGATGCATGTTTCCTTTCGAATCCATATGCAACAGATTTATTTTTAGATTACTTCAAAAAAGAATTATTGGGAGAAGATTTAGCCATCCGGGATATGCTTGAATTTTATCCATCTCAAAACAACGTTATTGCAGCATCCTTGGCTAACTTCTTAAAAGTTCCAGCCGAAATGTTATTTGTTGGTAATGGTGCAATAGAAATTATACAAGCTGTCATTCACAAGTTTACCCACGAAAAGATTATTGTAAATATTCCTACTTTTTCTTCTTATTACGAGTTTATTAAACCGGGTGTAAGCTTGGTATTTAATAAATTAAAAAAGGAGGAAGAATATAAATTGAATGTAAGCGATTTATTAAAATTAGTTCATACAGAGAAGCCTGATACAGTAGTATTGATTAACCCCAATAATCCTAATGGTGGTTATATTACTAAAAGTGAAATTGCCGAGTTATTGGAAGGTTTAAAAAGTGTAGGCACTGTATTATTAGATGAAAGTTTTATTCATTTTGCATTCGAAAATGATCAAATGGATCCATTAAGTTATGTTGATATGGTTTTAAAATATCCCAATGTAGTTACTATTAAAAGCATGTCAAAAGATTTTGGTATTGCTGGTATACGAGCGGGTTATGCAATTATGCATCCAACAAGAATTAAGCAATTGTTATCAAACGGGTTTCTTTGGAATTCTAATGGCTTAGCTGAATATTTTTTTAAGTTATATACTAGAGAACAGTTTCAGGTGGAATATGAAGTGGTAAGAAAAAAATATATCAGAGATACACAAGATTATTTTAAAGTATTGAGTGAAATCGATGGTATAAAGCAATATCCAAGTCAAGCCAATTTTGCATTAATCGAGTTAAAATCAGGTGTTTCAGCCGATGATTTTGCCTTTGGGTTATTGGTAAAATCTGGAGTTTACACTCGTACTTGCTCTGATAAAATTGGTTTAGATGGCGAGTTTATTAGATTAGCGTCAAGAAGTGCAAATGAAAATGAATTGATTATTGAAGCAATACAAAATATACTATCGTGAAAAAAATATTTTTAATAGTTGAAGATGATTGGGAATTAATGGGCAATGGTTTAGGTGATGTTTCATATCACCAATATTTACCAGCCTATCATTTTTTAAAAATTGCTAACCGAGCAGGTATTAAAATCTCATTTATGATTGAAACTGCTCAAGCAATGAAATATGAGGAAAAATGTAACCAATCTAAGCAGATATTTAATCAGCTTAACCTTTGGAAAGAATCTATCAAAATGATAGATAGCATGGGAGGCGATTTACAATTACACCTTCATCCTCAATGGTTAGATGCAAAATTTGAAAATGATCGATTTTTATTATCTGATAAATGGAGTATAGGGCAATACAACGAAACCGAGCAACAAAGATTGGTACAACATGGGATTCGTATCTTACAAAGTATAGTATCAACAGATCTTCAAATAAAAGGATTTAAAGCAGGCTCTTGGGGGTTACAACCATCTGCTAGTATTTTGAAAGTTCTAGATAAAGAAGGAATCAATATTGTAATGGGTGTTAGAAAGGGGTTAAAAATTCCTGGCATTGGTTTAGATTATACTAATCTCGATGAGGTAGGTACAATGCCTTATTATGCTAATTATAACAACATTACCAAGGTAGGTAATGGTAATATTGTAGTTTTGCCACTAGCTCCTTATAGTCCAGATATTTTAACTTTTTTTAAGTACGCTTTAAATAACAAACTGTCAAAACACAATAATAGAGATATCAATTATTTAAAGAATATTGAGGCTGGTGAAACCAAATTGAATAACCCTTTAGATTCTAAAGAAAAATTAAAGTTTTCATTAAAACCTTATACAACACATTTGAAAATAGGAAACGAAAAATTTTCATATTTAAAAAAGTCATTCGATTATCAAATGAATAGGTTGAAAAACATAGATAAAACAAATGTTTTGGTAATTGAAACTCACACAAAGATGTTTCATGGCTATTTAAAAGATATTGATATGTTTTTACATTATATTGGTGATAAATATGGCGATTTAATTGAGTCTGTAAACATAAGTGATTTACATAAGTTGATACAAAACAATACAATTAGTCCTTTGAAAAATATTCCCAAAAATGAATCGTGAAGATAAAAGTCGGCTACTTAAAAACCTTTCAATTATTGATGAAGATTTTATTAACTTGAGTTTAGAAGATTATTACATTCAATTTTCAGAAAAGTGCGAATTAATTTTACGTAGAATACATTTTCGAAAAGATGAGAACCGCAATTCAGAATTTAGATTTTTAAATATTCAATTCCTAAAATCAATTTATCGTATCAATCAAAATGTTAGATATTTTAATGAATGTTTATGGTGTTTTGAGGGAGACAAGTATTTAGAGGACAAAGAATTAATAAGTTTATTTTACTCAAACTTAGACTCTAAAGGTTATCACCTACATACATTTAATCTTAACAGTATTTCATTTCAACAAATAGAATCCTTAACGAAAAATAATACAATTCAAACAAAACAATATAAGATTGGATTGTTAGGACTACCATTATATTATGGAAATTTATTGAAATTAAAAAAAGACCTCAATCTAATTTCAGGTATTGCCATTTTAAAACACCACAATAAGTTACTAGAAAAGTTGATGAATAAAACATTCACAATTTCTACCTTAAAGTTTTTTTATAAAAAATTTGATTGGCATTATCTAAAGAAAAATTCTAGCCCAAGTGAGATATCAAACACTATTTCTAATGAAAAATGGGATGTTGCATTCCATAAATTGGGTTTTATTTTAAAAGAAGATATAATTAATTCTGTTAAAGGGGGCGTAATAAATGAACATTGGGGTTTATTACCATTTGTTAGAGGGAAATCTACAATTGAGTATTCAATACTACTAAACATTCCTGTAGCATGTACTCATCATCTTGTTGAGAAAAAAATTGATTGTGGTAAAATAATCTCTATTTATCCTATTAATATAAAAGGGCTTAGAAGCACCAATATAGTAAAAAATAAAGTTCGTAAAACACTACTTTATAGAATAAAGTCAACATTAAAAAATTTGAATTTAGAGCTTGTACAACAAAATGATGTAGACATGGGTGAAACTTTTTATTTAGTTCATCCCTTCATACTCAAACACATTAATTCTAAAATTTTAAAATACAATAAGTGAAACAGTTAATACAAAATTTTAAGACAGGCGAATTATATGTAGATGAATTACCAGCACCATCCATCTCTAATGCAATGGTTTTGGTAGAAAATGAATTTTCTTTAATTAGTGCAGGTACAGAAAAAGGAACTGTAAAAGTTGCTCAATCTTCATTAATAGGAAAAGCAAAGCAACGTCCCGATTTAGTTGCTCAAGTATTACAAAACATTAAGAAAGAAGGTTTAATGGCCACTTTAGAAAAAGTACGTACCAAGCTAGATTCTTTAAAAGCATTGGGTTATAGCACCGCTGGTGTTGTAAAAGCTTCTATGGATACCAATGGAAAATTTAAAGTGAGCGATAGAGTTGCTTGTGCTGGTCAAGATTATGCTTCTCATGCAGAAGTAGTTGCAGTGCCTCAAAATTTGGTTGTAAAAATTCCAGATAGTGTTTCTTTTGAAGAAGCAAGTTTTACCACACTTGGTGCAATTGCATTGCAAGGAGTAAGACAAGCTAATCCTAAATTAGGCGAAACTGTTTGTGTAATTGGTTTAGGTTTATTAGGGCAAATTACTTGTCAGCTATTGGCTGCAAATGGTTGTAGGGTTTTTGGTATTGATGTTTCTAACTCAATGGTAGAGCTAGCAAAAAAAGTAAGTAAAACTGAATCTATTACTAGAAATGATGCAGGTTTAAAAAATGCTGTAGAAACTTTTACTAGAGGTTATGGTTTCGATAAAATTATAATTACTGCTGCTGCTCCTACCAACGATCCAATTGAATTATCAGCTGAAATTGCTAGAAAAAAAGGAGAAATAATTATTGTCGGTGCTGTAAAAATGGATTTACCAAGAGAACCTTATTTCTTTAAGAAAGAACTTGAATTAAAGATGTCATGTTCTTATGGTCCTGGTCGTTACGATAAAGTATATGAAGAGTTGGGCAATGATTATCCATTTGCTTATGTACGTTGGACAGAGCAACGCAATATGGAAGCATTTTTAGATTTGGTAGCTTTAGGTAGATTGAATTTAAAAGAACTCATCACCCATACTTTCGATATTGATGATGCTGTAAAAGCTTACGATTTAGTTCTAGGTAAAGTTCAAGAACCATTTGTAGGCATCTTATTACGTTACCCACCCAACGATAATAAGCATTCAAAACAAATCAATACAATAGCTAAACCCACCAATGGAAAAATAAAAACTTCATTTATTGGTGCAGGTAGTTTTGCTCAAAGCTATTTAATTCCTAATTTAAAAGGGCTAAACGTTACATTAGATACTGTTATTACAAATAATGGTATTAATGCAAAAAATGTTGCAGGGAAGTTTGGATTTGCAGCAGCATCAACCGATGCAAATCAAGTGTATCAAGACAAGAATACACAAGTAGTTTTTGTGGCATCAAGACATGATAGTCATGCGATATATGTAGAAAAAGCCATTCAATCAGGTAAACATGTATTTGTAGAAAAACCATTATGTCTTAACGAAACTGAATTAGCTTCTATTCAAACTTTAATGCAAAACAATACTCAATCACTAGTGATGGTTGGTTTTAATAGAAGGTTTGCTCCGGTTGCCGTTGAATTAAATAATCTTTTTTCAAAGATTACAGAACCTAAAGTAGTAAATATTAGAGTAAATGCAGGCTTTATTCCTTTAGATCATTGGACACAACAAGCAGAAATTGGTGGAGGTAGAGTTGTAGGTGAAATTTGTCATTTTATTGATTTAATGCAATTCTTTGCCAATTCAACTCCAATAAAAGTATATGCAGATTGTATAGCTAGTAATAGTATGCAAGCAAAAAATGATGATAATATTGCTATTGTAATTCGTTTTGCCAATGGTTCTATTGGTAATCTTACTTATGTTGCTAATGGAGATAAATCATTACCAAAAGAGCGTATTGAAGTATTTGGTGGGAACATTTGTGGAGTAATCAATGACTTTAAAGATGGTGCCATTTATAAAAACAATAAAGTAACTTCTTTAAAATCTTCTGGGAAAGGACATAATCAAGAAGTTGCTGCATTTATAAAATCTATTGAACAAGGAACAGCATCTCCAATCTCTTTTGAATCTATTTATGCAACAACACTAACTACATTTAAAATTTTAGATGCTATTAGAACAGGGTTACCTCAAACAATTGATTAGATTAAACTTATTTTAATTTAAATGGTCAGTTTATAATTTTTATGAAAAAACTAATTTTCACTTTATTTTTATTTATTTCACTTTACGGATTTAGTCAGTCTGTAGAAAGTATTGACTATGGTGGAAGTTATTATAGTAATGAAAGAGGCCAATTTTTTTCAAGCGATATAATTCAAACTGCTAAATTAAATATTGAAAATAAAATTTTTGTTAAAGTAGGGTTTTTAAACAATCGATTGTTGTCCTTATTAACTAATGGACAAAACAATGGAACTTCATCTGATATTCCTATTATTGTTTTTCCTAACCCTGCAACTACAAATATTAATTTTTTTGTGGCTAATATCTATGAGATAAAACAAGTTGTTATTTATGCTGCATCTGGAAAATTAGTTAAAAATGCAGGAACCCAAAAAACAATTAATATTGCAAATTTAGCTAAAGGTTTTTATGTTTTATATATTCAGTTTGCTGATAATAGAACCACAAGTGCAAAATTTTTAAAACAATAACACTCCTATCCTATGCGAATTTTCGGATTTATAATATTTTTCTTTTTTTCATTTACAGTTACAGCACAAGAAACCTTTAACTATCAGGCGAATATACTTACCAAAGAAGGATTGCCAGCAGCTAATAGGCAATTTAGAGTAAGCATCAAAGTGGGCAATGATTCTTTGTTTTTAGTTAATGATTTTTATCAAGAAATCATTCAAGTTAGGTCTGGAAATTATGGGTACTTAACTTTTGAAATTGGTAAAACAGGATCTGGAAGATTGTCTAATAGTGTAGAATGGAGTAAAGATGTATATATAGAATTGCAAATCACAACAATAGATAATTTAGAGAGAATTGACATACCAATAAAGCATAGATTAAACTTTTCACCTAAAGCAATTTATGCTTTGAAAGCCGAAAGTGCTTTGATTACAGATCTTTCTTATAAAGCCATTAATGCCGATACAAGTGCATTCAGTAAAACCGGAGCATGGTCGTTAAGATCAGATAGTGCAAAATATTCCATCAATGCCGATACAGCTCAATACAGTTTAGTAGCAAAGTGGAGTGCAAGAACAGATTCGTCTTTACATGCGATTAATGCTGATACAAGTGCATTCAGTAAAACAGGAGCATGGGCATTAAGATCAGATAGTGCAAAATATTCCATCAATGCCGATACAGCCCAATACAGTTTAGTAGCAAAGTGGAGTGCAAGAACAGATTCGTCTTTACATGCGATTAATGCCGATACAAGTGCATTCAGTAAAACCGGAGCATGGGCATTAAGGAGCGATAGTGCAAAGTATTCCATCAATGCTGATACAGCCCAATACAGTTTAGTAGCAAAGTGGAGTGCAAGAACAGATTCATCATTACATGCAATCAATGCTGATACAAGTGCATTCAGTAAAACAGGAGCATGGGCATTAAGATCAGATAGTGCAAAATATTCCATCAATGCCGATACAGCCCAATACAGTTTAGTATCAAAGTGGAGTGCAAGAACCGATTCGTCTTTACATGCGATTAATGCCGATACAAGTGCATTCAGTAAAACCGGAGCATGGTCGTTAAGATCAGATAGTGCAAAATATTCCATCAATGCCGATACAGCTCAATACAGTTTAGTAGCAAAGTGGAGTGCAAGAACCGATTCGTCTTTACATGCTATCAATGCCGATACAACTGAATTCAGTAAAATAGGAGCATGGGCATTAAGATCAGATAGTGCAAAATATTCCATCAATGCCGATACAGCCCAATACAGTTTAGTAGCAAAGTGGAGTGCAAGAACAGATTCGTCTTTACATACGATCAATGCCGATACAAGTGCATTCAGTAAAACCGGAGCATGGGCATTAAGGAGCGATAGTGCAAAGTATGCAATCAATGCTGATACTGCTAAATTTGGAAGGTACTCTGATACGTCATCCTATGCCCGATTTACAGATACAACTCTTGTAATTCCTTTTTCAGATACTTTGAGGGAAAATGGACTAATAACAAAATGGGGGTTGAAGCAAAATTTTCCTCAAATAGATACATTTAATTTAGTGCCAAATCCAAACGGATTAATTAGGACTGATAAAGGGTTGAGTTTAGCTCCAGCCGATAGTTTAAACCCAGGAGCAATCACAACAGGCAAACAATATATAAGTGGTAATAAACATTGGGAGGGGGGGAATCATTACTTTAAAGAAACTATAAATATGGGGGATACAGCAAATCAGGGTGTGATAAGATGGAGAGGGAGGGCTGGAACAACCCCAACTAATGCACTTTGGGAAACAGGAATTGATGTTGCCAACTCACCTACATTGACAGATTTTGTAATTGCAGCAAAAATATTACCAAGTGGATTTGTAGCAGATATGTTGTATTATAGATATATGGGTTCAAGGCAACCAGTTTTAACTATGCCTGTTGGAAATGATACAGCAGCAACTTTTGCTTTAAGTGCATGGGGAAATATGCCCAACTACGATGTTTTGAGAATTGGATTACCCGATGATCATAAAGGAAAAGCAATTATTGTTAGAAATTCTGCACTTGACACACTTTTTGAAGTTGGAAGTGAGGGAACTACCAAATTAAGAGACTTGGAAATTAACAAACCGAATATTTCTCCTCGAATAAAGCTAGTTGATAGAACTTTATATCCAAACTATGATCCTCAAATTCAATTTGGCGTTCGAGATACAACTTTTTGGACAAGTACAATGGATCAACAAGCCAGTTGGGTAATGAGAAATAGAACAGGTGACTCTAGATTGATCTTAGGACAAAATGGTAGAATTACTTTTGGTACTCAAAGCGAAATGGGAACAGCTTTAGTGCATGCTGGTCTTTATGCAATTCGAGATCAAGTAATCATTGATGGAAATAGAAGAATCAATAATGCTCTTTCAGGTACTTTTTCTACCTTTTTAAAATCAAGAACGCTTGAAACAGATACTGCAACAATTAAAGAAGCTAAAGTTAATAACCTCTCAATTGAAGGGAAGTTAAAAGTAAATGTAGTTGGATCAAATGCAATAGCTGGTAATGCTACCCTTATAAATGGCACAATCACTATTAATACTACTTCTGTTACTTCAAACAGTTTAATTTTCGTGGTTTACAATACACCAAATGGAACTTTAGGAGCAGGTCTTTCTGCACCAAGTGGGCAAATTACTCCCGGTATTTCTTTTGTTATAAATAGTTTAAATACAACAGGTTCTGTAAATTCACTAGACAATAGTTCTGTAAGGTGGTGGATTGTTAATTAATAAATATGAGTAATTGAATGGATGTATTATTTGAAAAAAGTTTGCATGAATTGACAAGTTTTATTGAAGATGAACAGTTCAAAGGTTGGGATCCTTACGATGGCTTAAATAGTAAATTGTTTCAATCAATCCCTATTATAAGAGATAACAGACTTTTTAGATTAGCCTGGATTCAGTTTTTTAAAAAGTCTCCAATTAATTTTAGAAAAATAGTTGGTGTAGAAAAAGGATACAATAGCAAAGGGCTTGCACTTTTTGTTGCAGGATATTGTAAACTTTATTCAATGAATAACGATTCTAATGTTTTACAGAAAATAAATTTTCTTTGTGAAAAAATACTGAGTATTCAATCTAAAGAATGGAGTGGTAGTTGTTGGGGTTATAACTTTGATTGGCAAGCAAGAGCTTTTTTTCAACCTAAAAATACCCCTACCATTGTTGCGTCTGTTTATGTTTCTTCAGCATTGTTAGATGCATATGAGATTACGAGTAATAAGCGTTATTTAGATGCAGCAATTAGCTGTTGTGATTTTATTTTAAAAGATTTAAATCGTACGTACGATAATGATGGCGATTTTTGCTTTTCTTATTCACCCCTAGATAAAACAATCGTATACAATGCATCTCTTTTAGGAAGTAGGTTATTAAGTAGGGTTTATTCAATAACAGGAAATGAGTTACTTAAAACCGAAGCAAAGAAGTCTGTTAAATTTTGTATTAAACACCAACAATCAAATGGTGCATGGGCTTATGGTCAGCAGAGCTTTCATTATTGGGTTGATAATTTTCATACAGGATTTAATTTAGAGTGTATTGCTAGTTATAGGCGATTTACAAACGATTCATCTGTAGATGAAGCAATAGAGAAGGGATTTAAGTATTATGTTGAAACTTTTTTTGATGAAAAAGGTCGTTCTAAGTATTACAACAATAAATTGTATCCCATTGACATTCATTCTCCAACACAATTGATGGTAACTTTATCGGCACTCAATAAATTCAATGAGTATAAAACGTTGGCTGATAAAGTGCTGCTATGGACAATCAATAATATGCAAGACAAAAAAGGATTTTTTTATTATCAAATAAATAAATATATAAGCTCAAAAATTCCATACATGCGTTGGTCACAAGCTTGGATTTTTTATGCATTTTGTGTTTACAAACAAGAACTGAATGAGAATAGAGTTGTTTAACTGCCCAATTGATGCTCTAACTATGGAGCAAACTTTAAATAAAATAAAAATTGCTATTGATTCTAATCAGCATTTACATCATGTTGTAGTTAATGTAGCTAAATTAGTTCATCTTCAAAAAGATATTAAACTTAGAGATAGCGTAATTAATTGTGATATAATTAATGCCGATGGACAAGGTGTTGTTTGGGCATCTAAAATTTTAGGAAAATCAATACCAGAAAGAGTAGCAGGAATAGATTTAATGCAAAACTTAGTAACACTGGCTTCTGAAAGTAAGTATAAAATTTTCTTCTTTGGTGCAAAAGAAGAAATTGTAAAGTTGGTAGTAGATAAATTCAGCAAAGAATACTCACCTGAAATAATTGCAGGCTATAGAAATGGATATTTTAATAAAGAAGAAGAACTGAAAATTGCTCAACAAATTGCAGATACAAAGGCAAATATTTTATTTGTAGCTATGGGATCCCCTAAAAAAGAAAACTTTTTATTTGAGAATCGGGAAATTTTAAAAAATATCAATTTTACAATGGGCGTTGGAGGAAGTTTTGATGTAGTAGCAGGTAAAGTAAAAAGAGCACCAGTTTGGGTTCAAAAAATTGGCATGGAATGGTTTTATCGAATGGTTCAAGAACCAAGAAGATTGTTCAAAAGATATTTTACAACTAATCTTGCTTTGTTAGCTCTTATTATTAAAGAAAAATTCAAGACAGCTTAGGTAATGCGACATAAATACGCTTCTTTTATAAGATTTATCAATTTTGCTTATGATATTTTTGTTTTAAATATCTCTTTAATTATTATTTTTTTAAAGCTTGAAATATCTACTGAAATTTTGGGTTTTTGGTATCAGAAGTCACTTTTTTTTATGTGGCTAAATATTAATTCTTCTTGGATTGCGGCAGCTTTATTTGGTAATGTTTATACACTAAGAAATTTAATCTATTTTAAAGAAGGCACAAAAAATTCGGTTAAAGGGTTTTTATTAATGATTTTATTTTTAGTGACCCTAGATTTCTTTTCTAATTCTAAATCTATATATACTAGAGAAATCATTTTTCAATTTATAGCTTTATTTAGTATTTTATTTTGGGGTGCTAGATTTTTATTTTATTTACTTAAAAAAGTATACAACATTGAATTTTATTCTGGTAGAAAAGTACTATTGGTAGGAAGTGAGGAAATTACCGAACTCATGAAAAAAACCTTCAATGATAAAAAGGAGTATGGCTTTTTATATGGTGGATATCAAAATGATATGGATTTTGCTTTAGGCAAAGAAAAGTTCTTTCATCAACTTTATTCTAAAATAAAGAATGAGAACATCGAAGAAGTTTTTTTTGCAAAAACAAGAATTGGTAATGATGATTTATATGAACTAATTCAAGAACTTGATAAAAAAACAATTCGTGTTAGAATTATTCCAGATTTTTTTAAATTTTATACTAAACCACAAAATCTAACTTTTATTGGCGACATGCCTTTACTTTCTTTACGAGAAGAGCCACTTCAAAGCTTATTGAATAGAATGATAAAAAGAGCATTTGATGTACTATTTTCCTTAACTGTTATATTGTTAATTTTCTCTTGGTTATTTCCAATTTTGTCAGTGCTTATTAAACTTGAATCTAGAGGACCAATTTTCTTTAAACAATTACGTTCTGGTAGAGATAATAAACAATTTTGGTGTTACAAGTTTAGATCAATGAGAGTTAATATTGATTCTGATAAAATTCAGGCCACAAAAAATGATACTCGAATTACTAGAATTGGTTCTATCATTCGTAAAACAAGTATCGACGAATTTCCCCAATTTTTTAATGTACTATTAAGTAATATGTCTATAGTTGGTCCAAGACCTCACATGCTAAAGCATACAGAACAATATTCAGCTATCGTAGATAAGTACATGATTAGACATTTTGTTAAACCTGGAATAACAGGTTGGGCTCAAGTAAATGGTTTTAGAGGAGAAATTTCAAATGTTGAGGATATAGAAAAAAGAGTTGAACACGATATCTGGTATATTGAACATTGGTCTTTATTACTTGATATACAAGTGGTGCTTTTAACAATTTATAACATCTTAAAAGGCGAGGACAAAGCAGCTTAGGTTTATTTCAACTTTATTTTTTCAATTAGATTCTTTATGATACACTTTTTTCGTATAACCTTTTTTTTATTTCTAGTACTAGTAGCTCCGGTTTACTCACATGCACAGTTAAATACAATGCATAAGCTTCAAAATAGTTATTTGCAACAGTTATTTGAGAAGTATGCAAGAGAAAACAATCTTTCAATAGATTATCTAAATAAACCATTTCAATTAAATAATGGGTTTCCTCAGTTCGATTCTGTTTTGCAAGAAACTTTCTTATATAAAAAACCTTTACAAAACTTTCAAGAAAAAAACATCATCAAAGCAATAGCTCGAAATGGTAACTTATTAAATATAACTTCCGACGATAAAAAAAATAGTTTCACTATTAATCCATTATACAATTTTGAATTGGGTAAAACCAATAAAAATAATATGTTTCACTTAAATCGTGGTATTCGATTAGATGTAAACCTCAATAATAAAGTATTTATCTCATCTAGTTTCTACGAAAACCTAAGTAAGTTTCCAAATTATATTCAACAATATATAGACTCTTTAACTGTAGTACCTGGTATGGGTAAAGCAAGGTATAATGGTAATAGGATTGAATATGCATTACCCTTAGGTTATATTGGTTACAAAGCATCTAAAAACTTCTATGTAGAGTTAGGTAATGATAAGAACTTTATTGGCAGTGGTCATAGATCTTTATTATTATCGGATGCAGCTTATAGTTATCCTTATTTGAAATTACAAGCCAACTTTGGAAAATTCAGCTTCATGAATTTATGGGGCCAATTTGTTGATGCTAGTAAAAATTGGAGAAATATAAATGGCTACGATAAAAAATTTGCTACGTTTAATACATTAAGCTATAACGGCATAAAAAATCTTCAATTGAGTTTATTTCAATCTATTGTATGGACTAATAAAGACAGTCTTGGTAATAGAAGAGACCAAGAACTGGGTTATTTTGTACCCATTATATTTTTAAATACTGTCAATTTTAACAATGGGTCGCCCGATAATAATTTAATTGGTGTAGATGTAAATTATCAAATAAAAAAATCAACAGTATTATATGCTCAATTCTTAATCGATGATTTTAATGTAAGTGAATTAGCAAATGGGAAAGGATTTTTTCAAAATAAATACGGTGTTCAATTAGGTATAAAATCGTTTAAGCCATTCAATATAAATAATGCATTTGCACAGCTAGAATTTAATACAGTACGTCCTTATACCTATGCCAATAAAACGCCAGCCATTAACTATTCACATTATGGGGAAGTGCTTGCTCATCCATTAGGAGCCAATTTCAAGGAGTTTATTTTTAAAGCAAATTATAAACTAAAAAGATTTTTGCTAGATGCTTCTATTGTATATGGAGTAATTGGAAAAGATTCGGCAAATAGCCATTGGGGAAGAAATGTACATAGAACAGACTATGATTCTCAATTGGGCATATTCTCCTTCAATAACAAAACCACTCAAGGTATAAAAACCAATTTGTTATTTAGCAATATTTCTCTTCACTATTTAATGAACCCTATTACCAATTCAAGGGTTTCGGCACAATTCACTTATCGCCAGGAAAAAAGCAATTTCCAAAATACTAAGAATGTAATTTTTAGTATATCCTACTCAACCGCACTCCTCAATATTTTAAACGACTTCTAATTGATCTGTTCAATTCTTCTCCTGCAATTTACTTAAATCAATGACCGATAAAAACCAAGCCATAATAAAAGGCAATGGGCTCGATAAAAACAATCGAACACTTGAGATAAGTTCTTTTTGATTCTCTGAAAATAATTTCCACTTAAATTCAAGTAATCCCAAAAAGCCTAATACAACTATTGTTAAAGCATATATTAGAATAATTGTTTTGGCAATCCATTGATATGGATGTTTTAAAAATGCCCAATAAGTAACCAAGCCAATTACAATTAACCAGGTATATCTTTGCAATTGTTGTTTAAATGGTTTTGTAGCATTAGATACTTTATTAATCTCTTCGGTATAAGTATATCCAAACCAACAAACAACAATTATTATTAATAATGCAATAATAATTCTAACATTATGCTTCATTAGTTTCCTTAATTTTTGTGTACTTAGTCCATAAAAAAAACATTACCCCATAAATAAGTAATTTAAATATATAATGATGTGCTACTTCAGATAATGAAGACCCATGAATATTCAATAATGTAATGGCATAACACCTCAAAGTGTTTAAAATAAAAATAACAGCAATTCCAAGTATAGAGTAAATGAGTACATCTTTTTTAGGTGCAGTGAATGCCAATAAGAATCCAATGTATAAAACATATAGTTCTAGTCCGTTACATCCATCGGCTAAGCCAACTACTTTTTTATTGTTCAATAAAATAATGTTTCTAGGAAGCGGTTGTTCTATTTTTTCAATTGTAATACTTGCATCGGCATAGTTAATGTACAATAATTGTTGCGTTAAATAAGTAGTAATATTAGTAAGTTGTTTATCTGGAAGCCTTATAGGAAATAGAATTAAGTGGTATACTAACTTCCAAATTATGAAAATTACTAGGCTTCGTACTAAAAATTTTTTTACTGGAGGTGGAAGAAAACTAAGTGATAAAACAGACATACATTCATTTTTGGGGGTAATTGTATTTTCTACTACAATAATACACCATAAAATATAATTAATCTTCTATGCTTATTTTGTTTTCACTATTCTTTTTAAAAAATCAATTTATTACCATCAAACCAATATTTTTACAACTTTCAGAAGTTAAAATAACCAATCAGTATAAAAGATTTTTGTGAAAGTGATGGCTGCTACAACAAACGAATTGCTGCAAAAAGCTCAATTAATTAATCGCAACTTTTTAAAACGAAGTTTCGATTTTTTGTTTTCCTTCTTTTTTTTACTCTTCATCTTTTCTTGGTTATACCCTTTAATTGCTATTGCTATTAAACTAGAATCAGGGGGTTTGGCTTTATTTGTGCAAGATAGAGTTGGTTTAAATGGTAAAATTTTCAAATGCTTTAAATTTCGAACACTTAAAAACGAAGAAGTATCTACGCATCCAACTTCATTAACCATGGGCTATAATGCTCCAGTAACTAGAGTAGGAGCTTTTTTAAGAGATAAAAACTTAGACGAGTTGCCTCAATTTATAAATGTACTCTTAGGCAATATGAGTATTGTAGGTCCACGGCCACATGCTATACCCTTTCATGAAATGTATAGTCAGTTTATTCCAAATATTAATGATCGATTATTGGTAAAACCAGGCATTACTGGCTTAGCACAAATTAAAGGCTTACGTGGCGATGTAGAAGATAAAGAACAAAACAAAATCAATATTCAGCAACGCATTGATTGTGATATAGAATATATCAATAGCTGGAATTTTTCATTGGATGTATTCATATTTAAAAAAACAATTTTTAAATAAAATTTATGCAAATTTCTATCATTAATACTTCTAATAATCCTTTACCAAGTTATGCAACTGTAGGTTCATCGGGTATGGATATAAGAGCCAATCTTGTAGAACCCATTATTTTAAAACCCTTAGAAAGAGCTTTAATACCTACTGGATTTTTTGTTGAAATTCCCGAAGGATATGAGGCTCAAATTCGCCCAAGAAGTGGTTTGGCAATTAATCAAGGCATTACTTGTTTAAATTCACCAGGTACAATTGATGCCGATTATAGAGGCGAAATAAAAGTAATACTGGTAAACCTATCTAACAATATTGTTACCATACAACATGGTGAACGAATTGCTCAAATGGTATTTGCAAAAATTGAGCAGGTACAACTTATTCAAGTACAAACAATTAACGAAACCCTAAGAGGTGAAGGTGGTTTTGGTAGCACCGGAAAACAATAAATTTGTACCATGCAAAAATTTACGTTATTCATTTTAGCATTCAGTAGTTTAATGTTTGCTTGTACAACCACTAAAAAAGTACAAACTATACAAACCGCAATTACTAAAAAAGATACTACAGTAGTTGTAACGGTAAAAGAAACACCTAAAGTAGATTCTGCAGCAATTGTAAAAGATATTTTAAATAAAGTGCAACAACAAAAGGTTGGCTTTTCTACCTTTTACGCCAAAATTAAAATTGACTATGAAAATGTACAAGAAAGCAAAAATTTTACTGCTTATGTGTACATGAAAAAAGATAGTTTTATTTATATACGGTTGGTAGGTAGTTTTTTAGGAATTACCAAAGAGGGTGTAGTTGCAAAAATTACAAGAGATAGTGTTACAGTAGTAAACAAAATTGAGAAAACCGTTCAAAATCGAACATTAGCCTACTTGCAAGAAGTAACTAAAATACCATTTGATTTTAATACGTTGCAAGACCTTTTTGTGGGTAATCCTATTTTTTTAAACGAAAATATTGTTGCTTATAGAGATGGCGAAGAGCAGTTTTCGGTTTTAATGATTGGTGAAATGTTTAAAAATTTAATTTCATTGGGCAAATCAGATTTTAGAGTACTAAGAACTAAGTTAGATGATATAGATGCCATGAAAAATAGAACTTGCGATATTACCTACGATAATTATGAAAATAAAATGGGTACTTTATTTTCAACCAACCGAAAAGTAAGCGTAGCCGAAAAAACCAAGTTAGATATTACACTCGATTTTAAGCAATACACTTTTAACGAGCCTTTAACCTATATGTTTAATATTCCTAAAAATTACAAGAAGCAGTAATTTATTCTCCACAACAGCGTTAAGTTTACCAAATAATGCAGCAACTTTTACACATTACTTTTATGGGGTTCTCTTTTTTATTATTTATGTAAAAATGAATAAAAAGGAATCTAAGCGTTATTAAGTGAACATTCAATAAATCCTTTATTATGCAAAAATTGCTGTTGTTACTGGCTATACTTTTTTTTGTGGGTTGGGCAAATGCTCAAACACAAACTAAAGATGAGCTACAAAAAAAAGAAGCTGATCTTAGAAAAGAAATCAGCGATTTAGCCAATAGTTTAGTACAAATTCAAAAAAATAAAAAATCAACTGTAGCACAAGTTGCAGCAGTGCAGCGTAAAATTGCTGCAAGAGAAGAATTGATTGGAAACATTAATCGTCAGGTTAGGTTGTTAGATGAAACTATTTATTTGAATGAATTAGAAATTTATAGATTAAAAAAAGAATTAGATACTTTAAAAAGCAAATACGCTCAAAGCATCGTTTTTGCATATAAAAACAGAAGTAATTATCAGTACCTCAACTTTTTATTTTCGGCCAGTAATTTTAACGATGCTGTTAAACGGGTTACTTACTTAAAAAGCTATAGAAAATTAAGAGAAACGCAAGTAAGCACCATTCAAAAAACACAAGAGGTTTTACAACAAAAAATAGGCACACTTAGTACTTCCAAAAAAGAGCAAAGTTTAGTGTTACAAACACAGCAGGTACAATTGAAAGATTTGGAAGCAGATAAAAAACAGAAAGATGTAGTTGTAAAAGAATTAAAGGGCAAAGAAAAAGAAGTATCGGCTTTAATTAGAAAAAAAGAAAAGCTACGTCAAGATATGAAAGTGGCCATCAATGCCATTATTAAAAGAGAAATTGCCCTTGCAAGGGCCGAAGAAGAAAGAAAAGCTAAGTTAGAAAGAGAACGCATTGCTGCAGAAGCAAAGAAAAATGCTGGTAAACCTGCCGATGTTACAGCTAAAGTAACTACAACACCTAAAGTAGCTTCAACTACAAATAGAAATTCTAATGAGCCTTTAACAGGCATGAATACTGCAGGTGCTGCTACTAGAGAGTATAGTCCGTTAGAAAGTACTCCTGAAGGAGTTGAAATATCTATCAGTTTTGAGAAACGTAATTTACCATGGCCAACCAATATTGGTACTGTAATTATTCCTTTTGGTCCTTACAAAGTGAGTGATAAATTGGTTGGACAAAGCGATGGAATTGAAATTGCTGTACCCGAGGGAACAACAGTAAAATCTGTTGCCGATGGTGAAGTATCAGGCGTTTATGATATTGGTGGAGAATTGGTAGTTACATTAAAACATGGTAAATATTTTACAACATTTAGTCATCTTGGTTCAATTTCAGTTTCGAAAGGACAAAAAGTAAAAGCAGGAACTGAATTGGGAAAGTCTGGGGTGAATAATGATGGTGATGGTTCTTTACTTTTTATGATTACTAACGATAAAGGCACTAATCTTAATCCAAAGAGTTGGCTAAGGTCTAGATAATTTAATTGTAGGCTTAAAATAGTCACTAAAAAATCTCCAATTGTGGAGATTTTTTTATGCAATAAAGTTAGTAGCAATTTGTTGTTCAGATGTTCTACAGTACATCAATTTTAGCATATGCTATTTATATTTTATCCTTTTGAATAATATTAAATTTAGTATTCTCTCATTCACATTATTTTTGTTTCCATACCAAGCACTGCAATTATGAATCGTAAAAGAAGAAGAAAAACACATGAGCATAATAATGAAGCATGCAAAAACTGCGGACACATTTTTACTGGAAAGATTTGCAATATGTGTGGCGAAGCAGTGTTTCACCACCATCAGTTAAGTGCTAAACATTTTTTACATGAGGTAATAGATTTCTTTTATCATTTTGAAAATAAGGTTCTAAAAACCATTCAACTTAATTTCTTCAAGCCAGGGTTTATTACCAAAGAAAATTTAAGGGGTGTTAGAATTCCATTTGCAAGGCCTGTACAATTGTATTTAGTTGTAGCAGTATTGTTCTATATTTCTATGGGTTATTTTAATAGAAAAGATTATATACCAGCTGTTGGAGATCATCATTATTTTACTTTATCTTCTTATGCACTTTTTAAATGGGTAGAACCATTTGACAAATATGTTGAAAATTCAATAGACAGTATTTGGGTACGAAAAGGGAAAGCAATAGAATACCAATTAGCTGAAGCGTATAAAGAAAATATTACTCAAGATAGTACTGTAAAAATATATAGCCGTCTTAAAAAAGATAGCTTAGTTGTGCCCTATAGTAAAATTAATACGCTTGCATTTCATGATATGTTGATATTACGCAATGATGGATTTGATAGTAAAATAGCAACTTATTCAAAAGCATTGGTGTTTTTACTGATACCCATTTTTGCTTTGGTGTTGCTAATGTTTTTCTATAAAAAATTAGCAACTTACGGGGCTGCACTTATTTTTTCTACCCACTTTTTTGTTTACAACCTATGCTTTTATATGCTTTATACCGCCATCAATGTATTACCTGCTCAATGGCTTGATAATGTTGATTTGTTGTATTGGATGCGTTGGCCTTTTGACAGTATTTTTTACAATAGTTACACCGCACCCATTAGTACTTTTATTTTTGGTGAAACTTTTGAGTTTACTCACTTTGTTTTTTGGATGCCTTGGTTATTTATTGCATTTAAAAGGTTGTTTGCCACAACGTGGTGGAAGAATATAATTATATCGTACTTATGTTGCAGAATATTTTATTACCTCATTTTTGGACTGTTTAAAAAAGTTTTGATTGCATTTACTATTTGGAGTATTCATGCCTAAACTTTAGCTTATGTTTTTTGTGGCTTAATATAAAGAGTGGTCTGCTTTTTAAAAGCAGACCACTCTACATAATTATATCACCACATTAATCATTTTGTTTTTTACAAAAATGATTTTCTTAGGGTCTTTACCTTCTAACCATTTTTGTACCACTTCGTTGGCAAGCACAACGGGTTCAACATCTTTCTGTTCTACATCTACAGGAAAAGTTAAAGTAGTTCTCATTTTACCATTGATGCTCACAGGATATTCTTTACTACTTTCTGCTGTAAAACTTGCATTGTACACAGGATAAGCTGCATCTAAAATAGTGCCTTCATTACCCAATACATGCCATAACTCTTCTGCAATATGTGGAGCATAAGGCGTTAATAAAACAAGTACTTGTTCTAAAATTGCTTTTTTATTACACTTTAAATCAGCTAATTCATTTACACAAACCATGAATGCAGATACAGCTGTATTGTAAGAAAAACGTTCGGTGTCTTCATCAATTTTTTTGATGGTTTTATGCAATACTTTTAATTCTTCCGCAGTTGGTGTGTCGTTATTCCAGATTGGTTTGCCTGATACTGCTTCATTATTTTTATAAGAAGTATCGCTATAAAATAAACGCCATAATTTTTTTAAGAAACGATGCACTCCTTCAATGCCTTTGGTATCCCAAGGTTTGCTTTGTTCAACAGGCCCTAAGAACATTTCGTACATACGAAAAGTGTCTGCTCCATATTGCTCACACAAATCATCTGGGTTAACTGTGTTGTATTTGGATTTTGACATTTTTTCTGTCTCAACACCACAGATGTAAACACCTGCCTTTGAATATGAATTAGATTCAGGGAATGGAATAGTGCCATTTTCTAAAATAAATATTGCGTTTTCATATTCTCCGTTTTTCCATTTTTTGAAAGCTTCAATATCCAACTCGACACCATCAACAATATTTACATCAACATGCAACATTGATACGTCACCTATATCATTAAATCGAGAATCATTATTGCTCTTAATTTCATTAAATGAACCATCTGCATTAAAAGCAGGATATCCAAGTTGAGAATTGATTTCTGATATTAAACTTGAAATATCTACTTTACTTTCAATTGACATTATTAACTTATGCCAAAAGTTTCCAGAAATAAATATGCTAGTTCCATTAACTCTATACACAAACCTACTACTTCCTTGTATCATCCCTTGATTCAACAACTTCTTAAAGGGTTCTTCAAAACCTATATAACCTAAGTCGTACAATACTTTGGTCCACATTCGGCTGTACAATAAATGTCCAACAGCATGTTCTGTACCACCAATATATAAATCAACGCTATTCCAATAATCACTCACTTTTCTATCAACAAATGCTTCAGTATTGTTGGGATCCATGTAACGTAAAAAATACCAAGAAGAACCTGCATAACCTGGCATTGTGTTGGTTTCTCGTTTCTCGTTTGGAGCAACTTCAACCCATTCAGTAATATTCGCCAATGGACCTTCACCTTCTGGGCCAGGGCCATATTTTTCTACATGTGGTAATTCTAGTGGCAACTCACTTGCGTCAAGTGGAGTTGGTATGCCCTCTTTATCCCAAATAATTGGGAAAGGTTCGCCCCAATAACGTTGTCTGCTAAAACCGGCATCCCTCATTTTAAAATTCACCTTGCGTTTTCCTATACCCAATTCTTCTATTTTATTAATGGCAATGCCAATGGCATCTTTCATCAACAGTCCATTTAAGAAACCACTGTTCTCTAAAATGGCTTCTTTGGTTGGGTTAGCAGCTGTTCCATCGTAATGAGCTCCAATAATATTGGTAATAGGAATATTGAAATGTTGAGCAAATTTAAAATCACGTTCATCGCCACAAGGCACAGCCATAATGGCTCCAGTACCATAACCTGCTAATACATATTCACTAATCCAAATAGGTATTTGTTTACCATCAAAAGGATTGATTGCAAAAGCACCTGTAAAAGCACCAGTAATACTTTTTTCAGCTTGTCTTTCTCTATCGCTCCTACTCTTTACATACGTAATATATTCTTGAACAGCTTTTTTTTGTTCTTCGGTTGTAATACTTTCAATCAACTCATGCTCTGGAGCAACTACCATAAAATCAACTCCAAAAATGGTATCTGGACGAGTAGTATAAACAGTGAGTGGTGAGTGGTGATTGGTGAGTGGGTTACTCACGTTTGACGATTCACCTTTCACGATTTGAAAACTTATCTCCGCACCTTCACTTCTACCAATCCAGTTGCGTTGCATTTCTTTCATGCTTTCGCTAAAATCTACTGTTTCTAAGCCTTGTAGCAATCTATCGGCATAAGCAGTAATGCGTAAATACCATTGTCGCATTTTCTTTTTCACTACTGGATGTCCGCCACGTTCACTTACACCATTTACTACCTCATCATTTGCTAATACAGTACCTAAAGCTTCACACCAATTTACTTCTCCATAAGAAGAATAAGCTAAGCGATAGTTCATCAAAATATCTTGCTGTTCTTTTGGTGAGAAGGATTTCCATTGGTCGGCAGAGAAATGTTGAATGTTAGATGTTGGATGTTGGATGTTGCCTTCTAATTCAAACACTTTCACAAGTTCACTGATTGGTTCAGCTTTTTGTTTTTGAATATTGTACCAACTGTTGAATAATTCTAAAAATATTTTCTGTGTCCACTTGTAATAATTGGGATCACTGGTTTGTACTTCACGTTCCCAATCGTAACAGAAACCAATTTTATCTAATTGCTTTTTAAAAGTCTCAATATTTTTTTTAGTAGTTTCTGCAGGATGCTGACCAGTTTCAATTGCATATTGTTCAGCAGGTAAACCAAAACTATCAAAACCCATAGGATGTAATACATTAAAGCCTTTCAGGCGTTTGTATCTACTATAAATATCGCTGGCAATATAACCTAATGGATGACCAACATGTAAACCTGCACCACTTGGGTATGGAAACATATCTAACACATAATACTTAGGTTTATTACTCTCGTTAGAAACTTTATATACATGATCGGCTTTCCATTTGTCTTGCCACTTTTTCTCAATCTCATTGAATTTGTAGTCCATATTCCTGCTCTCTTTAAAAACGCTTTTAGTTAACTTAAAAATTACGATTGTGCTTTAGAACCAAACGCCAAATCACCTGCATCGCCTAAACCTGGAACAATGTATCCTTTGGCTGTTAATTCATCATCAATATCGCCACACCAAATACTTACATTATTGCCACATTCACGTTCAATATATTCAATGCCAATAGTGCTAGCAATAGCACAAACCACATATATTTTAGCAGGTTTCCAATCGGCTTGTAATACTGCAATTGTTTTAACAATAGATGCACCAGTTGCAAGCATTGGATCGCTGATGATTACAATTCTTCCTTCTAACGATGGGCAACTCATGTACTCTAAACTAATTTCAAAGCTGCCATCTCTATGGTGTTTTCTATAGGCCGAAATAAAAGCATTATCGGCTTTGTCTAAATAATTCAACATGCCATTGTGCAAGGGTAAACCTGCTCTTAAGATAGTAGCTAATACAGGTTGTTCTGCCAACACTTTACTGTTATGTGTACCAAGTGGAGTTTGAATTTCAACTTCGGCCCACGGTAGTTCTTTACTAATTTCATAAGCTGCCACTTCGCCAATACGTTCTAAATTTCTACGAAAACGAAGGCGATCGGTTTGCACATTTACATCTCTCAACTCACTCACCCAATTGCTGACTAATGTATGGTTATCACTTAAATTAACTATCATAACAGTGTGTTTTAAAGGCTTCAAAGCTAATTGTTAAACGGCAATATTTTGGCTTTTCTTTCCACTTACATACAAATTATCTTTTACTATAAAGCGATAAGGCAATAAAGCATCTTCGCCAGCATAATCTACACCAATACGTTTGGTAGCCAATATGTTGTTGGTGGAAACGTTGTAACCATCATCGGCTATAAATAATTCATTGCTTTGTAAGTTAATACCTGAATGCAATTTGGTGATGCCCATTGCTTTGGCAACATTGCCAGGGCCTTTGGTTAAGGAATAGTCGAAGGTTAATTTTCCTGTTCGTTCAAGCATATATTCAATACCTATTATGGGTTCTGTTGCTCTAATTAAAACAGCATGTGGATGATTGATAGTATGAGTAACCACATTAAATAAATAGTGTACACCATAACATAAATACACATAGCTAAAACCACCATTGCCAAACATAATTTCAGTTCTTGCAGTTCTGCGATTATTGTAAGCATGAGAAGCTTTATCGGTAATGCCTTCATACGCTTCAGTTTCTACAATTCGGCTAATGGTTAATTGATGATTGAATTGTGTAACCAATAACTTGCCCAATAAACTTTTAGCAACTGCAAGTACATTTTTTTGCGTATAAAATGAGGGAGTTAATTTTTTTAAATCTTCAATTTTCATTGCAGAATATTTGTGTACTATTTTCAAGCATAATTTTTGTGCTTATTGCAACGTATATTAGCAACGAAAATACCCCTAAAGTGCTTAAAGAACTCATTATTGCAATACAAGCTTATTTTGAAGCCCATCAATTTATAAAGAAACATAAATTATGGAAATGGATTATTATTCCAGGAATTATTTATGCCATTTTGTTTTTTGTAGGAATGTACTTTTTTGGACAAACTGCCAATCATTTTTTAGAGTGGATTAAACGTTTAATTGAAGGAACTTTTAATAAAATTAGTAGTGGATTATTGGGATTTATTATTACCATGGGCAGCTTTTTATTTTGGGTTATGATGATGTTGTTTTATTTCTCGTTATTCAAATACTTTTTCTTGGTGGTGGGTTCGCCCATTTTTGCTTATTTGAGTGAAAAAACAGAAGCTATTATTGAAGGGAAAGATTATCCTTTCAGTGTTGCTCAATTATTAAAAGATATGGTAAGAGGTATGAAGCTTGCTTTTAGAAATGGCCTTTGGCAAACAGTATATATTTTTGCTATATTAATTGTAAGCTTTATTCCTGTTGTTGGTTGGTTTACACCTATTATGGCCATTTTAATTGAATGTTATTATTATGGATTTTCAATGCTAGATTATAGCATGGAACGCCATAAAAAAACACCTAGTGAAAGTATTTTTTTTATAGGCAATCATAAAGGATTGGCCATTGGCAACGGAATAGTGTTTTATATAATGCATGCTCTTCCAATTGTGGGTTGGATTTTAGCTCCATCGTATGCTGTAATTGCTGCAACGCTGAGTTTGTATCCTTTGAAACAAAATAAATTAATAATTAATAATTAGTAATTATTAATTGGAGCTGAGTTTGTTTAGTTTTTAACTTTTAGTCTTTAGTTTTTTATTGATTTAGTTTTTCAATTTTTAGATTTTAGTTTTTACCTTTTTTAATCATCTTACTATGGAAATTTCAATTAATACACCTGCACTTTTATTTCCTGCAATTAGCTTGGTAATGTTGGCTTATACCAACAGATTTTTGGCTTTGAGTAATAGAGTAAGAAGCTTACACGATAAGTATGAGAATCATGAACAAAAACACATTATTCATGGTCAAATAAAAAACCTACGTTACCGTATTAAACTCATCAAGAATATGCAAGCTCTAGGTGTGTTGAGCTTTTTATTTTGCATTGTATGTATGTATTTAATTTACCTGCAATTAACGCTTTGGGCTCATGCATTTTTTGCATTTAGCTTAATATCGTTTGCCGTTTCTTTAGCCATTTCTTTGCTAGAAATTCAGTTAAGCATGAAAGCCATTGAATTAGAATTGAGTGATATAGAAGGCTTAGAAGATCCTTCGGTGATGGAGTATATTAAGAAGAAGTTTGATAGAGAGGGGTGAGTTACGAATTATGAATTATTGATTACGTGTTAATTATTTTACAGAAGTCACATTACCTTAATTAAATAATTTCTACAAATAACTAACTAACCCGTTAACCCTATAACTCTATAACTAGATCGCTGCTGCCATCATTTTTCTTTCTCCAATTTGTTGTCTCCACATCGCATAGTATAACCCTTTTTCAGTCAATAATTCTGCATGAGTACCTGTTTCGGCTAGTTTGCCTTGTTCTAGTACAAAAATTCTATCGGCATGCATGATGGTACTTAATCTATGTGCAATCATGATAGTGATTTGACTTTTTTCTTCACTAATTTGCTTAATAGTATTGGTAATTTCTTCTTCTGTAATACTATCTAATGCACTGGTAGCTTCATCAAAAATGAGTAAATGTGGTTTACGTAGTAAAGCTCTGGCAATTGAAATACGTTGCTTTTCGCCACCACTTAACTTTAATCCACCTTCACCAATTACTGTATCTATGCCTTTTTCGGCTCTGGATAATAATTTATTGCAACTGGCTTTTTGTAAAGCGTCATTCAAATCGGCTTCGGTGGCATTGGCGTTTACAAACAATAAATTTTCTCTGATGGTTCCTGCAAATAAATTAGTGTCTTGTGTTACAAAACCAATTTGAGTTCTGAGGTCATCAAAATCAATATCGTTACTATTAATTCCATTGTATTCAATGGTGCCAGTTTGCTGACGGTAGAGACCAACTAATAGTTTTACCAATGTACTTTTTCCACTTCCACTAGGGCCAACAAATGCAATAGTTTCTCCTTCTTTTACTTCAAACGAAATATTATCTAATGCTTTGTACTGAGCAGTTTGATGTTTAAACTCAACTTCATTGAACTTTAAAGATTGCACAATACCAATATTTGCAGGAGCAGCAGGTTTAGCTTCAACTTGTTTGTTCATTAAGTTAGTGAAGTTATTTAATGATGCTTCTGCTTCTCTATAACTTAAAATAATGTTGCCAATTTCTTGCATGGGACCAAAGATGAAGAAGCTATAAAACTGTAAAGAAATAAATTCTCCTGTAGTTAATACGTCTCTAAAAATGAGCCATAATAAAGTAAACGTAATTACTTGACGTAAGAAGTTTACCATGGTTCCTTGAATAAAACTTAGGGTACGCAAGCTTTTCACTTTTCGTAGTTCTAGTCCTAGAATTTTATAGGTATTGCTATTTAATCTATTCACTTCTTCATTGGTTAAACCTAAGCTTTTAACCAATTCAATATTGCGTAAACTTTCGGTAGTTGAGCCAGCCAAAGTAGTGGTTTCTTTCACTATGTTTTTTTGAATGGCTTTTATTTTTTTGCTGAGTAAACTGGTAACAAAACCAATTAAAATACTACCACCCATATACACAGGAATAATGCTCCAATGCAACCTGAATGCATACACTGAAACGAAAACGATACTTACAATAATGCCAAAAAATATATTGATAAAATAGCCAATAAACTTTTCGGTATCGGCTCGTACTTTGGTTAAAATAGATAAAGTTTCGCCACTGCGTTGATCTTCAAATTCTTGAAAAGGTAAACGCATGCTATGTTTTAAACCATCTGTAAAAATGCTAGCTCCAAATTTTTGAATCACTACGTTTACCGTATAATCTTGAAATGCTTTTGCAATACGGCTAATCATTGCAGTTCCTACAAGTAGTAGTAGATAAAAAAACAATCCATGATGCACTGTATTTCCAAATAAAAATTCATTCTCTGTTCTTGCCAATGTTTTTTTAGCATCGAAGTGATTGGGATGATTGGCAAATAAATCAATCAGTTTACCCACCAACATCGGATCGAACAAAGAAAAAATTTGGTTAATAGTGGCTAATCCAAATGCCAATAATACCAACCATTTATGAGGCTTTAGGTAAGTAATTAATATTTTCATAGTTTGTTTTGTAAGTGTGGTTCAAGGCAAAAATGATGCTGTGGTAAAAATAATGACAAGTTGGCTGCAACTTCAATTCTTTTATCAACGGTAACAGGCTTATATTTAGTTCATTGCACAATTGGTGTAATGTAGTTACTTTGCCAACTTATATTTTAACTCAATGAATCGGTTTTTTAAAATATTCAGTTATATAAAAGAGTATAAACTTAATATGGTTTTATACTTTCTATTTATTTTATTATCCATTGTTTTCAGTCTTTTTTCATTGAGTATGTTATCTCCATTTATGGATTTAATTTTTGGCAATAAAGACCTTGTTCAACCAGTTACTTCAATAAATACAACAGCTACAACTGATGTTACCAATAATTTAAAAGATACACTGTATAATTATTTGGGAAATATTGTAAGAAACAATGGTAAGGAATATACATTGGGTTTAATATGTATTTTTATTATTGTAATGATTTTGTTGAAAAATGTATTTCTCTATTTCTCTTACTATGTACTTGCACCAGTTAGATATTCTATTTCAAAAAAATACAATATTGCTTTGTATGATAAAATTTTAAAACTTCCTATCAGTTTTTTTTCTGAACAAAAAAAGGGAGATATTTTGAGCAGAGCAGGCAGTGATGTTTTAGAATTAGAAAACTCTGTAACTGCTGCAATGGAAAGCATCATTAAAGATCCTTTGAATATTATTGGTATTCTTATTTTCTTATTTTTCTTAAGTTTTAAACTCACTTTATTTGTATTCATATTCTTACCTATATCTGGTTTTATTGTTGGTAGAATTGGTAAATCTTTAAAAAAGCAAACTAGTACTGCCCAAATTAAATGGGGCGAAATTATTAGTAATCTTGAGGAAACTTTATCAGGACTAAGAATCATTAAAGCATTTAATGCTGAAGCAAAAATGAAAAAACGTTCAGATGGTTTAACCAATGAAATGTTTGTTATTAAAACCAATATGCAATATAGAAGAGATATTGCCTCACCATTATCTGAGTTTTTAGGAATATGTATTGTTTGTGGTGTACTTTGGTTTGGTGGCCGATTGGTATTAACAGGTCAAATCATGTCGCCTGGAGCTTTTATTACTTATGTCGCCATTTTTTCTCAAATTATTAATCCAGCCAAAGCATTGTCAAGTGCATATTATCATGTACAAAAAGGTGCTGCTACTTTAGATAGATTGAATGAAATTTTGCTTGCTCCAATTACTGTTGATGATAATGATAATGGTAAAAAATTACAGGCTTTTGAACATTCTATTGAATTTAAGAATGTTTCTTTTTCTTACAACGAAAGAATGATTTTGAATAATATCAACTTAATCATTCCTAAAGGAAAAACCATTGCATTGGTTGGTTCTTCTGGAGCAGGAAAAAGTACTTTGGCGGATTTGGTTCCAAGATTTCATGATGTTACTTCGGGAGAGATATTCATTGATGGAGTAAACATTAAAGACTATAGTTTACAAAGCATACGAGATAAAATTAGCATTGTTACACAAGAGCCCATTTTGTTCAACGATACCATTGCCAACAACATTTCTTTAGGCAATCAAACTGCACCATTTAGTGAAATTGAAGAAGCTGCCCGAATAGCAAACGCTCATCAATTCATTATCAAAAAAGAGGATGGTTTTAACAGCAATATTGGAGATAGAGGAGGGAAGTTAAGTGGTGGAGAAAGGCAAAGACTTACCATTGCAAGAGCAGTTCTAAAAAATCCTCCCATATTAATTTTAGATGAAGCAACTTCATCACTAGATACTGAAAGTGAACGTTTAGTACAAGATGCTATTAACAATATGATGCAAAATAGAACTAGTATTGTAATTGCACATAGATTAAGCACCATTAGAACCGCTGATGAAATTATAGTTTTACAAAATGGCACTATTGTAGAAAGAGGAACGCATGATGAACTTATTATAAAAGATGGCTTTTATAATAAATTGGTACAAATGCAAGAAGTAAAATAGTTGTTATTTGTTTTTTACAATGAATGAAAGATTACTTCCCCAATTAAAATTTCGGTTATATATTTTAGAGAAAATTGATTTATTAGATGCCGGATCTTTTCTGCTGTAACTGAAATAATCAAGTACTTCAAAATTATTTCTTTCTAAAAGCATCAACATACTTTTGGTATTGGGCTCAAATAAATGATCAGGGGTTCTTCCTGGATCTTTACCCCATTCTTTAGATACCTGTTTCTTAAAACCTAATTGCACATATAAGTTTTGAAATCTTGTTGCCAATGCATATTTATTAGGTACATTAATTACAAGGATACCCTCTTTTGTAAGCATGCTTTTTGCTTTTTGTAACCACTCATTTGGGTTTGGAATATGTTCCATTACATGGCTCATATGTATCAAAGAAAATTTTTCAGGATAGTTGAAATCATCAAACTGTTCAAAATAGATTTCTACATTTAATTTTTTGGCAACCCATTCACCCATTTGTTTACTCATGTCTAAACCCACTGCTTTCTTATAGTGCTTTTTAGCTGCATACAAAAAAGTTCCCATGCCAGAACCTATGTCTAATACATTCGACTTTTCTTTATCAAATTGGCTGAGATTTTCAAGTTCTTCTGCAAAAAGTTGTACACCCGATTGTGAAACTTCTGTGGTTTCGTTGAGGTCTAGATTTTCATTAAATTGATAATAAGCACCGTAGGCTGCATCAATGAAATCCTGATCGTATTTTGGTCTTGGGGATTGATATATTAAGCTGCAATTATTGCATTGTACATATTGATATTGTAATTCGGAACCAAATTTTTCAAATAGTTTTGATTGTTCATTTAAGCAAAACGGACAAGGAACTTTTTCCCACACTTTAGGTGTGTATTTTCTTACTTCACTCATAAATTTAAAATTGCTGCAATTTACTATTTTATATCTAAACAGAATTTGCAGTACCATTGCTAAATAACTGCCATAATCATAATATATAGTATTAGATAGATTTTATTTCAGCTAAATAAAATTGCTTTTAATAGAATTATCTAATTGAAATGATTTTATACAAATCATCTGTAGATACTATCTTTTCCCAATTTTTCTTTTTTAATCCTTTTATTAATTCTTTATCTCCAGTCCAAAGTTTACCTTGAATATGTTCAGTAAGAGCTACAAACTCTGTGTCGTCAATATCTATATCACTAGTTAATGTTTCAGCTGCAATAAATACATTTCTTGGAATTAATTGTACACTAATGAATTTGATTTTAGAGATAATTAATGAAGATGTTTTATGAAGTTCAACATCAGTGTATTTGCCTATTTTCTTGAGTTTACTCTAATGTTCGGCTATCTCGTTTTGGAGTTGGTCTGTTGAATAAAAGTTTAGTTTAGATTTTGGTTGTAGAATAATTTTTGAAATTTTACTGTTTGTATTGAGTATGGCACTAAATACAATATTTGTATCTACAACAATTCTCATAAACTTAATTTTTCTTTTGTCTTACCCCAACGTCCTTTTTTAATTTTTTTTACCAATGCATCTACATCTTTTTGGCTTGCTTTCGACTTTTGTGCTATTTCTTTAAAAGCAAATAAGTTAGCAATTTCTTGCAAGTCTTTTAACTTAGTAGAAGACGGTAAACGAAAAACTACTTCTTTAGATGTTCTTTCAATTATCATTTCTTTACTTTTTGTAAATATACAAAAACGCTAACTTTTTTCCGATTCATATTACTCCACCATTTCTAAATATTTAGGAACTGCTTCAATGAGTTGTGGAGGTTTTGTATTAAGTGGTTTACCATTCAATACTTTTTCGTACATGGCTAAATATTCATCAGCCATTTTTTTTGCTGAAAAGTTGGCAACTACATAATCGTGGCAATGCTTGTTATTATACTGCTGAATATTTTTTAGGGCATCTGATAATTCACTATAACTATTCGATAAAAATCCAACCTCACTATTTACTAATTCAGGCAAACTACCAAAAGGAGTACCTAATACTGAGCAACCATAGTACAAGCTTTCTGTAATAGCAATACCAAAAGGCTCATTCCATAATACAGGAAATAACAATGCTTTAGAACCATTTAGCAATTGCATTTTTTGTTGCCCGCCAACTTTACCATAAAAATTCACATGTGTATCTAATGTAATGCGTATGCCCATATTGAAATTAAAACGAACACCACCCAATACAGCTAGTTTTTCATGGGCTTGTTTAGCAATTTTAATGGCTCCTTTTACATTTTTTACTTTCCATGCTGCATCGGCTAAGAAGTGAACGTAATTTCTTTTTATGTTGAAGTTGGGTTTATCGTAATCATCAAAATCTAATCCATTGTGTACAAAGGCAGTTGCTCCAAAGCGTTGAGCATGATTTTGAGAAACAAAAATTGAGTTTGGATGAAACTTTACTGATGTATCATTTATATTGCCATGCTCTGTAACTACAAATGGAGTGGTAATAGCACCATCGGCATAACCATTGTAATGTACAATATCAATACCAGTTGGAATTTGTTGTTGAAATGGAATTTCTTTTTTTAACTCGTACACTTTTGCAAACGAACAAGAAGAACCCTTTTGTACCACATAACTTACTGTATGCCCTTGTTGCACTAAATGCTTACCAAGCCACCAAATCATTCTTTCAATTCCACCATATTTTGTTACGGGAATTTTACAATCGGCTACAATTAAAATATGCATGTATTGTTTTTTCGAAGTATAAAAATAAGTTTCATTTTTCTGTTCGTCGTATATTTTTAAACTATAAACTTTCCATGCAACAGTTAACTTTGTTTTTTATTGATTATGCAAAAAAGCAATCCACTCGTTTCAATAGCAATGGCTACTTATAATGGTGCTAAGTATATTGAAGAGCAATTACAATCTATTATTCATCAAACTTATAACAATCTAGAAATTGTGATTGTAGATGATTGTTCTAAAGATAACACTGTTGAAATTGTTGAACAATATCAGCAAGAATACCCTTTTATACGTTTGTATGTAAATGAACAAAATAGCGGTGTAACCAAAACTTTTGAAGTTGCTATTCAAGAATGTTCAGGTGAATTTATTGCTATTTCAGATCAAGATGATATTTGGGAATTGAATAAAATTGAAATACTAGTGAACGAAATTGGAGAACATGATGCAGTGTATTCTAATTCTTTATTGGTTGACGCAAGTGGACAATCACTCAACAAATCTTTCACCACTATCATGAATATGAAAACCTATTATAGTGGAGCTCCTTTTTTATTATCTAATTCTGTTCCAGGTCATACCATTTTGATGAAACAGGAATTTGTTCAAAATATATTACCATTTCCACCAAAAATGTTGTTTGATTTATGGATTGGCTTTTGTGCTGCCGGTAATAATGGAATTAAGTTTGTTGATAAAACTTTGGTGAAGTATCGTCAACATGAAACCAATACTATTGGAACTAGAGATTCAAAAAACAAAAAGAAAAAAGAAAGTATTCAAACCCAGTTTGAATTTAAATTGAATGAATTAAAAACATTGGCAACTGCACCAATTAAAGATGAACGTACAAAACTCATTTTACAAAAAATGATTGAACATTTTCATCAGAAATGGAGTTTCAAACGCAGTGCATTTTTCTTCAAATATTATGATGATATTTTAGTGAGTAAAAAGAAGCCTACTTTTCGAAAAAAATTATTTTGTATGAAGATGTTTTTTAAGCCGAATTACTAAGCATAAACCTTAACCCACTTACCACTCACTATTCGCCAATCACTAAGTCTACCTATTGATTTTACAACGGTTTATACAAATAAATAGCCGCCATATCGCCATTGCCTTTTGCATTTTCTTCAATCATTTTTTTACGAAAAGCTTTCAGTTGTTCTCTTGTAAACATGCTTTCTTTTTCATTGATTAAATGACTCTTAGGGTCATGCAATGCCATACCTTTTTTGTATTGCTCACTTGCCCAAATAACATAATCGAAACTATCGTAATAAAATTTTTCGATGGTAAATCCAGCTTCGGTTACTAATTGCTTTAATCCATTTTCAGAAGGAATAAAAATATGTCGTGGTGCATCTACACCACACCAAAATTCACCATAAGTTTTCCAGCCATAATTACCCATAATAGGTACACGTACTAATGCTCTTCCCCCTGGTTTGGTAATTTTATACACTTGTTGCAATGCTTTCAGTGGCTCGAACATATGTTCTAACGAATGATGCATCATCACTACATCATACTGTTTTTCTACTTCAAAAATATCTTGCTTTAAAATTTTAATACTCCCATAATCTTTACTCTCATTAATAAAAGGATCAATGCCTGTTAAGTTGGTAAAACCAATATTAAAAAGTTTTGCCAATAAACTTCCATTGCCAGTGCCTACATCTAAAATGGCATCATTGTATTGAGCTTTGGTAAATTTAACCCAGTCGTACAATTCATTCATTTTATAACCAATACTTAATAGTCCACCTAGAATGGGTTGTTTACCAAAGAGTAAGTAATCTGTTTTTATTTTTCTTAATGTATCGGGCTTTTCTTTTATTTCAAGTTTTAAATTAAAAGAATAGTAATCTTCATTGGGATAATATTTGCCCAAATCTTGTGGCACATCTAACAACTGCATGGTGCCACAATTACTGCATAATTGATAATGAAATACTTCTTTTAAACCCAATTGTAATTCTTGTATTGCATGGGTTGTATTGTTTTGTTCATTAGAACAAATGATGCAGGCTGCCATAGTAAAGGGTTAAATAATTTTATAATTCTGGTATTCAAAAAAACGCTTACCCGTTAGCTTGAATAACAAATTTTTAAATTGGTCTTTTAGTGTAGTATTGTTAAAACTTAAATCGTAATTGAATTTCCAATTTACTTGTTGTATTCTTTGCTGCATTACTGTTGGATGTTTGCCTTTATACAAAGCCAAAGAATCTATTTGAGCAAAGTCATAATCACCTAAATCAGTTTTGTCGTATTCTTCTGTATACTTTTCACCCTCCCAAAACTTCACTCCTTCTTTTCGTTTATCCATCATAGTTTTAGGCTCCTTCACCCAACCATAATGGTGCATGTATGCATTTACAGGTTTTACTTTCAACTTTTCATTATTGCCTTTTCTAAAACCTTGTGCATCTTTATAACTGTAAATACTGTTGTTGTTTTTTATTATGCGTATTTCATTTTTATACCAGTGAGACGATGTAGCAATATAATCATAGCTACCATAAAAATGATGATAATGCAATAACAATCCATCTACACGTTCATCATCTTTATACTGCTGCATGGCTTGTTGTATAGCTGTGTATCCATTTTCATGTAACACTTCATCTCCTTGAATATAGATTAGCCAATCACTGTCTGTTGCAAATGCTGCTTGTAAAGCTTTGTTGGTTTCATCGGCTAGTACAATGCCATCTCTATTTAAATTGGGATTCCAAACGGTATCAATAATTTTTATTTTGGTAGGATGAATGGCTTGAACCAGTTCTCTTGTGCCATCAGTACAATCGCCCACTGCAACAATTATTTCATCGCACAATGGTAAAATAGAAAGCAATGCCTCTTGAATGGGAAAGTCAAATTTTACTGCATTTTTTATAAACGAGAAGCCTGTTACTTTCATGAAATATAGTATTTACAAGGGTTCTGGCCCCATACCCAACCAAAACTGAAAATAATCTTTTACAATACAATGTACTCGTTTATTGTTTTGTAAGGCAGGTTTCCAATTGGGTAATTTATTAATCATTTTTGTAACTGCATTTTGAAAGTAGGGCTTAATATCATCAAAGTATTTCAACTTTTTATCGCCACTTCCACTTGCATAACGAGTACTACCAACATATAAAAACTTAGGTTCGTAGGGTATGCCATATTCGTCTAAAATAAATTCAAAATGTACACGAATGTATTTGCCAGTATCTGCTTTGTCTATTGCTCTTGCTGCCAAAGAATCGAAGCCTAAGAAATTGGCTAAATAAATATTACGTAAAGTATCGCCACCAAAAGGAAAAACAGGTTTACGTTCTACATAATCATAGTTGTATAATTTGTTTTTACTCTCATCTACAAACTGATTATTTCTAAAACGATTACTACTGCTATTGCCATTGGCATTTTGGCTTAAGTTTCTATCATTAATTACTTGTGCTTGAGTTTGTAAACCCAACAACACCAATAATGCACAGACAATTTTTTTCATGACCAACATTTTGTGGTAAAAAGTATAGCTAAGGTAAAAGATTATTCAGCAACTTTAAAAGCAGTAAAATAATAGTTATTGGCTGCTGCAATTAACTCTAGCTTTATGTAATACGATTGCGTAAAATCTAAAAACGCTTTAAACTCATGTGTGGGTACTACAAACTCATCAAAGAATATGATATCTCCTTTTTTTAAGTATGGAGCTAATGAAGTAAGTGCATATAAAGTAGCACTGTACAAATCGGCATCCATCATTAATACATTTCTTTTACTATTATCTAATTCTTTTACAAAACTTGGAACTGTTTGCTGAAATAAGCCTTTATAAAATTTTCCTCTAGCATCATTAATTACTGGTAATTCATTTGCATTGCTGAATGAACCTTTTTTAAATGGACCCCAATCTTCTGGCAAACCATCAAATGTATCGAAGCCATAAAATGTACTTTCGGCATCTTTATTTTGTTCGAGCCACCATTTAAAAGAATGACCAGCAGCTACACCAAATTCAATATAGTTAATGGGTTTAGAGAGTTGCTCATTATCAATTACCCATTTATACATGGCATTGCGTTTAGAATAATTCCACTTACTTGGAAAATCATTATAAGCAACTTTTCTATTTGCAAAAGCCCATTGGGAAAACTTGGTTAAGTAATACATGTTGCCAAAGAAGCCACTTAAGAAACTAAATATTCTATGTAGTTGCAACCAAATAAACAATAGTTTGGTATAGCGTATAAAAAACAATTTCATGCAGCAAAGAAAAGGATTTGCTGCATGAAATGTATAGGTTTTTCATCTAAGTATGTAGAAGATTCATTGAATTTAAATTCATTCAAATTCACCGAGTGACTATAAATTACATTCTAGCTTTTAAAAATGCAATGGCTTTTGCATGTGCATCTTCTTTAGCATCTTTATTAAAAACAGGATTACTTGGGTTGGCAAAACCATGACCTGCTTCATATTTATGAATGCTAATGTTTTTTCCAGCAGTTTTCATATTATTTTCAAAAGCATCTACAGTTTCCATAGGTATGCCTTTGTCTTGTGTACCAAAAAAACCAATTACATCACAATTAATATTTTTTAAACGCTCAACATTGTTTTCTGGTCGCCCGTAATACATAACACATCCACCTGCTTGTTTACCAGCCAATAAACTACTTTGTAAACTCCAACCACCACCAAAGCACCAACCTACTGTATAAATTTTAGCATCAGCACCTGCATAAGCAATAGCAGCTTTTACAATATTTTCTAATCTTGCAGCAGTAGCACTTCTCATATAAATACTTGCACTATCACGGGTTGTAGCAACTTTGCCATCGTACATATCAATGGCTAAAACGTTTACATTGTCTAAATCGCCATAAAAAGTTTCGGCTTCTTTTTTAATGTAATCGTTTAAGCCCCACCATTCTTGTATAACAAACAACCATTTATTGCTTTTCTTTTTGCTTTTAATAAAATAGCCTTGTGCATTTTTGCCGTCTATTGCTGCAAATTGAACAGTTTCGCCTAAGGGGTTTTCTAAGATGAAATTTTTAGGAACTGGATGTAACATATCAAAACCGGGTTTAGCTGCATCGGCTTGAATCATTTCTCTGGTTTCGGCATTGAAACAACTGATATAACATTCAGGGGTTAAAAACTTGGGTTCTGGCTTTCTAAAAGTATAACTAAGCAATGATGCAGTTACAAAAGCAGCGGCGGATAGTAAAAGTATTTTCTTCATAATAGTTGGTTTGTGTAATAAAGATGTACACGGGAAGCTAACACTTATTGTGTAAAAAGGTTGAGATTGTTTTTACAATTTCGGTGAATGATTTTTTTAGTGTAGGTTTGTATGACCTCTGAAAGTTTTCTCTTTCAAAATTCCAAATTTTATAGGTCAAAGAAATTTATTGAAACAAAGTACAGCTTTGGTTTTAGCGTACTTATTGTTCAGTAAAGCGAAGAACGTTGAAGGGTGCGATACTTCGACTTCGCTCAGTACAGGCTTTAAAACATAATAGTAGCAACATAGTTTACTACATACTATTCTTAATAATAAAACTTATTGGTGTAACCAATAAGACAAATTTTTTTTATGACAAAATATATTTTCGTTACAGGTGGTGTAACCAGTAGTTTAGGTAAGGGCATTATTGCAGCAAGTTTAGCAAAGTTGTTGCAGGCAAGGGGTTTTAAAGTGACTATTCAAAAATTTGACCCTTATATAAACGTAGATCCTGGAACATTGAATCCTTATGAACATGGCGAATGTTTTGTAACTGAAGATGGTGCTGAAACCGATTTAGATTTAGGCCACTATGAACGTTTTTTAAACATCAATACTACACAAGCCAACAATGTTACCACTGGTCGTATTTATCAAACAGTGATTAATAAAGAACGTGCAGGCGACTTTTTAGGAAAAACCGTACAAGTTGTACCCCATATTACCGATGAAATTAAACGCCGTATGCAATTGATTGGTAAAACAGGGGAATACGATATTGTAATTACTGAACTAGGTGGAACTGTTGGCGATATTGAGAGTTTACCTTTTATAGAAGCTGTTCGTCAGTTACAATGGGAGTTGCCCGAAGAAGATGTTGTAGTGGTGCATTTAACTTTAGTACCTTATTTAAAAGCAGCTAAAGAGTTAAAAACAAAACCTACACAACATAGTGTAAAAATGTTGAGTGAAACAGGGGTACATCCAGATGTAATTGTTTGTAGAACAGAAGAACCATTGGGTAATGATATACGCAGAAAAATTGCCTTGTTTTGTAATGTAAAACTTGAAGCTGTAATTGAAGCAATGGATGCTAGCACTATTTATGAAGTGCCTTTACTAATGTTGAGAGAAAGATTGGATTTGTACGTGATGAAGAAATTAAACATTAAAGAATTTGCCGAGCCCCAATTGGATAAATGGAAAGTGTTTTTAGATAAATTGAAATATCCGAAATCAAAAGTTACCATTGGTTTAATTGGAAAATATGTTGAGTTACAAGATGCGTATAAATCTATATTAGAAAGCTTTATTCATGCAGGTGCCATGAATGAAGTAAAAGTGCAAGTATTAAATGTACATAGCGAGTTTATTACCAAAGAAAATGTAGCTGAAAAATTGGAAGGCTTAGATGGGCTATTGGTTGCACCAGGATTTGGTACTAGAGGTATTGATGGAAAAATTATTGCTGTACAATATGCAAGAGAACAAGGTTTGCCGTTTTTTGGTATTTGTTTGGGTATGCAAATGGCTGTTATTGAATATGGTAGAAATGTTATGGGATTAACCGATGCACATAGTGTAGAAATGGATGCCAATACTACCAATCCGGTAATTAATATGATGGAAGAACAAAAGAAAATTAAAATGATGGGAGGCACTATGCGTTTGGGTGCTTATCCTTGTGAAATACAAGAAGGTAGTTTAGCACATACAATTTATGGTGAGTTGAATATTACAGAACGTCATCGCCATCGCTATGAATTTAATAACGATTATTTAGAGGCTTATGAAAAAGCTGGAATGGTGGCAAGTGGAAAAAATCCTGCAACTGGTTTAGTTGAAATTGTAGAATTACCCAATCATCCATTTTTTATTGGGGTACAATATCATCCAGAATTAAAAAGTACCGTAGAACGTCCTGCACCTTTATTTGTAAGTTTTATTGCGGCTGCTAAAAAATACAATGAAACAAAAAGTACTTTAATTAGCAGTATTTTACAAAGAGAATTGGCGTAAAATAGTTTGAAGAGTATTTTAATAACAATGCCATTTGATTGTTCAAATGGCATTGCTAATTTATTGCTAATCTTCTATTGCTCTTTAAGTACTAATATGCTCTGCTTTCTAAATATTTGGCAACTTCAGTTACCGCTTCATTGTCTTTACGATTTTGTGTAAAAACCGAAACTCCATTGTAAATATTATAATGCAAAGTAAGCGGATGTCCTTTGTATTTAAAATGCCAATCTACGGTATCACTATCATCTTGTTTGCCTAAAAATTTTACTTTCAATTCTTTTAAAAGCATATTGGCAATGCTATTAAATTTTTTCATGCCACAGTTATCATCAATAACTGCTTCAAGTGTGCCAACTGGCGATGTTAATTGATAGCTCATAGATATTGGTTTTTATTGAATAATAGGATTTTAAAAATATACAACACCCAACAATTAATACATGTATGGATTCTTTTTTATGGCTTTCATTTCAGCTTTTTTAGCTTTTTTAATGGCTTTTGCTTCTTCTTTATTTTTGGGTTTATAGCCATCCATTAATTTTTCAGCCCCTACATTGTTTACACTTGTTGGGCAGCCATTTTTATTGGCACCACCACCAAAAAGATTTCTAAAAAAGTTGCAAGAACTTAAGGTAGTTGTAATTAAAATTATAACTACAACCGATTTAATTATTTTCATTCCTTTATGTTTTGAGCTGTGCTAAGTTACTGGTTTTAACAATGTATGCTATTGCAACAAGCGTTGAGTATTTATTTAGGCAAAAAACAATCGTGTAACTAATAACGATTGTTATGTGCAATTTATTTTACGGCATCATTGTATTCTTCAAACCAACTTGCATATTTAATATAATTATTGGCTATTCGATCTATTTCGCCATGAATTAACTCACTTGAAATATCTTTTACTTTTTTAGCAGGCACACCAGCATAAATGGTACCTTCTTCAACCACTGTTCCCTCGGTTAAAACTGCCCCTGCTGCCACAATACTATTGCTGTGTACAATACACCTATCCATTACAATTGCTCCCATACCAATCAGTACATTATCGTGTATGGTGCAACCATGTACTAAAGCATTATGACCAATAGACACATTATTGCCAATATGCGTAGCATTTTTTTGGTAAGTACAATGTATAACAGCACCATCTTGTACATTTACTTTATTGCCCATTTTTATAGAGTTCACATCGCCACGTAGTACAGCATTAAACCAAATACTGCATTGATTGCCCATTTCAACATCTCCTGCAATAGTAGCGTTTGGTGCAATAAAACAATCTTCTCCAAATTGTGGTGTTTTTTCTAGAATGGTAAGTATGTAGGCCATGTGATTGGTTTAGGGTTTAGGGTTAAATGTTGACAGATGATAGTTGACAGATAACAGTTTGGTTGACTGGTTAACAATTTTATATGCGTATAAAACTACTTCAAATGTAACTTTAACTTCAATAATAAATGATATGACTAACTATAAAAATTTACTAGTATGGCAAAAAGCAATGTTTTTGCTAAAAGAGGTATATGCAATTACAAAACTTTATTCAAAAGAAGAGCTATTTGCATTAACTGCTCAAACCAAAAGGTCAGCAATTTCAGTACCTAGTAACATAGCAGAGGGATGTGGTAGAAAAACAAAGAAAGATACTAGTCACTTTTTACATATAGCAAGAGGCTCCTTATACGAGTTAGAAACTCAGTTAAATATTGCATTAATGGTTGGATACATTTCAGAAGAAAAATTTAATCAGCTTTCAATCTTATTAGATGAATGTTTAAGAATTTTAAATGGATTAATTACACGTTACGAGAAAGATGATTTGATGTAGTGTGAAATATTCCATCTTACATCGTCTCTTGCCTGTCATCTGTCATCCTAAATCTGTCATCTTTGGAAAAAAATCAATCATCTTTGCCTCATGAATACTCGTCAGCTTTTTCTATCACATGTTGCACAAACATCGCCAGCTCCAATTGGTATAGAAATGGTAAAAGCCAATGGCATTTATCTGTATGATGTAGATGGCAAACAATACATAGATGGAATTTCAGGTTTTAGTGTAGCCAATATTGGTCACTCCAATCCAATGGTTGTTCAGGCAGTACAAGCACAAGCAGAGCAATACATGCACTTAATTGTATATGGCGAATTTATTCAGCAACCTCAAGTTACTTATGCAAAATTATTAACCGATTATTTACCTGCATCTTTAAACTGTGTGTATTTTACCAATAGTGGTGCCGAAGCCACAGAAGGTGCAATGAAATTGGCTAAAAGAGTTACTGGAAGAACAAAAATTATTGCATTCAACAAATCATATCATGGTAGTACACAAGGTGCATTAAGTGTAATGGGCGATGAATATTGGAGAAATTCATTTCGTCCATTATTGCCCGAAGTGTATCATTATAATTATGGAAGTTCAGTAGCTATTGATGCAATTGATAGCACAGTAGCTTGTGTAATAATGGAAACTGTACAAGCCGAAGCTGGTGTAATTGCTCCTTCTATAGAATGGATAAAAGCAATACGAAAAAAATGTGATGAACATTGTGTGTTACTAATATTAGATGAAATACAATGTGGTTTTGGACGAACAGGAACTTTATGGGCATTTGAACAATTTGAGATTGTACCCGATATTTTATTATTAGGTAAAGCCTTAGGTGGTGGCATGCCCTTAGGAGCATTTATTGCCCATCATTCTTTAATGCATACCTTAACCAGCAATCCTGTGTTGGGGCATATTACTACTTTTGGTGGTCATCCAGTAAGTTGTGCAGCAGGAAAAGCTGCATTTGATTTTTTGTTGAATGATCAATTGTACCATTCTGCAAAACATAAAGTCAATATTTTACTCAATCAATTAAAACATTCAGCCATACAATCCATCCATCATTTTGGGTTATGGATGGCTATTGAATTTGAAAATTTTGACATCAATCATGCAGTTATACAACATTGTATTGCCAAAGGGTTAATTACCGATTGGTTTTTATTTGCACCCAATCGCATGCGTATTGCCCCTCCATTGATTATTACAGAAGAAGAACTTTTAAAAATAGCTGAAATAATCAATGAAAGTATTGTTGAAGTGTTAGATAAATAAAGCAAGAAAAACATATTTTTTAGAATTTGCCCTAAATTTTCATTCAAAAATTACCACTTAACTCCCCAGAAATGCACTATTTATCAGTATTTCGGTTCAATTTTAGAATTGTGGAAACAAAATTTATTAAACTCTTTGCATTTTAACCAAAAACTCTATTTTTGCCACCGTAACTAAAACTTATTACAATGTCAGACATCGCAACAAGAGTAAAGAAAATCATCGTAGACAAGTTAGGTGTAGATGAAGCAGAAGTAACTACAGAGGCGTCTTTTACCAACGACTTAGGTGCAGATTCTTTGGATACTGTTGAGCTAATCATGGAATTCGAAAAAGAATTCAACATTTCTATTCCTGATGAGCAAGCTGAAACCATCACCACTGTTGGTCAAGCTGTAGCTTATTTGGAAGAACATGCCAAGTAAAATTTACTCCGTATCGGAATAATGTAACTAATCCGCCACACTTAGGCTTTTGCCAAAAGTTGGCGGATTTATCTATTTTATAGGTTTCTTATTGTAGGTATTATATTTGTAAATTCAACTGTTTTACAAATAGGTAACTGTTGTTTTGCTTTACACAGCCGATAGCTATTGGCTTGTAAGTTCTGTTCAATACAGAACAAACAAAAAATAAATGCTTTTTCTATGGAATTAAAAAGAGTAGTTGTTACTGGTCTTGGTGCATTAACACCACTAGGTAATAACGTAAATGACTTTTGGAGTAATTTATTGGCAGGTGTTTCGGGTGCCGATATGATTACCAATTTCGATGCTTCTAAATTTAGAACCAAGTTTGCTTGTGAAGTAAAAAACTTTGATCCAACCGAGTTTATGGATCGAAAAGAAGCCAGAAAAATTGATCGTTTTACACAGTTTGCACTTGTAGTAAGTGATCAAGCAATGACCGATGCTGGTTTAAATAAAGAAAATATTAATCCCGATAGAGTAGGAGTGGTTTTTGCAAGTGGTATTGGTGGTTTAATCACCTTTCAACACGAAGTACAAGAGTTTGCAAAAGGCGATGGCACACCACGTTTCAATCCTTTCTTCATTCCAAAAATGATATTGGATATTGCAGCTGGTCAAATTAGTATGCGTCATAATTTACGTGGACCCAACTTTGCCGTTGTTAGTGCATGTGCAAGCAGTACCAATGCTATTATGGATGCCTTTAATCTATTGCGTTTAGGTAAAGCCGATATTATTTTAACAGGTGGTAGCGAAGCTGTAATTAGCGAAGCTGGTGTTGGTGGTTTTAATGCCATGAAAGCCATGAGCGAAAGAAATGACGACCCAAAAACCGCTTCTAGACCTTACGATAAAGATAGAGATGGTTTTGTAATGGGAGAAGGTGCAGGTATGTTGGTTTTAGAAGAATTAGAACATGCAAAAGCACGTGGAGCCAAAATTTATTGTGAAGTAGTTGGCTGTGGTGCAACTGCAGATGCACATCATATAACTGCTCCTCATCCAGACGGGTTGGGTGCAAAAAATGTGATGTTAGCTGCTTTAGATGATGCCTACATGCAACCAACAGAAATCGACTACATTAACACACATGGTACAAGTACACCAGTAGGCGATGGTGCAGAAATTAAAGCAGTAACAGAAGTATTTGGAGAACATGCTTATAAATTAAATATTAGTGCTACCAAAAGTATGACTGGGCATTGTTTAGGAGCAGCAGGAGCCCTAGAAGCTATTGCAAGTATAATGGCTGTAGTGCATGATGTTGTGCCACCAACCATTAATCATTTTACCGATGATCCTGAAATTGATAGCAAATTAAACTTTACGTTTAATAAGGCACAATACCGTACAGTAAATGCTGCATTAAGCAATACGTTTGGATTTGGTGGTCATAATGCCTGCGTAATTGTAAAAAAATATAAAGATTAATTATACTGAATTAGTTTTTTAAAATGCAAATCAAAAGTTGATTTGCATTTTTGTTTGGAGAATAGGTTTTATTGTAACTTAGTCGGATCGTTGTTTTAAAATATTATTAGAAAAAATCATTTCATTTTGCGGTTTATCAGACTATTATTTAATTCAGCTAAAAAAACTTCCTTCGATAAGCAGGTAGAAAATATTTTAGGCTTAAAGCCTGGTAATATTGCATTGTACAATGCTGCACTTAGCCATAGAAGCGTAAAAGATGCTCCCGATGAAAACAATGAACGTTTAGAATATTTGGGCGATGCAATTTTAAGTGGCATTGTGGCCGATTATTTGTTTAAACGTTATCCATACAAAGGTGAAGGCTTTTTAACCGAGATGAGAAGCAAAATGGTGAACAGACAGCAATTGAATGACATTGCTGTAAAAATGGGATTGAAGAAAATTACACTATTTAATAAATTTGATAACAGTTTACGCAATAGCCAAATATTTGGCAATACTTTAGAAGCAATTGTAGGAGCAGTTTATTTAGATAAGGGCTATAGAAAAACCCAACAATGGGTGTTGAGGCAAATTGTTATTCCCCACATGTTTGTAGACGATTTAGAAGCCATTGATATCAATCTTAAAAATAAACTCATTGGTTGGGCAGCTAAAAATGGCAAAGTACTTACGTTTGATTTAGTAGAAGAAAAACTGAATAATGGTCGCCGAACTTTTATTATTAATACGGTTTTAGATGGAGAAATTCTAAGCCAAGGAAAAGGATATAATAAGAAAGACGCAAGTCAGGTAGCAGCACAAGTTGCTATAGAAAAGTTGGGGTTGTAATTTTTTTATGAATACGTTTTCGTATTATCTCCTAACTGCTTTTTTTCGATTTATTGAAGATGTGTTTAACTTCCCCACTAGCGATTTACGATTCACGTTTTTAAAACAATGTCATGTCTCCTATCGTCGACATGACATGGGAATGAAGTTCCCACTAAGGATTCACCATTCACCACTCACAATTCATTTATGTAAATACTTTAAATCGCTCAAAACATTGTTTTGTAAGCATTTCTCTATCATCTGGATGAGCAATATTGATGAGTTCTTTGGCTCTTTGTAGTAAATTTTTTCCATACAAGTAATCAACACCATACTCTGTAATTATGTAATGGGCATGACCACGAGTAGTAACAACACCTGCACCTTCTTTTAAAAAAGGAACAATACGAGGAGTGCCTTTGTTGGTTCTACTGGTAATGGCAATAATGGGTTTGCCACCTTCACTTAAAGCTGCACCACGCATGAAATCCATTTGACCACCAATACCACTATATTGATAGGTGCCAATACTATCGGCACAAATTTGCCCTGTAATATCAACTTCTACAGCACTGTTAATGGCAATTACTTTTGGGTTTCTACGTATAACATGTGGATCGTTTACATAATCAATATCTAAAAATTGTACAGCAGGGTTATCATTTACATAATCGTATAATTTTTGTGTACCTAAAGCAAATGCAGTAACCATTTTATTGGGGTGAATTTTCTTTTTAGAATTATTGATAATGTCTTGTTCAAATAGTGGAATAATGCCATCGCTAAACATTTCAGTATGAACACCTAAGTTTTTGTGGGTGAACAATGATTTTAATACAGCATCTGGAATAGTGCCAATACCCATTTGCAATGTGCTACCATCTTCAATAAGAGCTGCAACATTTTCTCCAATTTTTAATTCAAGAGGGGTGGTTTTTGCACCATAATCAACTTGATGTAAGGGCTGGTCATGAAAAACCAATGCTGTAAATCTATCAGTATGAATCATGCCATCGCCATGAGTACGTGGCATTTGAGGATTTACTTGAGCAATTACATATTTAGCCGTATTCACTGCAGTACGAGCTACGTCAACCGATACACCTAAAGAGCAATAGCCATGTTTGTCGGGAGGAGACACTTGCACCAACGCAACATCTATAGGCAAAACAGTTCTAATCATATCTGGTATATCACTTAAGAAAGCTGGTATAAAATCGGCTCTTCCTTCTTTTACAGCTAACCGAATGGGTTCTGATACAAATAATGAATTGATATGAAAAGAATTTTCGTAACCAGGTTTAGCAATTTCAATATCGCCTTGTAGGGTTATAGAAACAATTTCTACATTTTCTAATCTATTTTTTTGTTTTGCCAACTCTTGTAACAATAATAAAGGTGTACAGGCACTACCATGTACAAAAACTCTATCTCCACTTTTAATAACTTGTAAAGCATTTTCTGCTGTGGTATAATTATAAGGATGTATCATAGAATAAACAATTATACAAACAAAGTACTGTACATTGCTGTGCAGAAAAAATGAGATGCATTAGTTTTTTAAATTAAAGAAACTTGATGATGTGATAATATGATAATGTGATAATATGATAATGTGATAATATGATGATGAGATAATATGATGATGAGATAATATGATGATGAGATAATGTGGTGATTTTGTGATTTTTCTTTGAAGTAATCCTGTCAATGGGTTAATTCAAAAATATTTCTTTGGCCTCAAGGTTATAGCCCTGATAACAGTATACAAAACAGTGAGGAAATTAGAAAAAGGCTAAAAAAGAAAAAAATAAATAAATACTGCTGATATAGAAACAATTACCCATAACAAAATGCCTAAAAAACCAGCAAGAGCTACATGAAATAATTCTTTTTTAGTTTGTAAATCTAGAAAGCCTTTATAACCCCAAGCAAAATACAATAGCTGAAAAATTAAATTACAAACCACAATCCAATAATGATAGATGGTGCCTTTTGTTAAACTCATTAAAGGTGTTAAAGTAATGGTGGTAAAAAGCATTAAAAAACCAATCATTAATACATAAGCCACTAAATGCTCGGCATAGTTCAATCCTCTTCTTCTAAACATAAACCAGAATACAAAACTTATAACAGGCGTAGAAAGTAAGGTTACCCAATTAGACTTTTTTTCAAAAAACTCATTCACTATTCTCGACTTTTCTGCAATCTTCAAAGCAGTTCTTTGTTTTTCAGGGGGTAGTTTTTTTATTGCCTCCGTCATCTCAGGTTTCATCTCTTGAGTAAATGGATGTAAATAAGAATTTATAACAACAGTAAAACCCAATATAATTAATAAAAAAGTAAAGGGATTAAAATACTTTTTGCGTTTACCTTCAATAATGTACTCTTTTAACACCAAACCTGGTCTCAATGCCATTTCTTTAATTAAAAATAAAATGCCTTTGTCGGCATGCGTAAATGCATGAAAAAATTCGTGGAGTAAATGACTTATAGTAAAGCTGTGGATTGACTTTTTTTGACTGCAATGCGGACAAAATTGATAGTTTTCTGCTAAAAGATGGTTACAATTAGAGCAGTGAGTTATTTGCATAAACTTAATTGAAACTCTAAAATACTGAAACTTGCATTCACATCCTATCCCCAAATTAAACAATTCATTCGTTGTGCTGTAATTAGCTTGTACATTTGCGGCGAATTTTAGTGATTGAATTCAGGCAATTTTGACCGTTTTCTTTTCTTGTTCAGTTTATTTCAACAGTTGAAGAGTGCGACGCCACTGAAGCCTGATTCTTGTTCTATCGCTTGTAACACAATAAAAAATCTAAATCAGGAATATGAATCTTTTCCAATTACAAAACACAGAATTTCAAAGAAGACACAATGGACCCGATGCTGCTGATACACAAGCTATGCTGCAAACCATTGGTGTAAATAGTTTAGATGAATTGATAGACCAAACAGTGCCTGCTGGTATTCGTTTGGCAGAACCTTTAAATACACCTGCGGCGATTAGTGAGTTTGAATATTTGAACGAATTGAAAACTGTTGCTGCAAAAAATAAATTGTACAAAACCTATATTGGTCAAGGTTATTATGGCACCATTACACCAAGTGTAATTTTGCGAAATGTGTTTGAAAACCCAGGATGGTATACGCAGTACACACCTTATCAAGCAGAAATTTCTCAAGGCCGTTTAGAAAGTTTATTGAACTTTCAAACCATGGTAACCGATTTAACAGGATTGCCTTTGGCCAACGCTTCTTTATTAGATGAAGCAACTGCTGCTGCAGAAGCCATGAACATGTTGTTTCACAATGGTGATACTACTAAAAAAAATAAATTCTTTGTCGACGCAAATGTGTTGCCACAAACCAAAGATCTATTACAAACAAGAGCAACTCCTATAAATATAGAAATTGTAATTGGTGATTTTAAAAACGCATTATTAGACGATACCTATTTTGGTGCAATTGTTCAATACCCTAACAACTTAGGCAGCATTGAAGATTACAGAGGCTTTATTGCCAATGTACATGCTGTTGGTGGTTATGTGGTAATGGCAACTGATTTATTGGCATTAACTTTATTAACTGCTCCAGGAGAATTAGGTGCTGATGTTGCAGTAGGTAGTGCTCAACGTTTTGGTGTGCCAATGGGTTATGGTGGTCCACATGCTGCATTTTTTGCTACTAAAGAAGAATTTAAACGTGGTGTTCCAGGACGTATTATTGGTGTTAGTATTGATGCTCAAGGCAACAGAGCTTTGCGTATGGCTTTGCAAACACGTGAGCAGCACATTAAACGTGAAAAAGCAACTTCTAATATTTGTACTGCACAGGCTTTGTTAAGCAATATGGCTGCTATGTATGCAGTATATCATGGAGCTGAGGGTTTGAAAAATATTGCTACAAGGGTTGCTACACTTACACAAGTGTTGAGTGAATCTCTAGCTGAACTTGGTTTTAAAAATATCAATACTGCTTATTTTGATACAATTGTTGTTGAAGCGAATGCTGCAACGATTTTACCTATAGCAGAAAAAAATCAAATTAATTTCCGTTATATTGATAATACACATATTGGTATTAGTTTAGATGAAACTACCAGCCAAAAAGATGTATTGGATATTGTATATGTTTTTGCAGAAAGCTTAGGACAAAATGAAGCCGAAATTGAATTTGATAGTGAAAGTACACTTACGTCTATCCCACCTTATGCTGTAAGAACTTCAGCTTATTTAACGCATCCTGTATTTAACACACATCATAGCGAAAGCCAAATGATGCGTTACATTAAACAATTGGAGAATAAAGATTTGAGTTTAAACACCAGCATGATTTCTTTAGGAAGTTGTACCATGAAGTTGAACGCTGCAACGGAAATGATACCGGTAAGTTGGCCTGAATTTAGTGGATTGCATCCTTTTGTTCCTGCAAACCAAGCTGAAGGTTACAAACAAATTATTGATGAGTTGGGAGCTTACTTAGTAAACATTACAGGTTTTGATGCTTGCAGTTTACAACCCAATAGTGGTGCACAAGGTGAGTATGCAGGTTTGTTAACCATTATGGATTATCATAAAGCCAATGGCAATGCTCATAGAAATGTGGTTTTAATTCCAACATCGGCACATGGTACCAATCCTGCCAGTGCTGTAATGGCTGGTATGAAAGTGGTAGTGGTGAAGAACAATGAAGATGGCAGCATTAACATGGAAGATTTAAAAGCCAAGGCTGAACAATATAAAGATACTTTGGGTGGATTGATGGTAACTTATCCAAGTACATATGGTGTATTTGATGAAGACATTAAAGAGATTTGTGAGTTGATACATTCTTTAGGTGGACAAGTGTACATGGATGGAGCCAATATGAATGCACAAGTTGGTTTAACTTCTCCTGCAAATATTGGAGCAGATGTTTGCCACTTGAACTTGCATAAAACATTTGCCATACCACATGGTGGTGGTGGTCCTGGAATGGGCCCAATTTGTGTGAAAGCACATTTAGCTCCTTATTTACCTGGGCATGTTGTATTGGGTAATACAGGTGCTGTTTCTGCTGCACCTTATGGCAGTGCTTCTATTTTGTTAATCAGTTATGCTTATATAAAAATGTTGGGTTACGATGGTATTAAAATGGCTACTGAATATGCTATTTTAAATGCCAATTACATGAAAGCAAGATTAGAGAAGCATTATCCAATTTTGTTTACTGGTAAAAATGGCACTTGTGCTCATGAGTTTATTGTGGATTTACGTCCGTTTAAACAAAGTGCAGGTATAGAAGCTGAAGATGTTGCCAAGCGTTTAATTGATTATGGATTTCATGCACCAACCATGAGTTTCCCTGTTGCAGGAACGATTATGATTGAGCCAACAGAAAGTGAAGACAAAGCAGAGTTAGATCGTTTTTGTGATGCATTGATTTCTATTCGTGAAGAAATTGCAGCTATTGAAAACGGCACTGCCGACAAAGTGGATAACCCATTAAAAAATGCACCACATACGCAAGCTGTAATTTGTGCAGATGAATGGAATCATCAATATTCACGTAAAGAAGCAGCCTTCCCATTATACTATGTAACACAAAATAAATTTTGGCCAAGTGTTGCAAGGGTAAACAATACACATGGTGATAGAAACTTGGTTTGTACTTGTGAACCTATTGAAAGTTATATGGAAGTGGAGAATTAATTTTCGAACTAATGAATTGATGAATTATAAAATAATAGAGCCGTTCAAAATTTGAACGGCTCTATTATTTAGTGAGTTTTGAAAATTCTATTTGCTTTTTTTATTTTTTAACTTTCGAATACCATATCCTACTCCCCCTGCAATTAAAAGAGATAACCCTCCATCAATAGGTACATCATTTACATCATCATCAAAAACGGGTTGGGCATGCACTATTGCAGGCAATAAAAAAAGTATACAAGGTAGTATAATGTAGGTAAGGTTGGAAGTTGATATTTTACGTTTCATCATAATGGGTTTAAAAATTTATTTAGTTTAAGTAGTTTTAAAAGTGTGTACCTTATTCTACAATTACTGTTTTTGAAATTACTGTTGTTCCATTGGTAATTTGCATATTGTATGTACCTGATGCAATGCCTTTACCTAAATCTATCGTTTGTGTTGCACTTCCTCCATTGTGGTTGATGTTTTTAGTTGCTACTTCCTGACCAAGATTGTTGTAGGTTTTTATGGTGTAAATACCTTTTTCTACATTGCTCATTTGTAAACTTACTACACCACCTTTTACTGGATTTGGATATACTGTGAACTCGAAACCTTTTCCTCCCAATTTCACTTTTACCACATTGCTGTATTTAGCTGTACCATTCTTCTCCATTGATTTTATTCTGTAGAAATTATCACCATTTACAACGGTTGCATCAAACCAAGAGTAACTGTTTGTTGTTGCATTTTTAGCAGCAACAGATACTGCTTTGGTAAAGGTTATACCATCGGTACTTTCTTCTACTTCATAGTTATTCATGTTTACCTCATTGGCTGTCATCCATACAACTTCTATACCTGCATTTTTTTGAGCTGCTGTTACATTGAAGAAAGTAGCTGGTAAACTATTATTCGTTCTAAATACAATTCTAAATCTATCAGTTGCTGTGCTGGCTGTTGCAGAAATGGTGGTAAAGTTTACATCAGTTGTACCGTTCAAATTTAACAATGTTTCGTTGTTTAAATAATTATCTTGTAAATAAGCAGTTAAGCCACCACCAAAGTTGTTGGCTGCAATTCTAAACGTGTAATTGTTTTGGGCTAGCTGCCATACTTTTAGTTGCACCGTATCTGTTGGTACAGGTATATGTCTTCTTTCAATACTCATTAAACTGTTACTTCTTTGTATGGCTATATTTTCATCTAAATTAGTAAACTTACTGGCATCATCATCATTTACTTCATTGCTGAAACTATTATTAAATAATACGTTTGCTCCATCTTGTGATGCTCCTGAAGCAATGTTTGATGTTCGGTACAATTGAATATTCAATGTTGATGTACCTGTTGTTGTTCTAAACACATTGGTATTGCCTGCTGTTTTATTGGCTTCTGCTATAGCCAATTGTCTGGCTGACGCACCGCTAGTATTTTGTACAAAGAAAGCTTGTCCACTTTGTATCGCTGTAGTAATATTTGATGAACTATTGCTCTTTGTTCCATCCGTAAAACAAGATACATAAGCACCTCTCGTACCAAGTGTAGGATCCCAGATATAGTAGTAGCCTGTAAGTCCTGTTTTGGTTAAAGCATTCCAATCTATTGGGCTTGCATAAGGGTTGCCAATAATGCTATACTCACTTGCATTACTTGCTAAAGTTGGTAAGCTAGATGGACTACTGCTTGCAGTTCCAAAACTTACAGCTCCGGCGATAAGGGTTCCTGTTGCTCTTAATGTAGTAGCTGTATTACTTGCTGAGGTACTGGCTAAATCAAACGATCTATCACCCCTAATCAATATTCTATACGCATTGCCTGCAATTAAATTGGTTGCATTGGTATTGGTAATACCTGTATTCCATGCTTGAGTAGCATTGTTAAATGTGTACATAGAAGCTGCACCTGTTGTGGTTCCATCAAATCCATTGGTTTGATCTACGGTGCTTCCTGTTATGTGTGTACCATAACCTGGTGTTGGATTGGCTGTGCTACTTGTAGCTCCTTCCTGCCAGTTGGCTTTAATGAAGTTGGAAGTAGTTACTGGTGAAGTTAAAAACCTAAACCCTCTTTTACCTGCTGGTATATAGCGTTCTACGGTTACATTACCCGATATTGTTCCTGCACTATTCGCTATTCTTCCAGTTGCAGTAGCATTACTGCTTATTGTTAACTTATTATTGGTAGTTAAAGTAGCACCACTATTTACAGTAAGTGTACCATTAAAGCTAATAGCATTGCCACTAATACTACTGTTTGCTGCAATTATTAAACTACCAGTACCAGCTATTCCATTACCATTATTGGTGATGTTGCCATTCACAGTGGCTGTAATGCCTGTTGTAGTTAAAGCTACTCCACTGTTAACAGTTAAGGCTTGACAAGTAAAACTGCTTGGAGATATTGATGACGCAATAATAGCATCAGTTAAAACAGAAGGTGAACCACCTAGCCATGTACTGCCATTCCATGTAGGAATATCTGCATTTCTTAAAACGGAAATAGAATTTGAACTATTATTTGCTAGTGTTAAATCAGGTCTGCCATCACCATCCAAATCGCCAATAGCCAATGAAATAGGAAATGTACCTGTTGCAAAATCTACCTTTGCTGCAAAAGAACTAGTATTGATAGCAACAGAAGTAGATATGTTACGAAAAAAAGATACAATGTTACCATTTGGATTACCACTGCTAGCAACAGCCAAATCAGGTTTACCATCGCCATTCAAATCGCCAATAGCAACAGCCTGAGGATTAGTTCCTGAACCTGCTGTAGTAAAATCTACTTTAGTTGCAAAAGAACTGGTTGTAATAGCCCCAGAAGTAGCTGTATTTCGAAAAACAGAAACGGATCTAGAGCCATTATTTGCAACTACTAAATCTATTTTACCATCACCTTCCAAATCTCCAAAAGTTATAGCCTGAGGGCCGGAACCTGTTGTAAAATTCACTCTTGCAGCAAATGAGCCACTGGATATTGTACCAGAAGTAGCTGTATTTCTAAAAACAGAAACACTATTGTTACCATTATTCACAACAGCTATATCAGTCTTATTATCTCCATCTAAATCTCCTATAGCCACAGCCATAGGACTGGAACCTGTAGTAATATCTACTTTTGGTGCAAAGGAGCTGCTTGTAAGTGTACCAAAGTCGGATATATTTTGTAAAACAGAAATTCTATTGCTACCATTATTTGCCACTACCAACTCAGGTTTACCATCACCGTCCAAATCTCCAATAGCAACAGCCGCTGGATTTGTGCCAGCAGTAAAATCTACTTTGTCAGCAAATGAAATATCGCCTATGTTAGAAATATTTTGAAAAACAGAAACACTATTAGACCCACTATTTGCCACTACCAACTCAGGTTTACCATCACCATCTAAATCACCAATAGCTATTGCACTAGGGTTGCTGCCAGTTAAAAAATCTACTTTGGCAGCAAATGAACCACTAGATACTGTACCAGATGTAGATGTATTACGAAAAACAGAAACCCTGTTTGTACCATTGTTTACTGTCACTAAATCAGACTTGCCATCTCCGTCAATATCGCCAATTGCAACAGCTTGAGGATTGCTTCCTGTTCCTATTGCAAAATCCACTTTTGCTAAAAAGTCGGCTGTAGTAATAGATGATTTATTAGGTGAAAAAACAGGATTAAAGTTACCGTTAGTATTGGCTGATAAAACATGTTCAGTATTTATCACTGTAATAGGTGCATAAGTAGCACCTATAGGTACAGTAACTGTAAGACTGGTAGCTGATGCTGTATTTACTGTGCCTGCAGTTGCACCAAAAAAAACAATATTATTACTTGCTGTGGTACTGAAGTTAGTACCTGTGATTGTAACTGCATCTCCGGGCTTGGCAGATGCAGGAGAAAAGGAAATAATACTAAGGGGTTCTTGCCGTGTGACTACGATTGTATATGTTTTGATAGTTGTTCCGTCCGACGCAGTTACATTAACATCTATTGTGTTGTTACCCACATTTAAAGCCAATGCACCAGATGTATTACCACTGTTTACTGTAGTATAAGTTCCACCATTTACCCTTACCTGCACCGTTGCACCTGCAACTGCTACAATTGGTCTTACTGTGATGTTTGTGGTAGTATTACTTACACTTGCTGTATAAGATGTTGTTGCTGATTCAAATAAAGGACTTAAACTGCCTGAACTAATGTCTAATGCAGATAGATTTGCGTTGTTAGAAATTCTAGTAACCACAATAACATATGTTTTAATAGTTGTGCCATCCTGGGCGGTTACATTAACATTTATTGGGTTATTGCCTACATTTAATGCTAAAGGATTAGAGGCATTACCACTTGTAACTGATGTATAAGTTCCACCATTTACTCTTACCTGCACCGCTGCTGTGGCATCGGCAACAGTTGGCGTTACTGTAATACTTGTGGTGGCATTGTTAACACTTACTGAATAGGATGTTGTAGCAGGGTTAAATGTTGGACTTAAGCTGCCTGAGTTGATGCTTAATGCAGATAGATTGGCATTATTGGATGCATTGCGAATTACAGATACCGAATTGGAAGCTAAGTTTGCTATTGCCAAGTCAGGCTTACCATCTCCATCAAGATCGCCTATGGCTACAGAAAAAGGAGAACTACCTGTTGTAAAATCCTGATTGGCTGCAAAACTGCCAGAAGTAATACTGCCAATGGTGGAAGTATTGCGGAATACTGAAACAGTAGATAAACTTGAATTTGTTACTGCCATATCAGGCTTGCCATCACCATCCAAATCACCTATAGCAACTGAAAAAGTATTGGTACCAGTTGAAAAATCAACTTTAGCTGCAAAACTGCTAGAACCAATACTTCCACTGGTAGAGGTATTACGGAATACAGAAATAGTAGATGAATAATAATTTGCTACTGCTAAATCAAGCTTGCCATCCCCATCTAAATCTCCAAGGGCTAACAAATAAGGAGAATTGCCTGTAGTATAATCTTGCTTGGCTGCAAAACTAATAGTGCCACTTAAAGATGTATTGCGGAATATGGAAATAGTATTTGAAGTAGTATTTGCTACTGCCAAATCAAGCTTGCCATCCCCATCCAAATCACCTGTAGCCACTGAAAAAGCATTTGTACCTGTTACAAAATCAACTTTGGCTGCAAAACTGCCAGAGCCGATACTGCCTGTACTGGATGTATTGCGGAATACAGAAACGGTAGATGAATTGTAATTGGCTATGGCCAAATCAATTTTGCCATCGCCATCCAAATCGCCAAGGGCTACTGAACGAGGGCTAGATCCTGTTGTAAAATCAACTTTGGCTGCAAAACTGCTAGTGCCAATACTGCCACTCGTAGCTGTATTTCTAAATACCGAAACAGTATTTGAACTATTGTTTACTACCGCCAAATCGGGCTTGCCATCGCCATCCAAATCGCCTATAGCTACTGAAAAAGGAGAATTGCCTGTTGTAAAATCAACTTTGGCAGCAAAACTGCCGGAACCAATACTGCCGCTAGTAGATGTATTACGATACACAGAAACAGTAGCAGAATTAGAATTTACTATCGCCAAATCTGGTTTACCATCTCCATCTAAATCACCTATAGCAACTGAATAAGGAGAACTACCTGTCGTAAAATCTTGCTTGGGTAAAAAATCAGTTGCGGTAATAGCAGTTTTAGGAGGGCTATAAGTAGGTGTAAAGTTGACTAAACTATAAGCAGCTAAACCGTTGCCTGTATTCAAAATGGTAATAGGTGCGTAAGTAGCACCTACAGGTACCGTAACAGTTACACTTGTTGCTGTGGCAGCAGTAACCGTGGCCCTTGTGGCTCCAAAGAATACAATATTATTGGCTGGTGTGGTATTAAAACCCATGCCGGCAATAGTGATAGTTGAACCGGGGCTTGCACTTGCTGGTGAAAAAGAAGTAACAAGTATAGAAGGCCTCCCTATTGTTATAGTATAACTATTGGTTGTACTACCATTTTCGGCAGTAACCTTAAAATCAATCATATTATCACCAAAGCCCAAAGCAGCATTAACAACACTTCCAGTAAGTGTGGTATAAGACCCTCCGTTAATTCTACCTTGTAATGTTGCATATGGGCTAGATTTTGTAACATTTATAGCAATGCTGGAATTGCTTGTAATAGGTGCAGTATATGCATAGGTAGATGAAGAAAAAGATGGGGAAATAGTACTTGAATTGATGGATAAACTGGAAAGATTAGCATCATTGGAACATGGTAGCCCTGCTCTTGAGTTAACAAGAGAAATCCTACTTTGGAAAGTTAATAATGTAGCTTGCACCCGATCTCTTTGCCCAGCAGTAAATAGCGTAGAGCAGTTGGTATAGCCCATGAAATTATTTTCGGTATTAATACTATAATTGGTATTAGTACAAGGGTTTGTTCCAGTTCTGCAGGTTGGGTCTAATACACCCGATAAATTTATGTTTGCTCTTATAGGATCAGTATCACAAACCATATCGCCATCAATAGTACAGTTACTATTAGAAGGACATATTGTATTATTAGCTGAACCTTCAAATGGGTGATAAAGACCAAATGCATGCCCCATTTCGTGAGGAAGTGTTTTTTTATTTATGTTCATTTGGGTGGCCAACATTACGGTGCCATCAGAATTGCCAGATTCAGGGAAATAAGCATAGCCAGCTGTATATTGTCCTGCAGTGCCGTCTGCTCCATCAATTTTATTGACTACCCAAATATTGTAATATTTACTTGGATCCCACCTGCTTTGATTTTTTAAATTAAGATCGCTAATATTGTTGGTACTGGTGGGAACATTCACACCATTGGCTTCATATCCACTCAAAGATCTGCCATCAACTCGGTCGATACCTGAAGTAGCATTACAGTTAGGATCTCTTTGTGCAAGCACAAATTGAAGCCCCATATCACCAACTCCGCCACTCATACCAGTAGCTGTACCCTTAAATACCTGATTAAGATAGTTGATTGTAGCTATAATTGTTGCGTCATCAGGATTGTAGATTGTTCCAACAGCTCCTCCTGTATGCACCACATGAACTACTACAGGAATAGTATATGTTGTTACGCTAATTCTCAGTGCATTTCCATTCAAAGCAATATACTTGCGTAGTTTTACATTGTTTACTTCAATTGCAGCCTTATAAGCTGGATCTCTTTGCATGGCACTTTGATGTATTGGATCGAAACCACAAATAGACTGAGCCATTGCACTTACTGACAAAAAAGAAGCAAAAAAAATGAGTATTACTTTTTTCATTATACTTATAATTGGGGTATAGTTTTGATAATAGTTTGTAAATTTATTTTTACAGAAATTAAGCTTGAACTGTTATATCAAAGTTGGTACCTGTTATTATAACTGCATTTCCAAGCTTAGCGGATGTTGGAGAAAAAGTAGTAATTGTGGGTGCAGTTTGTGCTGATAAATAGGTTGATAAAAGAATGAACTGAGCTAATAAAAGAAATGATACTTTAAAAAAAATAGCTAAGTAGTATTCGGAGGTTACATCTCTTTTGAAAGATAGGTACATAAATGAAGTTTAGTTTTGGTAATTCTAACAAAACTAGAAGGCAACCTTTAACCTAGACTAACTGAATACGACTTAAAATTTGTGAGATACGACAGATCCTAAATTTGCGATGGCAACATATTATACACCTTTTTGAAGGCATTGGTAAAGTTGCTGGGATTATCATAGCCCAATATTTCTGAAATTTCCTTTACTGATTTAGAACGGGTTTTTAACAGCTCTAATGCAATATCCATTTGCTTTTCCTGATAATATTGAAACATACTTTTACCATATACTTCTTTAAATAAAGCCTTCAATTTTGTTGGGCTCATGTGTACTTTTTGAGCTATTGTTTCAATCCCTGGAAAAGATGAGGTCAGCGATTCTACAATCATTCTTTCTGCATGGGCTATATGGCTCTTCTCAATATTTGGTAACTTATTGGCTCCATGAAACATGTTTATATTGGTAACGCCATCAAAAAAATTGGTAATAATTTGTAAGCACTGTACTTTAAGTGTTAATGTATTAATAGGATTGCTCTTGGGTTTGTATAATAACTCTAAAATGTTTTTTACATATTCCTGAGAGCTTTTTACTACATCCTGCCAAACAATATAAGATTCATCTGAGTTGATGTAATTCCTTAGTTCATTCTGATGCGATAAATCATTAATGGAAATGTTCTTAGAAAACCATTCGCTATTAAAAATAAAATTGATGAAAACTCCTTTATCCCCTTTGTTGAAATAAGCTGTTATTTCAGTTCCCGGTTTATACAAAGACCAACCCATTTTAGGCAGGGTAACATCATTAATAGAAATATTATTCAACGTAGAAGTGTATCTAAAATGAGATAAAAAATAATAATCACAGGCTTCATTATCGTACAATGCTTTTGTGCATACATTTTTCTTAAAATCCATTTCGGTTAAAATAATCCACAACCCTGGCTCTAATTCTCTATAACGCATAGAGCCATTAGAAAAAATGGTATTAGAATAAATGGCATTTTCTTCATCTACATATCTTGTAAAAGGAACTTTTTTAAATGAGTTCACCATTATTTCGGGCGAATTGGATAAATAAGGTAGTTCGAAGTAACCATCTTTATAAAAAAACATGTACTGCTTAAAGCTATTGAGCCACTTATTAATTCTGTTACCAAATTCCATAAAGAAAATAAACGGGATATTGCAATGTAAAGCTTTTTTAAAAACAAAACTTGTTCAATAAAAAAGTTTTTCAATCATTTTTAGTATTCGTTTTGCTGAAATAATAATTAACTGAATTCAGAAACTTAACTTGAATATGTAACTAAATTAATAATTACATGGAAATGGAGCATTAATTTTAGAATTGGTGAATTAGTGAATTGATGAATAATAAAAAGAAGAGCCGTTCAAATATTTTGAACGGCTCTTCTTTTTAGATTAAACCTGACAGGTATTATAAAAACCAATTATTATCTTCTTAACCACCAACCTAACCAAGCTCCACATAAAGCAAAACTCACTAAGGCATCGGTTAAATGAGCCATTAAATCGAAAGTTTTGTACCAAATAAATCCCGTATAAGGTACGTTTATAAATACTATAGACCCAATGAAAATATTGGTGATAAGTATGGTGGAGAAACTAGGGGTTTTCATTTTTGCAATGAGCCAACAAATCATCCAAACAATAATAATGTTTACTACTAAGCCTCTACCCATATTCATAAACATAGTAGCGTTATCCATGTCTAAAGCTTTGTGATACTGAATACTTGCCCAAGGCTTTCCCTTCATTTGTTCGCCAAATTTAGTAGCTTCTTCCATAGATGTTCCAGCTGGCATATTTGGTAAATAGTAGCCTCCTCCTTTTTCTAGGGTAGCATTTAAAAATGCTAATATGGTATCCTGTTTAGGCGTATAATCTTGAGTTGGTCTATGTAAGTCTAATACAGTCCAGCTTAATGTTTGCCAAATAAAAATGAGCAATGCACCAACCAATGATGCTACAATTGTTTTTTTCATAATGGGGTTATTTTGTTTAGCCAACAAGATAAACTATGAAAAATTATTTTGCAAGTATTCGTATGATGCTTTAATTAATATTTATTTTGATTACCAGACTTGGCAAAGAAATTACCTCTGCTAGTTCTAAATGTACAACTGCCCCAATAACTCTGCCATTGTGCAGTGGTATCGCTGTTATTTCTTTCCATATAAACACAGCTAATCATATTAATGCCTGGTTGTTGTTCAATAGAAATCCATCCACGATTATTGGTTGTTAAGTTTTTTTGTATGGTCGAACCTTCTCTATTTTTATACCAATGTTTTACCATGATTTTTTTAACAGGTAAACCTTTAAAGAATATTCTAAACCTATTGTCATAAACTACTTTATTTAAATACATATCATATTTCATTTCACAAGGATTTCTATCAGGCACAATATCTAATAGCAAAGAAGTTTTTTGAGTGCAATTCTTTGTAAATCTATCATTAACCTGAACAATCGTTTTTGCACACCTTTGATAATACTCAGTTCCGTTTTGGTTGTCTTCGCCATTGGCTTTTCTAAATGCTAATGCTTGTTCTAAGCCATCTTCTACTAGGTAGGCATTAAATTTTTCTGCATTTAAATTTATAAAACTATTGGTGCTATTAAATACAACTACATGAGTACCATCTTGTTGCAATTGTAGTTGTAATGAATCGCCTTCAATATTTTCACTTAGTTGATTAGAGATATCTATTTGTTTATTATCAGGTAAATAATGAATAAGTTTTTGCACTTTACTTCTATTGCCTTTCCAATTTTCTCCTGTAAAGTTTTCACCTACCAAAAAACGAATACTTAATACATCATTTTTTGATAAATAATATTTATTGGGCTGCAACCAAAACTCATGTGCTAAACCAATCATGCCAATAATTAAAAGACAAACTGTAAGTAAAGGTTTAAATCGCTTATACATATTTCAAATTTAAAGCTGTTATAAGTGAATAGATTTCAATTGCTATAAAAATTTTCTCCAAAAAACTAATTATTATTAGTTTCTGTTTCTTCAATTAGCCCAATTTATTTAACTTGCTCGTTCTAAAAAATTGTTTATGAAGGTTTTCTACAAAACGCTACTGCTTTTATGCATGTTTTTTCCTGTTAGTTTATGGGCTCAAAATAACTTTTTTGCCGACAAAAATGAATCCACTTTTAAAAAGTCAACTCCGCAAGTAAGAACTATTATTCCTGAAAAATTTAGGACTATTTCTTTGGATGTGAATGGTTTAAAACAGCTACTGAAAACGGTTCCAATGGAATTTACCGAAGCTGCACAAAACAAACCTGTTATTCTTTCAATTCCAATGCCTGATGGAAGTATTAGCAGATTTACAATTGTTGAATCTCCCATTCAAGAACGTGAATTGATGAGCAAATTTTCAGACATTAAAACCTATAGTGGGCAAGGGATTGATGATAGAACAGCCACTATAAAAATAGATTGGACTTCTTTTGGCTTTCATGCCCAAATATTATCCCCTATTAGTGGTTCAATTTATATTGATCCTTATGAAAGAGGTAATGTAGAAAACTATATGTCTTACAGCCGAAAAGATTTAAAACCAAAAGCTCGTTTTAATGAAGAGGGCATAGATGTTACCGGAACCAATATACCAGATTTTAATGCAAGAACTTTAGCAGGTTTTTGTTTTGGTGGTCAGCTTAGAAGGTATCGTTTTGCTGTTGCTTGTACTGGTGAATATGCTATTGCTGTTGCAGGAAGTAATCCATCGGCTGCTGCTGTACATTCTGCAATTGTTACAACTGTAAACCGAGTAAATGGAGTTTATGAAAAAGAAGTTGGGATTCGATTAACATTAGTTGAAAACAATAATATTATTGAATATCTAAATCCTTCTACTGATCCTTTCACTGGTAATAATAATGCTAATACACTAATTGGTGAAAGTCAATCTGTAATTATCAATGCTATTGGTTCTGCCAATTTCGATATTGGACATACTTTTAGTACTGGTGGTGGTGGTTTAGCTGGCTTAGGGGTAGTTTGTAATAATGCCAATAAAGCTAGAGGAATTACAGGTAGTAGTCAACCAACTGGTGATGCGTATGATATTGATTTTGTTGCTCACGAAGTAGGACATCAGTTTCAAGGAAATCATACTTTTAATTCAGGAACTGGTGGATGTGGAGGAAATAGATCTAGCTCAAGTGCCGTAGAGCCTGGTAGTGGAATTACCATAATGGGTTATGCAGGTTTATGTGGAAGTAGCAATGATTTAGCCAATAATTCAATTCCTTATTTTCATGCACTTAGTCAACAACAAATTGGTAACTTCTCAAATAATTCTGGCTCTGGAGGCTCATGTGCACAAATCATCAATACTGGTAATAATGCACCTGTTGTAAATGCAGGTACTGATTATACTATACCTGCTGGAACACCATTTATGCTAACTGGAAGTGCTACCGACGCTAATGGTGATGCATTAACCTATAGCTGGGAACAATATGATATAGGCTCAACTACAAGTAACTGGAATTCGGGGAACAGTCCATTTTTTAGATCTTTTGCACCCACTACTTCTCCAACAAGATATTTTCCTCAATTAAGTGATATTTTATCTGGCTCTCAAACTATAGGTGAGTTTTTACCAACTAGTACGCAAACATTAAACTTTCGTTTAACAGCAAGAGATAATAGAAATGGTGGGGCTGGAGCTTGTTCAGATGAAATGGTATTAAATGTAGTAGCAGGAACTCCATTTACCGTAACTTCTCAAACTGGTACAACCAATTGGACTGCAAATGGTACGAATACAGCAGATATCACTTGGAATCCAGGCAATACTGCTAATGCTCCAATTAATGCAACTAATGTTACTATTTTATTTTCGGTAGATGGTGGTCAAACGTATCCTTACACATTGGTTCAATCAACTCCTAATGATGGTTCTCACACCATTACTATTCCTGCAATTGCAACCTCTTCAGGAAAAATTATGGTAAGAGGTGCAAACAATGTTTTCTTCAATATTAATAGTGGTAATGTTGTAATTACAAATAGTGTTTGTAGTGCCGAAGGTGCATCTATTGCACCAACTACTACTGTAAATGCACCAGTGGGTAGTGCTTCTTTAAACTTAAACTTAAATCCTTTATACAGCACACCTTTAGCTCCTAGTGGAACACTTACCAGCAGCAATCCACAAGCAAGCTTAGCGGTGTTGAATTCTAATATTTCAAGTTGTCAAGTGTATGGTGGCAACATATTTAGATATACCACACATACATTTATAGTAAATCAAGCTGCTTTTTATACATTCACATTAGCCTCAAATAATGGAACTGTAATGAGCTTATATACTGGTAGCTATAACCCTAGTAGCCCTTGTGCAAACTTTATTGCCTCTAATACACAAGTATCTGGTACTGCTTTAATTAATCCATCTGTTTCTGGAATTCTTGTTCCCAATACAACATATGTATTAGCAGTAGGTACATTTAGTGCTACACAACCTACATTACCTAGTAATTATAATATTACTATTAGCTCAAATCCAGGTGGTAGTGCTTTTCAAGGAACAGGAATTTTTGTGAACCCTGGCTCAAACTTTAGTTATGCATATGTAATTGTAGATAATACAACCAATACCATTAAAGCTATTTCTACAACAGCTAACTTATCTAATGCTTCAACTTTCCCTATTGGTAGTTATACCATATATGGATTAAGTTATTTAACAGCTAATGCAAATGCAATTAATGCGTTTGTAAACGGCAATTTCTCATCACTTACTTCATCATTAGCTACACAACCCGGTGCAACATGTGGTAACTTGAGTAAGAATGCAGTTACTGTTACAATAAATGGTGCAGTACCTGTTGTGTTTACAGGATTAAAAGCTAGAAAAGTACAAAATAAAGTGGCTTTAGATTGGGGCACTTTATCTGAAATTAATGCTAGTCATTTTGAAATAGAACGTTCTGCTAATGGTGTTGAGTTTACTACTATTATTGGTAAGGTGAATGCTAGAGGAAATAGTTCTACTGAAACCAACTACTCAATAGATGATGTTAATCCAATAAAAGGAACAGGCTATTACAGAGTAAAACAGTACGATTTAGATGGTAAGTTCACCTATAGTAATGTTGCAGCTATCAATTTTGAAAAAGCTGCTAGTTTATTAGTGGTATATCCTAATCCTGTAAAAAATACGTTGAATATTGAGTACACTGCTATTAAGGGTGGAAAAGTTGAAATGAATATTCTTGATGCAAAAGGATCAGTTATTCAACAGCAAGTTCAAACTGTTATTGTAGGAAGAAATATACATAGCATGAACGTAAGTAATTTGGCAAAAGGGGTGTACATCTTAAAAACCATTGATGCCGATAAAAACATAGTACATACTAAGTTTATTAAAGATTAATATGTATTAGCAAGCTTAAATTAAAAAGCGTTCCTACAATTATTGCAGGAACGCTTTTTATTTGATGGAATAATGCTGAATGTTTTAGCTAAAAATTTCTTCTTTCAAGGTTGATTGAGCTAACGTTTTTTGCTCACCACTTCTTAAATCTTTTAAAGTGCAAGTGCCTTCCTCCATTTCTTTGGTACCAATAATAACTATGTATGGAATATTTTTTTTCTCGGCATATTTAAATTGCTTATCAAACTTGGCTTGCTCATGAAAAATTTCACAACGAATACCACTGTTTCTTAGTTGTTGCATTAAGCCAAATGCATTTTTACTTTCAGCTTCGCCTAAATTGAAAAATAATAATTGAGTGCCTATTTCTATAGTTTCTGGAAACAATTGTAGTTCTTCCATTACATCATAAATTCTATCCACACCAAAACTAATGCCTACTCCAGGTACATTGGGTACACCAAAAGTGCCTGTTAAATCATCATATCTTCCTCCGCCACCAATGCTGCCCATTTGTACATTTTTGGCTTTAATTTCGAATATGATACCTGTGTAGTAGTTAAGGCCACGAGCTAAGGTGAAATCAGTTATGATTGCTGATTTGAAATTTGAAATTGTGGATTGATTATAATTTAAGATGTACTCAATTTCTTCGATTCCCAGTTTGCCAATTTCATTGTTGCCCAATAATTCTTTTAGCTCAACAATCTTTTGTTCATAGTTTCCAGAAATAGATAAATAAGCTTCAATTGTTGCAATTTGTGTTTCGTTGAGATTACGCTGACGCAACTCGTCTTTCACTTTTTCTAAACCAATTTTATCTAGTTTATCAATAGCAATGGTAATGTCCATCATTTTATCAGCACCGCCACATATTTCGGCTAATGCTGCTAAAATTTTTCTACTATTAATCCTTATTTCAACATCAATACCCAGCTTCTCAAAAACAGTTGCATAAATGTTTACCAGTTCAACTTCGTTAAGTAAAGATTTACTGCCAACAACATCGGCATCGCATTGATAAAATTCTCTGTAACGGCCACGTTGTGGTCTGTCGGCTCTCCAAACTGGCTGAATTTGGTAACGCTTAAATGGCAACGTTAGCTGCCCATGATTCATAGCTACATAACGAGCAAAGGGTATGGTGAGGTCGTAACGTAAAGCTCTTTCTGTGATAGCCGAATTATTTTTTCCTTCTAACACTTTTTCAAAATCGGTTCTTGCTTTTTCGTGTTTTTCTACTCTATCTAAACCATTGTTCAAAATTTTAAAAATCAACTTATCACCTTCATCTCCATACTTACCCATTAAGGTTTCTAGGTTTTCCATGGCAGGGGTTTCCAATGGCTGAAATCCATATAATTCAAACACCGTTCTAATAGTATTAAAAATATAATTTCTTTTGCGTACAACGGTTGCACTAAAATCTCTGGTTCCTTGCGGTAAACTTGGTTTTGCCATTATTGTATATCTTTATTTCTTATTTCTATTTTTTTGCCAATGAAAAACGAACAATTGATAATGGCAATTTGAAGTGAATATTGAACATTGTTTATTCTACACAGTTCATTTTATAACCCACCCCAATCATCATTATCGCAATACTAATTTCATATTGTCCCCTCCCAAGAGGGGAAGATTCATATGCCATTGAAAGTTGAAAGCTGAACGTGGTTCATTGTTCATTGTAAACTGTTAATCTTTCTACTTCAATATCATTTATTTAATTCGTCAATTCACTAATTCATCAATTCGCCAATATTATATTTCTCAATGATCTTCTCACATGCCTTATCAATCATTTCAAATACAGTATGATAACCATCTTCATTGCCATACCAAGGATCGGGTACACTTTTATTTTCACCAGGGTATAATTCATTCAACAATAAATCTACTTTTTGTTCATTCCATAACTCTTTGCTTATCTTTTTAACATCATTATAGTTGCTGGTATCCATTACAAAAATCAAATCATAATGCAACATATCCTCTTTTACAAACTGTCTGCATTGTTGTTGACTAATGTCAATGCCATTTTGTTTAGCCACTTTTTGCGATAAACGATGAGGTGCTTCACCTACATGATAACCTGCTGTACCTGCACTATCTACTTGCCAATTTAATTTCAATGTATTGGCTTTGTGTTGCAAAATGCCCTCGGCCAGCGGACTTCTGCAAATATTACCTAAACAAACCATCAAAATTTTCATGGCAGCAAATATAGTTTTTGTTCAGAGTAAGCATATACTTCAATTCTGAACAGAAATAATTAGCATTTATGTATGGAAATATTTGAGTATTGGCATCTTAACGCTAAACTGGCCAGTTTTAAATTTCATCACCACCAAAAACGTTTATTATGAAACCAGAAAACATTCTTAAAAGCAGTATTTTAGATATTGTTTTTGAAAACCGCAACAAAGAGTACGGAGCTTACGAACTGCGTAAACAGTACGATAAACGAATGCTGAAATCTATTCTTTTTACTAGTTTAGTAGTTGCAGTATTTGCATTATCGCAAAGTTTTAAAGTGCCTGTAAAAAAAGGACAAGTATTTGTAGAAAATTTACCTAACCTGAAATTTACAGATGTAATTCTACCCAAAGAAGAAGTACAACCTAAGCCTAAACAGGCAATAAAAAAGATTCAGAAGCAAAATGCTGCTGAAGCTGCATACACTGAGCCAAAAATTGTACCAGATGTTTTGGCCAATAATCCATTAACCGAAGTATCTAAGTTGGATAGTTCTTTAATTGGCTATAAAGAAATTCCAGGAGAGCCAGTAACCACCGAAGTTGGTATCACTAAAGAGCAACCACAAACTGGAGATGTGAATGGTAAAGTTGAACCAGTTGTAGAAGCTGAAAACAATGGGCCATTGGTTGCAGCAGAATTTATGCCTGAATTTCCTGGAGGAAAAGCAGCATTAATTGAATTTTTGCAAAGAAACCTTCGTCAGCCAAACGATTTTGAAGAAGGCGAAAAAGTTACTGTAATAGCTTCATTTATAGTAGATGAAAATGGGCATATTTCTGGTGTAAAAATTACCCAAAAAGGCAGAAGCGATTTAGATGGAGAAGTTGTTCGAGTAATTAATAAAATGCCACGTTGGAAACCAGGTTCTCAAAATGGTCGTTCTGTGGCTGTTTATTACAAAGTACCTGTAACTTTTGTGGCAGCGGAATAAAATTATTTCCTAAATTGCCCGTTCTCTCAAACAACGTATTAAATAGATGCAAAACGAGTATAGAGACAGGCAAAGAAAAAGTTATAGAATCATGCGTATGATTTACGACTTAACCATGGCTATACTCTTATTGGGTATGGCTGTGGTTATGTTATTTGCAGAAAAGTTGAAAGTAGATCGGTTTATAGAAATTGATTCGGCATTTAGATATATGTTTGGTGCAATTTGTTTATTGTATGGGGGCTTTAGATTGTATAGAGGCATAAAAAGTGATTATTAATGAAACTTAACTTTTTAATAATAAGTATCTTAATTGGTGGAATTTTTACTGCATGTAATGATTCTAGTAAAAAAACTGTGCCTGCCGATAATCCTAATGATGGTACTATTTATATAAGTGTAGATGAAAGCTTTAAACCAGCTATAGAGCAACAAATTTTAGTATATCAATCTTCTTCTCCAAATGCAAAAATTATTGCCTCTTATAAATCTGAAGTAGATTGTTTTAAAGATTTACAAAAAGATAGCACCAGAATGATTTTGGTAGCAAGAGGGTTAAATAAATTAGAAGAAGATTATTTTACTACCAATTTAGGCTTTAAACCCGAGGATGATATTGTTGCTTACGATGCAGTAGCTATTATTGTAAACATTAACTCAACTGATACATTATTTACTATTGATAAAATAAAAAAGTTATTGAATGGTAAAACCAATGCTCCTGTAATTATGGATGGAAATAATGCTACAAGTACAGTACGTTTTTTACAAGATTCTGTACTACGTGGCGAACCTTTTGGGCGAAATGTTGTAGCAGCAAATGGAAGTGAAGCTGTAGTACAAACTGTGGCTAAAACACCAAATGCAATTGGCTTTGTAGGGTTAAGTTGGGTAGGAAATAATAATGAACCAAAACAACAAGAGCAGTTAAAAAAAATAAAATTGGCTCTAGTAGAATGTGTTAAATGTGCTGAAAAAGAGCTATTTGCAAAGCCTAGCCAAAGTACTATAACTTTTTCACAATATCCTTTGGCACGACCCTTGTACTTTGTGTTAAAAGAAAACTACTTAGGTTTGGGCACGGGTTTTAAAAATTTTATGAATTTAGAACGTGGTCAATTAATTTTTAGAAGATCATTTTTAGCACCTGCAAAAATGGATTTCAAAAAAAGAGGTGGCTTAATAAAAGATAGCGACAATTAATTTAAAAACAGGTAATCTTACAAAAACAGAACGAAATGAAGAAAACAGTTTCACTAGTTATGGCCGCAATGTGTTGTATGCTTGTGGTAAATGCTCAAAGCGTAGCCGATGGTATAAAATATATTGCTTATCAAAAAAGTAAAAGTGCAGTAGATGTTTTTTCTAAGAATTACAACAGTAATTCAAAAAATCCGGAAGCTGTTTACTGGTACGGACAAGCTTTATTAGCCAATGAAGATATTGCTGCAGCAAAAGCGGTATATCAAAAAGCTTTGCAAGAAGGTGTAAACGATCCTTGGATTTGGATTGGTGCCGGTCATGTTGAATTACTTGAAGGTGGCGATATTAATGCTGCCAAACAAAAATTTGAGCAAGCTATCACAGCAACAACGGGCACTAAAGGTAAAAATAAAGGTAAAGCTGATCCTGCTATACTAACAGCAATTGGTAGAGCCAATGCCGATGGTGGTTCAAAATTTGGTGATGCTAATTACGGCATTGAAAAATTAAAGCTAGCCGCTGAGTTAGATAATGTATCTGCAAATATTTATATTTATATGGGTATTTGTTATAGAAAATTAGGTGGAGAAATGGGAGGTGAAGCAGTAAAAGCATTTACCGAAGCATCAACCCGTGATCCAAAAAATCCAATTGGTTTTCATTTTATTGGTCAAATTTATGCTAGCCAAAGCAATAAAGATTTAATGGATGAATTTTATGGAAAAGCAATTGGTGCCGATATCGATTATCCTCCAGTGTATTTAGATTGGTTTCGTTATTATCAAGATAAAAATGTAAATATTGCCAAAGATTACATAGAAAAATATGTAACCATTGCCGATAAAGACTGTAAAACAGATTACTTCTATACCAACTATTTGTTTAGAGCAGGTAAATACCAAGAGTCTTTAGAAAAAACAAAAGCAATGGATGCAGGTGATTGCAAAACATTTGTAATGTTGCCAGTTTTATACGCATTTAACTACGATAGATTAGGCGATAGTTTACAAGCAAAAACATACTTAGAAAAATTCTTTGCAGTAGCACCATTAGACAAAATTGAGCCTATTCATTATGAGTTAGCAGTAAAAGTGTTTAGCAAATTTCCTGGAAGCGAAATGGTAGCAGCAAGCTACTTGCAAAAAGCTATTGAAAACGATACAACAAAAGCCAACAAATTGCAATACATGAAGCAAGCTGCCGATATGTTTGGTAAAGCTAAAATGTATGGCGAACAAGTGAAGTGGCTTACTAAGTACAATGATTTAAAAGGAACTATGGGCGAATACGATCATTACTTAATTACTAGTTCTGCTTATAGTGGTATGGATTACGTTGCAACAATGACTTATGCCCAAAAATATATTGTGGCATTTTCTGAAAAACCACAAGGTTATGTATTTAATGTAAAAGCAGCTAGAGCATTAGATACTACCACTACTCCAGGTATTTTAGTAGAAGCATTGTTATTTAATAACAAGTATTTATCATTAGATACAGTTAAAAACAACAAAACCATTGCTTCTAACTACTATACCATAATGATTCATTATGCCGATAGAATGAAAGATTATGTTACTGCATTAGAGTATTGTAACAAGTTTTTAGCAATTTATCCTGCCGATCCAGAAATGTTGGGCATTAAAAAAACCTTGGAAACAATGGTGAATAAAATAAAAACACCCGCAAAATCAGCAAGTGGAGCAAAAGCAACTACAACAACCGATGGTTCAACTCCTAAATAAACACACTAGTTTTAAAATAGTATAGAAATAACTCTCCTACAAAGGAGAGTTTTTCTTTTTTTTACTTTTACACACTTATTTTTGCCACTCATTAGAAAAGCTATGCAATTGATTAACTTTTTATTAAATGCATCTTCAACCAGTTCGGCAGCTAATTATTTACCAATTGGTATACAACTAATTTTTGCAGCAGGTTTTGTAGCCACTATGCTTGCATTATCTGCTTTAGCTGGTCCTAAGCGTAAAACAAAAGATAAATTAGCCACATTTACTAGTGGTATTGAAACGCATGGAGATGCTCGTCAGCCAATGGCCATCAAGTATTTTTTAGTAGCCATTTTGTTTGTATTGTTCGATGTAGAAGTAATTTTCTTCTATCCGTATGCTGTAAACTTTAAAGAATTGGGTTGGAATGGATTTTTTGCAGTGCTCATGTTTGTGTCTTTCTTCTTGGTAGGTTTTACCTATATCATTAAGAAAGGGGCATTAGAATGGGAAGATTAAAATAATTTATACTTATCAATTAGTATTAATAATTACAACAAAAGTTTGTTACAACTGTAATTATTAGTTCATAATTATCAATACTTAATTTATATGCGTCCAGTACGTTTTAATGTTCATCCAAAAGAAGCCAATATTGCCAACAGTTTACAAGTTGCCGAATTGCCTGAAGGCCACATGGGCGATGGTTTTTTCGCAACAAAACTAAGCGATGTAATAGGTTTGGCAAGAAGTAACTCCATTTGGCCATTACCCTTCGCTACCAGTTGTTGTGGTATAGAATTTATGGCAACAATGGCTAGTCATTATGATTTAGCTCGTTTTGGTAGCGAAAGAGTAGGCTTTTCTCCTCGTCAGTGCGATTTGTTGATGGTTATGGGAACTATTGCAAAAAAAATGGGTCCGGTTTTACGTCAAGTTTATTTGCAAATGGCCGAACCACGTTGGGTAATTGCAGTTGGTGCTTGTGCAAGTAGTGGTGGTATTTTTGATACATATAGTGTTCTGCAAGGTATAGATCAAGTAATTCCTGTAGATGTTTATGTACCAGGTTGTCCTCCACGTCCAGAAGCAATTATTGATGGTGTAATGAGAATACAAGATTTAGTGCAAAATGAAAGTATGAGAAGAAGAAATACTGAGCATTACAAAGCATTATTAAACAGTTACGGAATTGAATAAAACCAATTTGATAATGTGCTAATACAATTATCAAATTATCGAACTATCGAATTATCATATTATGGCTTTAACCAACGAAATAGTACAACAAAAATTAACTGAAAAATTTGGAGATCAACTTACCCAATGGGAAGAACCATTTGGAATGCTCACTTTTGTTGCACCAAAAGAGCTGAATTTAAAAGTGTTACAGTTTTTGTACGATGATGAAACTTTGAAATTTCAATTTTTAACCGATTTATGTGCAGTGCATTATCCTGATAGAGTAGGCGAAGAAATTGCAATGGTTTATACAGTACATAATTTGGCTGATAATATTAGGGTTCGCTTAAAAGTATTTACTGATGCCAAAAAATCTGAAGTTTTCACTATTTCAGCATTATACGAAGCTGCCAATTGGATGGAAAGAGAAACCTATGATTTTTATGGGGTGAATTTTATTGGCCATCCCAATTTAAAACGTATTATGAATGTAGATGAAATGGACTATTTTCCTTTAAGAAAAGAATACCCATTAGAAGACCAAAGTAGAATAGATAAAGATGATGAAATGTTTGGTAGAGGCGGTAATATCATTTAAAAGAAAATTAAAAAGTAAAAGTCAAAATTTTAATAGTTCTTTCTTTTGACTTTCAACTTTTGAGTTTCAATAAAAGTTGGTAACAAAATTTTTTAACCAAATACAATAATCCCTTTTTAGGGGATAGGGTACAATGTCAGACATATTACATCACCATATCAATTTGCCTGAAGGCTCTATAGAAAAGCAAACCACTACGCTCAATTTAGGGCCAACACATCCTGCAACACATGGTGTGTTTCAAAATATTATTGAGTTAGATGGAGAACGTATTGTAAGTGCTGAACAAACAGTAGGTTATATTCATAGAGCATTTGAAAAGTTGGCCGAAAGACGACCACTTTACCAAATTACTACCATTACCGACCGATTAAATTACTGTTCTTCTCCAATTAACAACATGGGTTGGCATATGACCTGTGAAAAATTATTACAAGTACAAACACCCAAGCGTGTCGATTACTTACGTGTAATAATTATGGAATTGGCCAGAATTACCGACCATCTAATTTGTAATTCTATCGTTGGTGTAGATAGTGGTGCTTACACAGGATTTTTATATGTAATGCAATACCGTGAATTGGCTTACGAAATTTATGAAGAAGTTTGTGGAAGCCGATTAACTACCAATATGGGTAGAATTGGTGGCTTTGAAAGAAATTTTACCGATGCAGCATTTCAAAAATTAGAAAAGTTTTTACACGAATTTCCAAAGGTTTGGAAAGAGTTTGAAGATCTTTTCAAGAGAAATAGAATTTTTATGGATCGCCTCATTGGCACAGGAGCAATTAGTGCCGAAAGAGCTTTGAATTATGGATTTACAGGTCCTAATTTAAGAGCTGCTGGAGTAGATTATGATGTTCGAGTTCACAGTCCTTACAGTAGTTACGAAGATTTTGATTTCATTGTTCCAGTAGGGAAAACAGGCGATAATTATGATCGTTTCTTAGTACGTGGAGAAGAAGTTTGGCAAAGCTTAAGTATTATGGAGCAAGCTTATAGAAAAGTACAAGAATTTAAAGGTACTGAAGCCGATGTATATCATGCAGATGTGCCAGAATACTATTTGCCAGAGAAGAAAGATGTATACACCAAAATGGAAGCCTTAATTTGGCATTTCAAAATAATTATGGGCGAAATTGATATGCCTAAAGGCGAAGTATATCATAGTGTAGAAGGTGCAAATGGAGAATTGGGTTTTTATTTAATTAGCGATGGAGGAAGAACACCATACAGATTACATTTTAGACGTCCAAGTTTTATTTACTATCAAGCATATAGTGAATTAACCAAAGGAGCTTTATTGAGTGATGCAATTATGACCATGAGTAGCTTGAATTTAATTGCAGGGGAATTGGATGGATAAGCCCCAAACCCTAAAAGGGTATAAAGTAGAGGCAACTTAAAATTTATAATTAAAAATAGTTGGAAGTGGTGAAGTTTAACGATACACAATTACAGGAATTTAACAGGTTAGTAGCCCGTTATCCAAACGATAAACAGAAGAGTGCTTTATTGCCTGTATTGCATTTGGCACAAGATAGTTTTGGTGGTTGGTTAAGTGCTGAAACAATGGATTATGTAGCAGAATTATTAAATATAAAACCAATTGAAGTGTACGAAGTAGCTACATTTTATAGCATGTACAATTTAAAACCAGTTGGTAAATATTTATTTGAAGTTTGCCATACTGGTCCATGCATGGTAAGTGGTAGTGATAATATTATTGATTACATAAAAAATAAATTAGGCATTGGAGTTGGAGAAACTACAGCAGATGGTTTGTTTACATTGAAAACAGTAGAGTGTTTAGGTGCTTGTGGTTATGCTCCAATGATGCAATTGGGCAAAACTTATAGAGAGCATTTAACCAAAGAAAAAGTAGATGCAATTGTAGATGAGTGTAGAAAAAACGCTGCTGCAAATAATTAAACATGAAAAAAATAATTTTAATTCATTGTTTTTTAATAATTGCTTTTGTTTCGGTTGCACAAACAGCAGCCGAAAAACAGGTAAGTGATGCAGTTATGGTTGTTCATAATGCCATATTTGTAAATAAAGATAGTTTAGCTTTAGAAGCTGCAATTGCAACAGAATTGTCTTATGGTCATTCTGGTGGAAAAGTAGAAGACAGAAAGGAAATGATTAGCAATGTAACAAAAAGTAAATCGGTTTATACGAACCTTGACGCAAAGGTGCTTTCGGTAAATGTACATGGTAAAACTGCTGTTAGTAGATATTTACTTACAGGAACAGAAACTAAACCCGATGGCAAATCAACCGAATTGAAGTTGAACATTTTACAAGTTTGGGTAAAGGAAAAAAAGGTTTGGAAAATGATGGCAAGACAGGCAGTTAAAGTGAGTTAATATGAAGATGTTATTGTTTAGCCTAGCATTATTTATCAGTTCTTTAATTATTGCACAAGACACAGTAGGATTGAAAAAAGCAACTATATCTTTAAATGAAGCATTGCTAAAAAAAGATACGGGTCTATTAAAGTTATTGTTGCATGAAGATATTAGTTATGGTCATAGCAATAGTTGGTTACAAAGCAAAAAAGAAGTGATAGGCGATTTTACAAACGGTAAAATTGAATACACTTTAATAGAACAAATAGGAGCAGAACTATATACTATTGATGCCAATGCAGTTGCTATGAATAGTATAACAAATGTGGTAGGTAAAGTAAATGGCAATGCTTTTAATATGAGTTTACAAGTGTTGCAGGTTTGGAAACGCATTAAAAAACAATGGGTATTGATAGCGAGGCAAAGTGTAAAAATTTAAACATGATATATGAACATTTTTAAGTTATTGATTTCAGTTTTTTTATTTGGCTTAACGTCATCTTGTGTTTCGTCAAAAAAATCTGGAGTTACTAACGGTGGTAGAGAATCTAAATCTATTTCTGGAGAAATTAATGTTTATGCAAAAACAGAAGCGGCAGTGATTCCAAATGCTAATGGAAAGGGAGCATCTGTAAAACATTATATTATTTATAAAATTCAGAAGGGCGATAATGGAGAGAAAGTATCTTTAAATGTTAAGAACTTACGTCCAATGTTAGATAATTATGCACCGTCGATTGAACTTATAAATAAATTCAACAAAGTAAATAATGTAAATAAAGTTTGGCGAACAGCTAACTTACTTACAATAATAGGAGGGGTAGCAATGATTGCTGTTGGAGCTAATAATTTGGCCATATCAAATAAAGATAAAACTGGAGGTAGTTTGTTTTTAGGAGGTTTTGGTGTTATTGGTATAGGAGTTATAAGTGGGGGATTTTCGAATAAGTCTGATGAAAAAAATACATTGAAATTACTTGAGGCCATAAAGTTGTATAATAACAGAGTTAAATAGTGTACAGAACGTACAAGTGTGCGACGCAACAGGTGTTCAATTGAAATACAAAAGTTGGTAACCAAAAAATTAAAAACGAAAAAGTAAAAAAGCAAAACAAAGAATATTGATTATTTCATGTTTTTAACTTTTAACTTTTGACTTATCATACTATGGGAGTAAAATTATTACTAGAAAAAGCTCATGTAGAAGGCATCAGATTTTATGATGTTTATCGCAGAGAAGGCGGCTACCGAAGTGTAGAAAAAGCTTTGAAAACAATGGATCCTGCATCTATTGTTGAAGAAGTGAAGAAAAGTGGTTTACGTGGAAGAGGAGGTGCTGGTTTTCCTGCTGGTATGAAATGGAGTTTTATTGCAAAACCAGAAGGTGTTCCTCGTCATTTGGTTTGTAATGCCGATGAAAGTGAACCAGGTACTTTTAAAGACAGGTACTTAATGGAGTTTTTACCTCATTTATTAATTGAGGGATTAATTGTATCGTCTTTTGCATTAGGCAGTAACGATACTTACATTTATATACGTGGTGAATATGCTTGGATTGTAGATATTTTAGAACATGCTATTAATGAAGCAAAAGCCAATGGTTGGTTAGGTAAAAATATTTTAGGTTCTGGGTTCGATTGTGAAATTCATGTACAACGTGGTGCAGGTGCTTACATCTGTGGTGAAGAAACTGCATTGATAGAAAGTTTAGAAGGTAAACGTGGTAATCCAAGAATTAAACCTCCGTTTCCAGCTGTTCAAGGTTTATGGATGCGACCAACAGTAGTAAACAATGTAGAAACATTGGCTGCCGTTGTACCCATTATCAATATGGGTGGAGAGGAGTATGCAAAAATTGGTGTTGGAAAAAGTACAGGAACAAAATTAATTTCAGCCTGTGGCAATATTAACAAGCCAGGTGTGTATGAAATTGATATGACAATTAGTGTAGAAGAATTTATTTATAGTGATGAATATTGTGGTGGAATTGCCAATGGAAAAAGATTGAAAGCTTGTATTCCTGGAGGGTCATCAGTACCTATTTTACCAGCTAATTTATTGTTGAAAACGGCCAAAGGTGAAACAAGATTAATGAACTACGAAAGTTTAAGTGATGGTGGTTTTGCAACAGGTAGTATGATGGGTAGTGGTGGTTTTATTGTGTTAGATGAAGATCAGTGTATTGTTAAGAATACGTACACATTAGCAAGATTTTATCGTCATGAAAGTTGTGGACAATGTAGCCCATGTAGAGAAGGAACGGGTTGGATGGAAAAAATATTGATTCGTTTAGAAAAAGGCGAAGGCAAAATGAGTGATATAGATTTATTGTGGGATATTCAACGCCGAATTGAAGGAAACACTATTTGTCCGTTAGGAGATGCAGCAGCTTGGCCTGTTGCAGCAGCTATCAGACATTTTAGAGATGAGTTTGAGTGGCATGTAACCAATGCAGCAGAGGCACAAACAAGAAATTATGGTTTGGCTCATTATGCAGATGAAATTCATGTACCAGTAACAGCGTAAAAATTTCACGCAACGAAGCAAAGAAGACCACGATAGCAACGTTTTGTGAAAAATTGTGTTTCTGGTACGTTTTTGTAAATCTTAGCAACGTAGCGAAATAAGTATATATCGTGGCGTTCATAGCAATCGTAGCCTCGTTGCGTGAGAAACAAAATATGGAGAAAAGAGAAAACGAATTAGCCAAGTTGGTTTTAGATGTTTGCTTTCGAATTCATCGCTTGTATGGACCTGGCTTATTTGAAAGTGTATATGAGGAAATTTTCTGTTACGAGTTTGAAAAAGAAGGGATAGCTTTTGAACGCCAAAAAGCAATTCCCTTAATTCATGAAAAAGTGAAATTAGAGGCAGGGTTTAGGGCAGATGTGATTATTGAAAATAAATTATTAATAGAGTTTAAAAGTATAGAACAATTAGCTGAAGTTCATTATAAACAGGTTCAAACCTATTTAAAGTTAACCAATATAAAACTTGGTTTATTAATCAACTTTAATACGGTTTATCTTAAAGATGGAATTCATAGAATTGCAAATGGATTATAAAAATAGTATCGTTGCGTTCGTTGTACTCGTTGTTTCGTTGCGTGAAATAAAATATTAAATGGCAGATTTATTTAAAGTTACAATCGATAACATTACTATAGAGGTACCAGCAGGTACAACTATATTAAATGCTGCACGTAAAATTGGTGGAGAAGTTGCTCCCCCAGCCATGTGCTATTATAGCAAGCTAGAAGGCAGTGGTGGTAAATGCAGAACTTGTTTAGTAGAAGTAAGTAAGGGCTCTGAAAAAGACCCTCGTCCCATGCCTAAACTAGTGGCCAGCTGCAGAACAACTGTTATGGATGGCATGGAAGTAAAAAATATTACTTCGCCAAAAGTACTAGATGCCAGAGCAGGTGTTGTAGAGTTCTTGTTAATCAATCACCCATTGGATTGCCCAGTTTGCGATCAGGCAGGTGAATGTCATTTACAAGATTTAAGCTACGAACACGGCAAAGAAGGTACTCGTTATGAGTTTCAAAGAAGAACTTTTCATAAGGTAGATTTAGGCGATAAAATTCAATTACACATGACTCGTTGTATCATGTGTTTTCGTTGTGTTTTTACTGCCGATCAACTAACAGAAACAAGAGAGCATGGAATTTTAGATAGAGGCGATCATGCTCAAATTGCCACTTTTATTGAAAAGAATTTACAAAACGATTTTATCGGCAATGTAATTGATGTTTGCCCAGTAGGTGCATTAACCGATAAAACTTTCCGTTTTAAAAATCGTGTTTGGTTTACTAAACCTGTAGATGCACATAGAAATTGTGAAAATCCAAAATGTTGTGGAGAAGCACAATTGTGGATGAGAGGCGATGAAGTATTTAGAGTAACTGCAAGAAAAGATGAGTGGGGCGAAGTGAAAGAAGCTAGTAATGGAAAAACTGGGTGGATTTGTAACACTTGCAGATTTGATAAAAAACAAGCTAGCGATTGGACAATTGAAGGTCCAAGTAATATCAATAGACATTCAGTTATTTCGCAAGGTCATTATGTTGGATTAACAAAACCTGAGGAAACGATATCCAAAGTTTTAAATGGCAGAAATCCAAAATTACTAATGGACATACATAGTGTGAGTGAGGTAAATAAAACACATATTGAATTGAGTAAGTTAGAAAGACCAGCTCATTCAACTGATTTTAAATAAATGATACTTGCAAAAGAATATATCACAAAAATTATTACAGACTTTTTCAAAGACAACCCTGTAAAAAAAGTGTGGTTGTTTGGTTCTTATGCAAGAGGAGAAGCAGATGAGGCTAGTGATGTTGATGTGTTGATTGATATTGAAAAAAACAAGAAAGTTGGTTTACAGTACTTTTTATGGCATGAACAGTTGGCTGAAATTCTCCAAAAAAAAGTAGATATTGTAAGTAGTGGTTGGGAGAATAAATACATTAAACCTTTTATAGATAAAGACAAATATATTATCTATGAAAAATAGTTTAGGAGATACTCAACGTTTAATGCATATGCTAGATTGCTGTAATGAAATTGAGCTAGCAATTAAAACATTAAATGAAACGCTCTTTATTGATAATCACATTGTAAGAATAGCTGTGGTTAAATGGATTGAAATTATTGGAGAAGCATCTGTTTATTTGTCGACTAATTTAAAGTTGAAATACAGTGAAATTAATTGGGCAGAAATAAAAGGATTAAGAAATATAGTTTTTCATGAATATTTTGGAATAAAATTCGATTTAATTTGGGAAGTAGCAAGTGAGCACATTCCAATATTAAAAGAACAAATACAAGTTATTTTAAAAGAGATAGCATAATTATGAGTATATTATCATTAGACGTTTTTTTATTAATTGAAAAACTTGCATTAATTGTAATTATTGTTTTTGCAAGTTTAGGTATTGCATTGTACACCACATTTGCTGAGCGTAAAGTAGCTGCTGTTTTACAAGATCGTCCAGGTCCCAATAGAGCTGGTCCATTTGGCTTGTTACAACCTTTGGCCGATGGGGTAAAAATGTTTACCAAAGAAGAAATCATTCCTACACATGCCAGTAAATGGTTATTCATTTTAGGACCAGGTTTAGCAATGACAGCAGCTTTAATGACTTGTGCTGTTATACCTTGGGGCGGTACCATTGAATTATTTGATAGAAAGATTGATTTACAAATTGCCGACGTAAATATTGCCATGCTTTACATTTTTGCAGTTGTAAGCATGGGTGTTTATGGTATTATGATTGGCGGTTGGGCAAGTAATAATAAATTTAGTTTAATGGCTGCTTTACGTGCAGCTTCTCAAGCCATTAGTTACGAGTTGGCAATGGGTTTAAGTTTAATTGCACTGGTAATGGTAACTGGCACTTTATCTCTTGGAGAAATTGTAAAAGATCAACAAACAGGTTGGTGGAATGTGGTGTATCAACCAGTTGGTTTTTTATTGTTCTTCATTTGTGCATTGGCTGAATGTAATAGAACACCTTTTGACTTACCAGAAGCAGAAAATGAATTAAATTTTGGATACCATCAAGAATATTCATCCATGAAATTGGGTTTCTACTTGTTTTCAGAATACATCAACATGATTATGAGTAGTGCAGTAATGGCAACTATTTATTTTGGTGGTTATGATATTCCATTTGTAGATGATGCTAAACTATATGCAAGTAATATTGGCAATTTCACTGCTTTATTTCAGGTTGGAACATTATTGATTAAGATTGTGATTTTCATTTTTGTATTTATGTGGATTCGTTGGACAATACCAAGATTTCGTTACGATCAATTGATGAATCTAGGTTGGAAAAAAATGATTCCATTGGCCTTACTCAACATGTTGGTAACAGCAGCATTTGTTTTATGGAAAACCAATGGGTTTAAGTTTTAGACAATATGAAATGGAGAAGTCTAAGAAGAGATGAAGGAGTTAAACCTTTTTGGCAAAAAGGGATGATCTACTACTTCAATTATCTAGTGGTTTTGTTTATAATTCGATTTTTACTAAGGTTGAAAGATAAAGCCCAAAATACTTCATCAGAAAGTTCAGTGTTGTTTGATTGGATTTTTATAGTGTCTGTGCTTGTATTTTTTATTCCGGGTCTCATTTATTTAATTAAACCAAAATGGTTTATGCTAAATAAAGAACAGAAAGTACAAGAGTGCGATACTTCGACTTAGCTTAGTACAGGCTACACAGAAGATGAATAAAGTTGTTTAGTTGGTAACAAAAAATATATTTGCAAATCTTAGACAACAGCCAATGGCTGAAAGCTAAAAGCTAAAAAATATGCAGGCATTAACAAACAGAGCAAAAGTGGTAGATAGAAAACCAATGAGTTTTCTAGAGAGTTTGTATTTATGGAATATTTTTAAAGGTATGATGATTACTTTCAGTCATATGTTTAAAAAGAAACCAACCATTCAATATCCAGAAGAAAAAAGACCATTTAGTCCAGTTTTTAGAGGGCTACATGTTTTAAATAGAGATGAGGAAGGTCGTGAAAAATGTACAGCTTGTGGTTTATGTGCAGTAGCTTGCCCTGCTGAAGCTATTACAATGGAAGCAGCTGAACGTTTGCCAGGCGAAGAAAATTTATACAGAGAAGAAAAATATGCCGCTAAGTACGAGATCAATATGCTGCGTTGTATTTTCTGTGGATTATGTGAAGAGGCTTGTCCTAAAGATGCTATTTATTTAAGTGAAACTTTTGCTCCAGCAAATTATACAAGAAAAGGTTTTGTATATGGAAAAGATAATTTATTAATTCCTAATCCAAAAACACAACCTGAAGAATATGCAAAGGCAAAAGGATTGTAGTAATGAAATAGTGTGATGATGTGATAATAGGATAGGATAATGTGATGATGCAAAAATGATTGAATGTATTTGGTTATGAAATTAAATATCCAACAATCGAATTTCAAATTGTAAAAATGAACACAGTACAAATATTATTTTGGTTTTTAAGTGGCTTGGCTATTTTAAGTGCACTCATGGTGGTGATTAGCAAAAACCCTGTACACAGTGTATTGTGGTTAATTCTTGTTTTCTTTTGTATATCGGGTCATTATGTTTTATTAAATGCACAGTTTTTAGCCATCGTTAATTTAATTGTATATGCAGGAGCAATTATGGTATTGTTCTTATTTGTAATTATGTTAATGAATTTAAATAAAGAAACTGAGCCTCAAAAAAATGTTTGGATGAAGTTGGCTGGCACTATTGCAGCAGGTTGCTTTTTAATAAGTGCTAGCAATATTGTATTCAATGCTCAAACAGTATCAAGAGAAATTGGTTCAAAAGATGTAATGCTAAAAGATGGTTCAATTGGCTTAATTGGCAACTTAGGTAAAGTGTTGTTTAACGATTATGTAGTGCCATTTGAAATTAGTAGTGTATTGTTTTTGAGTGCAATGGTTGGTGCAATTGTAATTGGAAAGAAAGATTAGCCCCTATCCCCCAAAGGGGAATATGGAGTGAATAGATTTTTGATAACAAATAAAATATGACCATGGTCTATTAACTATGGTCTGTCGACAGAAAGATGCCTATACAATATTATATTTATTTATCGCTGGCTTTATTTAGCATTGGAATTGTGGGTGTATTAACACGCCGAAATGTAATTATCATTTTTATGTGTGTTGAATTAATGTTGAATGCAGTAAACTTGTTACTGGTTGCGTTTTCAAAAATGCACCATGGTGCTGCTTATTTAACAGATAAAGCCACCACTGTAGGTACAGAAGCTCAACTATTTGTATTTTTTATTATGGTAGTTGCAGCTGCTGAAGTAAGTGTTGGATTGGCAATTATTGTAATGTTGTATAGAAACACAAGATCGGTAGATATTAATTTTTTAAACAGGTTGAAGAACTAAGCCTAGCAATAAGGTAAAGTACAATCTGCATTAACTAACATATAAATGAAGTTCCATTCAGGAATTTAGGGTGTATGAATAAATTGGTTTATTTAGTTCCATTATTTCCGTTGATTGGTTTTTTAATCAATGGCTTGGGGCGTAAGTCTTTATCAAAATCGTTAATTGGTATTATTGGCAGTGGAGCTATTTTGGCTTCATTTGTAGTAAGCTTACTTTTATTTTTAGAAGTAAAAGATACCAATGGTTTTGTAGCAACTGCATTTCAGTTTATTAACATTCAAAACTTCAATGGAACTACTCCATTAATTATTGATTTTGCTTTTCAAGTAGATCGCTTGTCAGCTTTATTTCTTCTAATCATTACAGGAATTGGTTTTCTAATTCATGTGTATTCTACAGCTTATATGCATGAAGAAAAATCTGAGCATTTTGGACGATACTTTGCCTACCTCAATTTATTTGTATTCTCCATGTTATTGTTGGTGTTAGGTGCCAACTACGTAATCATGTTTATTGGTTGGGAAGGCGTTGGATTATGTTCTTACTTATTAATAGGTTATTGGTTTAAAAACGATAATTATAATTATGCTGCTAAAAAAGCATTTGTAATGAACCGTATTGGTGACCTAGGATTTTTACTAGCTGTATTTTGGTTAATTGCTAAATTAGGTACTGTTTCTTATGGTGAAGTTTTTGCTTTAACAGGTAAACTCACCACATTTGATATTACAGCAATCACATTATTATTGTTTGTTGGAGCAATGGGTAAGAGTGCTCAAATTCCTTTATATACTTGGTTGCCTGATGCAATGGCTGGTCCAACACCTGTATCAGCTTTAATACATGCTGCAACCATGGTGACTGCAGGTATTTACATGATTGCTCGTAGCAATGTATTGTATAGCTTAAGTGCAGTAACACAAAACTTAGTTGCCATTATTGGTTTAGCTACGGCATTATTTGCAGCCACCATTGCTATTAAACAAAACGATATTAAAAAAGTATTGGCTTATTCAACTGTTAGTCAGTTAGGGTATATGTTTCTAGGCTTAGGTGTTGGTGCTTATACAGGTGCAGTTTTTCATGTAATGACACATGCTTTCTTTAAGGCTTTATTGTTCTTAGGTGCAGGTTCCGTTATTCATGCTATGCATCATGAGCAAGATATTAGAAACATGGGTGGATTGAGAAAAAAATTACCCATTACACATATCACTTTTTTATTGGGTTGTATTGCTATTGCAGGTATTCCAGGCTTTAGTGGATTCTTCTCAAAAGATGAAATCTTAGCAGCTGCTTATGCAAAAAATCCTATTTATTGGTATGTGGGAGTATTTACAGCAGGCTTAACTGCTTTTTATATGTTCCGTTTATATGCAACTACTTTCTTAGGTAAGTTTAGAGGAACATATGACCAAGAACATCATTTGCACGAATCGCCAATTGCTATGACTATTCCTTTAATTATTTTAGCAACATTAAGTGTAATTGGTGGGTTTGTAAATGTGCCAGAAGTATTGGGTGGGCATCATCAATTACAACAATATTTATCGCCAGTTTTATTATCAGAAAAAGCATTTCATTTAGACCATACAACTGAATATATTTTAATGGGTTCATCTGTTGGGTTAGCTGTTATTTTAATTGTTTTTGCATTAATGAAGTACAGTAAAAATCCTGAATTGAATGAGCCAGCTGGTGCAGGAAAAATATTAGCCAACAAATGGTATATAGATGAATTGTACGATACCATTATTGTAAAACCTTTATTGGCTTTTTCTACAGGATTGAAAAATATAGTAGAGAAAAATATTATTGATGGAACAGTGAATAATGTTGGCAAATTGGTACAATATTCAGCACGACAAATTAGATTGGTGCAAAGTGGTTTGGTAGGTAATTACATTATGATTATGGTTTTAGCCATTGTTGTTTTTGTACTCACTTGGTTTTATGATGCATCAATTGTAAAATGGTTTGGTAAATTGTTTAATTAAGACTTTACGAAAAAAATATTATGATTCCGGTACTACTTATATTCATTCCATTAGTTGCAGGATTACTTGCTTTTTTTATAAAAGGAGCAAATGGTAGTAAGCAGTTGGCTTTGCTTGCATCTGTATCAACTGTAGTGGTTAGCTTGTTGAGTATTTTTGTTTACACAACTGCTAAGTTTAGCAATTTTGATGCAAGCTGGATTCCTACTTTGGGTAGCAGATTTGCTGTTTCATTAGATGGCATGAGTAAAATGCTTACCTTGTTAACAGCCGTTTCTTTCCCTATTATTTTTGCAGCTACTTATAATAATACGTACAAAAATGCCAATCAATTTTATGCATTGATGTTGCTTACACAAGCAGGATTAATGGGCGTTTTCTTAGCTGCCGATGGATTGTTGTTTTATTTCTTCTGGGAGTTGGCTCTTATTCCTGTTTATTTTTTATGCAGTATTTGGGGAGGAGAAAAAAGAATTGCAGTTATATTCAAATTCTTCATTTACACTTTTGTAGGTTCTCTATTAATGCTTGTTGGATTATTGTTTTTATACTTTAAAACAACCAATCACAGTTTCGCAATAGCCGATTTATATGCACTCAAATTAACGGCTAAAGAACAAACATTGTCGTTCTGGTTATTCTTTATAGCATTTGCTATTAAAATGCCCATATTCCCTTTTCATACTTGGCAACCCGATGCATATGAGCAATCTCCAACAGCAGTAACCATGGTATTGAGTGGAATAATGGTGAAGATGGGTATTTATGCTGTGATTCGTTGGTTATTACCCATTTTCCCAGATGCAGTTCATGCAAATAGTATGTTGATTGTTACACTTTCTGTAATAGGCATGATTTACGCTTCACTCATTGCAATTAAACAAGATGATATGAAGCGATTAATTGCTTACTCATCTATTGCTCATATAGGTTTAATGTGTGCAGCTATTTTTGTAATGAATGATATTGGATTGAAAGGGGTAATGATACAAATGTTTAGTCATGGCGTAAATGTAATTGGCTTATGGATTGTTGCCGATGCTATTGAACAAAAAACAGGTACTCGTAAATTTAGTGAATTAGGTGGTTTAGCACAAAAAGCTCCAGCATTAGCCATCTTATTTGTTGTAATGGCATTTGCCAATATAGCATTACCATTAACCAATGCTTTTGTGGGCGAATTCTTAATGTTCAATGGATTATTTGAATACAATATTTATTTAACCGCTGTTGCTGGTATTAGCATCATTTTAGCAGCAGTGTACACATTAAATATGGTTCAAAAATTATTTTATGGAACTACCAATACCGTTACAGAACAAGTGGGTGAAGTAGGTGGAAATGTGCAGTTGATGTTGGTGGTATTAACTATTGTAATATTGGTTTTTGGAGTATTTCCACAACCAATGATTAACTTAACAAGTGATACTGTGAATGCAGTATTTGGTAAATAATATTTATTAATCGTAGAACAGTAGTACTACAATTAAATTTTCCTTTACAGGTTATACTAGTATGAATGCAATAATACTTTCGGCTTTATTGGGTGTAGTAATGATGTTTAGTGGCATTGCTACCAATAGCAAAACAACCATCAAGAATATTGCCATAGCTGCTTTACTAATTTTATTATTAGGCAACCTTGCAGATACATATAGATGGTTTACTATTTCAATTGATACCAAAAACATGTTGGTATTTAGCAAGTTTGGTTTATTCTTTAATACAATTGCTATTAGTGCTACTTTAATATATGTGATTTTAAGTGGTAGCGATATTGTAAAAACTGGTAATTATCCTGCCGATTATTTAGCTCTTATCTTCTTTGTATTATGTGGTATTAGCGTTTTAACATCATTCAATAACTTATTGATGATGTTTTTAGGAATAGAAATTATGACTATTCCATTATACATATTAACAGGTGCTGCAAAAAAGAATTTAAAAAGTAATGAAGCTTCTTTAAAGTACTTTTTAATGGGTACTTTTTCTACAGGTATCATGTTAATGGGTATTGCTTTAATGTATGGTGCAAGTGGCAATTTTGGTATTAACTTAATGACCAAAGAACAAGTAGGTACCATACAACAACAAATGCCCATTTTAGAAGTGATTGGTTTATTATTTGTTTTTGTAGCTATGTTATTTAAAGTATCGGCTGCACCATTTCATTTCTGGACACCAGATGTGTACGATGGTGCTCCAAGTGTATTTACCTCATTCATGGCAACTATTGTAAAAGCTGCTGGTTTTATAGCCTTAATCACTTTGTTCTTTAACAAGAGTGAAGAAATGGGTACTCTTTGGAAAATTGTATTGATTATTGTAATTGTATCAACTTTATTAGTTGGCAATATCACAGCAGTATTTCAACAATCGGTTAAAAGAATGTTGGCTTACTCAAGTATTGCCCAAGCTGGTTTTATGTTATTTGCATTATATGCCAAAAACGATTTAGCCAAAGAAGGTATTTTACTTTACTCTGCAGCTTATTCATTGGCAACCATTGGCATTTTTGCAGTACTCATAAAAATTGATGACCACAGTTTTGATGGATACAATGGTTTAGCTAAAACCAACCCTGTATTAGCTATCACTACAACTATTTTTCTTTTGTCATTGGCTGGTATTCCTTTAACAGCAGGTTTCTTTGCAAAATATTTTATGTTGGCAGCTGTTTTAAAAACAGGCGGTACATTGGCTATTTATTTAGTAATTATAGGTGTATTATTTGCAGCAGTTAGTGTGTATTATTATTTCAAAGTAATACAAGCTATGTACTTTAAAGAAGGAACGCCAATTGTTACTCCATTTTCTGCTGGGTTTAAATATGCCTTAATTGCATTAGCAGTATTGGTGGTTGTATTGGGTGTTTATCCAGATTTATTGTTGAGTAAATTTTACTTCTAATAGTTAAATACTATCTTTTGAAAACACTTATCTAGCATAAGTGTTTTTTTATGCAACTAACCTTACTCTCAAATTAATCTCTTGTAATTTCAATTTCTATTTTATCTTTATTCTGTTCTCGTTCATTTTTTATTTCACATTATATGACCATCACCGATTCTTTACAACTTGCTTTTAGAACTGTAAGAGGCAATAAGTTACGTACAGGCATTACTGTAGCAATTATTGCTTTTGGTATTATGGCTCTAATAGGCATTATTACGGCTATTGAAGCTATGAATCAAAGCTTGAAAGAAAGTTTTTCTAGCATGGGAGCTAATGCATTTAGCATACGTTATAAAGAATCAAATATTCGTTTTGGTGGTAATAATAGAAGCGTTGAAAAATCTAAAAAGGGAAAAGAAAAGAAATCAAATCTTGATAAAGTCATTCGAAAACAAGATGCTGAATATTTTAAAGCCAATTACAAATTTCCATCGTTGGTAAGTATTTATAGAAGAGGAGGTGGTGGTATTGATTGTAGTTATGAAAACAAAAAAACCAATCCTGTAACTACCATTTTTGGTGGCGACGAAAACTATTTAGTGGTAAATGGATACAATATTGTTGTGGGTAGAAACCTCAATAATTTAGATGTAAATAGTGGTAGAAATGTTTGCTTATTAGGCAGTAATACATCTATAAAATTATTTGGAGATAATCCAGAAAAAGCGTTAGATAAAATTATTCGTGTTGCAGGAATGCCCTACAGAGTAATTGGTGTGTTGAAAGAAAAAGGATCGAGTAGTTTTTTACGTCAAGATGATATTATCGTTACATCATATACCAATGCATCAAGATTACAAACAGCTTCAATCACTTTTCTAATTGGTGTAATGGTAAACAATGTTGCAGAGTTAGATATTGCAACAAGTGAAGCTGAAGCAGTTTTTAGAGCAGTAAGAAAATTACAACCTACCGATGCCGATAATTTTGCCATTGAAAAAAGCGATAAAGTAGCCGAATTATTTATTGGATTTTTAAGCAGTATTACAGGTAGTGCAGGTGCAATTGGTATGATTACTTTAATTGGTGCTGCTATTGGTTTAATGAATATTATGTTGGTGGCTGTAAATGAACGTACCAGAGAAGTGGGTTTAATAAAAGCAATTGGTGGTAAGAGTAAATACGTTCGTCAGCAGTTTTTATTTGAAAGTATTATCATTAGTTTAATGGGTGCTGTTTGTGGAATTGTTTTAGGCATTTTAGTAGGCAATTTGTTTGCCTCTTTTTTAAATACAGGATTTATTATTCCTTGGAATTGGGTAATTGCTGGAATTGTAATTTGTAGCTTGGTAGGTTTATTAGCTGGATTGTATCCTGCCATTAAAGCTTCTAAATTAAATCCAATTGTTGCTTTACGATATGAGTAGGAAAGAGGTATTAAAACTTAGGGCAATGAATATTTCTATCGGTATTAGGTCTTCTAATATAGATAAGAGAAATTTCTAAACCACCTCGGCTAACACTTGCAGTTTTTAAAGAAGAAGTATTGATATCGTAAGTAGCACCCAATCTAAAATCACCAAATTCTAATCCTACATACGGAATAATTGCATCTTTAAAACGCATCCATGTACCAGCGTAAAAGCTAGTTGGTTTTTCCGCTTCTTCTCCACTTACATTAAACTGTAATGCAGTGCCCAAAACGGTTTCATTAGAACCTCCTTGTAAGCTATGCAATGCACTTACATGCAATGTTGTAGTTGGTCCAACACCAAAATAACCACCACCATGTATAGTTGTTCTTGTATTTAATAAATAATTGGCTCCTGTAAAAGTTTGTCGTGGTCGGGTTATATGGTACATACTTACACCCAAATAATAATTGTTTCTATCGTTGCTACTACCAGTATATAAAATACCAGCATTTAAATCAATAAAGTTCGATTTAAGTGCAGCAGGATTACTAAATATTTCAGAAGTAACACCAGTAAAACCAGCAGTGGTTAATTGATCTTCAAATTTTAAATTACTCGTATTAATCAACATATTGGCATAGGTAGCTTGAAAGCCTACACCAATTTGGCTATAACCATCTTCATCTAACCCTTTATGAAAAGCAGTAGAAACCGATGCATAATTAAATTTTACAGCACCATTTGCACTATTATCGCTATATGCCATCATGCCAACTCCCCAAGTATCGGTATAACCAATATTGTTTTGCATAATCTGAAAATCTACCGATGCTGTACTAGTAATAAATGCTCTATTAATTTCGGGCCATTGATTTCTGTAATTTCCTGCAACACGAACCGTACCATTAAACTTACCTGTAAAAGCAGGATTTAAGGTTAATGGGGAAGCAAAAAATTGAGAGAAATGAGGATCTTGTGCTTGAACAGCAGTAAAAAATGTAATGCTTAATATAAATAGAAATATTTTTTTCATTCTTGTAAATGACACCGAAAATAAGGGAAATGCTGTAAAATAAAATACGATGTTTAGGTTTTAACAATTACTCGTTCTTCCTTTAGAAAACAAGTTGTTTTGCTGAAACTTATTTTTTAAACGTTAGTTTAAAATAAATCAGCAATGCACTTAAAACCATAATAATGCCATTACAAATAATTACCGGTAAAAGGCTTAAAGCAAAGCCATAAATAAGCCATATGATAGTGCTTGTAAAAACAATAAGCATCATGCTCATACTAAGGTCTCCAGCACTTTTAATTTTCCAGGTTTTATATACTTGAGGTATAAAAGTGATGCTGCTTAAAAATGCACCAATTAAACCCATGATTTCTGCAAGTTCTTTTGTCATATTAATTGTTTTGAACAGAGTGCAAAGCTAGTTGCAAAAAAGTAATTGTACTCTACAATCATGATTCATCAACTAAACCGCCGTCAAGGCTTTAGCCGTTGACGGGGTTAACCAAATTTGTTTAAAAATAGTAAGAGCTATAAGATTTTCAAAACCTTATAGCTCTTCAGAAAATAGTTCTTTAAAAATATTTCTAATCCTGCTTATGCTTGTGCAGTTGGTCCACCAAAATTCATAGGAATTTCAATTTGCTCTAAATCTTGTATAGTGCCATGTGCAGCTTCATAACGATCTATGTTTTCGGCCAATGCTTTCATAAAACGCTTGGCATGCATGGGTGTAAAAATAATTCTACTTTTTACTTTACTTTTTGGTGTGCCGGGCATAACGTTTACAAAGTCTAATACAAACTCGGCATGACTATGAGTTATAATAGCTAAGTTGGCATACGTACCTTCAGCCACTTCTTCTGTAATTTCAATGTTTAATTGATTGTTTGGTTGTTGTTCCATTTAATTATGTTGAATGTTAATATTAATGTTTAAAGTTTAAGGTTGAATGTTTAAAGTTGAGTGATAGATGACTAATAGAAATTTTATAATTCAATAATCCGTAATCCGTCAATTCGTAGTTCATCAATTATTTATCTTAATCTGTCTACACTTTTTACCAATTGTTCATCTTTCCAAATGCCTCTTGCAGCCAATAATAAAAACACAGGAATAGCAAATACCACTAAAGAAGTTAAATCCATTTTTCCTTCTATATAATTTTTCGTTTGTAAGTAGTACAAAACAATATTTAATATTGCAACCGCAAAAATACCCAGTGTAATTTTTAACTGCATTTTTCTGTCTTTATACAAGAAAATAGCCACTAAAGTTGCCACAGCAATAGACACGGTAAGAATAAGTACAAAAATATTTTCTCTAGCATTCAATGGAACAAACTTGCTTACATTTTCAACCATTTTATTGCCGCTGTAAAAAGAAATACTGTTACTTAAAGTTGCAAAACCAAGTGCACTTGCAATTAATAACCAAACTGTTTGAATACGTTGTAACATAATATTGAGGTTTAAGGTTTAAAGTTGAAGGTTTAAGGTTGAAGGCAACTCATACTTTTAGCTTTTGCCTTTTACCCTTTGCCTTAACTCTTTAACCTAATTCTGGATATAAAATAAACTGACTCATAAACTCATTTACACTGGCTTTTGTTTTAGCCAATACAGCTTCGTCATCAGCATTCATTAAAGCAGTATCAATAGCATCTACTACAAAATTCATGTGTTCTTCTTTCATGCCTCTGGTAGTAATAGCTGCAACACCAAAACGAATTCCTGAAGTTACAAATGCACTTTTGTCGTCGTAAGGAACCATGTTTTTATTGGCAGTAATATCAGCATGACCTAAAGTAATTTCTGCTTTTTTACCACTAATGTTTTTGTTTCTTAAATCAATCAACATTAAATGATTGTCTGTTCCACCACTAATAATATTGTAACCTTTAGTTACAAAAGCTTTTGCCATAGCCTGTGCATTGCTTTGCACTTGTTTTGCATAAACAGTAAATTCATCGGTTAATATTTCACCAAATGCAATGGATTTTGCTGCAATTACATGTTCCAATGGTCCACCTTGTGTACCAGGAAATACAGCCATATCCAACAAATTACTCATCATACGAATATTACCTTTCACATCTTTCAATCCAAATGGATTTTCAAAATCTTTACCCATCATAATTACACCACCACGAGGCCCACGTAAAGTTTTATGTGTAGTTGAAGTAACAAAATGACAATGGTTAAAAGGAGATGATAATAATCCTTTAGCAATTAATCCTGCTGGGTGAGCAATATCAGCCCAAACAAAAGCACCCACTTCATCGGCAACTGCTCTAATTCTTGCATAATCAATATCTCTGCTATATGCACTAGCTCCACAAATAATTACTTTAGGTTTTACTTCTCTAGCTTTTGCTTCTAACATTGCATAATCAATCAAGCCTTCTTCTTTGGTAACACCATAAAAATGTGGTTTGTATAATTTACCACTAAAGTTTACAGCAGCACCATGTGTTAAGTGACCACCCATGCTTAAATCCAATCCTAAAATATCATCACCAGGTTGTAAAATGGCTAATAACAAAGCTGCATTGGCTTGTGCACCACTATGAGGTTGCACATTGGCATATTCAATTCCAAAAACTTGTTTTAATCTATCAATGGCTAGTTGTTCAGTTTGATCCACAATTTCACAACCACCATAATATCTACGGCCAGGATAACCTTCAGCATATTTATTGGTCATTACGCCACCCATTGCTTGCATTACTTGAAGGCTAGTAAAATTTTCAGAAGCAATTAATTCAATACCACGTCTTTGTCTTAATAATTCTTGGTGAATCAGGTCAAAAACCTGTGTGTCTCTTTGCATGATGTTTTCTTTACAAATTTTTATGGATAATTTTATAATGAAGGCAAACTCAATCGATGCAAATTTAACCGATACTAACTTGCAAGCAATGTTTTGTTTGTTTTACTGAGATTTTTTTGTGATGGGAACACGGATGACACAGATTAGGCTGATGAAAACGGATATTTTTAACACTGAGTAACAGAGATAGGAACACGGATAACACTGATTGAGCTGATGAATACGGATTTTTATTTGTTAATCTGCAATAGAAATTAAATCAGTGTAAATCCATCCAATCATTTTAATCAGCGTTCTGGCATTTGCTTTAAAACAATTCACTTAAAAAATAAATCAGTGCAAATCCATCCAATCCGTGTCATCTGTGTTCCAATCAATTTCTCCAAAAAACTTGTTGTTGCAGTAGATTTTGTTATTTTCACGTTCCCAATTGTGAGAAGTGTATGTTTTACATTATTTTATGTGCGTTTGAAATTGGGTAAAAAGTAACGATTCAATGAAAGCAATTATACCAGTAGCAGGAGCAGGAACAAAGCTACGTCCACATACATATACTCAACCTAAAGCCTTAATTCCTATTGCAGGAAAAACAATATTAAGTTTTATTGTAGATCAATTACATGAAGCTGGTATTAATGAATTTGTGTTTATTGTTGGCTATTTGGGCGAAAAAATTCAAGATTATGTGCATCAATCTTACCCTCATTTAACCACACATTTTGTGTATCAAAATGAAAGGCAAGGTACCGGTCATGCAATTGAGCTAACCAAAAATATTGTTGGTGAAGATGAGGTGTTTGTTGTATTAGGAGATACTATTTGTGAGTACGATGTTGCCGAAGTAGTGAATAGTCCGTTTAGCATGTTGGGCGTTAAAAAAGTAGATGATCCAAGAAATTTTGGAGTAGCAACGATTGGCGAAGATGGCTTTATTGAACAAGTTGTTGAAAAACCTGCTATACCAAAAAGTAATATGGCTCTGGTAGGATTATATAAAATAAAAGAAACCCACTTTTTGTTTGAATGCTTGCATCATTTATTTGTACAAGATATAAAAACACAAGGTGAATATAATTTAACCGATGCGTTAGATTGCATGATTAAACGTGGAGCCAGATTTCAAAGTTTCAAAGTAAAAAGTTGGTTCGATTGCGGTAAGAAAGAAACCCTTCTGGAGAGCAATGCCACATTAATGAAGAAGTATGGTGGTAATGTAAAAGATGGTCATGGTTTTGAAGATACCATCATTATTCCTCCAGTAAGTATTGCACCTGGTTGCGATATTAAAAGTTCAATTATTGGTCCGCATGTTGCCATAGGTGCCAATACCAGTATAGCACATTCAATTGTAAGAGATAGTATTATTGGTTCGTACACCAACTTATACGAAGTAGTGTTAGACAATTCTTTAATTGGCAGTGATGCAAGTGTAAAAGGATTAAGCCGTAGCTTAAATATTGGCGATAATACAGAGATAGATTTCGGGTAGAAATAAGCTGAAAAATAATTGCAACTCCTGCTATTTACTACAACTCAAACTCAGCTTTTAATTGAATAGTAGCGGTTGTAATAACTGCATCTACTTTGTTGGCAATAGTGGGTATTTGATCTATATTGGTTTTATTTTTTCCACTCCATTCAATAAAACGTATATCTTCTTTAATAGATACAATTTGCATAGTATCTATCGTACTTTTTAGTTTATGTGCAAGTTTACCAGCTTGTTCCCACTCAGCTTTATCTATACATTCCAACATTTCTTTACTTGTAGGTGGAATAGTATCAATGAAAATTTGTACTAAACTTTTTATAAAATCGGTATTCCCTTCTGCTAAATCATTTACTAGTGAAAGGTTATAAAGTTGTTCTGAAGCGTTGGTATTTTCTGTATCTGAAGTATTCATAGCAAAGGCAAATCTGCTACCAAAGGTATTGCTATTATTAAACACACGTTGCAAAACGGCTAATAATTCTTTTTCTTTAAAAGGCTTGGTTAAAAAATCGTTCATGCCCACTTCTTGGTACTTTTTTTCTTCTCCTTTTAATGCATTGGCAGTAAGTGCAATAATGGGAATATTTTTTTTGGTTTCATCGGCTAGGTTTCTAATTTCTCTAGCAGCATCAATGCCATTTTTATCAGGCATTTGAATATCCATTAAAATAATATCAAAGTCTTCTGTATGAACTAATTCTAATACTTCAAAACCATTGTGTGCAGTTTTATAACTCATTCCCCAATGTTCTAACATACGCTTCACCAACAATTTATTTACTTCATTGTCTTCGGCTATCAATACCTTAATATTGGGTAAAATGTTTTTCAAATATTTACTGGTTAGAATGTAAATATATGATGTAAAAAACTAAAATTATAACTATGATTCATCTAGTTTGTTTTAATTAAAAACCGATTCTTCAAAGAAACGTTTATTTACTATTAATTCTTTGTTTTGAATCATTCTATAAATAGTACTTTTTCCTACATCTAACTTCTTGGCAACCTTTAATACATCAGAGTTGTAGAGGTCTAAATAATATTGAATTAGCTTAATATTAAATTCTTTTAAAGTAGCGTCCTTTACTGCAAAGCTCTCTAATACATTTTGGGTAACAATATTTAAGTGTTCGGGTAAAATTTCATTGCCTTCGGCCATTACACTAGCTAATTCTATCACCGATTTTAGCTCTCGAACATTTCCTGGAAAAGGATGATTCAATATTTTCTTTTTAGCTTCGGTACTAAATAATTTTATAGGTATTTTGTTTTCTCTACAAAACATTTCCATATAATATTTTGCTATTAATAGTACATCATTTTCTCTATCTCTCAATGCAGGTAAATGAATAGGCAAACCCAATAAACGATAATATAAATCTTCTCTGAAATGATTTTTCTTTACTTCATCTAATAAGTTTTTATGGGTAGCAACAATAATTCGTACATCAATTTTAATGAGTTCGTTGCTGCCAATTCTAGTAACCTCACGTTCTTGCAAAGCCCTTAATAATTTGGCTTGCATATTTAAATCTAATTCGCCAATTTCATCTAAAAACAAAGTTCCTTTACTAGCTTCTTCAAACTTACCAATTCTACGAGCAATTGCACCCGTGAACGCACCTTTTTCGTGCCCAAATAATTCACTTTCTAATAAATCTTTTGGTATGGCTGCAACATTAACAGCAACAAACGGTTTGTTTTTTCTTTCAGAATTATAATGAATACATTTTGCCGCAACCTCTTTACCAGTACCTGTTTCACCAGTGATAGAAACCGTAATATTGGTTTTAGCTGCTTTTTCCATTAAGGCAAAAACTCGTTTAATAGCAGGGCTGTTGCCAATAATGCTTTTACTAAAATCATATTTACGTGCAACCTCTTCTTTTAATACTTCAATTTCATTTTTTAGCTCAGCATTTTCTCTTAAATGTTGTATCGCATTCCATAATCTATCCTTAGTATCTTCATCTTTTACAATATAATCGTAAGCTCCTTTTTTTAGTAAATCAATAGCCACTTTTACATCTTCTTGCCCCGAAATAATTAATACTCTTGTATCTGGACTTAACTCTTTTATACGCAACATCAACTCATCGCCATTGGTATCGGGTAAAGAATAATCAAGTGAAACTACATCTGGTTTTTCGTGTAAAGCAGCTAAAAAACTTTGTGCTGAACTGAACTTTTTTACCTGATAATCAGGATTTAAGTTCAATGTATATTCTAGCATAGAGCTATACCAGAGGTCATCTTCAACAATGAAGATTTTGAATGAATGTTGGTTTTTCATACAAGAATGATATTAGGATATGTTCCTAAAACGAACAACCACTCTCAAAATTGTACAAACAGTTAAAATTTGGGAAACTTTCTCCAAAAAATGGAAAAATGTGTATTACTTCTGCGTAAACCAAAAGCTAATTTTATGGTTTACAAGTAGATGGCTAATTTCAGCCCCTCGTATGGCTTGCACAACAATTATTTTTTGGGTGTTTTTTGCTTTCTTGCTTTATGCTTATGTAGGTTATGGCATAATTGCTAGTGTCATTTCATTTATTCAATCTATTTTTTTTAAACAAGAAGCAGTGGTTTTAGAATTCAATTTGCCACAGGTAACTTTAATTATTCCAGCATTTAATGAAGCTGAAGTTTTAGCTCAAAAAATAAAAAATACTTTAAGCTTAGATTATCCTACTGAACTATTAAACATTATTTGCATTACTGATGGAAGTACAGATGATTCTGTAAATATGTTTCAACAATATCCTCAAATTACAGTTTTGCATGAGCCTGTACGTAAGGGAAAAATGGCTGCTATTAACAGGGCTATGCAATTTGTACAAACGCCCATTGTAATTTTTAGCGATGCCAATACGCTATTAAATAGTATTGCTATTAGAGAAATGGTTAGGCATTACACCAACGAAAAGGTAGGTGGTGTTGCTGGCGAAAAAAAAGTAATGACCACATTGGCAAATAATTTAGTAGGCCAAGGAGAAGGTTTGTACTGGCAATATGAAAGTGCAATGAAGCAATTAGATAGTAATTTGTATACTGTTGTTGCAGCCGCAGGCGAATTGTTTTCTGTAAGAACAAAATTATTTAAACCCTTACCAGAAGATACAATATTAGACGATTTAGTTTTAGCCATCAACACTTGTAAACAAGGTTATACAATTGTGTACGAAAAAAATGCCTATGCCATTGAAACACCTTCTTTGAATTTAAAAGAAGAACGTAAACGAAAAATTCGAATTGCAGCAGGTGCTGCACAAGCTGTTGCAAGATTGGGTATTCTACCATCGGCAACTAATTGGATGCTAAATTTTCAATACTTTTCTAGAAGAATTATTCGTTGGTTAATTAGTCCTATAGCTTTACCAATTATTCTTTTATGTAATATAGTTTTAGTATATTATTATCAGCTAAATGGGTTATACAATGCAATACTAATTGCTCAAATACTCTTTTATACTATGGCTTTAGCTGGTTGGATAATGTATAAACTGAACAAAAAAAACATTCTTTTATTTGTGCCATTTTATTTTGTATTTATGAATAGTTGTATGATGGCCGGATTTATTGTTCAAGTTTTTAATAAGCAAAAAGGGGTTTGGGAAAAATCTAAACGAGAGCAAATAAATAATTAAGCGTACTTAAGTATACCAATGTATCGCTTATTCAATTATTTTTACAATTATGGAAGTAACTGAACAAATGGTAGATAAGCTTGCTCATTTGGCTAGATTAAACTTTACTGCCACAGAAAAACAATCTATCCAGCAAGATTTACAAAGTATGATTGCTTTTGTAGAAAAACTACAAGCTTTAGATACTACAGGTGTTGCTCCATTATTACACATGGGTAACAATACAAATGTATTGAGGAGCGATGAAGTTAAAGGCAGTATTACTAGGGAACAAGCATTGTTAAATGCACCAATTAAAGATGATCAGTTTTTTAAAGTACCTACCGTAATTAAGAAATAGTTTTTTGTAGATTATTAAATTCAACATTCATGAGTAATGCCATCATACATTTAGAAAATATTCAAAAAAGTTATTTCATGGGTAGCCAAGCTATACCAGTTTTAAAAGGTATTACGTTAGATATTTTTAAAAACGAATATGTAGCATTAATGGGACCTAGTGGTAGTGGCAAGAGTACCCTCATGAATATTTTAGGTTGTTTAGATACACCTACAGGCGGTCAATACATTTTAAACAATAACGATGTAAGTAAAATGGCCGATGATTCTTTGGCCGAAGTGAGAAATACCGAAATTGGTTTTGTGTTTCAACAATTTAATTTATTACCACGTTTAAGTGCTGCCGAAAATGTGGCTTTGCCATTGGTATATGCAGGTATAAGTAAAAAAGAACGTTTAGAACGAGCATTAGAAGCATTAAAAAAAGTAGGATTGGAAGATAGAAGTCACCATAAAAGTAATGAGTTGAGTGGAGGGCAAATTCAGCGTGTAGCAATTGCAAGAGCATTGGTGAATAATCCATCATTATTGTTAGCTGATGAACCAACAGGTAATCTAGATAGTAAAACATCGGTTGAGGTGATGGAAATTTTTGGTAAAATTCAAGCGGCTGGTAACACTGTTGTATTGGTTACGCATGAAGAAGATATTGCACATTATGCAAAACGTATTGTACGTTTAAGAGATGGGTTAATTGAAACCGATACTACAAAATCTTAATTTTTATTAGAGCCATATAGTATTTTTAGTGGAAACATTGTGGGAGAGTTGATACTCTCCTTTTTTATTGGTGAACCTTTCAAATTTACTTTTGTTGTTCAGTACAACCCTTTAAAAAACTATCTTACAAATGGCATTTAAAATTTATACAAAAACAGGTGATGCTGGAAAAACCAGTTTAATTGGTGGAACAAAAGTGGCCAAAAGCCATATTAGAATTGAAAGCTATGGTACTGTAGATGAACTAAACTCTTACATAGGTCTAATAGCCGATTCTATAACGCATACGCATACTAAAACTGTTTTAAAAGAAATTCAAGATCGCTTATTTACCATTGGCTCTTCTCTAGCATGCGATGATGAAAAAGAACCTTTAATGAAATTGCCCGATTTAAGAGAAAGTGATGTTCTATTACTAGAAAATGAAATTGATAGCATGAACGAAGTATTACCCGAGATGAAAAATTTTATTTTGCCGGGTGGTCATGCTGCTGTTTCAACAACCCATATTACACGTTGTGTTTGCAGAAGAGCAGAACGTATTTGCGTAGCAATGCAAGAAGCAGAACTATTTATTGATGCTCTAGTAATAAAATACTTAAATAGATTAAGCGATTATTTGTTTGTATTGGCTCGTTATATTGGCCATTTATTGCAAGTAGAAGAAATTGCTTGGAAAGCAAGGATGAGTAGTTAATGGAGTGAATTGTGAGTAGGATATAATAACTATGCTTATGACACAACTTGTAATTGTAAGCTATTAATCATTAACCATAAAATTTAAACTAAAAAAGCTTGAAACAGTATATGCTTCAAGCTTTTTGTTTGAAAAATGGGTGTACGTATCAACTAAGGCATTACTACGGTATCTATCACATGTATTACACCATTACTTTGATTCACATCGGCAATGGTAACATAGCTTTTGCCACCTTTTGCATCGGTTAACACTAATTTCTTCCCTTCCATACTGGCAGTTAAAATACCACCTTGTACAGTTTTCAATTCAGCCTTACCATTACCAGCTTTAATTAATTTGGCAATATCTTTTGCATTAAATTTTCCTGCAACAACATGGTAAGTTAATACAGTGGTTAATGTGCCTTTATTTTCTGGCTTTACCAATGTTTCAACTGTTCCTTTTGGTAATTTATCAAATGCAGCATTGGTTGGTGCAAATACAGTAAATGGACCCTTGCCTTGCAAGGTTTCTACCAAGCCTGCTGCTTTAACTGCTGCAACTAAAGTGGTATGATCTTTAGAGTTAACTGCATTGGCAACAATGTTTTTACTAGGGTACATAGGAGCACCCCCTACTTCAACAGTTTTTTCTTTTTGGGCAAAAGTTGAAACAGATAAAAATGCTGCAACTGCCATAAATACTAGCTTTTTCATAAAATTGAATTTTGTTTTGTTTGCAAGTATTTACGAAATTGTTAGAGGTGTAGATTTAGTATTGTACAAAAATTATTTTCTGTAAGAATTAATCAAAAGAATTCTTCTTCTGTCATTTAGCTTAATATATGTGTTAAGGTTTAATCATTTAAAACAAGCACCATAATAAAAAATCCCTCAACTTTCGTCAAGGGATTTCAATATCTATTAATGCAAGTATCTAGTTTCTAGCATCTAGTTACGCTTCTACAGCACCTTCAACCAAAACTGTTGCTTTGTTATTAATTACCTCAACAAAACCACCCGCAATTGAATAGTTTTCAAAAGATGTTTTACTCTTTAAAATTTTTACAGTGCCTTTACCCAATGCACTTACCAAGGGAGCATGTTTGTCAAGCACTTCAAACTTGCCATCTACACCTGGTAATTGTACACCAAATACATCGCCACTATATAATTTTTTCTCTGGAGTTAATATTTCTAAAGTCATATTATAAGGTTTAAGGTTAAAGGTCTAAGGTTGAAGGTTAAAAACATTAAACTTTCAACTTCTTAAACTTTAAACTGGGTTTTAACCCTGAGCCTGAGCCATCATTTTCTTACCTTTTTCAACAGCATCTTCTAAAGTACCTACTAAGTTAAAAGCTGCTTCAGGATATTCATCTACTTCACCATCCATAATGGCGTTGAAACCACGGATTGTATCTTCAATACTTACAAATACACCTTTTAAACCAGTAAATTGTTCTGCAACGTGGAAAGGTTGAGATAAGAAACGTTGTACTTTTCTTGCTCTTGCTACCGTCATTTTATCTTCATCGCTCAATTCATCCATACCTAAGATTGCAATGATATCTTGTAACTCTTTATAACGTTGTAAAATTAATTTCACTCTGTTGGCACATTCGTAATGAGCATCACCAACAATTGCTGGAGTTAATATTCTTGAAGTAGAATCTAAAGGATCAACCGCTGGGTAAATACCTAAATCGGCAATCTTTCTACTCAATACTGTTGTAGCATCTAAGTGAGCAAAAGTTGTTGCAGGAGCTGGATCTGTTAAGTCATCAGCAGGTACATACACCGCTTGTACAGAGGTAATTGAACCATTTTTGGTTGATGTAATACGCTCTTGCATTAATCCCATTTCAGTAGCCAAAGTTGGTTGGTAACCCACTGCAGATGGCATACGACCTAATAAAGCCGATACTTCAGAACCAGCCTGCGTAAAACGGAAGATATTATCTACGAAAAATAAGATATCACGACCTTTACCTGTACCATCTCCATCACGGAAATATTCAGCAATAGTTAAACCAGATAATGCCACACGAGCTCTTGCTCCTGGAGGTTCATTCATTTGTCCAAATACGAAAGTAGCTTTAGAGTCTTTCAATCCTTCCATATCTACTTTGCTTAAATCCCATCCACCTTCTTCCATGCTGTGTTTGAAGTTGTCGCCATACTTCATAATGCCAGCTTCAATCATCTCACGTAATAAGTCATTTCCTTCTCTTGTTCTTTCACCTACACCAGCAAATACTGATAAACCACCATGACCTTTAGCAATATTATTAATCAACTCTTGAATCAATACTGTTTTACCCACACCAGCACCACCAAACAAACCAATTTTACCACCTTTTGCATAAGGCTCAATCAAATCGATTACTTTAATACCAGTAAATAAAATTTCAGATGCTGTACTTAAGTTTTCGAATAATGGTGGCTTATTGTGAATTGGACGACCACCTTCTTTACTTAATTGTGGCAAACCATCAATCGCATCGCCAGTTACATTAAACAAACGACCGTTGATACCTTCACCAATTGGCATTGCAATTGCCTTGCCTGTATCAATCACTTCCATTCCACGAACCAAGCCTTCAGTACCGTCCATTGCAATGGTACGAACACTGTCTTCACCTAAGTGTTGTTGTACTTCCAATACTAATTTATCGCCATTTTCTCTTGTAATTTCAAGAGCGTTGTAAATATCTGGTAACGTGTTATCGTTAGGAAAGTGTACGTCCACAACGGCACCAATCACCTGCTTAATTTTACCTTTTGAAGCCATATGAGTAAGGTTTTTTATTTGGCGGCAAAGGTAAGGGGTTAAGCCTTTCAAAAAAGTGCAATAAAAAACTTTTGTGGAGTTTTTTTCGACTCCTGATTATTTATAAGAACATTGATTTTTATAAATACAGCTTAGCTGTGACTTAAAGACAATTGTAATACTGCTATGCAACTGAAAAACAACAGGTTAGAAAAAATTGATTTGATGTTGGTACTTTAATTCTATCTTATATTGTTAGATTAATTTTTCTAAAACAAAATGAACGGCAGGACAAAAAGTGGCATTTTTTAGGGTAATAGCAGGGCGTTTAAAGAAAACATCTTCATCGGTATAAGGGAAACGATGACAATCGCTGGGGCGATGATCGTAAATGCTGCAAAAATTATCTTCACCCAAAAATGGGCATGGCGAAGATTGGGTTACATAATCTCCTTCATTATCTAATTTCAAATAGGTTTCAATAAAAACACCTTCTTTTATTCTCAATAGCTTGCTAATTCTTTTAATATCAGGTGTTTTAAAACGGGGAGAATAATTTTTGCAACAAGCAGCACACCTTAAACAATCAATTTTACTAAAAGCCTCTTCGTGCAAATCGGGCAATTGCTTGAGTACTTTCTTTTTATCGGCACGTTGTAAAAAGTTTTTGTACAGCTTGGTATGCTCTTCACTTTTCTTTTGCCAATTGTCTAAATTGATTTCTGCCATTGGGCAAAGATAATTGATAGGAACACTGATTATTTGCTTCTTAAATTTTTTGATAGGAACGCTGATGACGCTGATTGAACGGATTTGCACTGATTCATTTTCTGTGTTTCAGTGCTTCCGTGGCAAATGACAGAAACAGATTTATTTGCTTCGCAAATTTTTTGATAGGAACACTGATGAAACGGATTGAGCGGATTTGCACTGATTTATTTTCCGTGTTTCAGTGCTTCTGTGGCAAATGGCAGAAACAGATTTATTTGCTTCTTAAATTTCTTGATAGGAACGCTGATGAAACGGATTGGGCGGATTTGTACCGATTTATTTTCCGTGTTTCAGTGCTTCTGTGGCAAACAATAAAATCCGTTTTTATCAGTTATATCCGTGTTATCTGTGTTCCATTTCTTTGCTTCTATACAAAAAAGATTTTCCTTTGCATTTCTGCAACTATACAGTCAGCTGAAATGGAAACAACCAAAGAAACCTTACTCATCTTATTTTCAACTCCTTATTACCTTATTATCATTGGGATAGAAATTTTGTTATCGAATTATCGCCATAAAAAATTATACACTTTAAAAGATACTGTTTCAAATGTGTATTTGATGTTGTTGAATGCAGGGTTAGATTTATTGTTTCGTTCAATTTACATGGGAATAATCTTTACATTTTTGTACAACCATCGAATTATCGATACTTGGCAAAACCCTGTTTTATATTGGCTAGCATTATTAATTGCCGAAGATTTTTTATACTATTGGCTACATCGATTTGATCATGAAATTCGTTTTTTTTGGGCAACACATGTAACACACCATTCTTCTCAAAAAATGAATTTTACAGTGGGTTTTCGTTCATCTGTTTTTCAACCTTTATACAGGTTCATTTATTTTATCCCTTTGCCGTTATTGGGTTTTAAACCTTTAGACATTGTATTTATGTATGCAGCTACTCAAATTTGGGGCATTTTTGTGCATACCGAACTCATCAAAAAAATGGGCTTTTTAGAATACTTTTTAGTAACTCCATCTCATCACAGAGTACATCATGCCAGCAATCCAAAATACTTAGATAAAAACATGGGTATGTTTTTAATTATTTGGGATAAACTATTTGGTACTTTTCAGGCAGAATTACCAGTTGAAAAATACCAGCCAGTAAAATATGGATTGACTAAGAACTTAGACAATGTAAATGCAGTAAATCTGGTGTTGCACGAATGGATTCAAATTTATAAAGACGTTACACAACCCAATCTTAGCTTTAAACAAAGATGGAATTACTTATTTGGTCCGCCAGGTTACAGTCATGACGGTAGTAGGCAAACAAGTGAACAACTCCGTCAATTTGAAAAAAATTAAGTAACGAAAAAGTAAAAACTCTTCTACGAAATTTTTTTTCTCTGTATTTAAAGAGAAAAAAGCACTAGCAAAATAATTATCATAATTAGCAAATTGAGTTTTACAGCAAAAGAATTAAGAGCATAGAGTTATCCTGAAAGTCCAGTAATACCAAGGCAATCAACAAAATAATAAAGCCCAACAACTGGCTAGATTTTTCGTTTCAAATCCTCTGGTTTTAATCCTGAGCCTACTCGAAGGGCAATTCCATGCCCTTGAGCAGTAGAACATTTATCTACTATTTTAACCTAACATCATTATGTGGTTGTTTTGTATTGCTCATTTGCAAAGCTTTGTTGTTAGTAAACTCTGCTTATGCAATCAACGATTCCACCTTTTATTAGTCAAAAGTTTAAGTTTTGGTCTTTTGTATCAATGCTATTATTGGTGTTTGTACATGGTTATAATTTGCAACAGCGTTATTTACAACCCTTTACCATTGTAGAGGAGCCTTTAACTTTTAATACTTACTTACAATACTTTTTAGCGAACGGAATTTTACGTTTTCGTATTCCGATGTTGTTTATCATCTCTGGTTATTTATATGCTTTGCATGATGTAAAACCTTATGGACAAAGAACGCTGAAACGTTTACAAACATTGGGATTACCTTATTTATTGTGGAGTGCAATTGCATTGTTGTTTACTTATCTGTTAGAAATGTATCCACCTACCAAAGCATTGGTGGAAAGCTCTCATTTAATGCAGATAGATGAAAAGAGAATCTTTCTGCACGAATATAAATGGTTCGAATGGTTTGGCAGATGGATATTTGTTCCAGTATCTTATCAGTTGTGGTTTATTCGTGTTTTATTGTTGTACAATATTGCTTATCCTGTTATAAAATGGTTGGTTACACATAAAATAGCTAAATGGATTTTCTTTCCAATAGTATTTTTACTTTGGTTGAGTGATAGCGGTTTCTTTTTTATAGAAGGAGAAGGCTTGTTATTTTTTTCATTGGGTGTATGGATGCAGCAAACTAGTTTTAATATTGAAACACCCAAAAAATGGATGAACCCCTTTTTATGGTTTGTTATATTGCTGCTTATAACATTCATTAAAACTTGGTTGGCATTTAAAGGGTTTGCTTTAATGAAGGAAAATGTCTTTCTATTACTTTTATTACTGCATAAACTAGTTGTTTTTGCTGGTTTAATTACAGCATGGTTTGGTTGTAATGCCTTTGTAAAGTGGGCCATGCAAAAACAATGGTTTGTTTGGTGTACTGCATTTGCATTTATTATTTATGCATTGCATGTTCCATTGGTTACTTATACAATTGATGGAATGTTTAATTGTTTGAACTCTTTACAGTATTACAGGTTATTGACTTTTTTTGTGTTGCCTTTGTTGATAATTGGCTTTAGCGTTGCTATTGGATTTTTGCTTAGAAAATATTTACCCAAAATTTATAAAGTACTAACAGGAGGGAGGGGATTTTAAGAATTGTTGTACTTGCCAGTAAATACCCTTAAAACGGTATTGTTTCATATGGTTATCTAAGTATCTTGTGTTGATAACTGCACACCAAAACAAGTCTACTCATGAGACAACTACTGCTGCTTGCTGCAATCTTTTTTGCATGTACCAATATCAAGGCACAAAGCTTCTTAGATTTAAATGCCCAATTCATTCAGTTATATAAGAAGAATGCATTTAAAGAAGCCCTACCTTTTGGATTAAAAGCTATACAACAAGCTAAAATTGAATATGGTGATAAAAACATTAATTATGCTGTTGCTGTACATAATGTTGCTGAAACGTATTATAAACTCAAACAATACAACAATGCGTTGCCATATTATCATGAATCGGCTAAAGCTTATGCTGTTTATGTTAGAACAACAGAGTACCAGGCGGTTGCTTTATGTAATAATTGCATTGGCGAAATTTATTTAATTCAAAAATCATACGACTCATCGGCATATTACTTAGAAAAAGCATTTGCATTTTTTATTAGCGAACATGAAGAACAATACAACAATGCAATTGGAGTCATGAATAATTTAGTTGATCTATATTTTCCTTTAAAAAAGTTTATTGCTGCCGAAAAAATATTTTCAAAAATTTTACCCATTATTGAAAAAAAAGAAGGCATGTTTAGTGCCAACTATCGAGTAACTTTTGATAACATATTGTTTGCTTTAAATGAATCTAAACAATATATAGAAATGCGATTTTGGCTAAAAAAAATGTTACCAGCAATAGTTATAAAGTATGGCAATAAAAGTAAAGAGTATGGTGATATTACTTACCAATTTGGGAACTGTTACAACAATTTAACCAATGTAGATTCTGCTATTTTTTATTACAAAGAAGCCTATAAGGCTTATGTAATAAACAATTTCATAAAACCAACCAACGATTTAGCTATTACTGCAAATAATATTGGCTTGGCATACTTAGAGTTAAAACAACCTGATTCCGCTGCAAAATATTTAGAAATTGCATTTGATTTTTTTGTAAAAAATAGTGCTACAGAATACGATAATGCTATACAGCTAATGAAGAATTTGCAAGACCTGTATTTGCCCATTGAAAGGTTCAATGAAATGAACTTGGTGTACAATAAAGTATTGCCTATTGTAGAGAATAAAGAAAGTATATATAGTGAAAATTATTTTACTATTTTTTCCGGCATTTCAAAAATTAGTAAAAGCAAAGAAGCACTTGTTCAGTTAGAAAATCAACTTAAAAATATTCTACTTCAATTCGAAAAAAATAATAAAACCATTAATAATGAGTGGTATCCCGAATACTTATATTTATTAGCAAAATGTTACCGACATCAAGAAAAATATGCTACTGCTATTGAAGTGTATCATCAAACTATTACAGCATTTACCTCCCTTTTTAAAGATGCTAAAAATAAAAGTGTAACTATTTGTTATAACGATTTAGGCATTATTTATCTAGAACAAAAAAAGTATGATTTAGCAACCTCATTTTTTGAAAAATCATTTGCTTTTTTTAAAGAGAATAAATACACAGAGTATGAGAATTTAATTATTGTAGCCGACAATTTGAATTTAGTATATAAGTCGAGTAATCGATACATGCAAATAAGAAAACTTTGCGAAGAAATGTTGTCTATTATTGAAATTGAAGAAACTGAATATTCAAAAAATTACTGTACCAATTTATTCGATTTATGTTCTGCACTTCGATTTTTATACAATTATAAAACATTGGAAAATCGAGTGCAAGAGTTGGTAAAATGTGTTCGTAAAGTCTATGGAGAAACTTCAATACAATATGCCGAAGCTTTAGATTATTCGGGGCTTTGCCAAATTGAATTAAATAATTTTGAAGAAGCAGAAAAACTCTTGAATCAATCTGTAACACTCAAAAAATCTTTAGGTAAAGACGCAAACATTTCATTGGTGCTAACTTATATGGCATTGGCAAATTTAAAAAGTGCAGCAGGTGGTTATACAGCTGCATATCAATATTATTCAACAGCAGCAAAAATTTTAGAAAAAGAAAAACTAACAGATACACAAGACTATTTAGCTGTATTGCAAAGTTGGGGCTTTGCTTATATTGATGGTGGTTTATATGCAGAAGCAAAAGAAATGCTTACTAAAGTATTGGTAGAACAATCGAAATTTGAAGGAGAAAATTTTTCTGGTAATGCCTCAATTTTAGTTTCAATTGCCAATGCAGAGTTTCAATTAAATGAAATGAGTTCGGCCGAAATACATGCCAATAAAGCCATTTCAATAGCTAGTAAAAATACCGATTTAAAAGATGTAATAGCAACAGCAAAAGGTGTATTGGCATTGGTAAATCATAAGTTGGGCAATAGTGTTAAAGGAGTACAATTGATGCAAGAATCTGTATTGCTAAACGAGCAAATATTTGGGAAAGAAAGTACCCGAGTGGCTTTAACTAATACCAGTTTTTCAATCATTTATTTTGAAATGGGCAGGTATGCCGATGCTGAATTAGTATTGAATAAAGCTATTGCAATTCAACAAAAAATTTATGGCAAAAATCATCCTGAATATGCTTTAAGCTTAATGAATTTGGCTATGGTTTACAGCATGCAAGGCGGCAACGAAAAAGCTATTGAACTTTTAAAAGAAAGTATGAATATTTATATGGCTAAAAACATGGCAGGTACTAGCAATTTTATAAAATTATTAAGCAATTTAACCTTTATTGTAAATAAGTTAGGTGCTTATGAAGAAGCAAAAAAATTACACTTGCAAACCTTAGATATTCTGAATAGCAGAAATGAAAATATTTCTTACAATCGCTACATAGTACTCAATAATTTATCGGTTACTTGTTTAAGTTTAAATGAGTATAAAGAAGCCGAAAAGTATGCTTTAGAAGCTCAGTTAATTGTAGAAAAAACACAAGGTAAACAATCTATCGAGTACATTAAAACCATAAACAACCTTGTATTGATTTATAGAAAATTAAACATGTTTTCTACAGCAAAAAAATTAACCGATGATTTATTGCCCTTGGCCATAGAAGTTTTAGGTAAAGATGCTGAGTTACTATCAACCATTTATTTTAATGAAGCGGTTTTTGCAGGTGCCGAAAACAATGTTGTACAAAGTGCCAATTATTTAAATAAAGCAACCAATATTATCATCAATAATTTTAAACAAAATTTTTATACATTAAGTGAAAAAGAGAAATTGGCTTGGTGGCAAGAAAAAGATTATTTGTTTGCTTTTTATCCATCTTTATTAACCCGATTTCCTGCTTATGCACCTTCTTTAATTGAAGCTTATACCAATCAACAATTGCAGTTAAAAGGCTTTGTGTTAAATGATGCATCTGCAGCATTACGTAAAGCAAGAACAAGTGGTAATAAAACACTCATTCAATTAATAGATCAATGGCAATCTACAAGAACGCTGTTATCCAAACAATTGGCATTGCCTATAAAAGAAAGATATTATAAAGTTGATAGTTTAGAAGCTATTGCAAATGTGTTTGAAAAAAACATCAATCAACAATCAAGTGGTGTATTGGCCATTCAAACCCAACAACAAACCTATCAAAAAATTCAAGGTGCATTAAAAAATAATGAAGTAGCCATAGAGTTTATTCGTTTTCCATTTTACAAGGATGCCAATTTTACCGATACTTTTAAATATGCTGCAATGATTATTGGTAAAACTGGAATTCCAAAATTTATTGAGTTAGCTAATGAACAACAAATTAATTGGTGTTTAACTGGTGGTAAAACCGATGCCAAAGAAACACGAGTAAACAATTTGTATAGAAGTACCATAAAAAAGCAATCAGCCAATACAACCTTTGCAGGCGATAGCTTATATACCCTTGTTTGGAAACCTTTGATGCCTCACTTAAACAATATTAATTCTATTGCTTATGCTCCAGATGGGTTGTTACATAAAGTGGCATTTCAGGCTTTGCCAATGATTGCCAAAGAAAAATATTTGATTGATGAATATGCATTGCATCAATATTCAAGTATTAGACAGCTGACGGAAGTCAATAATCAACAATATAAATTCTCCTCTGCTTATTTAATGGGCAATACAGATTTTAATATACTTTCAAGCACTGTAACTACAACAGGTGCAAATATTAGTTTTTCGGCAAATGCTACAAATCAGTCTTGGGCTGCATTGCCTGGCACTGAGAAAGAAATTGTAGCCATTGAAAAAATATTCACCTCAAAAAATATAGAAGTAACAACTGCAACTGCTGCGAAAGCTACAGAAGAAAAATTTAAGTCAATAAGCAATCAATCATCTTCCATCATTCATTTAGCTACACATGGGTTTTTTCTTCCCGATCCTACAACATTAAAAAATAACTCAACTGAAAATAGTTTTGCAATAGCCGATGATCCATTAATGCGTAGTGGGATCATTATGGCAGGTGCAAATAAAGCATGGTCGGGACAGAAAATTCCACTTGGGGTAGAAGATGGAATTTTAACTGCTTATGAAATTGCTCAACTAAATTTAAGCAACACACAATTAGTAGTATTAAGTGCATGTGAAACTGCATTGGGCGATTTACTGGGAACCGAAGGTGTTTTTGGTTTGCAACGTGCCTTTAAAATTGCAGGGGTAAAAAATATGATTGTAAGTTTATGGCAAGTGCCCGATAAAGAAACTGCCGAATTAATGACTACATTTTACAATCATTTATTGTCTAGCAATACTTCTGTAAGAGATGCTTTTACAAGAGCACAAAAAGAAATGAGGGTAAAATATCCGCCATTTTCATGGGCTGCTTTTGTGTTAATAGAATAAGCAATAGAACAACTTTTTTTGTTTATTTGATGTATTCATTTTGTAGTTTATATTCTATCATTAGGCTTTAATTGTAATTAAATAACACCTCTTTAATATAGTTGTTAATTAATTTATAGTTGCGAATAGCAAAAACCCCTATGTTTGCCCTATTCAATCTACTATAGTATTGAATAAGGCAAACACATAATTTGCCATTTATCTTTAAAAAGTATTGTAATTATGGCTTTCGGAAAAGAATTACCAGAAGTAATAGAAACCAAAGATGTATTTGTAGGCGATAAAAAAGCTCCTGTAACCCTTATGCAATTTGGCGAATATGAAAATGAAGAATGTGCAAAAGTGAATGAAGTAGTGAAAAAAATTGTTCAAGAATACGAAGGAAGAGTACGTTTTAATTTTCGCCACTTTCCTCTAACCAAAATTCATCAGCGTAGTCAAAAAGCTGCGGAAGCTGCAATTTCTGCTGCTCAAGATGGCAAATTTTGGGAAATGCACAATGCATTATTTGAAAATAGAAGAAACTTAGGCACTACTACTTTAAAGTTACATGCTAAAGATGCAGGGGTTAATCGTAAGTTGATGTTGGAAGAATTAGTGAATAGTACTTATGGTCAAAATGTGCATGATGATATTGCTTATGGCAAAAAATTAGGTGTTACCGAAATACCGGCATTCTTTATTAATGGTGAAAGATATTTAGGTAAACATACTTATGAAAGCTTAAGCAAAGAGTTAGATGAAGCCTTGAAAAAAGTAAAGCCTAAAAAAACTACAAAATAATTTTTAATTTATCTACCTGACTATCAATTGAACCAATCGTAAAACGATTGGTTTTTTATTGTAGGCAAACCAAGCTTTCAAATATTTCGTTTATAGGGTTCATTTGTAAATGAATGAGCCATGATAGCCACCAATAAAGAGCAATATCGTTTAGCAGCTACCAAACGTTATTTGAGATTAGATTTAAATAGTGAGCAAAAATTAGATGCCATTGCAATGCTAGCATCTTACATTACTCAAACGCCAGTAGCATTTATCACCTTAATGGATAAAGAAATTCAATGGATGCGTAGTTGTTATGGTTATCAAGTAGATCAAATGCCTATAGAAACTTCTTTTTGTAAACATACCATTCAACAAGAAGAAGTGTTTGAAGTATCTGATACTTTTCAAGATCAAAAATTTAGTCATTATCCCGTTTTACACATGAATCCTGCAGCCCGTTTTTATGCAGGAACTCCTTTGAAAAGTTACGATGGTTATAATGTAGGAACATTATGTGTAATGGATATTGCACCAAAAGAATTAACCACCGATCAAAAAAATTGCTTAATGGCTTTATCTAAACAAGTAGCTACCATAATGGAGCTAGATTTAGGTAAAAGTTTATTGCAACAAACAGTAAGTGAGTTAGAACATAAAAATAAAGTAGTAGAACAACGCAATGTGAAACTGAGAGCAATTGCTCAAATTCAGGCACATGAATTTAGAGGACCATTATGTTCGGTTTTATCTATTATGGATTTGATAAAATCCGAAGACTATAAAGTAAGTAAAGATTATGTAGAAATGATGGAAACTGCTGTAAGTAATTTAGATGAAAAGATTTGTACCGTGGTAAAAATGGCTGGAAATGTAGATGCTTAAAAACGCATAATTGCTCATTAATTTCTATACTATGGCATAAAAAATAAAAATAATTGCAATAATTTGTTTGTTTAAGGCGAATAGTTTAATTTTTCCCAATTAATCTACTCATCTTAAACTTTTTTTTATGCTGAAACATCTACGTTCAAAAGTTATTTGTTTTATTTTTTCTTTTTTCATGGCCATTGTTGGCTTACAAGCACAAGTAACTACTAACAGTGGTTCAGGACTAGCTGCAACTTATCCAAGCTTAGAAGCTGCAATAACAGCACTAAATGCAGCAACAATTACCAGTCCTGTAGTAATTACATTAACTGCTGCAAATCCACAAACAGCTCCTGCTGGAGGTTATGAATTAAGGGCAGAAGGTTCGGCAGCCAATACCATTAGAATTGTAGGAAATAATAATACCATTACTGCATCTTCAGGATTAACTGCAGGTAACTTAAATGATGGAATTTTTAAAATTATTGGTGGCGATTATATTAGTATAGAAGATTTTACACTAACCGAAAATGCAGTCAATACTGTAACAGATGCTGGTACTAACAATATGACAGAATGGGGTATAGCTTTATTATATACTTCAACTACAAATGGTGCTCAAAATAATACTGTAAAAGGATGCACCGTAGATTTGAATAGAACCTATCAAAATACATTTGGTATTTATAGCAATTGCAATCATTCTGCAACTGCCCCAACCACAGCAGTTCCTGCAACTACTAATGCAGGTAGCAATAGTGGATTAGTTATTATTGCCAACACAATTACAGACGTAAATATTGGTATAGTAGTTATTGGGCCAACTTTAGCAGGAGCCGAAAATGATGGAATTACTATTGGTGGATCAACAGTGAATGGTAACACCATTACTAACTATGGCACAACAAGTTCATTTTCTGGGTATGCTAATGTTTCAGGAACGGTGAATGGAGTTTTAATTAGATGTTCAAAAAATTTTACCATTTCTCACAATACCATTACTAGTTCAGATGGTGGTGTTGCAACTGGTAATTTAAGAGCTGTGTATTGTGCAGCTCCAGTAAATGCGTTGACAGGAACTTATACCAATTCAGTTTCAAATAATACCATTTCATTAAAATCTGGCAATACTTCGGCTACAGCTGTTGAACAAGGAGTTTTTGTAGAAACTTCAACTGTTAATGCTACATCAGCCATTAATATTAACAATAATAATTTTGTTGCTTTAACTCATACAGTAGCAAACGCTTCGGCCATTACGGGTATTTTAAATACTGCTCCTGGTTTTAATGTAAATATTAACGGAAATACTTTTACCAATTTATCAGTTAGTACAACGGGTAATTTTACTTTCATTTCAAGTAGTATATTATTACCAGTAGGCGGAACTCAACAAGTCAATAATAATTCTATTGTAACTGCATTTACTAAAACAGGTGCAGGTGGCACGGTTACTTTGTTTATAACTACTTCAAATTCACCAACTGGGTCTTTTTCTTCTGCTAGTAATAATAATTTTTCTAACATTAGTGTTCTTGGCAATACTATAATTGCTGGCTGGATTAATAGAGATGGTGCTAGTACTATTAGTGGACCTTTAAAAACAGTGAGTAATAATGTATTTACTAATTGGACTAGTGAAACTGGTGCTATTACTGTGCTAACAGAAAATGCTAGTGCCCCAGGAAGTACAGCAAGTGGTAATACTATTAATAATATTACAGGTGGTGGTACTGTAATTGGCATCTCATTATTGGCTAACTCAAGCACAACATTGAGGAATAATGTAATTCATACATTAACAGGTACTGGAGGGTTTGCAGTAACAGGTGTTTCTCTTTCTGGAACATCTAATAATCCAAATGATGTTAAAGTGTTGAAGAATAAAATATATAATTTAGTAAATAGCAATGCTGCAGGTTCTGTAAATGGAATTACTTGTGCTTTTATAGGTACAGTTACGGCAACGGCAGCAACTGTTTTAATTGCCAATAATTTAGTTGGCGATTTAAAAGCTCCTATTGCTAATAGTGATATTACCGACGTTATAAGAGGTATCAATATTACAGCAACAGCAGTTACATCTAACATTAATGTAACTTTCAATACCGTTTATATCAATGCCACATCAACTGGTACTCATTTTGGTACAACTGGGGTGTTTCATAATAACAATGCCACATCTACAACTGCTACTTTAGAAATGTCTAATAACATTATTGTAAATACTTCTACAGCAGCTGGTTTAGGACAAACTGTTGCATTTAGAAGAAGTGCATCTGGATTTGGTAATTATGCCGAAGCATCTAACTTTAATATTTTTTTTGCTGGAACTCCATCAGCATCTAATTTAATTCATTACGATGGAACCAATTATTCTACATTGGCCGATTATAAAGTTGTTGCTGGTGTAAGAGAAACGTTTAGTAAAACTGAAAATGTACCTTTTGCAAGTACTACAGGTGCTGATAATAGTTTCTTGCACATTAACACAAGTGTTGCTACGCAAGCTGAAAATGGTGGAACACCCATTATTGGAATTACCGATGATTTTGATGGCAACTTAAGAAATGCTACAACTCCAGACATTGGTGCCGATGAGTTTACAACTGTGTTGCCTGTATCGTTGGTAAGATTTACTGGCACTAAAAATAATACTATCAATACTTTAACTTGGTCTACCTTAACAGAAACCAATAATAAAGGATTTGAAATATTAAGAAGTGCCGATGGTGTTCAATTTACTTCATTGGCTTTTGTAGCTAGTAAGGCCGATAATGGTAGTAGTAGTCAACTCATCAATTATCAATTAAATGATGAACAACCTTTAGCAACCAATAATTATTACAGGTTAAAGCAAATTGATAAAGATGGTAAAACTACTTTAAGCAATATTGTTTTATTAAAAGCAGGAAAATCAACTAGACTAGAGATTGCAGCAGTTTATCCAAATCCAGTAAAAGGAAGTTTAACTATTTTGGTGAATACAACAAAATCCGAGAAAGCAACAATTTCAGTTACCGATTATTCAGGTAAAGTGTTGATGCAACAAACTACTCAATTAATCAATGGTTCAACTTCTATTCAATTAAATACTTCGCATTTACCTCAAGGTAACTATGTATTAAATGTTAGAACCAACAATGAAGTGGTAACAACTAAGTTTATAAAACAATAAATTACAGTTCAAAATCTATCAACTTTTTCAACCGCCATCAAGGGTATTAATCTTGATGGCGATTGATTTATAAAAACTTGTAAAATCAGCCGATGAGGCTTTGAACCATAATAACCCCGTCAACGGTTTTTAGCCTTGACGGCGGTTTTAAACAAAAAAAAAGAGGTACAAATTTGTACCTCTTTTACTAACAGATTTTTATACTATTACCAACGGCTATTGCTGCTGCTAAAAGAACGTTTGTTGTTGTTGCTTTTCTCTTCACGAGGTCTAGCTTCTGTAACATTAATGTTACGGCCTTCTACAACACCACCATTTAATTCTGCAACAGCTTTTGCAGCTTCTGCATCATTTGGCATTTCAACAAAACCAAAACCACGGCTCTTGTTGGTGAATTTGTCTGTAATAATTTTTGCTGAAGATACTTCTCCGTATCCTTCGAAAAAACCTCTTAAGTCATCGTCTTGAACGTTGAAACTTAAGTTTGAAACATAAATGTTCATCTTAACTAAATAATTAAATAATAAAAAATACTTGAGAAAAACGGCTGAGGTAATAATAACTAACTATTAGCAGGAAAATGCGTAGCAGAGAATTAAAAATACAAAATGCTGAAGAACTCAATAATTAACTTTGCGAAGATAGGGGTATTCACCTATACTAACCTAATATTAAAAAAATCTATTGTGTTTTTAGCATAATAAATTAAGCCACTGAAAAAGTTGGAGTATATTCTTTAGCTACAGGTAAAAATAAAAACCAAGCAAGTGCCATTAAAAAAATTGAATATTTATCGGATGTATGATGCTTTTTAAATTGAACTGAAGTTTCTCCATTATCTAATTGTAAACCACAGGCCAATAAAGGCTGTTTAACGTTGTTTTTGTAAATCACTAGTTCTGCCAATGGATTATTATGGGTTGTGTAGTGAAATTTCTCTTCATTTAGCTCAATTAAACCTTCATGATTAAACCAATGTTCTTGGGCAAATTCACCAATTTTTACACCATATTCATTTTTAAAAATGGTTTTATTTTTTAAAAAACCATCTTTCTCAATTTTAAATATTCTTCTACTGCTTAAACACTCAACTTTAGCAGTTTGCGAAAAATTATTAAATGATAAAGTCATTAATTTTTTTTCAGCGTCCCATAATTCATACAATTCCGTTTCTTTATTTATAGAAGTGTTTAACCACTTTAGGTGTTTCTCTTGGCTCATAAAGCAATTTTAAAAGTGAAAAGTTAAAGGCTTACTTCAGAAAAATGAAGCTGGTAACAATTTCTTAATATTGGGTTGCATAAGTTGTGTAATTTTTTAATCTTCTTTTCAACAAACAGTAAATTGGTATCACTTAAAACTATCTGCCACATTAACGCCTCGTTCCCTACCTTTGCCCACTTAAATTTTATATTGGTATGAATACGGATAAGAATACGATTATTGGTTTTGTGTTGCTAGGTATTTTGTTTTTTGGCTTCTTTTGGTATAATAATAAAATGGCTCAAGCATCTATGGAAATTGAAAAACGTACCAAAGATTCTTTAGCTAAGGTTGAAGCTGCAAAAATTACGCCTGAAATGAAGGCTAAAGCTGCACAAGATTCTATCAGAAGAGATTCTGCCAACAAATTGGCTTTAGCTGGTGGTTTTCCAAAAGCATTAGGAACTGAAAAAATAGATTCAGTAGAAAACGAAGTAATGAAAGTAATCTTCACCAATAAAGGCGGAAGAGTTAAATATGTTCATCTAAAAAACTATAAATCTTACGATAGTTCTTTGGTAAAATTAGGCAATGAGAATGATGAGTTGGGGTATAAGGTAAATACAGGCAACAATGTTGCAGCATCTACCAATCAATTGTTTTTTGAATCGGCTAATATTCAAAAAAATGCAGATGGTGCTTATACAGTAACTTATACTTTACAAGATTCTACTGGTAAAAGTATTCAACATAAATACACTATTCAGCCTAAAGAATATATGATTAATTGGGATGTTACTTTAAACGGAACCCAGCAACTATTAAGTAACAATACTCTAAATATTAACTGGCATGCACAAACCATGCAACATGAACGTAGCCCTTTGTATGAAAAACAACAAATGAGTAATATTTGTTTTGTTGAAGATGGAGAGTTTGATTACATCATGACCAAAACCGAACATAAGTTTGAAAAACCTGGTCAGTGGATGAGTTTTGTACAACAGTTTTTCAATACCACATTAATTGCTAAAAACAATTTCAATAATGGTTCTGTTACTTGGGCAAAAAGTGTGGAAGATAGTAGTAAAATATTGGCAAAAATTGATGCTGCATTTCAAGTAAGTGTTCCAGCAGGTAATACAGTAACCATTCCTTTTCAATTATATTATGGACCTAACGATTACAATATTTTAAAGAAACAAGCTCCAGAAATGGATCGTATTGTAAACTTAGGTAGAGATATGTATTCGTTTGTACGCCCCATAAACCAATACATTATTATGCCAGTGTTCAACTTTTTTGCTGGTTTTATTGCTAATTATGGATGGGTAATTTTGTTGCTTACTTTATTTATACGTTTGGTAACTGCTCCTTTAACCTATAGTAGTTATTTAAGTGGTGCTAAAATGAAAGTTTTACGCCCCGAATTAGATGAATTAAAAAAGAAGTTTGGTAGCGACCAACAAGGCTTTGCAATGGAACAAATGAAGTTGTTTAGAGAAGCAGGCGTTAATCCTTTAGGTGGTTGTATTCCAGCATTATTACAAATTCCTATCTTCTTTGCATTGTATAGCTTCTTTAATACCAATATTGCTTTACGTGGCGAGAACTTTTTATGGTCTAAAGATTTATCATCGTACGATGCAGTAATCACTTGGCAAACCGAAATTTGGGCAATTGGTAACCATATTAGCTTGTTTACTATTACAGCTGTAATTACCAGTTTTTTAATTTCAATTTATAATATGAGTATGACTCCAACGCAAGATAATCCTGCGTTAAAATACATGCCTTATATATTTCCATTTATCTTATTCTTTGTATTTAATAAATTACCATCTGCATTAACTTGGTATTATACAGTATCTAATATTATTACATTGGCATTACAATTTGTAATTCAAAATTATATTATCGATCATGATAAAATTTTGGCTAAGATTGATGAAAAAAGAAAGGCTCCTAAAAAAACGAGCAAGTGGCAAGAACGATACACTCAAATGATGGAAAGCCAAAAGAAAATTCAAGACATGAAAAATAAAAATCAAGGTAAAAAATAAATTAACAAAAAGTCCTGCATGTATTGCGGGACTTTTTATTTACATTGGCACGAAATTGTATTATCTTTTAAATAAATAATAATAAAGATGAAAAAAGTATGGATAGCAGTGTTTTTGATAATCATTTTAAGTAGTAACGCATGGACACAAAATATTAGAATATTGGCCGAATGTACAGTAACCTATACTGTAAGTTTTGATGAAGCCGCCACTGATAAAGCAACTGCCGATTTACTAACTGCCACTTCAAAAACTTTATTTATAAAAGGAAACAATAGTAAAGTAGAATTAATTAGTCCATCATTTACGCAATCAGTTATTTACGATAAAGCTTCGGGCAATGCAGTTATTTTGAGAGAAATTGGTAATAATAAATTTATGACCAAATTAAGCAATGCTAAATGGATAGCGCAAAATGCCAAATACGAAGGTTCGGTTTTTACCACTACTGATGAAACCAAAACCATTTTAGGATATGCTTGTAAAAAAGGAATATTACAGTTAAAAGACGGTAATGCATTTACCATTTATTATGCAACTAGTATTGCTCCTTCGGTAAAAGAATTTGAATATCAGTTTAAAGATATTCCAGGGTTTGTATTAGAGTATGAGTCGCAAGAACAAGAAGGCAAAAAAGTAAAGTATGTAGCCAATAAAATTAATTTAAGCCCCATATTAGCTAATAAGTTTGAAATACCAGTAAGTGGTTACAGAATCTTAAATTAACATCAATACCCAAAAAAATCTTTCATTTTATTGTATCGAAACGAATCTTGAATCTACAATAAGAAAGCAAAATAATGGTAATTAATAACTAGTAATTACTTGGGGTAGGAGTTTTAAACTTAGGAACTTTTACTTTAGCCTTATAAGGATAAATGAAAGTAGTGCTGCCATTTTGCATTTGAACATGGTTAACAGCCGAGTTTCTCATGAAATTATTAGACGAATAATCAGAAGCCAATAATTTAGAATTGTATCTTACACTATTAAGTGATAATCCTTTATGGGTAAAGCTACTCAAGTTTTTTAAAGAATATTTACTTTCAGTTTGCTTGTTATTTTTCTTACCTGTAGTTGTAAATGAGGCAAACACAAATTGCCCAGCAAATACCAAGAGTAATGCGAAAGCTAATTTTTTTATGTTTGTTTGTTGCTTCATTTTTTCAAAAATAGGAAAATTGTTAATATTTAAACAATTATTTTATATAAAAGGTTTAAAAATAGGTTAAATAAACTTTTTTAACGTTCAGTTTTCAGCTTTAGCGTTTCATTTTCATTAAACGTCTATAAACTCTATTTGGATTGTTTTAGTATGTTTAAATATTTTTTGTTATTAACAAGACGTTAATAAAAACAAAAGGTTAGATGTTGATTGAAATTTTTTTTAATCTTACATTAGACAAACCAATGTACGATGAGAGAACAAAATCCCTTTCACGAAGACAGAGAAGAACTTAAAGAAATTTTAAGACACTACCACAATTTAAAAAATGGTCGTCAGCACCCTTTTATAGAAGAAGACGACTTTGAGAGAATAATCGATTATTTTGATGATCACGATAGCTTATCAGAAGCCATAGAAGCAGCCGAAATTGGTATGCAACAATTTCCTTCATCGGCACCATTAATGGTAAAAAAAGCCGATTTATTAATAGCCACTAGAAAATACACAGAAGCCCTTGAAATGCTTGATTTAGCAGCATTGTACGATAGTTTAGACATCAATTTATATATTTTAAGAACCGATGCTTATTTAGCTTTAGATCAACAAGAAAATGCCATAGAAATTTTACAAGAAGCCTTGCAAATTTTTGAAGGAGAAGAACGTATAGAGTTGTTGTTTGAAATGGCCGATGTGTACGATGATTATGAACAGTTTGATAAAGTGTTTGATTGTTTAAAATTGGTTTTAGAAGACGATCCAAACAATGATGAAGCTTTATATAAAATTTGTTTTTGGACTGATTTTACAGGCAGAAATGAAGAAAGTATCAAACTACATCAAAAAATTATTAATGAATATCCTTATAACGAAATAGCTTGGTTTAACCTAGCAGCAGCTTTTCAAGGGTTGAAATTGTACGAAAAAGCCATTGATGCTTACCAATATGCCATAACAATAGATGAAAAGTTTGATTATGCTTATCGTAATATGGGCGATGCTTATTTACGTTTAAGAAAATATAAAGATGCTATTGAAGTATTAGAAAAAGTATTAGAATTATCCCGTCCCGAAGATGTAATTTATGAAGCAATTGGCCATTGTTACCATAAAATGGGCAACTGTGCACAAGCAAGATTTAACTACAAAAAAGCGGTACACTTAAACCCCGATGATAGCAAACTCCATTTTAAAATTGCACAAACTTATATTTTAGAAAATCAATGGCAAATGGCTATTAAGCAGTTAGAATTGGCCATGCGTATACATAGAAATGTGCCTGAATACAATTTAGCCATGGGGCAATGTAAAATGAACTTACAATTGTATAAAGATGCAGTTGTTTATTTTGGAAATGTAGTAAGGCATAAGCCTAAAAATGTTGCAGGCTGGGAAGCATTAATTAAATGTTTGTTTAATGCTGAATATTATGAAGAAGCTTTAGAGCAATGTATCGCAGCATCAAAAGCAACCGAAGGAAAACCCATTTTTGTTTTTTACTATAGTGCAGCCTTATTTTTCTTAGGAAAAAGCAAAGAAGCATTGTTGCAACTAGAAAAAGCTATGCAAATTGCTCCAAAACTGTTGAAAAAGTTTATAGACCTTCATCCTGCCATTTTACAAAATGCTGCTGTTGTAGATATTTTAGCAAGACATAAAAAAGGGAAAAAATTTAATTAGAATCAAATCCTAGAATATATATAGACTAGTAGAAGTTGCCTTCATTGCCTTATTTTTGCAAAATCTTAAAAAATAAGTAATGAATTTTAACTTAACACAAATACCCGAAAGAACAGCTAAGCCACGTAACTCTGGATTAACAATGGTAATGGATAAAGGCTTAAGTGTTAGTGAAGCAAAAAATTTTTTAGAAGTAGCCGGTCCGCATGTAGATATTGTAAAACTGGGTTTTGGAACTTCTTTTGTAACACCCAAACTAAGAGAAAAAATTGAAGTGTATAAAGAAGCTGGTATGTGTGTTTACTTTGGAGGAACTTTATTTGAAGCTTTTTTAATACGCAATCAATTTGATGATTATTTAGCCGTTTGTAAAGATTATGGAATTGATTATATGGAAGTAAGTGATGGTTCTATCACCATTCCTCATGCTGAAAAATGTGGTTACATTGAAAAAATGACCAAGTACGGAACTATTTTAAGTGAAGTAGGTAGTAAAGATGCTGCACATATTATTCCTCCTTATAAATGGATTGAGTTAATGAGGGCTGAACTAGAAGCTGGAAGTACTTATGTTATTGCAGAAGCAAGAGAAGCAGGAAATGTTGGTATTTATAGAGGAAGTGGCGAAGTAAGAGAAGGATTAGTACAAGAAATATTAACCCAAATTCCGGCTGAAAAAATTATTTGGGAAGCTCCGCAAAAAGCACAACAATTGTACTTCTTAGAGTTGGTAGGTTGTAATGTAAACCTAGGTAACATTGCACCCAACGAGGTAATTCCTTTAGAGGCAATGCGTATTGGCTTACGTGGCGATACATTTAGATTGTATTTAGATAATGATAAAGCCATTTACTAATGCAATTATTTGGTTTAATTGGGCATCCATTAACACATTCTTTTTCAAAAAAATATTTTGATCAAAAATTTATTGAAGAACAAATAACCAATTGTAGTTTTTTAAATTTTGATATTCCTCAAATAAAATTGCTCAAATCATTAATACAGCAAAACCCTGCATTGCAGGGTTTTGCTATTACTATACCTTATAAGCAACAAATTATTCCATATTTAGATTGGTTAAGCGAAGATGTGCAACAAATGCAAGCTTGTAATTGTGTAAAAATTGTAGATGGTAAATTATATGGGTATAATACAGATGTAATTGGATTTGAAAAATCTTTTACTCAGTTATTAAAACCACATCATGTTAAGGCATTGATCTTTGGAACTGGTGGTGCAGCCCAAGCAGTAAAGTTTACACTCAAAAAATTGGCTATTCAATATGTAAATGTTTCAAGAAATGAAATAGCTAATGGACTTACTTACTACGATTTAAATGAAGCTATACTTGAAGAACATACAATTATCATTAACACTACTCCACTAGGCACATTCCCCAAAACCAATGAATGTCCTGCTATTCCTTATCAATGCATTACCCCTCAACATTATTTGTTTGATTTGGTGTATAATCCACCATTAACCCAATTTTTATTGAAAGGAAAAGAGCAAGGTGCTTCTATAAAAAATGGATACGATATGCTTACCATTCAGGCAGAGGAAAATTGGAAAATTTGGAATTCAACTATTTAGGTTTACTTTCTCATTCCCTTCATGCCAGGAAAACCACCCATTGGCATTTTATTCATCATGCTCATCATTTTTTTCATTTGCTCAAATTGTTTCATAAAAGCATTTACTTCATTCATGTCTTTGCCAGAGCCTCTTGCAATACGAGTTTTACGCTTCAAATCAATTAAATCTGGATTACTTCTTTCTTCTGGTGTCATACTTTGAATAATGGCTTCAATACCTTTAAAGCTATCATTGTCTACATCAACATCTTTCATAGCTTTTCCAACGCCTGGTATCATACCCATTAAATCTTTCAAGTTACCCATTTTCTTAATTTGCTGCAATTGGTCTAAGAAATCTTGAAAATCGAATTGATTTTTACGAATTTTCTTTTCTAATTTCTTTGCAGCTTCTTCATCGTATTGTTGTTGGGCTTTTTCTACCAAAGAAGCAATATCACCCATGCCTAAAATTCGCTGAGCCATACGATCAGGATAAAACACATCCAATGTGTCCATCTTCTCGCCACTACTCATAAATTTAATAGGCTTATTTACCGTGTATTTAATAGATAATGCAGCCCCACCTCGTGTATCACCATCTAACTTAGTTAATACAACACCACTAAAATCTAAACGATCATTAAAGGCTTTTGCTGTGTTCACAGCATCTTGCCCTGTCATACTATCTACTACAAATAAAATTTCGGTTGGGTTAACAGCAGCTTTAATATTGGCTACTTCTGTCATCATTACTTCATCCACTGCTAAACGACCAGCAGTATCTATAATTACCACATTTTTATTGGTACTCTTTGCTTCTTTAATGGCATTCAAAGCAATGGCAACGGCATCTTTATTTTCTCTTTCGGCATAAATAGGTACACCAATTTGCTCAGCTAAAACAGTTAATTGATCTATCGCCGCTGGTCTGTAAATATCTGCAGCAACCACTAATGGAGATTTACCTTTTTGTGTTTTTAAGTAGTTGGCCAATTTGCCAGTAAAAGTAGTTTTACCACTACCTTGTAAACCAGCTATTAAAATTACAGCAGGGTTGCCAGTAATGTTAAAATCGGCTGGCTCACCACCCATTAATTCTGTTAATTCGTCTTGAACAATTTTAACCATTAATTGCCCAGGACTCACCGCATTAATTACCTTTTCGCCAGTGGCTTTTTCTTTTACTTTATCGGTAAATTCTTTGGCAATTTTAAAGTTTACATCGGCATCAATTAATGCACGACGAATATCTTTTACAGTATTGGCAACATTAAGGTCGTTAATTCTTGCTTCACCTTTAAGGTTTTTAAAGGCCGATTCTAAACGTTCTGATAAATTACTAAACATAGTGCTCGTTTTACTTACATCAACAAAAAAGTGAACTTTTAAAGTTCACTTTAAAATGAGGTGCAAATATAATGGCAGTATTGGTTTTACCCTAAATACACTTTCAATTGTTTACAACGGCTAGTATTTCTTAACTTGGTAATAGCTTTATCTTTTATTTGGCGTACACGTTCTCTAGTTAAATGAAAACGATCACCAATATCTTCTAAACTCAATGCATGATCTATTCCAATTCCAAAAAAATAACATAACACACTTTTTTGGCGGTCGGTTAATGCAGTTAAACTTCTTTCTATTTCTTGTCTTAACGATTCATGATGAGCTAATTTTTCGTCGGTCTTGGTATCATTAGGGTTAAACATTAAATCGGCCATAGTAGAATCGTCTCCATCGCCTAAAGGCGAATCCATACTAACATGTCTAACACCAACACTCATGGTTGCAGTAATTTCTTCTATAGGTTCATGTAACAATTCAGCCAATTCTTCTGCACTTGGTTCACGTTCAAATTCTTGTTCTAATTGCTGAAAAGCCTTAGAAATTCTATTCGATAAGCCAACTTTATTTAAGGGCAATCGTACTATTCTGCTTTGTTCGGCAAGGGCTTGTAAAATGCTTTGTCTAATCCACCAAACTGCATAAGATATAAACTTAAAGCCTTTCGTTTCATCGAAACGAATAGCAGCTTTAATCAATCCTAAATTTCCTTCATTAATTAAATCGGGCAGCGATAAGCCTTGATTTTGATATTGTTTTGCAACAGAAACTACAAAACGTAAATTGCTTTTCACCAATTTGTCTAACGATTTTTGACAACCAGCTTTAATATTGGCAGCCAATTGTGCTTCAACTTCTGGAGTAATTAATTCTACTTTTCCAATTTCTTGCAAATACTTTTCTAAACTTTGACTTTCACGATTGGTGATGCTTTTGGAGATTTTGAGTTGACGCATACTCATAGCAGTTTAGTTTAGGGTTAGTAGTTTGGTTGATATTACATAAAAGAAAGTAGTGGTATTAGTTCAAAAACGTACTCATGTATTATTTACGCTGTAGCAATTTAATTAAGTTATAGCATTTTTTCCAAAAAAATATTATTTAGGCTTTTTTCTAAATGAATACATGGTTTACAAGCTAATTAACCAACCTAATGAAGGCTGTTTTATCATGCTAATAAAAAACATTTGGTTAGATGAAATTAATTGTTATTATTGCACGTACACATTAAGGGATAAAGATTTTGAAATGAGTAAAAAACAATTATTTACAGTAGAATTTAAAGTAAGATGTTCTCCATCTATTTTGTTTGAATTTTTAAGTACACCAAGTGGTTTACAAGAGTGGTTTGCCGATAAAGTTGACGAATGGGAAGGCGTTTTGAGTTTTAGCTGGAATGGTGGAACACCTGATAAAGCTGTTGTGGTAGATCAAGAACAAGATAAATTTATTAAGTATCGTTGGTTGCATTTTGAAAAAGGTGAATACTTTGAATTTAGAATTATGAAAACAGAAATCTCTAATCAAACTATTTTAGTGATTACCGATTTTGCAGAAAAAAATGATATTAAAGATCAAACCCAATTATGGGATTATCAGGTGAAAGAGTTATTTCATCGTTTGGGTAGTTAATAATTGAAATAATGCTGAAAAATTTGCACTAAAAAAATCATTCATATTTTCCCACTCTTGTAGTGGGATTTTTTTTGCCAATTTTATCCATTGTAATTGCTCAATTTCTTCAATTGAACAATCTGCAAGTAGCTTATAGTTATCAGCCCTAAAATGATGTTGCCATTCATTTTCTTTATTGCAACATAACCACCAATCATTCAAGCTGTTTTTGTGTTGAATGATTGCTTGTTTCATTGGCTGAACATCATTGCCGTTTAATTGCAAGGTGATGCTGCACAAATTTCCCCACCAAAAAAATGTTCTTATTGCTACTACTTCTTGTTTAGTAAAAAATCTAGGATAATCTAGCATAACCCAAGGTAAGCCTTCATAATTTTCTCCTCTCGAAATTTTAGGTGCTATTTGTATAATGTGTTCTGGTAATATTGATGAAGTTTCAACTGTGCTAACATATTCATTGCTTAATGCACCAAACAATTGATAAACGGCATCAATAATTTTGTTCTTTGTTAAAATAAAAGAAGCATTACTCATCAATTCTATTTCTGCACTTGAAAGTTTTACATTTGCCATACTTTATTATTTAACGTTTGGGTATTGTAAAGAAAAGACAAAGTGATAAAAAAACTCGACACATTAATTCTTCGTTCATTTATAGGGCCATTTTTTGCCACTTTTCTTATTTCACTATTTGTGTTGGTGATGCAATTTTTTTGGTTGTATATAGATGATTTAGTAGGTAAAGGCTTAGAAACCATTACTATTCTTAAATTAATTATGTACGTTTCGGCAACTGCTGTTCCCTTAGCATTGCCTTTAGCTATGTTACTTTCTTCTATTATGACGTTTGGTAATTTGGGCGAAACTTTTGAGTTGGTGGCTATTAAATCTGCTGGTATTCCATTGTTACGTTTCATGCGTCCTTTATTGGTTACAGCTATATTTATTTCGGGTATTGCATTTGTATTTGCCAATAATATTATACCTGTTGCTCAATTAAAATTGGCCACTTTAAAATACGATATCATTATTGCTAAGCCTGCATTTGATATTAAAGAAGGAGCTTTTTACAATCAAATCAAAGACTTCACCATAAAAATTGGAAAGAAGGAAAAAGACGATAGCACCATTAGAAAAATTGTAATTTTTGAACGTAAATATGGTTTGCAAGATAATATTATGATTGCCGATAGTGGTATTATGAGAGTAACAGCAGATAAGAAATTCTTAGAATTTATTTTAAGAGATGGATGGCGTTACGAAGAAAAAGGACCAAGGCAAACCAAACAAACCGATTATGTAAGACTTGGGTTTAAAGAATATAGAAAAATATTTGATTTGGGAGATTTTCAGATGAATCAAACAGCTGATACCAATTTTAGGTACGACCCTAAAATGCTGAGTGTTCGACAATTGAATACTACCATTGATTCACTAAAAAAGAACAATCAAAAGTTTGCAAAACGAGCAGTGCTTGAACTTTCGCCATTAATGGCATTTGTAAAATTTGGCGATTCTAGTTTTACCAACGTAAAAACAGCTACTAAAAATTTACCTGATTCGTTTTATAAATTAATACCTGATACACTTAAAAGAGCTGTGTACGATAGAGCTAATAACCAAATTAGTTTAGTAAAAAATAGTGTTGGAATAATGGCCGATGAATATTTTCAAAAAAATAAATCATTACGATATCACGAAATTGAATGGCATAGAAAATTTACTTTAAGCTTTGCTTGCTTGGTGTTGTTTTTAATTGGAGCACCTTTAGGTTCAATTATTAGAAAGGGTGGTTTAGGTATGCCATTGGTTTTTTCTATTGTGTTTTTTGTAATCTTTCACTTGTTCAACACTTTTGGAGAGAAATTTGTAAAGGAAAGTGTAACCAGTCCTTTTACAGGCATGTGGTTAAGTACAATGGTATTAATACCTATTAGTTTTTTCTTGATTTATAAAGCCATGAGAGATTCTCAATTGTTTAATCAAGAATTTTATTACCGAACTTTCAAAACAGTAAAACTGTATTTTGAAGGATTAAGAAAAACAAAAAAGTAAAAATTATGCACTCCAATAAATTGAACAGAAGATTGTTTTTAAGTAATACGGCTAAACTAGGTGTTGGATTAGCTTTTATCCCCTCTATACTTACAGCAAATAATGATGATAAAACTTTTGAGCCCGATTTAAAACAACAGCCATTGCCTTATAGCTTCAATGCATTAGAACCGTTCATAGATGCTAAAACAATGGAAATTCATTATACTAAACATGCAGCAGGCTATGCAAAAAATTTAACTGATGCTTTGAAAGAAGAATATAAAAAACAGGGTAATGCAACTTTAAAAAGCATATTCACAGAAATGACAGATTACTCCACTAAAATGCGTAACAATGCAGGTGGACATTATAATCATGAATTGTTTTGGCAATGTTTAACACCTAATTCAACCAAAAAACCTGATGGTAAATTGGTAGAAGCTATTGATAAAAACTTTGGTTCTTTTGATGCATTTAAAACAAAGTTTAGTGATGCCGCTAAAAATAGATTTGGAAGTGGTTGGGCTTGGTTAATTGGAGATGACAAAGGTAACTTACGAGTTACGTCAACCCCTAATCAAGATAATCCATTAATGAATAATGCTGAGCAAGCTGGTTATCCATTATTGGCTTTAGATATTTGGGAACATGCCTATTATTTGCAGTATCAAAATAAAAGAGCCGATTATGTTGCCAACTTTTGGAATATTGTAAACTGGAATTATGTAGAAGCTCGTTTTGCCGATTACAGTAGAATTGCAAAATATTAAGTGTTGAAAAAAATATACAAAAGAGGCATCTGAATAAACAGATGCCTCTTTTGTTTTATCGAATCCATTTTATACTGAAAGAAAAATTACTCAGTAAAGCTCCAGTACTTAAAGATGAGCTTGCGTTGAAGCCAGAAAACTTTCTCTCATAATTGTAATTTGTAAAATTATTAGATGTTTCTTTTCTATTGTAATAACCTATACTCCCAATGCTATTTAATGCAGCATCTATAATTAAATTTTTCTTTAGTTGGTAAGTAAAACCAGGTGTTATGAAGGCATTCATACGATAACCATTGCTTGTTGCTTTATAATTATTTGCTGTACCAAGAGTGTAATCATTTGTTATTTTTCCATAGTTATAGCTACCATAAAATATAATATCATAATAGAAGTTTAATTTAGGGCTGATTGTCATAAAACGTCTTGTAACATAACCTATACCAATTTCATGATTATTTTGAATGTTTTTTGCAAAATCTAAAGGTGATGAATTAAGTTTCTCGTTGGTAGATTTATAACTCCCGAATGTATAGTTGACTCTCCAGCCATTGGCTTTTTGGGGTGAAACAAATTTCAAAACATCAAATCCAAGACCAAACGAAAAAGATTTATCTATTTTTTCATAAACGCTAGGGGAGGATATATTTTTCTCTGAAGTGTTACTAGTGTTAAAACTTAAACTTGGTCCAAATAGTTTTTGTCCTTTGGTAAACTGTGCATGTGAAAAATACATAAAGATGCTGCTAACTGATAGGAGTAATAATTTTTTCATAAATGAGTTTGTTTTGTGATGAATATTGATTGCAACAATTCTTACACCATAGTTTGTTAATAGTATTGTAATTATTTTTTATTCAAATTACATTTTGAATAACAACAATAATAATTTAATCAGGTACTAACTTTTGCTATTGTACTTTTACAATCCTTATAACAATTGTTTTGCAAAAAGCCCAACAAAATTTTAATGTACAACTAAGTATTACCATACTAAGTGTGGTATTGTTTATTGTAAAAATTGTAGCCTATTATAATACCCATTCGTTGGCTATTTTGTCTGATGCTTTAGAAAGTATAGTAAATATGATTGCTGGTTTTATAGGTTTGTTTGCTTTATATGTTGCTGCAAAGCCTAAAGATCAAGATCATCCTTATGGTCATGGGAAAGCCGAATTTATTTCGGCTGCTGTAGAAGGCACTTTAATTGTTACAGCAGGATTTTTTATTATTTATCAAACCATAGAAACTTTTTTTACACCAACACATGTACAAAAGTTGGATACTGGTTTATGGCTCATTGGTATAACTGCTATTGTAAATTATGTTGCAGGTTCTATTTGTGTTTTTATAGGCAAAAAGAATAATTCTCTAGCATTAATTTCAAGTGGTAAACATTTGCAAATAGATACTTACTCAACCCTAGCTATTATTGTAGGGTTAGTACTCATGTTATTTACTAAGTTATTGTGGATTGATAAAGTAATTGCTTTATTATTAAGCTTAATCATTTTATACAATGGGTATAAAATTATAAGAGCATCGTTAGCAGGAATTATGGATGAAGCCGATACTGCTTTACTAGAAAAAATGGTGACCATTTTGAATACCCATAGAAAACAAAACTGGGTCGATTTACACAATCTTAGAGTAATTAAATATGGCAATTTATTACATATTGATTGCCACTTAACATTGCCTTGGTTTTTAAACATCAATCAAGCTCATAAAGAAATTGATGAACTTACAGCACTCATTGCTCAAAACTTTGGCGACTCAGTTGAGTTTTTTGTGCACACCGATGGCTGCTTAGACTTTAGTTGCAGCATTTGTAATAAGCAAGATTGTATAGAAAGAAAACGTCCATTCAACAATAGAGTTGAATGGACGCTCAAAAATGTTTTATCGAACCAAAAACACAATAGTGTTACTTAATTTCATACGATTGTAATTCGTACTTTTCATCAATGTTAAAGCCTAAAGTGGTATTACTTATTAAAACTTTACTTTCTACAATTCCGACGCCTTTAGAAAAATAAAACTCAGCAGTACCAAGTGGTAATGTTAAAAGAGACACACCTGCACTTAATGTAGCTTCTACTTTAACAACATTGTTATACGTATTGCCACTTACAGTTTTAGTTGTGCCTTTTTCTTTTATTACGTAATTAACAATTACGTTAGCCGATGTTATTCCACCAGGTAAACCAGTTAATCCATTGATGGTTTGAGATGTATTCCAAGTTCCATTAACAGCAAGGTTATCTTTTAAAAATAACAACTCCAAACCTTGGCCACTCAAGGTTCTAAAATTATAGTAATCGCTTCCAATTCTTGTGTAATACTGATTGGTGCCATTGTTGCCAGTAATTACTGTATAGCTTTTTCCACCTGCACTTGTATCTCTACTGCTCACCGTATATTTAACAGTACTTTGAGCACTGCCAGCAGTAGTAATTTTATAAGTCCAGTTGCTACCAACTGTATTGGGTAAATAATTTTCTGCTGTAGAGTTAGACGTATCATCATTTTTTTTACATCCTCCTAATATCAATAAAGCGGCAGAAAATAGGTACAAAATTTTTTTCATGATTTTTTCAGTTGTTTCGGTAAAGATAATATTTTGAAAGTATAGAGTGTGTTTGATTATAAACTGCTGCTTTTTAGCGTAAAATCACATCTTGAGAGTTTATCTTAAAAAAATTTTATTGCATTTTATGTAATTCTTTTAAAAATACCATCTGTTGGGTATTCTTTATAAAAATTATTTCAATTATGCAACAGTTAACTTTTGTTTTTTTATTACTTAGTTCAAGTTTATTTGCTCAACAAAAAAACATTCTTCAAGTAAATACCCAATTAACCGATGCCAATGTGTATTATGGCTATGGAGCCGAATTAACGCATAAAGGCAAAGCCACAATTGGTGCAGGACAACATGAAATTGTGTTAAACAACATTAGCACTACTTTAGATCAAAATACTTTACAAATTGGTTGCCCAGAGAATGTGGTGTTATTAAGTTACAAGTACAATACTAAGGTTGAAAATACACCTCCACCTCCAAATCCTATTTATAAAAAAATGGAGGACAGTATTAAAACATTTCAAAAACAAATTAATGCCAATAATCAAGAAAGTGTAGTAACCGATGAATTACTTGCTAAAACCACAAAAATTGTAGATGGATATACTGCGTTGCCTGAAAAAACTATTAATACTACCGATATTTTAAAGCTTATTGAGTTTTATAATGGTAAAGTTCAATTGTATAGAAGTATGGTATATGCTTTAAAATTAAAATCGGCCGATGTGCAAGAACAAATTAATGAAGTTTATTCACGAATGAATGAGTTGAAAAGAAAAGAAGGTGTGTACAGTGCAAAATATAGTGGTCAACTTATTTTACAAGTACTCACCAAAGAAGCAACTACTGCTGATATTGCTGTTTCTTACTATACACCAAGAGCAGGTTGGGTACCCACTTACGATATGAGGGTAAAAACTATTGACAATACTTTTAAGTTAGTATATAAGGCATCAGTTAGTCAAACCACTGGTATAGATTGGAAACAAACCAAACTCACTTTAAGCACTAGTAATCCCAATTTAGGTACGAATATTCCTGTATTAAACCCTTGGAACTTACAATTATTTGTACCCGGTGTTTATGAAGATATGAAACGAGGTATTAATGCAAATGCACAGTACAATAGAGCACAAAGTATGCAGTTAGATGAAGTGGTAGTTGTTGGTTATGGAACTGAAAGAAGAAAGGAAGTTACTGCAACCAAATCTGTTACACCAAGTGATATTAGCAGTTACACCGTTCAAAACGAAAGCCAATTATTTACCAGTTTTGAAATTGATTTACCTTATGATATTCCTAGTGATGGTACAGGTTATAGTGTAGCAATTAAAGACGAAAAAATTGATGCTACGTGCAAACATTATGGAATTCCTAAGTTAGATAAAGACGCATTTTTACTAGCCGAAATAAGCAATTGGGAAACTTTAGATTTATTACCTGGAGAAGCCAATATTATTATGGATAATGTGTTTCTAGGAAAATCATTTATAGATCCAAATACAACCATGGATACCTTGAATTTATCTTTAGGCAGAGATAGGAGAGTAGCCATAAAGCGTTTACTAATGAAAGAGAATAGTAAAACTAAATTTATTGGAAGCAATAAAATTGAAACATTTACGTATGAGATTATTGTAAAAAATAATAAAAAAGAAGCGGTAAATATGTTGTTGAAAGATCAATATCCATTGAGTAAAACCAAAGAAATTGAAGTTAGTTTAGATGACAATGGCAATGCCGAAATAAATGAAGAATTAGGAACTCTCAATTGGAAAATTACTTTACAACCGGGCGAACAAAAAAAATACAGATTTACTTACAGTGTTAAATATGCAAAAGATAAAAAAATTGTAAACCTGCGATAGTTTGTTTTTAATATTCAAGATTAAAGAAGAGGTATGTTGCCAACATCCCTCTTCTTTTGTATAATAAACTCAACAATTAAAATACCTTTGCTTGAGTTTTATTTTTTCAACAAGATAAAAAATGAGCAACACTAAAAATGAATATTGACAAATATTTTGCAACAGATATAACGTTCAATAAATTCTATTCAACGCATATCAGATCATTGGCCGATAGACATTGGACTAGTCTTTTAGTGGCCGAAAAAGCTGCTCATTATTTAACGATGGATGGTAATGTAAAAGTATTAGACATTGGCAGTGGTGTAGGTAAATTTTGTTTGGCTGCTGCTTATTATAAACCCAATTCTTTTTTTTATGGTGTAGAGCAAAGAGAAAGTTTGGTGCATGAATCGAACAGAGTAAACGATATCTTACAATTGAAAAATGTAGCATTCATTCATCAAAACATTACCGAAACCAATTTTGCATTGTACAATCATTTTTATTTTTATAATTCGTTTTATGAAAATATAAACGATAATGATAAAATAGATGATGCAATTATTTATTCAAGTGAATTGTATCATAATTACAACAGATATGTGTACAAACAACTTGAGCAACAACCAACAGGTACAAGATTGGCTACTTACTTTAGTTCAGAGTTAGAAGTGCCCTCTTCTTTTTTAGAAGTTTATTCTGAAATGGATGATGCATTAAAATTTTGGATAAAACTTTAACAAGCTATATATCAAAAAATATTTGTTTCTTAGAGGCTATAAAAAATAACGCATGAAACATTTAATTGCAGTATTACTTTTTTGTTGTGCTTTGAATGCTTGTAAAGAAGAGAAGAAAGAAAAAAAATTTGATGAAGAAACCTACGAAAAAAGTAAAGAAAGTTTAGCCGATAAAGAAAAAAATAACCCTGCTCGTTTTTTAAAGGTAGATAATAGAGATAGAAGAAATTTATTAGGACAAACCGTATTAATTGGGCATTTAGAAAACACAGCAACTGTTTGTACTTATAAAGACGTAGAATTAAGATTAAGTTTTTTTAGTAAAACAGGTGTACAGTTAGATGAAGCATTTGAAACAGTATATGAAACAATTCCTCCCGGAAAAAAAATAAAGTTTAAGCTAAAATATTTTTCACCAAAAGGTACCGATAGTGCATTTATAAAAGTAGTAAAAGCAAGCGGTGAAATAAACAATTAATGCTCTATTTTTTCTTCTGTAGATTCAATTGCTATACTTTGAATTATGTTGTCTAACTCTTTAGTAGATGTTTCTATATATTGAATAATTTCAAGATTTTCTTTGGTTAAATTTTGTTTGTCTAATACTTGAATTAAACCCATAATGTTTGCTACTGGTTTTCTCAACTCATGTGAATTTTTGAAAGCAATATTTCTTAATTTTTTTCCTTGAGTAATAACATTGGTTAAATCCTCGGTAAGTGTTAGGTTACAAGCTACATTATTAAAAGTAATACTATGGCTTAATTGCCTTACAAACAAAGTTGAGTTGTCTTTTTTCTTAAGTTGCCAAATACCTGAATCAAAAAATAAAGGATTATCGCTGATGCTGTTAAACTGATTATTGTTTTCTTGACTGATAAATACTTCATTGATTCTTTTTTGTAAAAACTCTTCTCTGCTGTAACCATACTTTGCAATTGCAGCATCATTTACTGCTAAAAATTGGAAAGTTTTGGCATCATAAATCCACATTGCATTAGGATTATCTTGAAATAACCCCATGAAGCTATTTAAGTTGGCTCTTAATTTTTTATCATGATTTCTAAGTAATAAAAAAAGAGCAATACTCATTAACGTAACAAATAAAATACCTTTAAATATTTCGCCATATCTAAAACTTTCATTCCATCTGCCACCTGCAATTTGTTCAAGTAGCTTATCAGTAAATATAATCCAACATACACCTGCAATAAAAATGATGAGTGTTACTTTAAGCTCAGATTTTATGACGGAGAACTTCATAAAGCAGTTTGAACATTGAAGTTAGGATTTAGTATTTAACAAATTCAAACTTTTCTCCATCAAATAAACCTTTATCGCTCAATTTTAAATAAGGAATTACTAAGAGTGCCATGAAGCTAAGTGTCATAAATGGTGCAATTAAAGAGCTACCTAAGTTGTCTTTAGTCATAGCATCAATGGCTGTATATGCTTCAGCAACTTTATAACCATCATTGCCACTCATTAAACCTGCAACTGGTAAACCTAAAACCATTTCTTTAGTTTCCCCTTTAAGGCTTACTGCACTAACACCACCTTTTTCTTTAATTACTAAATTAATGGCTTTTGCAAGGCTTGCATCATCGCAGCCAACTGCAACAATATTATGACTATCATGTGCAACTGATGATGCCATTGCTCCATGTTTTAATCCAAAATTTTTAATAAAACATTTGGCTATTGGAGCATTGTGGTAACGATTTACTACCACCATTTTTAAAACATCGGCTTCAACATTACTTTCTAAACTACCATTCACAATATTAGCTGGTAACATTAATTTATTGGTAATGAGTTGCCCATCTAATGCTTCAATTACTGGAATATTTCCACTTTCTATTAAATATTCTGTTGTTTTAATTTTCAGTTGTTCTTCTGAAATTTCATTGCAGTTAAATTGATTAATTGGTGTTACTTTAACTGATTGAATAAACGATTTTCCTTTTTCTGCAACCAATGTTCCATTGATATACGTTTGTACTATGTTAAATTGTTTTAAATCTTCAGCTACAATAAAATCGGCACTATCGCCAGTTTGTAACAAGCCCACATTCATTTTATAATGCACCACCGGATTTAAGCAAGCTGCTTTTAAAACTTTAAACACATCAATTCCTTTTGCAACAGCTCTTGCACATAACTGATTAATATGACCAATTGCTAAACTATCAGGATGTTTATCATCGCTGCAAAACATCATCATATCTTCATAATCGTTCAGTAAATCTATCAATGCTTCAAAGTTTTTAGCAGCACTGCCTTCTCTAATAGCTATTTTCATTCCATATTTCAACTTGTCTAATGCTTCCTCTTTTGTAAAACATTCATGATCGGTACTAATGCCAATTTTTCCTTCGCCCAATCCTGCTTCAATGTATTGTTTGGCTTTATCGCCACGTAAGCCTGGTGCATGCCCATCAACTGGTTTACCCAATTGCCAAGCAATGGCTAATTTTTTCATTACTTCTTCATCTTTAAACAACACTCCAGGAAAGTTCATCATTTCGCTTAAATAAATGATTTCCTCTTTTTCTAAAAGCTTTCTTACATCTTCACTATTTAAAGCTGCACCTGCAGTTTCAAAAGTTGTAGCAGGCACACAACTTGGTGCTCCAAAGTTGAATTTAAAGTTTACTTGCTTGCCATTTTCAATCATAAATTCTACACCTTCCATACCGCAAACATTGGCAATTTCATGAGGGTCGCTAATGGTGCCAACAGTTCCATGTACCACTGCTAAACGTGCAAACTCACTTGGTACTAACATGCTACTTTCTACATGTACATGGCTATCAATAAATCCAGGTAAAATATAATGGGTGGGTTTTAAATCAGGCTTGGGTATGATGCTAATAATTTTTCCATTTTCAACTACAACTTCTCCGGCAAAAATTTGTTTGTGAACAATATCTACAATGTTTCCAATAATAGAAAATGATGTGTGTTGCATAATGTTATATTAAAATTGATGAATTAAAAAATTGCAATCGTATTGTACTATAAATTTGGAAAATTAAATATAAAAATACAATGAAAAAGTTACGGGTATTATTTTTTTCTATGCTTTTAGTAATGGCTACACAAGCCCAAACAGTTGAAGAAGTAATTGGTCGTTTTATTGAAGCACATGGGGGTAAAGAAAAGTTAAGCTCTATCAATACTATTCAGGTTGAAAGTGCTTTGAACTTAGAACAAATGGGTATTACTATTTCCATAAAAAATATTCGAGAAAAAAATAAATTGTTTCGAATACAAAGTAGTAGCCCAATGGGTGGAGAAGAAAGTTTTACTGTTGTTACTGATACAGCAGGGTATAGTTTTACACCAGCAATGAATAGTCCTATGGGAAGCTCAGAAGCTAGTTTAACTAAATTTACCACCGAAGAGTTTACCGCAATTGCTTATCAAAAAGATTGTGATGGCTACTTTGCACAATTGGTAGATTATGAAACCAAAGGCAGTAGGGCAACATTAATGGGAAAAGATAAAGTAAATGGAACAGACTGCGATAAAGTAAAACTTACTTTAAAAACTGGACAAGAAATGGTGTATTTCATTTCTCAAGCAAATGGTCAAGTTAAAAGAGTACAAGTTGCTGCACCAATTGCAATGGAAATGATGGGAATGAGTAGTATGATGAAAGCTTTTGGAGGTAGCTCTAGAATGGGCGAAAGAAAAATTGATATTGATTATGAAAAGTATAAAATTTTCGATGGTATTCCTTTCCCTACCAAACAAAGTATTCAGCTTGGGCCAATGGCTTTATTGGTAGAGAATACAAGTTTTAAAATTAATCAACCTATAGACCCTAAGTGGTACTTGGTAAAATAATAAGTTATATTAATTTTTAGTTGAGCCCTTTTTTAAAAGGGCTTTTTTATTTTCTAGAGAAGAAAATTAATAAAGCTATTTCTTTAACTTCAAATTTTTATTAGAAAAGCTGCTTATTATGAAACAACGCATTTTTATTGTATTAATCGTTTTTATTTCTTTTTGTGCATCAGCACAAATTAAGCAAATTGTTCAATCGAGTAAAGCAACATTTTCTTCAACTCAGGGTAATTGGTTATTTCAGCAGTATGCACCCAATGTTGTAAAAGCAACGTTTACACCCAAAGAGTATATAACCAATGAAAACATTAGCGATGCAGTAGTTGCAAAACCATTGAATACAATTGTAAAAAAGTGGGATGATCAAAATCCATTAAATAGTTCTATTCAATGGAAAGATTTTATGATAGAAGTAGAAAATGGAAAAATTTCTTTTGGGCCAAAGAAAAAAGTAACCATTCAAACAGCCTTGTTGAATAATGAATTCAAGGGTTTTCAATTTGCATTAGCTGAGAATGAAAAAATTTTTGGTGGGGGAGAAAGGGCATTGCCTTTAAATAGGCGTGGCTACAAGTTTAATTTGTACAATAATCCTTGGTATGGTTACAGTGAAGGTGCAGATAACTTAAATTATTCTGTACCCTTCTTTACGTCAAGTAATGGTTACGGATTATTTTTTGATAATCCAAGTAAAGGCTATGTAGATATTGGTAAAACCAATCCCAATATTTTTGAAGTAGGGTTTTCAAGTGGCGAATTAAATGTATATGTCATTGTAGGAAAAAATTATCAAGAAATACTCCAATCGTACCACCAACTTACAGGTACACAACCTTTGCCTCCACGTTGGGCATTGGGCAATTTAATGAGTAGGTTTGGTTATAGCAGTGAACAGCAAGTAAAAGAAATTGCTACCAAAATGAAGGCTGCTAACATACCTATTGATGCCGTCATTTTCGATTTATTTTGGTTTGGCGATAGTATAAAAAGTACAATGGGCAATTTAGATTGGGTAAACAAACAAGCTTGGCCAAACCCAACTAAAATGATACAAGATTTTAAAAAAGACAATATTCAAACTGTTTTAATTACAGAACCTTTTGTACTTAAATCGTCTTTAAACTATCAATCATCTAAACAGTTTCATGCGGTAGACCATACCAACAAACCTTATGTATTAACTGATTTTTATTTTGGCGAAGGAGGTATTATTGATATTTTTCGAAAAGATGCTCAACAATGGTTTTGGAGTAAGCATACAACACAAATGAATAAAGGTGTCGAAGCTTGGTGGGGCGATTTGGGCGAACCAGAAAAACATCCAACTAATCTGTTACATAATTTAAAAGATCTTGGTTTTAAACGTTTATTCAAAGCCGATGAAGTACACAATTTATATGGCCATACTTGGACCAAAATGTTGTTTACCAACTTTGCAAAAGATTATCCAACTAAAAGATTGTTTAGTTTAAATAGAAGTGGTTTTGCTGGAAGTCAACGCTACAGCATATTCCCATGGACAGGTGATGTGAGTAGAAGTTGGAGTGGCTTAAAAGCTCAATTACCCATACTATTAGGAATGAGTATGAGTGGGGTGCCTTATGTACATAGTGACGCAGGTGGATTTGCAGGTGGTGAAGGTGATAATGAATTGTATGTTCGTTGGTTGCAATTGGCAGCATTAACACCTATTTTCAGACCACATGGAACAGCATTATACCATATTGATAAAAATGCATATAGTTTTCCTAGTGAAGCAGCACTTATTAATGAGCCTTATAAATCTTATGCTAAAAAAGCAATTGATTTACGCTATCAGTTGTTGCCATACAATTACAACTTGGCGTATTTACAAACTAAATTTGCTAAGCCATTAATGATGCCCTTATATTTTTTAAATCCCGATGATAGTTTTGCAACTTCTATAGCAGATCAATACTATTGGGGCGAACAAATTATTGTAGCTCCAATATTGCAAAAAAATACTACTCAAAGAAGTGTGTATCTGCCCAACTATGATTTAGGTTATTATAAATACCAAACTAGTAAGTTTTTTGAGGCAGGTTTTATAAATGATACAGCATCTTTAGAAAATCAATTAATGTATGTAAAAGCTGGTAGCATTATTCCAACTTGGAAGCAGCCAATTGGTGCAAATACAGCTGCATATTCTACCAATCAAATAATGTGGCAATATTATGCAGCTAACAAACCAAATATAGCAACATATAGTTTGTACAACGATGATGGAATTACCAAAAATGCATCTCCCAATTTTATACATTTTAAACTAGAAGAAAAAAATAATGGCTTTACAATAGCTATTCAATCTACCGAAAAAATTAATGTTTCAAGCGATAAATCTTTTGCTATTGTACTATACGGATTGAAAAAAATGCCCTCACAATTATTAATCAATAAAGTATTGCTAGATAAAACCAAATGGAAGGTAGATTTGATAAACGAACAATTAACCATTTACTACACAACTAAAAGTAATTCTATTTTTATAGAGGCTCTATAATTTAGGAAACATAAAAAATCCCGCTAAAAAGCGGGATGAATTTTTTTTGAAGTCTTGTTAGATTTACAAGGATAGTACAAGTCTTGTTTTCAAAGTTGTTCGGATACTAGACTTCTTCGGTTTTTCTTTCTTTGGATATTGGAGTTCAAATATCAATACTGTTTGTATGCATCTGTACTCCAAAAAGTTGTTGCAATGCTCCAATAAGGTTTAAAAGTATATTCTTTAACCACCTGTTTTCCCATCTCTAACTTTAGAAGGTTTTTTACCGCTATTTTTCTTTTCAAACTCTTGTACTTCTTTTGGCTTCTCTTTTTTAGGGGCTTCTTTTTTTACATTGGTTTCCTCGTCTGTCTTTTCTTTTGGTAACTGTAGTTTATTTAAAAAATAAGTTTCAGTTTTAATAATGCCCATGCTGCCGGGTCTATACCAAGTCCAAACTCCATGCTTCACACTTTTACCATCATTTGGAATAATTATTTGTACATATTTGTTTTCATCATCTAAATCTTGTGCCATTGCTGTATCAAAAGCATGAGCTGGGTTCATGGCTCTCCAACTTTCTTCTCTTTCTAAACCAGCCACACCAAAATATTGAGATGGACCATCTAAATTACCCCATTTATAATTTTGTATGGCCACTAAATCCCCCATGGTATTAAATCTCCGCCAAACACCTTCTTTTCTGTTATCTAAAAATTCTCCCTCTTCATCGTAACCAGGATTACCCCTTAATGGATCTACATGAATTACCCACTTACCTCTTTTTTTATCATTTTGATCTATACAGTTTAAAGTATCTCCTTTAGATGTAAGCTTATAGGTTTTACATTGGGCAATTGCTTGTGTAAAAAAACTACTTATCATAATTACCAATAATAATCGCATAATTCTATTATTTTAGTCTGCTCAAAAATAAACTTAAACTTTGTGAACAAAAGAATAAAATATTGGGTTACCGGCTATAGTATTTCTATTTAGCTTTCTCGGCGTCGCACCCTTCAAGGTTCTATTCTTTATTCAACAAAAAACTATAAAACATGAATAAATTGCTATTCTTTTTTTTGATTCTATGCTCTGTAAATGTTATTGCACAACCAAAGCCAACTGCTGCAAGTGAACGTTTAAAAAACACATTCATTCGTAAACAATTACAACAAAATAGCTTAGCCAATCATGTGCCATTTAGAAACATTGGCCCAACTATAATGAGTGGTCGAGTGGTTGATATTGAGGTAAACGAACAAGATCCAACTGAGTTTTATGTTGCTTATGCCACTGGTGGTTTATGGCATACCACCAATAATGGGCAAAGCTTTAATCCTATTTTTGATAGTACTGATATTATTGGTATTGGAGATATTGCTATTAACTGGAAAACAAGAACTATTTGGGTTGGTACTGGTGAAGTAAATAGTAGCCGTTCTACCTATGCTGGTATTGGTATTTATAAGAGTACCAATAATGGCAAACAATGGACTTACGTCGGGTTACCCGAAAGTCATCATATTGGTAAAATACAATTACATCCCACCAATAATGATGTAGCTTGGGTTGCTGTAATGGGGCATTTATATTCACCCAATAAAGAAAGAGGTGTTTATAAAACAACCAATGGTGGTTTATCTTGGGAGCAAACTTTGTATATCAATGAGAATACAGGAGTTGTAGACATAGAAATAAATACAAGCAATTCGAACGAATTGTATGCTGCTGCTTGGTACAGAACAAGAAGGGCTTGGAACTTTGAAGAAGGTGGTGCAACAAGTGGCATTTATAAAAGTATTGATGGTGGTGTTACTTGGAACTTAATTACCAAAGAAGGTGCTGGTTTTCCTACTGGTGTAGGTGTTGGAAGAATTGGTTTAGCTGCTGCCACAACAAAATCAAATACCATATATGCAGTGGTAGATAATCAAAATAGAATGCCTGATACTGCAACAAAAAAAACAGATTCCAGTAAATATATCTTGAAAGATTTTAAAGATTTAAATAAAGAAAGTTTTGCAGCATTAGACAATAAAAAGTTAGATAGTTTTTTAATTAAAAATAGAATTCCCACTAAATATACTTCAACTACTGTTAAAGAAATGGTTGCCAATGGCAAGCTACAACCTTCTTGTATTTGGGATTATTTATACGATGCCAACACATCTTTATTTGAAACACCTATTATTGGTTGCGAAGTATATAGAAGTGATAACGGAGGTACCTCATGGGTAAAAACCAACACTAAACAGTTAAGACTCTACAACACTTATGGCTATTACTTTGGAAAAATATTTGTGAGTGCTGCTAATGAAAACAAAGTTGTAATTACAGGCATTGATTTACAATTAAGTACCGATGGTGGTAAAACATTTAAAAAAATTGATAAAGAACATGTTCATGCAGATCACCATAGTATGTGGATGAATCCTAAAAGAGACAGCCATATGATTAATGGCAACGATGGAGGCTTAAACATTAGTTACGATGATGGTGCTCATTGGTTTAAAGCCAATACACCTGCTGTTGCACAGTTTTATGCAATTAGTGTAGATATGGCTAAACCATACAATGTTTATGGAGGTATGCAAGACAATGGCACTTGGTATGGCAGTAGTAAAACAAAAGAAAATTACGATTGGTATGGCAGTGGTCACAACCCTTACACAGCTATTAATGGAGGCGATGGAATGCAAGTACAAGTAGATTGGAGAGACAATACTACTGTTTATACTGGCTATCAATTTGGTAATTATATGCGTACGCAAAAAACAAGAACTGTAAGAGTTGGTACACCAGAAAGTAAAACAGCAGAAGCCAATACAGTTGATGGAGATGAAGACACACAGACTACTTTACGTATTCATCCACAAAACGATTTAGGTGAACCTTCGTTAAGATACAACTGGCAATCGCCTATTGTATTAAGTAGGCATAATCAAGATGTATTGTATTTTGGCAGCAATAAATTTCATCGTTCTTTACGTAAGGGTGCTAAAATGGAAACCATGAGTGAAGATTTAACCACCAATCCAACACAAGGCGATGTTCCTTTTGGTACTTTAACTTCTATTAGTGAAAGTGCATTAAAGTTTGGATTGATTTATGTTGGAACAGATGATGGCAATATTCATGTTACAAAAGATGGTGGATATTCTTTTACCAATATCACTAAAAACTTACCTAAAAATTTAAGAGGTTTATATGTAAGTAGAGTTACGTCAAGTAAGTTTAAAGAAGGCAGGGTGTATGTAACGTTGAATGGTTATAGAAACGATCACTTTAATAGTTATGTTTTTGTAAGTGATGATTATGGCAATAATTTTAAGCAAATTTGTAAAGATTTACCTATTGAACCCGTGAATGTACTAATAGAAGATTTACAACAAGAAAATATTGTATATGTTGGTACAGATGGGGGTTTGTATGTTTCTTTAGATGGAGGCAATAGCTCAATGCAATGGAATAACGGAATGCCTAAAAGTGTACCTGTACACGATTTAATAATTCATCCACGAGAAAATGAATTGGTGGTTGGTACACATGGCAGAAGCCTTTATATTACTGCATTAAACAATATTCAACGATTGATTACCGATGCCGATTATAAAGCAAAAAGAATTAAAGAATTGGTTGGATTTAAAGAAGCCAATAAAGAATAAAAACAAAAATTATGCATATTAAAAGGGTACTATTTTTTAGCATTGTAGTTGTGCTGTTTTCATTTAAAACCACAACAAAAGTTATAAGGGAAACAAACAACAATACAGTCTATCAAATAGATGGTAAGCAACTATTTATGGCCAATTGTGGAGCTTGTCATCATGCCACAAGAAACTTAACTGGTCCTTCATTTTATGGAGTAAGAACTCGTTGGAAAGATAAAAAATTGTTGTATGCTTATGTACGTAACTCAACAGAAGTTATTAAGAAAGATGCCTATGCAAAAGCTCTGTTTGAAAAATGGAATAAAGTTGTGATGACTTCTTTTCCAAAACTAAAAGACGCTGAAATTGATGCTATTTTTAATTATGTAGATGAAGAAGCGAAGAAAAAGGGATTATTAAATTAATTGATTATACTAAACCCCGTCAACGGCTTTACGCCTTGACGGCGGTTATACAAGAAAAATAAAATAATCGCCAAAAAGATTTGAAAACGCTTTTGGCGATTCATTAAATTTAGTACACCAAATGTGGTCTTGCTTCAGCCTGACCAGCATGCGTTACTTGTACATAACTAGGTTTAAATTCTTTAATGGTATTGGCTCCTCCATAAGAAAATGCACTTCTTACACCATCAAGCAATCCTTCAATCACAAATTTTGCACCGCCTTTAAAAGGTATTACGGTACTTTCTCCTTCTACATTTCTTTGTTCTTGATTATGTGCCATTTTTGTTTCTAAACTTGCAGCACCTCTGTAACGTTTATACAATCCAGTTGATTTTTCTATAATTTGTCCTGGTGCTTCTTTTGTACCAGCAATTAAGCTACCCAACATTACGCAGCTGCTACCTAATGCTAAAGCTTTAGCAATATCGCCACTGGTTCTTATGCCACCATCGGCCATTACAGGTAAAGTTGTAACTGCAATAATTTCTTGTAAGCAAGAAACATTGGGTACGCCAAATCCAGTTTTTAAACGAGTTGTACATAAAGAACCTCCACCAACACCTACTCTTAAACCATCGGCTTGCCAAGCTTCTAAATCTTTTGCAGCTTTTGCACTAGCAATATTACCAGCAATAAAATCTACATGATTTGGTAAAGCATTTCTTAATGTAGCAATTGCTTGTTTAACATTTTCGTGATGGCCATGAGCCACATCAATTAAAATAATGTTGGCACCTGCATTTGCCAATGCAATGGCACGTTCTTCAAAATCGCCATTTGCACCCACTGCTGCCATAACAGGAATTGATTTGGTGAACTGCCAATTCGTGTCTTCCAGATTCCAAAATTGAATGATTGAATTGTTTTGTAAAGCAGCTACAACATTTGCTACTTCTTTTGCTTGTTGTTCAATACTCATAAAACGGTGAATACAACCAACACCACCAAGTTCGGCAATAGTTATAGCCATTTCACTTTCGCAAACGGTATCCATGCAAGAAGCAACCAATGGCATTCTCAATCCATACCGTTTGGTTACTTGTGTTGTTAAATCAATATTTTTTCTAGAAGCGATGTTTGAATAAGCTGGTACTAGTTGAATATCATCGTACGTTAATGCAATGTTGCTCATGTAATAAATGTTTGCATCCAAGATAAAACAAACACTATTTGCACCCAAAGTTATTTGAGGTATGTGCAAAAAAAAGCAACTTGATAATTCAAGTTGCTCTAAAAACCTATGTTGATTTTGTATTAGCCTTTTGGTAAAACCACAGCATCAATTACATGTATAATGCCGTTGCTACCTTTTAAATCTGTAGCAGTTACAGTTGCTGTACCGCCATTTTCGTCTGTTAAAATTACTTTACCATCTACAACACTTGCAGTTAATTTACCACCTGCAACAGTTGTTAACGTTACTTTACCACCACCTTTTTTAATAGCTGCTAAAACTGCTTTTGCATCTAAATTTCCAGCAACTACATGGTACGTTAAAATACCAGCTAACGCCTTTTTGTTTTCTGGTTTCAATAAACCTTCAACAGTTCCGGCAGGTAATTTTGCAAATGCATCGTTGGTTGGTGCAAATACAGTAAATGGACCTTTTCCTTTTAAAGTACCAACTAAATCAGCTGCTTTAACTGCTGCTACTAAAGTTGTGTGAGCTTTTGAACCAACAGCAACATCAACAATGTCTTGAGCAATTACATTCATTGTAAATAAACTTGCAGCAAGTAAAAAAATACTTTTCTTAAATAGTTTCATAAAAATTCTTTTTAATTATTTGATATGACATATTAAACAGAATATTTTGTGATTAGTTCGGTAAATGGTATTTTTTCTCGAAAATGATTTTGCTGTAACTAGGTGTTGAATGAATGGTTTATGTAATTACTAATTAAGTAAACAGTTTTAGAAATGTTTGAACTGTTTGATGTGTGTTATAACATTATTTACCAAAAGATCCAATATTGCTACTGAATATCTTTACAGCTATTGCTAAAAGTATTACACCAAAAAATTTACGCACTGCCAATAAACCTGCTTTGCCCAAGGCTTTTTCAATCCACTTCAACGATTTTAAAGTAAAGTATATTACAATAAGATTAATTAATATGCCTAATAGAATTACCCATTCATTAAAGTTGGCTTTTAAACTCATTACAGTAGTTAAAGTACCACTTCCTGCAATTACAGGAAATGCAATAGGTACAACTGTTCCACTTTTGGCATCACTATCTCCTTTAAAAATTTCATGCCCTAATACCATTTCTAAACCCAATAAAAAAATAACAATAGAACCACCCACTGCAAAACTTTTTACATCAATCCCTAAAATACTCAAAAAGGGTTTCCCAAGAAATAAAAATAAAATCATTAGTACACCCGAAACAATCGTTGCTTGAAACGAACGAATGGTACCTCCCATTTTATCTTTCAAAGAAATTAATAATGGTACAGAACCAACAATATCAATTACCGCAAATAAGGTAAAAGTTACTGTTAAAAGCTCATCTATATTCAGTTCCATAATTGTATTGTTTAATCAAAAATAAAATATCCTGCCGTTACAAAGGCAGGATATTTTATTTACTAGCAAAGCTTATGTTTTATTGTAAGCATTTGATATTGATATTTGAGTACATGCAAACAATCAATACATAAACAATCGCTGTATTCATTTTCTATATGCACTCGTTCCTCATAACTCAATTGAATTTGGCTGCATTGACACTCTAGTACATTACCAACCTTACATTCAAAGTTTGCGTTACAACGAGCACAAGTTTTGTTTTCGTGATGAGGCATACCATTTTATTTTGAATGTTGAATGATAAATGTTGGATGTTGATAGTTTGACGTTGAATAGACTAATAACATATTTATGCATCTAGCGAATTGCAACAGTTTTATTTATTCTACCAATTTACTCTAACGCCTGCATTGATCATTGTTGGTATGGCGTTAAACCCTCTTATATCAAAGAATTTGGTATTGGTTAAGTTTTGTACATCAGCAAAAAACTTTACATGCTTATTAAGTTCAAATTCGGCATAGGCATTCAATAAAAAGTAACCATCCAATTCAACATCGGCTCTTTTGTAACCACCAACATCATTGCGTTTACTTACATATTTACCAGCAACACTTATATACAATGCAGGTGTAAATTGATAAGCTATATTGAGGTTAAGATTATGTTTTGGTCTGCGTAATAAATACGTATAACTAGTATCCTTAAAATTCACTCTGCTTTGTGTATTTTCTTCACTGGCTAAAAAAGTGTAGTTACCAGTAATAGAAAGTTTGGTGGTTGGCTGAATACTCATTTCATATTCAATACCACGAACCACTTGTTGAATAAAGTTGAAGTAGCCAGATGTTATTCCTGGATTAGGATTTCTATAATCTATTCCATCTTTAATGTCTCTGTAAAACAACACCACACGATTACTGAACTTTTTATATTGCTGTTGAATACCCAATTCATAATTCACCGATTTTTCAGCCAATAATGCTGCGTTGCCAATTCCTCCACCTGCATATAATTGATATAATGATGGTGCTTTAAATCCACTTGCTATACTACCAAATATTCTGTAGTTATTGTTAATGTTATAAGATGGATTAAATGTGTAGGTATAATTACTTCCATAACGAGAATGTGTATTCAACCTTCCACCCAATTCTATATTCAATTTCTTATTCTTACTGTTGAATAATAATGAACTGAACAAAGAAGTTTGGCTCATAGCAGTATCTTTAAAACTAGTTGCATAGGGCCCAAATGAACTCAATGATAAATAATCATTACTCATATTGCCTATTCTAAAATCTCCACCTTGCAATAAAGTAAATCCATTGCCTAAATTAATACTTGCAAATATTTCTGCAAATTGAGTTCTACCACTGTATTCATTTCTTTCAAACTTGCTAAATCCAGCCACAAAACCACTATCGTTTACGTAGCTTCTACCAATTTGTGTATATTGATAGTTTGCTGTAAGGCTTACAGCATTTGATTTATAGACAAATCCAACACCAGTAGTAAATTGTTTGTTGTTAATGGTATAATCTTTTTCATCTGTAAATACACTTGCGTCAATATCGGCTTTGTATTGGCTGTTCATTACAAATGTTTTTATCATCATTTGTTTATTAATATCATATTGAACAGCAGCTTGTGCTACTTCTCCATTGTAACCATCATTATCGTATCCTTTTATACCTGTACTGTCGTAAGCACTAGAAAAACCATTGGTAATAAGTTTTGAGAATCTAGTGGTATAAGTTAGTTTATTTACTTTACCATATACTTGAACATTGGTTTTTAAAGTACCCAAATTACCAGCAGTAATAGTTGCTTTTGCATTTAGCTTTTTGTTGATGTCTTTTTTTACAGTAATAATATTAATTACACCTGCAACAGCATCGCTGCCATATAAAGTACTTTGAGCACCCCTACAAACTTCAATACGTTCTACTTCATTAATAGAGAACATGTTTAAATCAAAATCTGTAGTAATGGTACTTGGATCGTTCATGGGAATGCCATCCAATAAAATCAATGTTCTACCAGCATTAGAGCCTCTCATAAAAACAGTTTGTACACTACCAGCAGCGTTGTAAGCACCATTAATAGTAATACCTGCTTGCTCATTTAAAACTTGAGCAACCGATTTACCAGCACTCTTTTCAATTTGCTCTTTACCAATAACGGTAATTACTTTGCCAGTTGTACTTTGTTTTTGTTCTTGTTTGGTAGCTGTAACCACAGTTACGTCATCTAGCTGTTTACCACTCAATGTGTCTTGTTGTGCAAGTGCAACATTAGTTGCACCAATTGCAATAAGCGTTAATAATTTTTTGCTCATTGTTGTAAGTTTTATTGGTTTACAATGAGCTCTCAGGAAATACAAAAAAACGGAGAAACATAAATGGCTTCTGCAGTAAGCCTTTTACATTCCATGCTTTTCACCCGAAAGCCGTGAATGAATCCTGCAATGAAGCAGGTTTGGCATCTGGCAGGTCTTCTGGCTTGTTGGCTTAATAAATACCTTCCCGTTTTTACAACAGTGGTTTTAATGTTTATTAGCCGTGACGGGTAATTAGTTAGTCTTGAGTTATACTTCACGATTCACTATTTACCATTCACGAATTCAACTTACAGCTACGGGGATAGCTCCTGATTTTAACAGGATTCCCTTTTAATCTTTCAAGTAAATTTTTATGTAACGAGCAGCAGGATTTCTATTTATCTTCTGTTGCGTCGCACAGCCGATTGCTATCGGCTTCAACGTTCAGTATTTTACTGAACATTTTACTTTCAAGAACCAAATCCGTTGCAAATGTGCAATGCAGTTTTTTCTATTCAAAATATTGTTACCCACACTTAATTAATTTGTGCTTATTTTCATTTTTATAATTTTTCCACATACAACTGCTTATGCAACAGAAACAAACTTTAGGGTTATTTTCTCTTACCATGATAGTGATTAGCTTGGTAATTGGAATGGGCATTTTTAAAACACCTGCAACTATTGCAGCAAAATCGGGCACCGAAACTATATTTTTTGCTGCTTGGTTGATTGGTGGTTTTGTGGCTTTATGTGGTGCATTAACCTATGCTGAAATTGGTTTAAGATTACCGGTAGTTGGTGGTTATTATAAAGTGTTTGCTCATGCTTATCATCCATCAATTGGGTTTACGATTAATGCATTGATTTTGATTAGCAACGCTGCTTCTTTAGCTGTAGTAGCTTTAATTGGTGCCGATTATGCTAGTGATTTATTATTTGGTAAACCATCTGGGGTTTTGTTTAATGTAATTGTTGCCATAGTACCCATTGGTATTTTTTATTTAGTGAATTTATTGGGATTAAAAACCAGTAGCCGAACCCAAAATATATTAACCATCATTAAAATTTCATTGGTGGTTTTATTAATTACCTCTTTATTCAAAGGAGTAATTGTTGAACCGCATGGTTATGATGCCAAAGCTCCTGTGTATGCTTATGACGGCAGCAATGCAGGATTGTTATTGATGTTAAGTTTAGTCGCCGTTTCTTTTACTTATGGTGGCTATCAACAAACCATCAATTTTGGTGGAGAAATCAACAACACAAAAACCATGCAACGTGGAATTGTAATTGGTATTTTCATAGTCATTTTTTTATATCTCTCTATTAGTTATGCTTATGTACAGGTTATTGGCTTCGATAAAATGAAAAATGCTACAGCCATTGGTGCATTGTTGTGTGAAGTTTGGTTTGGGAAAGCTGGAGGAAAAGTATTTGATGCTTGTATGTTTTTAAGTGTAATGGCTTATGTAAATGTTTTACTCATGAGCAACCCAAGAGTTATGTTTGCCATGAGTGAAGACAAAGTTTTCCCTAAAATATTTTCATATAAACATCCCAAATCTCAAGTACTTATTCCTGGATTAACCTTATTTGCAGTCATCGCAATGGTGATTACTTTTTTTGGAAAAGAAGTAGATGATGTACTAAGTTTTAGTATTTTTTTAGATTGTTTTGGTATGAGTTTGTCGGCAGCAACATTATTAATTCTGCGTAAAAGAAAGCAAGGTGAAGCAAACGTTAGTGCTGGTTTCGCAAAAACTATTACCCCTATATTATGTGTATTATTTGTAATTGCTTATGGCTTTGTTGCAACTGCTGTAGTTATTGATAAACCTTATGCAGCTTTAACAGGTGTGGTTTTAATGGTTATTTTTATGGTATTGTATTTTATGTTTTATCATAAAAGAAAAGCGGCAACTGTGTAGGTAATTTCGCACGAAGGAACAGAGGATACAAAGTTCACAAAGATTAATTTCCCACTGAACCACTGAAACACAGAAGATAAATTTCAAAGAATTTTCACATAGTAACTTCTTTGCCCTGTGGTGAAAAATCATTTTCCTCTACTCTTCATCAAAGGCTTTTCTACAATTAAATAAAAAATACTGCAACCAATAAGTACAACAGGTAAAACAACAATTCCTTGTATCAATAAATTTTTATAGTAACTATTTACTAAAAAATGTAAAGTCAACTTTTCTGTAATAAAATACAACAAGGCATAGTGCAAAAGATAGATGGAATAACACATACAGCCAATTGCCATCACCCATTTTGCAGTAAATATTTGGTTGAGTATTTTCCCTTTAAATACACCTAAAAATAAGAGTACATAACCAATATACTCTAGTAATTGAATATGCAATTCACTTGCTCCAGCATTGTATATAATCAACAGAAATGCTAGTATTCCACCAATATCAAACAAGAAATTTTTACTACTCAATACTTGTTGATTACTCAAATAAACATCGGCCATTAAAATACCCAATAAAAAAATAGACAAGTACGGAATAATTGAATACTGCAAATGAGCATCAATAAAAAATGTATCATTAGCTGCATAAATAATGCCACTTGCAAGTAGTAAACAAACAATAATTAATCTTCTTGCAATGGTTTGTTTGATTCTAAATAGTTGAATAATTAGTGGCAATAAAATATAAAACTGAATTTCAATTTCCAATGTCCATGCAACAGGATTAATGGTACTTCTTCTGCCATAAATTATATTATGACTATAAAAAACGCTACTAAAAAAATGGGGCATTTCTGTTTTCCAAAATTCTCCTTGAACCAAAATTCTAAACAACAATAAAATTACCAACACCAATAAATAAGGTATTTCTAAGCGTTTTACTCGTTTCCAATAATATTGTTGCAGCTTAACCTTTTCTCCATTGTATAAATAGTATTTTATAAACTGAATAGATAAAATAAATGCACTAATACAAAAGAAAATACTCACTCCATTACCACATAATTCTATAAACAAGGCAACGGAATTGCTATAAACAAAGTCTTCTGATAAATTGCTCAATCGTATAACTTGTAAATTAAAATGACTCACCAATACTGCAATTATAGCAATACATCGAAGCCCATCTATTTCTTGAATGATGGGTTGATTATTTTGCGGTCGTAAAAATTGGGTCATTAAATTTTTCAACCCCCTAAAAATAAACATCTCAAACTTATTCTATACCTTTCATTTATGGATTTATCTTATATACTTAACGAATACGGAGAAGAACGAGAAAACTATTTTCGTGCAGTTGCTCCACCCATAGTTCAAACTTCCAACTTTGCATTTAACACGGTAGATGATTTACGCAAAAGTTTTGAAGATGAATACAATACTTGGTTATATAGCCGTGGCTTAAACCCAACAGTTGAAATACTTAGAAAAAAATTAGCTGCATTAGATGGTGCAGAAGATTGCTTAGTTTTTAATAGCGGTGCAGCAGCCATTTTTGCAGCAGTATTGGCCAATGTAAAAAGTGGCGATCATATAATAAGTGTACAGGGTGTATATACTTGGGCAAGAAAAATGTTTGAACAAATTTTACCCCGTTTTAATGTTAGCCATTCTTATATTGATGGAACATCTATAGAACATTTTAAAAATGCTATTCAACCCAATACAACTGTTATTTATTTAGAAACACCCAATAGTTGGACGTTTGATTTACAAGACCTACAAGCTGTTGCTGCTTTAGCAAAACAACACAACATTATTACTATTTGTGATAATAGTTATTGTACACCATTGTTTCAAAAGCCTATTGAGTTTGGTATTGATTTAAGCTTACAATCGGCCACAAAATATATTGGTGGTCATAGCGATGTAGTTGCAGGCGTTTTAAGCGGCAGCAAACAAATGATTACCCAAATTTTCAATAGTGAATACTTAACTATTGGCAGTGGAATTCAACCATTTAACGCATGGTTATTAATCAGAGGTTTAAGAACTTTACCCACCCGTTTAGAACGAATTACCAAAACAACTTTCACAATAGTAGGGTTTTTAAAAAATCATGATTTGGTAGAAGAAGTTATTTTTCCATTAGACCCATCATTTTCACAATATGAGTTAGCCAAGCAGCAAATGACAGGCAGTTGTGGACTACTTACTTTTATTGTAAAAACAAATACTGTAGAAGCTATTGAAACATTTTGCAACAATTTGCAACATATACTAATGGCAGTAAGTTGGGGTGGTTACGAAAGTTTAATTATCCCAAAATGTGCAGGTTTAATCAAAAATCAGTTCAACCCTAACGATAAATGGCACAGAAGTTTAAGATTATATGTAGGATTAGAAGAGCCAGATTACATTATAAACGATTTACAGACCGGATTTAATGCAATTTTGGCTATGTCATAAAATTGTAAAAGTCGGTTGACATCTTTCTATTATTTTTGTTGTAATATGAAACACTTATCCATATTATTATTTTGTTGCAGCACAACTTTAATTGCATTTTCTCAAAACAATGTTTCCAAGTGGGATCTAAGACGTTGCGTTGAATATGCAATGAAAAACAATATTTCTGTAAAGCAAGCAGAAGTACAAGCAAGAATTACTGCCTTACAGCATCAAGCCAATAAATTAGCTGTTTATCCAACTGCAAATTTTAGTAGTGGTGCAGGTTTGCAATTTGGTCGTTCGGTAGATCCTACCACCAACCAATTTACTACCACACAGTTGGTATTTAATACCTTCAATTTTAATACAGGAATGACTGTTTATAATTGGGGACGATTAAAAAACAGTATTCAAGTTAGTGATTATTCAACCAAAGCAGCATTGGCCGATATTGAAAGAGCCGCCAATGATATTGGTTTAAACGTAGCCACTTTTTATTTATCTGTTTTAAGCAATAAGCAACAAGTAGAAATAGCACAAGCACAAATTGCATTAACTAGTGAGCAACTAGAAAATACCAGAAAAAGAGTAAATGCAGGTGCTTTACCAGAATTAAGTGCTGCTGAATTTGAAGCAAGATTAGCTAGTGATAGTAGTAATTATTATACTGCAATCGGTAGCTTTCAGCAAAGTATTATTAGTTTGAAAGGATTATTAAATTTAAACATGTCCGATGCTTTTGAAGTAGAAACACCAAGTTTAGATAAAGTTCCGTTAGACCCTATTGCAGAATTAGAACCAGCAAGGTTGTATCAATTAGCATTAACCTTACAACCTCAGCAAAAAGTAAATGATTTAAGATACAAAAGTGCCGAGTATGGTGTTAAAGTTGCCAGAGCTGGCTTATACCCTACCATTTCTGTAGGTGGTGGTTTAGCTACCAACTTTGCAAGTAGTACGAATAAAATAACAGGATTTTCTTTAGGTCCAGCATCACCAAATGGAACTTTTGTAAATGTTGGAGGAATCAATTACAATGTATTAGAACCCTCTATTCAATTACAGCAAGGTAAAAAAAGTTTTGGTGAAGTATGGGATGGCTATGGCGTACAGTTAGACAATAACTTTAGACAGAATATTGGGTTTCAAATTAACGTTCCCATTTTTAATAATGGTAATGCAAAACTCAATTTAGAAAATTCTAAACTACAACTAAAACAAGCCGATTTGGCTAAAACCCAAGCCAATCAACAATTACAGCAAGATATTTATGCAGCATATACCAATGCAGTAACTGCATTGCAACGTTTTAATGCTAGTGAAAAAACAGTACAAACTGCTGAACGCTCTTATGAGTTTGCTAAGAAAAGATATGAAACTGGTTTAATTAATTCATTAGATTTAATTACCAATCAAAATAATTTATTGCAAGCAAAGCTGAATCGATTAACCAATCAGTTTGAGTTTGTTTTTAGAATGAAATTATTAGAGTTTTATAAAGGACAAGGTTTAAAATTATAAAGTAGAACAATCATTAAATACTGTGGTATGAGTAAGAAATTAATTTGGATAATTGTAATATTAGTAGTGCTTATTGGTACATTAATTGGCTTAAAAAAAGCTGGAATTATTGGTAAAGAAGAAGGTAAAAAAGTTACAGCCGAAAAAGTAGCTAGCAGAACAATTATTGAAACAGTAACAGCTAGTGGAAAAATTTCACCCGAGATTGAGGTTAAAGTTAGTCCAGATATTAGTGGCGAAATTGTAGAGCTATTTGTGGAAGAAGGAGATAGTGTAAAAAGAGGACAAGTAGTAGCAAAAATTTATGCCGATATCTATGCATCTCAAAGAGATCAGGCTGCTGCCGGTGTTGCACAAAGTGAAGCTGCCGAATCTAATGCAAAAGCACAATTATTGGCATTAGAAGCCAATTTAGAACAAGCCAAAAAAGCATTTGATCGTCAAAAGAAATTGTATGAAGACAAAGTAACTTCTAAAGCCGAATTTGAAATTGCAGAACAAGCTTACAAAGCAGCTTTAGCCAATTACAATGCAGCAAAAGAAGGCATTAAAGGCAATTTAGCTGCAATACAGAGTGCAAGAGCTAATTTAAGTAGAGCTAGCAAAGACATGAGCCGTGCCATTATTACTGCACCTATGAGTGGTGTGGTAAATATTTTAAATGTAAAGAAAGGTGAACGTGTTGCAGGTAATAGTTTAAGTATTGGTACAGAAATGATGCGTATTGCCGATTTAAGTAGCATGGTGGCTATTGTAGATGTTGGTGAAAACGATATACCTAAAGTTTCTTATGGCGATACTGCCATTGTTACTATTGATGCATATGGAAATAGAAAATTTAAAGCATTGGTGTTTAAAATTGCCAACCCTACAGCATCGTCAAATGCTGTGAGTGCAGTATCTACAGAAGTAACCAATTACAAGGTACATGTACGTTTATTGCCAGAAAGTTATAGCGATTTAATTGTAAAAGGTCGTCCTTTTCCTTTTAGACCAAATATGAGTGCAACTGCCGATATTCAAACAAAAACAGAAAAAGATAAATTATCTGTTCCATTAGCAGCAGTTACAACAAGAGATAAAAAAGGCGATGTAGTTAATCAAGAAAAAGATGCTAAAAAAGATGACAAATCACCTGCATCAGGAGAAGATAAAACAACTATTTCGGCTGAAGATTTAGAAGAAGTGGTGTTTGTTTTACAACCCGATGGCACAGTAAAAAAAGTAAAAGTGACTACTGGTATTCAAGATTTAAATTTTATTCAAATACTATCTGGTTTAACAGGTAAAGAAGAAGTAATTACAGGGCCTTATTCTTTATTGAGTAAACTACTAAAAGAAGGCGACAAAGTAAAAGTAGTTTCTAAAGAAGATTTATACGAAGGCAAGAAAAAAGAATAGTACAGAATATGCTTGCTAACAATAGCATTACACAGCTTTTTAATATACGATATCCCATTATTCAAGCAGGAATGATTTGGGTAAGTGGATGGCGTTTGGCAAGTGCTGTAAGCAATGCTGGAGGCTTAGGTATTATTGGTGCAGGCAGTATGTATCCTTCGGTTTTAGAAGAACATATTGTAAAGTGTAAAGCAGTCACCAATAAGCCATTTGCAGTGAATTTGCCTTTGCTGTATCCTAATATTGATAAGCATATTGATATCATCATTCAACATAAAGTTCCTATTGTTTTCACTAGTGCAGGAAATCCAAAAACCTACACTTCAATTTTACAACAACAAGGCATTAAAGTAGTACATGTAGTAAGCAGTAGCAAGTTTGCTTTAAAAGCACAAGATGCAGGCTGCGATGCAGTTGTAGCAGAAGGCTTTGAAGCAGGTGGTCATAATGGTAGAGAAGAAACTACAACAATGGTTTTAATTCCTGCGGTAAAAAAAGCTATTCAAATTCCGTTGATTGCAGCTGGTGGAATAGCCACAGGTAAACAAATGCTAGCAGCAATGATTTTAGGTGCCGATGCTGTGCAAATTGGTAGCAGATTTGTTTGTACCAATGAGGCATCTGCTCATCCAAACTTTAAAGCAGCAATCATACAAGCACAAGAAGGCGATACACAATTGCAAATGAAAAAAACAGTGCCTGTAAGATTATTGAATAATCCATTTGCAGAAGCCATTCGAACTGCTGAATCAAGAGGAGCAAGTGCCGAAGAATTGAAAGAAATTTTAGGCCGTGCAAGAGCCAAAAAAGGTATGTTTGAAGGCGATTTAATTGAAGGTGAATTAGAGATTGGGCAAGTAAGTAGCCTCATAAAAAACATACAACCCGCCGCAGAAGTAATGAATGAAATTTGGGAAGAATTTGAAGCAGCCAGAAAGAGATTTTGTTAGCTGTATATTATTGTAGAATCTCAATTAATGAATTTTAAGCAGTAATACTATGAAAGTATTCTTTTTAATTGCAATTTGTTTAACCATGCTGGGGTGTAATAAAAATTTACCATGCAGTGATGGTCATATTATAGTTAATTTTATTGATTATACTTCAGAAGAGTTAGATACATTAATCATCAAAAAATTTACCAATACAATTCCTCAAGCAGAAATCTTTTCAAAAACCCTTATAAAAGATTCTACCATGGGTTTTAGAGTTAGTAACGACACATTACAACTTTCAACATTTTTTAATTCCGATTTCTTTACACAATCATACAATTGGCAAATCATTATTCCATCAGTAAACAAAACAATTAATATTACTTCGATAGACGGAGATAGACGTACAGAAAAAGTAGGAACGTTTTCAAGAAATACATATTGCTACAATAGGCTATTTTCCTGTTTTGTAGACGGTGTTAAAATTACTTTTCCACCTGTAGTAAGTTCAACATATTTAAACGCCACGAATACCCAAATTTATATTCATAGATAGTTGATAAATATGGTTTGTACTACTCTTCCACCAAACCCAACTTTTTTATTCTTGAGTAAATAGCTCCTTTTGTTCTACCAAAATGAATAGATAAATCTTGCATAGCTATTCCTTGATGAAATAATTTTCTTAGCTCATTGTCTAACTCTTCTGTCCATGAATGATATGCTCCTTTATGTTCAGCTCTAATCATTTGAACATCGTAAGTTTTTTCTTTTGATATGGGTTGCTTAATAGCCATTTTCTTACTTCTCAATTGCTGTATTTGAGCAGTTGTTTTAGCTTGTTCTTTTTCTTTCTTAGAAAGTACTTTTAATACATGAATATTATTGGCTTGATGATAATTTTGAGGCAATAATTTTTCTGGTATATATAATTGATTTTTTGTTCTAGTAATCGCTACATAGAGTAAATTAATTTCTTCAATTAATTTATCGGTTGAAAATTGTTGCTTTTCATTTTCTACTAATTGTAAAAGCTTTTCTTCGGTGATAAAGTCGTTTACTAAATGTACCGAATCGTACTCCATTCCTTTACAACGATGCACTGTAGAAAAAATAATTTCTGCTTCTTCTTTATTATTTCCTTCAATATGTTTTTCTTTTAATTTTTTAATAATGCCTGGAATTTCATTGCCATATTCTTTTACAATTTCTACCATCATACCTAGCTGAGCATCTTCCGTTTTTTCTATGTATTCTTCTAACTCATCTATATCGCTCATCTTTTTAATTAAACTATCTCTAATTAATTCGTGTTTATGATTGGATAAGTTCAACACATCGTATAAAGAAGCTCCATCATCGGCATAAGTGTATGAATGAATATTTCCTTCAAAATAGATTTTTTTTAGTTTCGGTTTTTCGGTAATGTATTCAATTGCAGTTAGCAATAATCCTAAGTTGGTTCTTGCAATTACAGCTTTCGTTTTTAATGAAGTACAATTTCCTTTTCCATGTATTTTAATAGCAGTATAATCGCTAATGTGTTTTTTCAAATCCAGAATTTGCATAGCTAATTTGGCAATGCTATCTGGAAATCGAAAACTAGTTGAAAGATGCAGTGGATTAAATTTGGTTTTCTCTAATGAGTTTACTGCATAACGCCAACCATAAATTTGTTGATGAGTATCTCCCACAATTACTTTAACTGCTTGCTGCTGCATAAAAACATCTAGCATGGCTGGAGACGCATCTTGACCCTCATCAAATAAAATATAATCGTAGTATAATGTTGGTTTAGAGAGTTGAAATTTTTTCAAATAAAAATCATGAATAATGTCAATTTCACCTGCATTCATTTTAGCCAACAACAATCTTGTTTGTTGTTCTATATAAGGGTAAAAAGAATTTACAAAAGCAATTGCTTTAGCATCGGTTAGTACTTCTGCATAGTTTAACTCTTGAACTTTGGTTTTATTGCTGTTGCAAAAAAAGCTAATAAATTTATTTACATGGTTGGCAATAATGTATTCTGTATGTTTTTCTCCATTGCCTTTAAGTTGCAAAAGTTCAGCTATTTCGTTGGTTGAATAATCTTTGTTTTTTATTGTATAGTTGTTGTAAAACACAACATGCTTATAAGCCAATGAATGAGCAGTTTCTACTTGTACATTTGTTAAACCATGTGCCAAGAATTTATGAATGGCCTCTGATTTTACCGATTTATTAAATGCCAAATATAAAATTCTAGCATTGGCAGGTAGTGCTTTTGCATACTCAATAATGGTGGTGGTTTTACCCGATCCTGCAACTGCGTTAATGGTAATGTTTCCGGTAGATTGAATGATTAATTGTTGTTCTTCGGTGAGCTGCATTAGTGGTACTTAGAGAGTAGCAATTGCTTTAATTGTAAAAAAATAGTTTGAATATTGTTTTATTGAATTTCGTTTCTTTTAAAATATATTTTCAATTTTTCGTTGATATAATATTTTATATCTTCTTCCGCAATATGTTTTCTTAACCACTTGTAAGTAGGTCTATATTGTTGCATAAAACTAAATAAACTATCGTTGCGTAAAGTGGTATATCTGATGACTAATTGAGGCGAAAATCGGTAGTTGATGTATTGTTCTTTCTCCATTTTTTCAAACAGTTCAAACGCTTTTCTTTTGTTTTTTTCTTTTCTACTAAATCTATCTAAGTTAATACCTACACCAGCACCACTATTTGCTGTAGATACAGTTGGAATAAGGTTAGAGCCTACATCTTCTAAAAATCGTTTTCTTCGTTCTGTGCTATCTGCTTTATATCTATTTAAAATGGCAGTAACGGTTACTTCTTTTAAGTTTTGTGTAATTGCCTTTATATAAACTACAATAGTATCTTGTAAAAAGATTTTTTCAGTCAATTGAATAGTATCAAAATAATGATTGATAGATGCAATTGAAATAACATCTCCTGATGTTACATCAATATTAAATTTCCCTTTGGTATTACTTACAGTTGTTTTATTGCTGTTAATATTGGTAATACTTGCATATTCTATAATTTCTTTTGTAGCACTATCTTTTACAATACCGTATAGTTTCTTTTTTTGGCTAAAAGCAATTGTGTTTATGAATAATAAAACAAATAAAAGTGGGAATTTCATACTGTAAATTTTAGTAAAATTACTTGTATCAAACTTAATGCCTTATTAAAAGTTAAACACTAAATAAATGTACAAGTATATAGCTAGATGTTTTATGTTATACTCTTGTTGGTCTTAAAATACAATACGACACGTGTCAGGTTTTAGAAACCTGACACGTGTCGTATTGTATAAACAAAAAGTCTCGATGCATTTGCACCGAGACTTTTTAAAACAATTTTCTACTTTATAGAAAAAATTATTTAGGGTCTAAACCTTTTTTAATTCTTTCAACCACATCTTGATAATGATACTTCGTCATTTTATCTGCAATTGCAGGAACTGCAGCAGCAATTTCGGCTTGTAAAGCTTTTAATTGCCCACGAGCATAAGAAGCAACATCGGTATTTTTTGTATCGGTTCCAATGGTAATCATTTGTCCACCAAAATTAATGGTTTGAGCACCGCCACTCATTAAGCTAATTAGTTTTTCAACATGAGCTTTTTGAATGTTTCTTCTATATACATCTACCACTTTTTTGGCAGGTAATTCGCTCCATACAGCTTTTTTAGCATCTTCCATTAATTCATCAAACTGGTATACATTAGCTGCACCAAAACGATTGGCACTTAAAATCATTCTGTATAAACGGCTACCATCTAATAAATTGTTCAAAGCACTAGCTTGAATGCTTTGAATTCTTTCATTGTTAATTGGATTAGTTGTTTTATTCAAAATATTTTTATCCAATAACCACATTGGTGTAGTTAACAATTGGGCATTTAAAAAAGCAAATGCTTCTTTTTGTTTGGCTTTTGGTGTTGGTTCAAAAACATCACCTTCTTGGCTATTGCTTTTATAGGTTTCTTGAATACCGCCAATATTTCTTAAAACATGACCCATGTATCTGTTGAACTGACCAACTAATTGACCATAAATTTCAGACAAGTTTTCATAGTTTTCACCTTCTTCTTTTGTCCATTCTGGCAAACCTACAATAATACGTTTCAAGTTTTTAATACCGTATTCACTAGCTTTCATAGCGTTATCACTCAAATCTTCAGCTTGGGTTCTTGGATCAACGCTATTGCCTAATTCATACGTACCAAACCAACGACGAGGATTTTCAGCTAAAGCTTTAATAATCATTTTATCGCTGCTAATTTTTTGTTCTTCTTCATCTTTTCCAGGAATATAGCCATAACCCCATTGAATAGCCCAATCATCATAATCACCAATTCTAGGGAATAAACCTTTTTCGTTAATATTATCTTCTGGCTGTGCTACATAGTTAAAACGAGCATAATCCATAATTGAAGCTGTATGTCCATTGGCTTCTACCCAAGCTTTGTCTCTTAACTTTTCAACTGGAGTTTTGCTACTGCTACCCATGTTATGTAATAAACCTAAAGTATGTCCCACTTCATGAGAGGAAACAAAACGAATTAATTGACCCATTAAGTCATCATCAAATTTCATTTTTCTTGCACGAGGGTTTACAGCAGCAGCTTGAATCATGTACCAATCGTGTACCAACTTCATTACATTATGATACCACCCAATATGACTTTCTAAAATTTCACCACTACGAGGGTCGTGAACATTAGGACCATAAGCATTTTCAATATCAGATGCAAAGTATCTAATTACAGAAAAACGAGCATCTTCTAAGCTCATGGTACTATCGTTTTCTGGCCAATCTTTAGCCATGATGGCATTTTTAAATCCTGCTTTTTCAAAAGATTTTTGCCAATCATCAACTCCTGCTTTTAAGTAACTTCTCCATTTGCGTGGAGTTGCAGGATCTATATAATAAACAATAGGTTTTACAGGCTCAACCAATTCGCCACGTTTCCATTTTTCCATGTCTTCGGGCTTTGGCTCTAAACGCCAACGAACGGCAAATGTTTTTTGATCTACTCTTTGTTGGTCGTCGCTAAACACCACAAAATCATCTGGGAAATAGCCTACTCTTCTATCCCACAACCTTTTTGCCATTGGTTTGCTTGGCAAAATAATAAATGATGTATTCATTTCTAAGGTAACAGCACCAGCATCTCTTGCAGTAGGTACAGTTTGAGTAGGGGTTGGAGATGGTGAAAATCCGCCTAAAGAAGAAGATAAGAACGTTTTTACTGTTCTAACTTCAGTATTAATTGGATAGGTGTTAATGCTTTGCACATAACTTCTATCTGCAGCCAGCATTGTTAAATTAAATCTTCTTTTTGCATTGGCATTTATACTAACAACTTGGTTATCGCCTTTAAAAAAGTCGGTAACTTCAATAATGCTGCTTGTACTATCTTTTCCAAATGCCTTAATATCAAAAGCATTGGCTATAGCGTTTAAATGAGAGTTGCTTACTGCTTTATAAATTTCTTGCGTACTATCGGCAACACTAATTAAGGTTACTGTTCTTAAAAATATATTGTTGCTTGGTCCTTTTTCAAATTTCAAAGTAACTTGGTTAGCAATTTCGCCACCATAAACACCTGTACCACCAGGCACTTTAGTAAAACGAGTAATAGCCATAATTTCTTTATCTAAAATACTATCCGGTATTTCAAAATAAAATTTATCCTCTACTTTATGCACTATAAATAAACCGTTCTTAGTTATTGCTTTTGCGGTAATAACTTCTTTGTAAGGTTTAGGACCAGGTTTAGCTTGAGCACCAAAACCACCAGCACCAGGAGGAGGGGTTCCAGGAGTTGTTGGAGTACCAGTTGGAGGAGCAGTTGGTCTTGTTTGAGCCGTTGCAAACGTGCCAGCTAGTATAGCAGCTGCCACAAAAATTTGTTTCATAAGCGTAAAAAATTTATTTTTAAGATGAATAAAGATAGGGGTGCAGTTTTTTTTAATAATAAAATAATATTTTAATTACACCAACGGTAAACTAATGTTTAATGTTAGCATAAATTTTTTGTAGAATCGGTGTAAGTAATTCAAATAGCTACTATCTTACGCCCTCAAATTTTAGGATTGCTTGTAAAGTTGTAACTACATTTTTTGTTTGTTGCAAAGCACAAAAATCTTAATTTGAGCAACATTTCCACATAACAAAAAATATGTTTTGTTTTTTCAAAACTTTTTTCTGTAGAATTGTGCAATATTTATTTACGTTAACAAATGAATTTTTTAAAACCAAAAATCAATTGAATCATGGCTGACGTTAAACCGACCGCTGTAAAAGCTAACACTTCAACCGCTCATGCAAAAAAGAGCAGCAATGCCATTTCATGGATTGCACCTATCGTGTGTATCTTATTAGGATACATTTTGTGGAGATTTGTATTTGGACATCCTTCTAACTTTAAAGTACCTGATACAGCTTCATGGTTTTGGCCTCATCATAAAGGCTTATTAGATAACCCTCCTATGGGTGGTGGTTTTGCTAAAATGTATGAAGGTGGTATTGTAGTACCAATCTTAATTGGTTCTTTCTTTATTGTATTAACTTTTGTTATTGAAAGATTCTTAACTGTAAAAAGAGCTTCTGGTGCTGGCAACATTGGTGAGTTTGTACGTAAAGTACAATTTCATTTAGCTAATAAAGAAGTTGATAAAGCTTTAGCTGAGTGTGATAAGCAAAAAGGAAGCGTTGGGAATGTAATGAAAAGTGGTTTACGCACTTACAAAGACATGATTACCAATACCGAGCTAGAAACTGAACAAAAAGTATTGAATATTCAAAAATCTATTGAAGAAGCAACTGCATTAGAATTGCCTATGTTAGAAAAGAACTTGGTGTTCTTATCAACATTAGCATCGGTAGCAACTTTGTTAGGTTTATTTGGTACTGTATTGGGTATGATTAAATCTTTCTCTGCTTTAGGAGAAGAAGCTGGCGGAGCTGCTGCTCAAGAATTATCAAAAGGTATTTCTGAAGCCTTGTTTAATACAGCTTTAGGTATTGGTACTTCTGCAGTAGCCATTATTATGTATAATGTGTTTACTACTAAGATTGATTCTATCACTTTTGGTATAGATGAGTCTGGTTTCACATTAACTCAAAGCTTTGCTTCATTATACAAATAGTATAGTGTGGAAATTAAGCAGCTTTGAATCTTATTTGTGAAATTTTAAAATAGAACAACAATGGCAAGACCTAAGATACCTCGAAAGAGTACGAACATTGATATGACGGCGATGTGCGATGTTGCATTTTTGCTCTTATCGTTCTTTATCTTAACTACAAAATTTAAACCTGCTGAGGCAATTACAGTACAACCACCAAGTTCTGTTTCTTCTAAGCCAGCACCAGAGAAAAATTTTGTTTTGGTTACAATAGATAAAGATGGAAAAGTATTTTTATCGATGGACGATGAACAGAAAAAAGAATTTATTGCGAATACGCTCAACAATACCAAAAATTTAGGCTTGAATGTGAATGCGTTTAAGAAAGCTCAATTCTTTGGTGCATCCTTTGCTCAACTCAATCAGTTTTTGGCATTACCAGAAGATCAGCGTAAAGGTGAAAGTTTACCTGGTATTCCTTGTATAGACAGCACTAATAATGAAATGATTGAATGGATGACTTTAATAAGAGATTCTTACGAAGGTCAAAAAATTGATGGATTATTGGTAAAAGGAGATAATAATTCAAAGTATCCTGCATTTAAAAATGTAATGGCTGCCTTTAAGAAAAACGACTTTCTGAAGTTTCAGTTAGTTACAGATCCTGAGGGTGTTCCATCTGGAAGTGAATTATATAAAAAGGATATGTCTGGTCAAAAAAGAGATGAATAATTATCTCTTCATTTATTTACGAAATTAAAAATGTAAGCTATGGCAGAAATGGATACCTCGAGTGGCGGTGGCCATAAAAAGGGCACCGGCGTCAAGAAATCCAAAAAGCAATCTACTAGGGTTGATTTAACCCCAATGGTTGATTTAGGATTTCTACTCATTACTTTTTTCATCTTTACCACTACCATGAGTCAGCCAACGGCCATGAGGCTTTTTTTACCTAAGGATACCGACAAACCTGAGGAACAAAATAAAGCTAAAGAAAGTGGAGCCTTAACCATTTTGTTAGGAAAAGATGATCATATATTTTATTATGAGGGTATTTTGAATACAGAGAATGCAAGTACCAATTTCAAATCGGCCAATTTCGGTTCGGGAGAAGATGGAATACGCAATGTTATTCTCCGTAAGAAAGCAAGTACCAATGAAAAAGATTTAGTGATTGTAATTAAACCAAGCGATGAATGCAATTACAAAAATGTAATTGATATGCTTGATGAAATGACTATTAACATAATTAAAACTTATGCATTGGTAGATATTTCATCGGTTGAAGTTGATCTAATTAAAGTAACAGAAGCAGCGGCTGGGAATAAATAATTTTTTCAACTATTTATGCAATCTTTTCTTGTACTGCATCTTAATACAAAATCATTGAATTATGGAAACAAATAAAATTTTAACAGCCGATATTCTTGATATCCTTTTTGATGGAAGGAATAAAGAATATGGTGCTTACGACTTGCGTAAAACATACAACAAACGTATTACCTACGCTTTAGTTGCAACACTTGCTATGGTGTTGTTGGTTTTCTTAGGCTCATTATGGGCAAGTGCTTCAAAGAAGAAAGCTGGCCCTATGATGGTACAAGACGTTTCTTTAGAAAACTATGAAAAGCCTGAGGAAAAGAAACCTGAACCACCGCCACCACCTCCTCCTCCAAAACAGGAACCTCCTAAAGTGGAAATGAAACAATTCACGCCTCCTAAAATTGTAAAAGATGAAGAGGTGAAAGAAGACGAAAAACCACCTGAAATGGCTGAATTAGAAGATGTGAAAATTGGTAATAAAAACCAAGAAGGGATGAAGGATGATGGTATGGTTGCTCCTGTTGTAGAAGCTAGTGGTACTGGTAAAGTAGAAGCACCAAAAGAAGAAGAAGATTACAATAAAGTGTTCACTGTAGTACAAATTCCTGCTGAATATCCTGGTGGATTAGCAGCTTGGAGCAGATACTTAGAGCGTAACTTAAACAGTAATGTTCCTGTTGATAATGGTGCACCTGCTGGAAGATACACAGTTATTCTTTCTTTTATTGTAGATAAAAATGGTGGCATCAGTGAAATCAATGCTGAAAACGATCCAGGGTATGGTACAAAAGAAGAAGCTGTACGTGTATTGAAAAAAGGCGGTGGTTGGAAACCTGCAGTTCAAAACGGTAGAAACGTAATCTATCGTCACAGACAAAGTATTACTTTCCAAGTTTCTGAAGATTAATCTTAATTGAATATTTAAAAAGTCCTGCTATTTGGCAGGACTTTTTTTGTGCAACAAACTTTACTTTCGCAATCAAATAAAATACATGGCAAAACAAATGGGTTGGGACGATACCATTGTTGCATTAGCAACACCACAAGGCATTGGAGCAATTGGGGTAATTCGCTTAAGTGGAAAGCAATCCATTGAAATTGTAAATAGTATGTTTCCTGCTAAAAATTTATTACAACAAGCATCGCATACATTACATGTTGGGCTATTAAAAAATAATGATGAAGTATTAGATGAAGTAGTAGTGGCTTTATACAAAAATCCTAAATCATATACAGGAGAAGATGTAGTTGAAATTAGTTGTCATGGTTCATCTTTTATTCAAGAAAAAATTATACAAACCATTGTTGCAAAGGGGTGCAGAATTGCCAAGGCTGGAGAGTTTACCCAAAGAGCTTTTTTAAATGGCAAGTTAGACTTAACACAAGCAGAAGCCGTAGCCGATTTAATTGCCAGTAATACAGAAGCTAGTAGAAATACAGCCATTAAAAATATACGGGGTGGTTTTTCTAATGCATTATCTGCATTAAGACAAGAACTCATTAAATTTTCGGCATTGATTGAGTTGGAACTCGACTTTAGTCAAGAAGATGTAGAGTTTGCCGATAGAACACAACTCAACCATTTAATTAGTCATTTATTTACTACTACACAAACATTGTTACAATCGTTTAAGTTAGGAAACGTCATTAAAAATGGTGTTCAAGTAGCTATTATAGGAAAACCCAATGCTGGAAAAAGTACATTGTTGAATGCATTGTTGAATGAGAATAGAGCAATTGTAAGCGATATAGCAGGTACTACAAGAGATACCATTGAAGAAGTATTAAATATTGATGGTGTTTTATTTAGATTAATTGATACAGCAGGTATTCGAACACATACAAGCGATGTTATTGAAAGTATTGGGGTTGAAAGGAGTTATGAAAAAATGAAAGCAGCCGATTTGGTGTTGTATTTATTTGATGTAAACGAATTAAATGCAAACACTTTACAAGAAGTAGTGAACGATTTTGAACAGCAACAAATTCAATATTTGTTGGTTGGCAATAAAGTAGATACAGCCAACAATACAGTAGAAAAATTCACCACATTTAACAATATTATTTTTATATCGGCAAAAGATAACAGCAATATTGAAGTACTTAAAAATGCTTTAATAATAGCAGCAACCGATGGTAATATTAACACAGAAGCCACCATTGTAACCAATGCAAGGCATTACGATGCATTGCAAAAATTATTTGTTGCTATACAAGATGTGCAAGACGGCTTACAGCAACATATTCAAAGCGATTTGTTGGCATTAGACATCCGTCAGGCATTACATTATTTAGGAGAAATTACAGGAGAAATTACCAATGAAGACCAGTTAGATTTTATATTTAGTAAGTTTTGTATCGGGAAGTAATTCAATATACATCCCCTTCCAACTACCCACCAACCGTAGATTTTCGAATAATTAGTTCGGTGCTCATGGTTTTGGTGATGGGTTTCCATAAACTAATATCGGTTTTAATTAAATGTAGCAACATTTCAGCTGCGGTTTCGCCAATTTTATCAATGGGTTGTGCAATGGTGGTTAATGCAGGTTCAATTAATGCCGATACTTCATCGTTACTAAAACCAATCACTGCAATATCTTCTGGTATGCTTAATCCCCTTGCTTTAATTACTTGAATGGCTTCAATGGCGGTAGGATCGTTAATGGCAAAAAGTGCATCGGGCGGATTAGGTAAACTTAGTAAATGATTGATGTAAATTTTTACCTTCTCCATGGTTAAATCGTACGATATAATTAGTTCTTCATCTACCGGAATATTGTACTTTCTCAATGCAGCATAATAACCATTCAATCTTCTTCTACTAATCGATAAATTATCGGGTCCTGCTAAATGAGCAATTCTTTTCTTGCCAATTTTTATCAAGTGTTCTACTGCTTTAAATGCACCATCATAATCATCTGCTACCACTTTTGGTACATCCATATCTTCACAAACTCTATTAAAAAATACAAGTGGTATACCTTTTCTTTTAAAAGCCATGAAATGATCAAAATTTCTCGTTTCTTTAGTTACCGAAACCAATAAACCATCTACTTGATTGGCCATCATTACACGAGCATTGGAAACTTCGGTTTCATAACTTTCATTCGATTGAGCAATAATCAAATTAAACCCTTCGGTTGCAATTTTATTTTGAGCACCAATAATAACTTTCGGAAAATAAGAGCTCATGAATTCGGGCACCATAATGCCTATGATATTGCTTTTTTGTGTAACTAAATTAGTGGCAAATAAGTTTTTTTGATAATCCACTTTCGATGCAAAATCTAATACCAATTTCCTGGTTTCTGCTTTTACATTTGGGTTGCCTGTAAGTACTCGAGATACGGTAGATTTAGATAAATTCAGTTCTTTGGCAATATCTTTTATGGTTATTTGATGCAGTTTCATTCAACTAGTTATGGGCATTTAGTTTTTCTCAATTCTTATCAATCCAATGATTTCCTAAACAATATTACTCATTCTTTTATTAAAAATGGTTGTATTGGGTGCAATTTATTGGGAACGCTCCCATAAATTGGGAATGTTCCCAGTAAAAATTTTACGTCTAATACGGATATACACTTACGCATTCAGTTTATATTGCTTGAGTTAATATTGTTGTATTTTTTTATTTACTATGCAATTTTAACAAACGAAGTTGTTTGACCATTTACTCAATTTTTTTCAAAACTGCTTTCTATGGTTTCAGCATTTGTAAAGTAGATGCACAAGGCAGTAAAGAAATTCAATAAATGACAATAATGGAAAGTTTTCAATGCAAGTTGAAAGCTTCAATTTCAATCAATTTCAGCCACCAACTCAATCTACAAGCATTTAGCTGTTTTCTATTTTTTAATTGGATATGAGTTGTAGGTAATTATTGAAGAACAAGTTATATTAAATGTTAATATCATGATTTTAGCAACAGGCGAAAAAAGTAGAAGTCTTACAAGAGTTTCAATACCAACAGATTTAACCGTTGTAGGTGGAGGTTTATCTGGAGTTTGTGCAGCTATTGCTGCTGCAAGAGCTGGATTAAAAGTAGTACTTATACAAGACAGACCAGTATTAGGTGGCAATGCTTCTAGCGAAGTAAGGTTATGGGTTTTAGGAGCAACATCTCACATGGGTAACAACAATCGTTGGGCAAGAGAAGGTGGAATTGTAGATGAAATTTTGGTAGAGAATATGTATCGTAATCCAGAAGGCAATGCCCTAATATTTGATACTATTTTAATTGATAAGATTGTACAAGAACCCAATATTCAATTGTTATTAAATACTGCAGTATATGCAGTTGAAAAAAAAGATGCCGATACCATTGATGCAGTAATTGCTTTTTGTAGCCAAAACTCAACTGAATATTTTGTTCAATCACCTTTGTTTTGCGATGCATCGGGCGATGGAATTGTTGGCTTTTTATCTGGTGCAAGTTTTAGAATGGGTGCTGAGTCTAAAGAAGAATTTGGCGAACTATTTGCCCCTGAAAAAGAGTATGGTGAACTACTTGGTCACTCCTTATATTTTTATAGCAAAGACACTAAAAAGCCTGTAAAATTTGTTCCTCCTTCATTTGCTTTAAATGATATTGAGCAAATACCTAGATATAGAAATTTTAATGCAAAAGAACATGGTTGTAAACTTTGGTGGATTGAATATGGTGGAAGATTAGATACAGTGCATGATACCGAAAAAATTAAATGGGAGTTATGGAAAGTAGTATACGGGGTTTGGAATTATATTAAAAACTCTGGTAATTTTCCTGAAGCTGAAACCATGACTTTAGAATGGGTAGGTACTATTCCAGGCAAAAGAGAAAGCCGCCGTTTTGAAGGTGATTATTTATTGAAGCAACAAGATATTGTAGAACAAAAAACCTTTGATGATGCTGTAGCTTTTGGTGGATGGTCAATTGATTTACATCCTGCCGATGGTGTTTTTAGTGAAAAGCCAGGTTGTAATCAATGGCATAGCAAAGGCATTTACCAAATACCTTATAGAACATTGTACAGTAAAAATATTACGAACCTATTTTTAGCAGGAAGAATAATTAGTGTTACCCATGTTGCATTTGCATCTACAAGAGTAATGGCTACTGCTGCTTATGCTGCACAAGCTGTAGGTTTGGCAGCTGCACATTGCAAGCAAAAATCTTTATTGCCAAAAGATTTGATGGCAACCAACCATTTGAAAGAATTGCAAAATTCGTTAATAAAAATGGGTCATTATATTCCAGCAATTGAATTGAATGATTCGAAAGATTTAACTCAAACAGCAACTGTTCATGCATCAAGTGAATTACATTTAAGTGAAATCAAATCATCTGATATTAAGAAGCCCATTGTTGCATCTGTTGCACAAATGTTGCCAATGAAAAAAGGCAACATTCCAGCCATGCAAATAAAGGTTGATGCATTGGAAGATACAACGCTTCAAGTTGAATTACGTATCAGTTCAAAACAAACTAATCATACCCCAGATATTATACTAGAAAATAAATCTATTGCATTGCAAAAAGGAAGAAATTCTGTAGCATTAGATTTTAGTGCCCAACTTGAACATGATACCTATGTTTTTGTAACCATACTTAAAAATGAGTTGGTTGAAATGTGTTATAGTGAACAAAGATTTACAGGTGTGTTAACGGTATTTAATCAAATTAATAAGGCTGTTTCAAATTTTGGTAAGCAAGAACCACCTGAAGGCATTGGTATGGATACATTTGAATTTTGGTGTCCTCAACGCCGACCAGAGGGGCAAAATCTTGCCATGCAGCTTACAGAAAAAATTGATGCGTTTAGTGCTGTGAATATTAAAAATGGTATTGATAGACCAACACATCAACCCAATGCATGGGTAGCTGATTTGAGCGATTCAACTCCAACTATTACACTCACTTGGAATGAATCACAAACTATTCAAGCAATTGATTTATTTTTTGATACCGATTATGATCATCCAATGGAAAGTGTATTAATGACTCATCCAGAAAGTGTGATGCCATTTTGTGTAAGAAATTATGTATTGAAAGATGAAAACGGCAACATTATAAAAGCCGTAAAAGATAATTATCAAACCATCAATAATATAGTTTTAAACGAAGCAATTTCAACTAAAAAAATTGTACTTGAAGTAGAACATCCATCTGAAAATGTACCAGCTGCTGTTTTTGCTATACGTTGTTATTAAGCACCTAATTTTTTAAAGGGTATAGCATTTACAACTAGTATATTTTTTTAGACGCAACATATATTGCTATTGAAGCAGTGTATTGTTGTAAGTATTATCAAACACTAATTTCATTGCCATGCAATTTAGAACGCCACACTTTTTACTTGCTGTTTTCATTTTTACTAGCTTATCCATTAAGCAAGTACAAGCAAATTCTGGTTTAACCGATTCTATTTCTTTAAATGGTACTTGGAAATTTAAAACAGATTTGTATAAAGTTGGCGATGAACAAAAATGGTTTGCCACCAATTTAAATACAGCTGCTTGGGATGAAATTCAAGTACCCGGAAATTGGGAAATAAAAAATGAGTATGCCTACTATACTGGTGATGCTTGGTATAGAAATACTTTTGTTATCCATAAAAATGTGCAAACAAAACACATACGTTTATTCTTTGAATCGGTATATAACGATGCCGAAATTTGGATAAACGATAAAAAAGTTGGTGAGCATCATTTAGGTTTTTTGGCATTTTATTTTAATATCAATCAATACATAAAATTTGGCGAAAAAAATACCATTGTAGTAAAAGTATCTAACTTTTTTAAACGTGGTGCTATTTGGAATTGGGGTGGTATACGCAGACCAGTTTGGTTAGAAATTACCCATCCATTACGCATTAATCATGCACATATTAATGCATTGCCCAATTTTGCTGATGGTACTGCTACAGTTGATGTTACAACCAATATTACCAATTTTACAAGCACTGCATTTAGTGGATATTATAGTGTAAATATTTTGTATAAAAATAAGGTAATTTTAAAATCTGTAAAACTCCCAATTGCACAATTGCCAGCAACTAAAACAACTAGTTTAAATACACAATTACAACTCAATGCATCCAATGTACATCTATGGCATTTTGATCATCCAGAATTATATACTGCTGAAGTGAATCTCTATCAGCAAGATAAATTGGTACATAGCTTTAAAGATCGTTTTGGAATAAGAAAAGTTGAAGTAGATGGATTTAAACTAAAATTGAATGGAAAAGAAATAAGAACTGTAGGATTTAATTTGGTTGCCGAAGATAGAGTGCATGGAAACACATTGCCTTTTTCTAGCATCAAAAAAATGGTTGATATGATGAAAGCTAGTGGAGCAAATATGGCACGTTTAAGCCATTTAGCTATGCCTAAAGCTTTTTTAGATTATTTAGACGAAAAAGGAATTATGGTTTTTGAAGAAGTATCTCTTTGGGGTAAAGACACACTAGCCAATGCTAATCATCCTTTACCAAAAATTTGGTTAGAAAAATTAATTCATCAACAGTACAATCATCCAAGTGTAATTGGTTGGAGTGTAGGTAACGAGATAGGGAGCTACAAAAACAATCCATACGTTTACAATTATATTAAAACGGCTATTGAACAAGCTAAATCTTTAGATCCTCATCGATTGGTAACTTATGCTAGTAATTCGGCTCCAGGACAACCCGATGATGCTGCTGCACTTTGCGATTTAATTTTTATAAACAGTTACGATAATTGGGGTAAAGTGGCAGATAAGTTGCACAAACTGTTTCCTACAAAAGCTGTTTTCTTCTCTGAGTTAGGTAGCGATTTAAACAAAGAAAACTTAGATGAAGGAATTATTCCTATAGAAAAAATGTTAACACAATTAAGAGGTAGAGAGTATGTAATTGGAGCTTCTTTGTGGACATTTAACGATTACCGAAGTAATTATTGGAGTGCAAAAAGTAGTTGGAATACAGCACCTTCTGAAAATAGAACTTGGGGCATAGTGAATAGTTTTTTACAACCCAAAAAAGGGTACTTCGATGTAAAAAAGCAATACCAACCATTTACAGTTAAAGATCTTCAGCTAAATAAAAATGAACAATCAATCAATGGATCTTTAGCATTGGTGAGTAGAGACTTAATGAGTTTTCCTGCTTTTGAAATGAAAGGTTATGCTTTGCAAATTGTAGCTAAAAATAAATTGGGCAAATCATTAACGGAAAAAAGAATTGATATTGCAACGCTTCAACCTGGCGAAACTTCACCAATCATTCAATTTCAATTACCTATTAGTGAAGATGCTCATTTAGTATCTGTACAAGTTATTGATGCTCTTGGATATAATCGCTACGATTCGGTTATGTTTTTACAAAAACCAACTACACCAAAAATATTAGGTATTTATACCGATTTAGATGCAATACGTGTAGTATTTGATAACGACAATTCTGCCAATCATTATTACTTAAAATATGGTACCAACAATTTTAATACTACAAGCAATAAAGTAGCATTAGCTCATTTTATTCAAATAGAAAACATCAACCGAGATTCTGTTTATCAGTTGGAGTTAATAGCTCAAAATAATGTAGGTGTTGCTAGTACAATGGTTAAAAATATTAAGTTACAATCTACTGAGCTTCCTCCAATTGTTTGGGGAGCTGAAACTACATCAAACAGTATTCACCTTTCATTTGAATCGGATCCATTAGATTATAAATATGAAATAGAATATGGAACCAAATCTGGTGTTTATCAAAAGCGATTGTTGTTTGAAAATAAAGGAGTGATACAAATTCCTCATTTAAAAACTAAGCAAACTTATTTCTATAGAATAAGAAGAATATTGCAATGGGGTTATTCTAGTGAGTGGAGCAATGAATTTCAAGTAAAAACAAAATAATATATTAATATGAGAACATTTTTTCTGTTAAGCTTAATTGTATTTAGTGTTACATGCAGCACTGCACAAAAGATAACTAGCTTTAAGCCTGGAGTAAAATGGTTAGATAATAATGGCGTACATATTAATGCACATGGTGGTAATATAATTTATCACAACAAAAAATATTATTGGTATGGTGAACATAAGTTGCCAGGAAAATCTGAAGCTCAAATGGCCGATGGTGGTATTCATTGTTACTCATCTAAAGATCTAATGAATTGGAAAGATGAAGGCATTGTACTCTCTGTTTCTTATACTGATTCTACAGCAGATTTAGCTTATGGCTGCATTCTTGAACGTCCAAAGGTTATATACGATCGACAACAGAAAATATTCATTGCTTATTTTAAATATTACCCAAGAGGCACAGGTTATTTAAAAGGTTATATTGGTGTAGCAACAAGTAAAAAAGCCAATGGTCCGTTTGTGTATAAAGACAAATTTTTGGGTGCAAGTTCCGATTATGGTTCTGGCGATTTTGCTATGTATGAAAACATAGACAAAACCATTTTTCACTTAACTGTAAGAAAGCCCGATAAAACATTTGTTATTGGAAGTTTAGCTAACAATAGAATGTTGCCAGCAGGAAAATATGAACCAGTAAAAGGCATTGAAAAACATACAGAAGCACCAACAGTTATTTTTCATCAGCAGAAATATTATTTGATAGGTTCTGGTTCTAGTGGTTGGAAACCCAACAAAGCAAGGTCTTTTGTTGCCGATTCTTTAAATGGCGTATTTACCGATTTAGGCAATCCTTGTGTTGGTAGAAATCCTCACAATGGTATTGGTGCAGATACAACTTATGGTGCACAAATTTCTTATATACTGAAAGTTGAAGGAAAGAAAGATGCTTTTATAGCCATGTTTGATATTTGGAAACCTGAGCAAGCTATAGAAGGCTTATACATTTGGTTACCCATTGTTTTTAAGAATGGTAAGCCTTTAATTGAATGGAAGGATAGTTGGAACTTGAATTTTTTTAATAAAAATGAAGAGTAGTTTTTAAAGTGGTCTTCTCTCGTAGCAAAGACCACTTTAATATTTAATAATTCGAATACCTTTTGTTTGATTATCGGCAACTGAAATATGAAATAATCCTGGTGGTTTACTAGCTTTTAATATTTGTATCCGAATTTTTTGAGCTGTTTGTAATAATGGAAGGTGTACAGTTTTGCAAGCACCAATTCTGTCGCCCATGAAAATAGTATTCCAATTTGCTCCATCAAAAATATCAATACTATAAGCTTCAATAGCAAACGTATGCATTACCGAAAATCCATCACCCAAAGCTTTTTCTTCATACTTTTCAAATAAAGAAATTCTATCAAATGAAACTTCCTCTTCAAAATCTATGGTTAAGCTTGCTGTGTCTTTCTCTGCCAACCAAGCAGTTTCTATACTATAATCATTGGCTAAATTAGCACTAGTATTTTCTTGACTATTGCTTGCTACTATTGGTTTGCCAAAAGTTAAATTCTTTGGTGCCGATGGTAATTTTTTCTTTCCACCTCTAATGCCTAATCTATCTGCTAGTAACAAAAGTTGATTTACTTCATGTTGTCTTAATTTACCTGTTTGGTCGGGTGGTATGTTCACAATTAAAATATTATTGTTGGCAGTACCTAAATAAAACAGTTCTTCTAGTTCGTCAATCTCTCTTACAGGTAAGTTGGCTTTTTTCTGAAACCAATTCCATCTATCAGATAAACAAATAGTATGTTCAAAAATTAGGTAACGTAGTGTATCGTTATATAGATACAATTTAGGATCATCCCATCTTGCCATATTGGGATCTTTGGTTCTAAAGTCTACCGGATAGTATCTAATAGAGTCGCCTTGCTGCATGTCTTTGGGTAACATGGCTTTAGGTTTACCTGGTGTTTTAATAGTATGGTTTACGGTAACCAAACAATTGGGTTGAAGTTGTTTAATGTGGTTATATACTTCTGGTAAATGCCAGTCTGCATCTTTTTTTGCCCAGCCTCCATCAAACCAAATTTCACAAATTTTACCATAGTTGGTCAATAGTTCGCTAATTTGATTTTTCATATAATCTACATACGCTTGAGCATTGGGGTTATTATGGCTTGGTTCGTGTCTATCCCAAAGAGAATAATACAAACCAAGTTGAAGACCATATTTTTTACAAGCTTTACTTACTTCGGCTACTATATCAGTTTTTACAGTAGCAGCAGCTACATCGTAGTTGGTGTATTTACTATCCCACAAACAAAAGCCATCGTGGTGTTTGGTAATTAAAATTACATATCTAAAACCTGCTTCTTTAGCTGTTTTAATCCATTGATCACAATCTAAATTGGTTGGGTTAAATGATGCTGCTGGAAGATTTCCTTTAGACCATTCAATTTCATTAAAAGTATTTACACCAAAATGTATAAACATACCATAGCCACGTTCAGTTTGTTGCTGCTGTAATTTACTTGGTTTGCTATAAGAAGTTTGAGCATTATTTGTTTGAATATTCAAACCAAATAAAACAAAAAATACAATTACTTTTTTAAAGTTGTTGTGTATTAGTATTTGCTTAAGCTGTATAAAAAATACTGTCATTAGATAAATGTTATTGAAATGAATAGTAAATCTAAAACTAAGTATTCAAACGATGTAATAATGTTTTGATTTTATTAAATCCTTTTAAAAGGATTATCTAGTTGTTGAGATGTATGTTTTTTCAAACTTCTTATTTGAATTTGATATACAGTTTTTTTAGTTGTTTGAAGTGTAGCAAACTCTGTAAAATCTTATTGAAAAAAGGAGTAACAAATAGTTGGTACATTAACGGCAGGTTGAGTTGATTCATTACAATTTGCAATTAACAGTCATCCTTTTCCTTAAACAATCATATTAGTTGTTTCTTAAAAACAAGATTATATGATTTGTGTCATTTTAAATCTAGTTTAAAATGATTGATTTTGTAGTAGTGTAAAATACTTTTTTAGATTTTACAGTAACACATTTTATAATTGATAACATTTGATTGATATGAGTTCTTCACCAACACATCGTTTTCATATTCCTGTAATGGGTTTAGCCTATACAATAGATTCACCCATTAAAGTGGCTAAATATGGTATAGCATCGGTAATATCTATTGTAGAAGATCATTTAATTGAAATGATGCGTAAACATTATTATGCAACCATAAACGAAAGCTATACACCTATTAACACGAATGAAGACGATTATAGAGCCAAACGAATTACTGATTACTTAGACTTGGTACAACGAATTGTGCAACAACAAATCGCCAAAATGAAGCAAGAAAATTTTGTTGCCGATACTTCTATTACTCAATATTTTGAAATGTTGCCTTCTACACATCCATTACGTAGTATGTATTTTAATATGTTGAAGTTGGATAATGAAACAGAAATAAAACAATTTCAAACCTATTTAAGAAGTAAAATTGTTGCAGGTAGTATTGATGTAAATATTATGACAAAGGTGGATAAAAACAATAGCAATAATGGAGTTGTATTAGAAGATGGATCAGATGCTGTTGCTGCATTAAGAGGTTATGCCAACAGTAATTTAAAAAATTCTGCTATAGTTTTTTCGGCTGGATTAAATCCTAGATTATACAATTATTTAGAAAAATGTACAGCTTTTGAACCCAATGAAGATGGCAGTTTTGATAAACGTGTAATTATTAAAGTGAGTGATTATAGATCGGCATTAATTCAAGGAAAATATTTAGCTAAAAAAGGCATTTGGGTAAGTGAGTTTAGAATAGAATCTGGCTTAAACTGTGGAGGTCATGCTTTTGCAACAGATGGTTTTTTATTAGGTGCAATTTTAGAAGAGTTTAAAGTTAAAAAAGATGAACTTATCGCATCGTTGTTTGAAATTTATCAAGTAGCTATTGCTAATAAAACAGGCAAACAATTTTTGTATGCACCAGCCATGAGTTTTTCAGTTCAAGGTGGAATTGGCACCCATGAAGAAGATGATTTTTTGCATGAACTGTATAACATACAAAGTACTGGTTGGGGCACTCCTTTTTTATTAGTACCTGAAGCTACTACAGTAGATAAAGCAACACTAGACTTACTTTGTGCAGCTACTACAAAAGATATTGAGTTAAGCAATAACTCTCCACTAGGTGTTCGTTTTCATTATTTAAAAGGCACTACAGCCGAACAAGAAAAACTGCAACGAATTATAAATGGTAAGCCTGGAAGCCCTTGTACCGAAAAGCATTTGGCATTGAATACTGAGTTTACAACAGAACCTATTTGTACCGCATCGGTAAAATATCAACAATTAAAAATTGAAGATTTACAAAAACAAAACTTGCCTGAACTTGAGTATAAAAAACAGTTGCAACAAGTGTTAGCAAAAGAATGTTTGTGTATGGGTTTAAGCAATTCGGCTGCTATTCAATACAATCAAAGCTTTGTACCAAAATATACTGCTGTAAATATTTGTCCTGGTCCTAATATTGTTCACTTTTCTACTGTTGTTTCATTGAAAACTATGGTAGATCATATTTATGGTAGAACGAATATTATTAAAGCTACTAACCGACCTCATTTTTTTATTGCTGAACTAAAATTATATATCAACTATTTACAAGAGTTGCTTGAAGAATACAATATACAACCCGATGTAAAGAAAGAAAAATACTTAGCCAACTTTGTACATAATTTAAAAGAGGGCATAGAATATTATAAAAAGTTAGCTCATCAATCAATTATAAAAGATGATCAATTTTTATCAATTCTGATTGAGCAAGAACAAATATTGCATGAAATGTATTATGCAGAAATGGCTCATGAACATTAGTATTTGTGTATTTTCTTTCGATGAATGTTAATTAGGTAATCAGATAAATTTATTTCAGTTTTCACAATTCATCTTATTCAATTAGATTGCTAAGTTTTCAGTTCTAATAATTTAACCTTTGGTAAGTTTTTTTGTTCTACAAATTTTATTGCTTTTACATAGCGAACCGTAAATCAAATACATTTGTTCTATGGCAATGAAACGCATTACTGTAGATGAATTTGTACAACTCTCTCAACAACATCCTATTGCCGATGTTCGAAGCCCATCTGAGTTTGCCCATGCTCATATTCCTGGAGCATTTTCACTGCCACTATTTACCGATGAAGAAAGAAAAGTAGTTGGTACTACTTATAAACAACAAAGCAGAGAAGATGCTATTAAAATAGGATTAGATTATTTCGGTCCTAACATGAAGAAGATTATTCTAACTGTTGAAGACGTATTGAAAAAAAGAAATAATAAAACCATTTTGGTACATTGTTGGCGTGGTGGTATGCGTAGTGCAGCAATTGCATGGTTATTAGATTTATATGGCTTTAAAGTGTACACTTTGGAAGGTGGATATAAAGCATACAGAAATTGGGTTTTGAAACAATTTGAGGTAAGCTATCCTTTGCAAATTGTAGGTGGGTATACTGGTAGTGCAAAAACCGAGACTTTACAAATGATGCAACAAAAAGGTGCTGTTGTAATTGATTTAGAAGCATTGGCACATCATAAAGGTTCGGCTTTTGGTAATTTAGGAATGCCAGTACAACCAAGTGTTGAAATGTTTGAAAATAATTTGATAACGGCTTTACGTCATGGTGTAAAGCGGTTGAATACAAATAGTCATCCATGTATTTGGTTAGAATCCGAAAGTCAACGTATTGGTAATATCAATATTCCAACTTCATTTTTTAAACAAATGAAAGTTGCACCCTATGTGTTTGTAGATATTCCATTTGAAAAAAGGTTAGCATTTATTCTTTCTTCGTATGGTAAATACGAGAAAATAGATTTAATCAACGCCATTCTTAGAATTAAAAAAAGATTGGGTGGCTTAGAAACAAAAACGGCCATCAATTTTTTGTTAGAAGATAATATGGAATCTTGTTTTGAAATACTCTTAAAGTATTATGATAAATATTACGAAAGAAGTAAACTAGCCGACGAACAACATTTAATTAAAATTCAATTACCCTATATTAATCCTGAACAAAACGCTCAAGTATTAATGGAATGGAAAAATCAAGTTAATTTAAAATGAATACGAACGAACCGATACGTTTAACACAGTTTGCACATGGTGCAGGTTGTGGTTGTAAAATTGCTCCACAAGTTTTAGAAACTATATTAAGTGGAGCAGTGCAAGAAGATTATCCTCAACTTTTGGTAGGCAATAGTAGTAAAGATGATGCAGCTGTTTATCAGCTCAACAATACCGAAGCTCTCATTAGTACAACAGATTTTTTTACTCCTATTGTAGATGATGCTTTTGTGTTTGGACAAGTAGCAGCAGCCAATGCCATTAGCGATGTGTATGCAATGGGCGGAACTCCAATGATGGCTTTAGCAATTTTAGGATGGCCAATTGATAAATTGCCTGCAACACTTGCACAACAAGTTTTAGCTGGAGCAAGAACTATTTGTAAACAAGCTGGTATTCCTTTAGCTGGTGGTCATAGCATCGATGCTCCTGAACCCATTTTTGGGTTAAGTGTAAACGGAAAAGTTGCTTTAAATCATTTAAAACAAAACAATACAGCAAAAGCTGGAGACGTACTTTTATTAACCAAACCTATTGGAGTAGGTATTTTGGCAACTGCTGCTAAAAGAAATTTAATTGAGCAATCTCATCTTGATATATTGCATCAACAACTCATTCAATTGAACAAAATAGGAGAGGTGTTAGGTAAAATTGAAGGCGTTACTGCATTAACCGATGTTACAGGATTTGGCTTATTAGGCCATTTAATTGAAATGGCGGAGGGCAGTAATTGTAGTGCCAATATTTATTATAGTAAAATTCCAATTTTAAAAGAAATACAAACTTATTTAGCACAAAGAGTTGTGCCTGATGCAACGTATAGAAATTGGAATGGGTACAACCAAAAAGTAAAATTTGAAGCTGGAGTAAATGTAATGGAAGCTTTTCAAATATTGCCCGATCCGCAAACAAACGGAGGTTTACTAATTGCAGTTGACGCAAGTGCATTATCAACTGTTCAATTGGTATTAAAAGAAAATGGATATGCAGATTTTAGTGAACCAATTGGTGTATTTACCGAGCAATCAGAAAAGTGTATTACCGTAATGCCTTAATTAACAAAGAAATAATTACTATTGCAGCATGCAACAACAACGTATTTTATTAACCACCCTCAATGCCAAATACATTCACATGAATTTGGCTATAAGATTGTTGTATGAATTGAATAAAACCGATAAAAGACTAAGTTGGAAAGAATTCACCATTAAAGAAGATCAACAAGAAATAGCTTTGTATTGTAGCAATTTTGAAGTGGTTTGTTTTAGTTGTTATATCTGGAATATTACTCAAACATTAGCAGTAGCAGATTTAATTAAAACCATTAACCCAACTACTAAAATTTTATTGGGTGGACCAGAAGTTACTTACGATTGGCACGATGTAATTCAATTATCATCTATTGATTATATTGTTGTTGGCGAAGGAGAAATTCCTTTTGCACAGTTTCTGCAACAGTATCCTTTAGTAGAAAATATAGCCAATATTGTATCTAAACAAAATGGAGAAATACAATATCATCAACACTCAGTAAATTTTGATTTAGAATTGTATGCCAATACCAATCCTTATCAAAATGATGATATAACTACTTTACGCAATCGAGTATTGTATATTGAAACATCAAGAGGTTGCCCTTATAAATGCGAATTTTGTTTAGCAAGTTTAGATAATAGGGTTCGTTATTTACCAATGGAACATATTAAAAGCAATTTGTTGTTTTTGATGAAGCATGGTAAAACCATTAAATTTTTAGATAGAACTTTTAATGTTAAAAAGGATTTTACATTAGAAATATTTCAATTTATTTTAGATCATGCACAACCCGATAATGTTTTTCAATTTGAAATAACTGCTGATATTCTGCATCCTGCAATTATGCAGTTTATAAAAGATAAAGTGCCTAAAGGCATGTTCCGTTTTGAAATTGGTATTCAAACTGTAAATCAAAAAGCCAACTTGGAAGTTAGCCGAAAACAAAATTTTGAGAAAACGAAAGAAGTAATTCTGCAATTGAAAGATCATGTAGAAATGCATTTAGATTTAATTGTGGGTTTGCCTTTAGATTATTGGAATGATACAAAACACAGTTTCGAAGAAGTATTTAAATTATATCCACCCGAATTGCAATTAGGATTTTTAAAGTTTTTAAAAGGAACTCCGGTACGTGATAAGTATGAACAGTATGGCTATGTATTCGATCCTGTTGCTCCTTATCAAATTATCAAAAGTAATTATTTAAGTGAGCAAGAGCTTGCAGATATTGTAAAACTAGAGCATGCTTTAGAAATTTATTGGAACAAAAAACGATTGGTGCATACATTAATATATGTTACAACTAACTATAGCATTTTCGATTTTTTACTTGGCTTAGGAAAATATTTTGAACAACGCAGTAGTTTTTTCTCTTACACTGCAATGGATATTTATACTATTGCCAGTGATTTTATTCAATTGAATTTTGCTAATGATTCAATATTGCATCAACTTTTGGCTATTGATTATTACTTACAACATAAAATTAAACCTGCCGAAAAGTTCATTCCAGAAATAGAGAAAAAAGAAAAATTTAGTTTGTTAGAACAGCTGAAACTACCTCACCAAAAATTGAGGTATGTGGTTATTGCAATTGATTTTGATTATCAAGAGTTCATTTTAAAAAATGTTGTTGAAATACAATCACAATTGTTGGTTATAGAATATACCGGAACAACTAAGCCTGCTGTTAAGGCTGTAGTAGATAGCTTAAAACTTAGTTTAATTAATTTGTAATTGTAATTAAAACATGCCCATAGTTGCAATTAGGGGTTAGGTTTTTCCAAATTTCAATATCTTCTTTGTTGACAATTCTTTAATTTCACGCAAATCAAACAAACAATATGAGACAAATTTTTACACTCATTGTAGCATGCTGTATTACAAATGCTACTGTTGCTCAGCCACTTTTTTTCGAAGATTTTAATTATGGTTCTTCTGCAGGTTCTATAATCACTGTATCAACCAATAAGTGGGTAGAAAATACAATTGCTTCCACAACAAATATTATACAGTACGATCCAAGTAGTAGTTTAACCTTTCCAAGTTTCACTTCTGTTGGAGGCAAACTTAATATTCTCAATACTGGTCAAGATATTACATCAGCTTTATCATCTGCTGTAACCAGTAATAATTTGTATGCTGCTTTTTTAGTGAACTTTTCAGCAGCACAAACACAAGGAGATTATTTTTTTCATTTCATGCCAACTGTAACTACCAATACATTGGTTGGAAGAGTATTTGTAAAATTGAATGGGTCAAATATCAACTTTGGGTTAATGAAAAATAATGGTGGTGCTGTACCTTATTCAACCACTTCATTCAACTTAAATACTACTTATTGTGTGGTGTTAAAATATGCTTTTAATCCAGATGGTATAGCCAATGATACTGCAAAGTTATTTGTATTTAATGCAGCAACAGGTTTGCCAGATGTTGAACCATCTACAGGTTTATTAAACATTACTGCTAATACAGATGCTACTTCTTTGGGTGCAATAGCTGTAAGACAAGGTGCTGCAACTGCTGGTGCTTCAGGTTCAATAGATAAAATTGTGGTAGATACAACATGGCCTAACTTATTTGCAGTTTTACCAACAACGCTTCAATCCTTTAATGCAAAACCCATCAAAAACGGAGTGGAATTAAATTGGACATCTATCAACGAAACCAACTTTAATTATTATCAATTAGAGAAAAGTACAAACGGAACTGAGTTTTCAACGTTGGCAATTATAAACGGTGCATCAGTGAATGGTAGAGAAACCAATTATAACTTTTTTGATGCTACTTTAACTGCTGAAAAACAGTATTACCGATTGAAAATGGTAGATAAAGATGGTAAAAGTAAGTACAGCCAAATTGTGTTTGTTCAATCTAGAAAAGGTGTTGAGTTTTCACTTTATCCAAATCCTGTAACTGATCAAATGGTAGTTACACATCCACTAGTAAAAAGTAAAGATGTTTTGAATATTTATACTGTAACTGGAAGATTAATTAAAACCATTTTTTTAGCTGAGGGTACTATGCAAACTACTATTTCAGTAGCAAATTTGCCTAAAGGTAGTTATACAATTAGCCATATTCAAAATGGTATGATTAGTAGCTTATCGTTCATAAAATAGAAATATTTATTCTAAAAAAAGCCTGCATTCAGCATGAATGCAGGCTTTTTTATATAGATAAATAACAGCAATTATTGAATTACAGGTACATGTATTGCAACCAATGTGCCTTTATTAATGGTTGAATCCCATTCAATACTACCTTGTAAATAAGCAATTCTGGCTTTCATATTTTTTAAACCAATTCCATTATTGTTTAGATGGTTATTGATAGAAAATCCAATGCCATTGTCTTCAATGGTACAGCTAATTCCATCTGAATCTTTAATTAAAGAAATATCTAATTGATTGGCTTTTGAATGTTTAATTACATTATTCACCGTTTCTTGAATTACTCTGTATAATACAATTTCCATAGTGTCGGGTAATCTATTTTCTAAACCTTCGGTATGCAAATTTACTTTCAGTTGTTTGTGATCTAGTTTATCTAAAAAGGTTTTCACGGCCGATGATAAACCAGATTTTAGCAATGCATTTGGCATCATATTATGGCTTACACTTCTTAGCTCTTTACAGCTCTCATCTACCAATGCCAATGTTTTATCTAGTAAAGCAACGTCTTGTTCTTGTGCAATATTAATTTTAGAAGCAAGGCTTGATAAATTCATTTTTACTGCACTCATCATTTGTCCAATTCCATCATGCAAATCACTTGCAATACGTTTACGTTCTTTTTCTTCAGCAGCTAAAACTGCCATGGCAGCTAAGTTTTTTTCTTGCAAAATAGCCGTTTGCATTTCGTTTTTTAAAGCTGTTTGTTTTCTTTTATAAATGAGAAATAGTAATGCAATGAGTAGAATTGCTCCAACTGAAATGGCAGCAATTATAATTTGTTGTTGCTTAATTTTTGCTATTTGCAATTCCAGTTCTTTGGCTTGTTTATCGGCTTCGTAGTTGGCTTTTAATGCATCAATAGTAGTATTGGTTTCAATGGTAATTAAACTATCTTTTAAAACCATCATTTGCTGAAAAGTTGCTAATGCTTTTGCGTCATCTCCTTTTGCTTTGTAAGCATTACTCAACATTTTTAAAGCCGATTGTTTGTTGCTATCATTCGGAAATGTGGTAATCGATTTATCTAATATACTAATTACAGCATCCATTTCTTTCAGAGCTAAGTGATTGTTGGCAGCACTTAAAATACTATCTACCGAAGTTTGAGCTTTGGTAAAAAATGCAGTAAATAGTAAAAGCGTAAGTGTAATTATTTTCATGTTTAAAGAATGGCTAAAGTAAAAACGGTATTGCAATGTTGCAATACCGTCTATTGGGTACATTGGTGAATATTTTATGTGTCATGTCGACAATAGAAAACATCTCAAAGTTGAAGTGAGATTTCTCGTTACTTGGAATGATATTAATTCTTTCTAACAGCCCATTGCCACATGGTTTTCCAAGTTGCTTTTTTACCATACATTAAAATACCAGTTCTATAAATTTTTCCTGCTAACCAAGTGGTACCTAAAAAGCCCAATACCAAACAAACCATGCTAGCAATTAATTGTACAACTGTAACACCATCAGGTACGCCATGTGCAATTCTAGCCATCATAACAATAGGAGAGGTTAAAGGAAAAATACTGCCAAATACTGCTAAGCTACTATTAGGGTCATTCACTGCTTTAGTCATAATTACCATTGCAAAAATGATAGGCATTGTAATAGGTAGCATTAAGCTTTGTGCATCTTGTGGATCTTCGTTTACAGTACTACCAACAGCAGCAAATAAAGAGGAATATAAAAAGTAACCACCCAAGAAGTAGAAAATAAAACAACCCAAAATGAGTGGCCAATTAATTTGACTCAATCCGTTCATAATGCCTGCCAATGCTCCACTTTGTTGTACAGCATTGCCAGCTCCTGCCATGCCAGGCTGCATAGGTGCATTTTGCATTTGCCCCATCATATCAGGAAAAATAAGTGGTAGTAAAAATTGAACACCTACCATTAAAATAATCCAAATTAAAAACTGCACTAAGCCAACGGTACCAATGCCAATAATTTTACCCATCATTAGTTGAAATGGTTTTACACTACTTACAATTACTTCAGCAATACGATTGGTTTTTTCTTCCATTACACCTCTCATTACCATACTTCCATAAATAAATAAAATAATATAAATTAAGAATCCCGAAATAAATCCAACACCATAACTAAGTCCAGCTTTGGTATCACTATCTTTTTTGCCTTCGGTAGATGCAAAAGTAATTTCATTGGTTTTTTGTAAACTATCTAACTGAGCTTTTGTTAAGCCACTACTTGCCAACATTTTCTTTTCTTCAATGGCATTTTTTATTCTTCGTTCAATTTTTTCTCTGGTCATTAATCCAATACTTTTCCCAGAAATAATTTGCAACGAATCTTTGGTAGTGCTGATGTCAAATGTTTTGGGTATATAAACAAATGCATCAATTTTTTTATCAGTTACTTGTTTATTCAGTGTTGTTGGATTTTCGCCTAGCACAAATTTGAAAATAATTTCATTGTCTTTATTGGCTAGTTTTCCATTAAACACATTGGCTTCATCGGCAACAGCAATGGTAAAATTATCGCTGCTTTTTACCGAGAAATAAATGATCAAAGCATAAAAACCAAAAATTAAAATGGGTAAACCAATAGTAGTAAGCAGAAAGGTTTTCTTTTGAACCCTGCTTAAAAATTCACGTTTCGATATAATTAATATTTTGCTCATAAATAAGTTTTAGAATGTTATTTTTTTTGAACTAAGCTTTAGTGCATGGCTCAACTGCAGTGGCGTCGCACTCCCGATAGCTATCGGGATGTACTATATATTTTTATTCAACAGGTTGAAATGCCCTTGTTTTTGCTTTTGTATTTTCAACCAATCCAATAAATATTTCATTTAAACTTGGTAATATTTCATTGAACGATTCAATGGTTAATTGCTGATCTAAAAAGTATTTCAATACGTCATTGCTTTTATAACCATCATTAATTCTAACAGTTAGTGCATTGGCTTTTTGCTCATCTACAATAAATGCTTGACTATTGATTCCTGCGGGTACTTCTTGTAATTTAATACTGTATTTATTTTCTTTAAACTGTTGCTTTACATCATGAACAGTTCCATCTAAAATTTTCTTTCCTAAGTTCACCAATACAATATGGTCGCAAATTTCTTCAACCTGTTCCATACGGTGAGTACTAAAAATAATGGTACTACCACGTTGTGCCAATCCATAAATTTCATCTTTAATTAAATTGGCATTTACAGGGTCTAAACCACTAAAAGGTTCATCTAGTATAATTAATTTGGGTTCGTGTAAAACGGTAATTACAAATTGCAGTTTTTGGCTCATGCCCTTACTTAAGTCTTCCACTTTTTTATTCCACCAGGTTTCCATTTCTAAACGCTTAAACCACCATTTAATTTTTTCCATGGCTTCGGTTTTACTTAAGCCTTTTAGTTGTGCTAGGTACAAAGCTTGCTCACCAATTTTCATTTTTTTGTACAAGCCACGTTCTTCGGGCATATATCCAATTTTAATGGCATCGTTTATAGCATCAAAATTTTTCCCATCAAAAATTATATTACCAGCATCGGGATAAAAAATTCCCGTAATCATTCTAATTAAAGTGGTTTTGCCAGCTCCATTAGGACCCAATAATCCAAATATGCTGCCCTTTTCAATACTAAAACTAATGTCATCTACTGCTTTTTGAGTAGCAAAAAACTTCTGTAAGTTTTGTAGCTCTAATAGTTTACTCATAGTAATTTTTTATTTTTTGGTTGAATATTTGTTTACACTTGCACAGTATGTAGTGCATTGTTTAAAAATCTTACAAAATATTAGTAAACCTACAAAAATTATGCAGAATTCATTGAAGAATAAACTATTGTGTAATATTATATTAATTGGTTGTTTGGCTTTTTGTAGTTGGGGCTTTTTAGTGCATAGAACCGTTCATCAGTTGGCTATTTACCAATTGCCCAAGCCCATGCAAGACTTTTTTTATGCCAATGTCGATTATTTAATTAAACATTCTGTTAGACCGGATACTAGAAAAAAGCAAGACCCCACAGAAGAAACCAAACACTTTATAGATTTTGAAGCATATGGAAAAAATGCAGCTTTTACTATGCCTAAAAAATGGCAAGCAGCAGTTAAAAAATATTCTATAGATACATTAAAAAAATATGGTTATGTGCCTTATGTAATTACTGATGTTCAAGCTAAATTAACCAATGCTTTTAAACAAGGTAATAAGGATAGTATTTTGTTTTATGCAGCAGATTTAGGTCATTATATTGCCGATGCTCATGTGCCTTTGCACACAACTTTAAATTATGACGGACAACTCACCAACCAAAAAGGCATTCATAGTTTATGGGAATCTATGATACCCGAAATTGAATTAGCTAATTTTAATTTGTATACGCCACATACAGCTACCTACATTAAAAATATGGACGTTGCAATTTGGCAAACGGTTAGGCAATCGCATAAATTGGTAAACGAATTATTGCTGCAAGAAAAAGTAGTTTCTAAAACCATGAGTGAAGAAACAAAATATAGAACGCAAATAAGAAGAGGCAAAGAAGTAAAAAATTACACAAGTACTTTTGCAAAAGCTTATCATATAGCATTGAAAAATTCTATTAATCAGCAACTCATTTTAAGTAGTGAAATGATTGCCAATTGTTGGTTTACAGCTTGGGTAAATGCAGGTAAACCCAATTTAGAAAAATGTTTCGCAACACCTACCAAATCTCAATTAGAAGAATTGAATATTGAGTTGGCTTCTTACAAAAAGAATAGTTTATTAAAAGAAAATTTGTTGAAAGCGAAGGAAAAGCAAAATAATAACGATGAATAAGTTATTGGTTGAACTAATGCTGTTGGTTATGTAAATTTGAAATACCATAAACCCATCACTATGCAACGTACAATATTATTTGCCATCAGTATTTTATTGATGTTGGGTACAGTTTCTTCATTTGCACAAAAGAAAATTGCACTCATTGTAGCAGTTGGCAAATACGATCCCAATCAACGAGACTGGGCAAATTTAAATGCTCATAGAGATTTAATTTATATACGGGAAGCATTGCAAAAAAATGGTTTTGCTTTAAATAATATTGACACACTCAGAGATGCACAAGCCACCAAAGCTGCTATGGTAAAGGCTTTAGATGCATTAGCTAAAAAAGCAGCTAAAGGCGATATTGTGTATTTTCATTTTTCTGGACATGGACAACAAATTCAAGATTCTAAAATCGATGGAATTTTAGATGAAGCTGATGGTTACGATGAAGCACTCATTCCTTACGATGCAAAAGGCAAATGGGATCAAGTGGATTATAAGGGAGAAAAACATTTTAGAGACGATTTATTAGCCGAAAAATTATTGGCTATTAGAAAAAATGTTGGAGAACATGGAAGTGTTGTAGTGGTGATTGATGCTTGCCATAGTGGTACAGCAACAAGAAGTGCAGGCATTGTAAGAGGTGATCCTGTTCCTTTACAACAAAACAATTATAAACCCAATGTGGTAATAGATTTAAGTAAAAATCCTGAAGTTGGTTTACTTGAAAATATGGGAACTGATATGGGTTCTTTAGTGGTGTTTAGTGGCAGCAGTCCTAATCAGGTAAACAAAGAAACCAAAGATGATAAAGGCAATAATGTTGGTTCACTCTCTTATGCTTTTGCAAAAGCTATCATTAGTTTGCCTACCAATTGTAATTATCAATTATTGTTTCAAAAAGTAAAGACAATTATTCAAGCCGATGAACCTGCTCAAATTCCTATGTTTGAAGGAAATGGAGCATTAAAAGTATTCAGCAATCAATTTGTTCCATTAAAGGAAATTATTACAGCCGACTTATTCTTGAATAATAAAAAAAATGGCTTTAACGATACCACTTTTTTTATTAGTAGAGGTTTGTTTCATAATGTACATATTGGTACTACTTTAAAAGTTTACATACAAGGTAGTGAAGAGCTTTTTACAACAGCTATTGTACAAGAAGTAAATAGTTTTCAAAGTAAATGTGTTTCAACAAAAAGATTAGTGAAACCACATACTTATGAAGTTAAAATTGATGGATTAAGTTATGGTTCAATTGCTGCTTCATACAGCATTCAAAACAAAACAAAAGTCAATAGTTTAGAGCAACAATTGGCTAACTTTTTACAACCGCAGGCTTTTTTAACAGCCAATGAAAATCCAGATTATACCATTGATATTAACGAAGCAAATGATGCATACGAAGTGTTCTTAATTGAAAAAAATGATAGCATACGATTTACCACTAAAGTAGCAAAAGGCGATAGTTTAAGTTTTACCGATATGCAATTATTGTTAGAAGATATTAAACAAGGCATGCGAATTAGGTACTTACGAAAAATGGAAGATGGTGGCCAATTGGCATCTTGGGTGAAGGCAGCAATTATTCTTGACAAGCGAAAGCCCACGGGTGGAGAAATTGTATTGTATCCAAACGACGACTTTAGTTTAGTATTAAATAGCAATTACAATGGAGTTTTGTATTATACAGTTTTAGATTTACTACCCAATAATCAAGTAAAAGTTTTAGTACCCGATTCCTTAAAGTACGCAGAAGATTATTCTATAAGAAAAGGTGATACTGTAAGAATACCTATGTATGCTGATTCTACTAGTTTAACTGGGAAAGAATTTTTAAAAGTTATTTTTACTACTCAACCAATTGATTTAAGACCATCTTTTGAAAAAACTACTGTAAGAAGTTTTGCACCTAAGCCAATGGAAAAAATGATGGACGATTTATTTCCAAAAGACAAACAAACTCAAACTAGAACAGGAGCTGTACAACTAACAGGAATTGGCATTGTAACAACTGGATTTACATTAAAGAAGCAAGAGTAATGCTAAACACCACATTGTAAAGGCAATATGGTGTTTAGCATTAAATTTTATTTTATTTGACTTGAAGGAACTATATCTTGAGCTAAGTTTTTCATTTCGTTGTTCACTTCATCAATTAAAATTATTCGAACAGCTATGATATAATCTTTAAGCGTTGAGGGAATACTTTTATATGGAAAAAATATTTCGTAATCTTTTTTCCCAAGTTTATTAAAATCTATTTTTACACCTGGAGGAACATTTAAACTTACATATTTATAAGTTCCACTTGTTGGATCTTCAACAGATGGAACTGACTTTCCCTCTGCATCATATAAATAGGCAACTAAATATAATTTACCATTTCTGCCAGAAGTTGATAAACTAAATGATGGATAAATTAACAAACCGTTTCTTTCATTACTTTTTATGATTTTAGTAGGGGTACGATTGCTTATTACAAATCTTGGAAATTCATTTAACCTTGTAGCATTTTTTGGGTATAAAAGGCCAACTGTTTTTTTATCTACTTCGGAAATAAAGAAATTTGATTTTATTTGAACTTTATTTAAAGTCCAAGTTGAATCAAAACCATAATGCATAATTGATAAAGGGTCATAAGCAAATCCATTGGTATACAATGATTCGTATTGTTCAAAAATTTGAAAATCAACATCACTTTTACTCCAACCAATTTTCTCGGCATCTTTATACACCACTTCTTTATTCCATAAAATTTTCCCCTTGTAAGAATGTTCATGTAATAATCCAATAGCGTGTCCAAATTCATGTTGAACTGTTGAACTTAGTAAGACGTCAAATAATAAGCCTCGACGATAAAAAAAGTTACTATCTAAATTCATTGTTTTTTCGTTATTGTCTCTATATAGTGCGGTTGTGCCAACAGCCGAATTACATCCTCCTTTGTCGGTAACTAAAATTCTAATATTTGCATCACCAGATTCAACAAAATTGAAATTAATATTGGCATATTTTTCCCATTCTTTTGCTGCCGCCATTATCTTTTCTCGAAGCCTTTTAGAACCTCCATCTCCCAAAAACTTAACAGTAATTACTTTGCCATTATCCCATAAAAAATAGTTTTCAGCCATTGCCCTTGCATTTGTTGTGTCAAACGGAAGATTTTTTAATGCAGGTTGAGTAGTGCTACAGAAATTAAAAAGTTTAGGGGTTTGAGGTTTGGTTTTTACTTTTACTTGAGCATGTATGTTGAATGCTACAATAGTTGAAAGGGTGAGAATGAATAATTTACTTTTTTTCATACACAAGGTTTTTTTAAGAAAAGTAAAGTAAATATCTCAACACTACAAGTGCAATACCCATGAAAGGGTATTTACACAAAATATTATTGAAACATCCACAATAAAATAGGCTTATTGGTTTTTGATAAAATTACTTTTAGTTCATCTAAAAAATTGGGCGAAACCATTGGGCAGCCCAAACTATTACAAATGGGGAAATTGGGTTCTTCATTGGGTACACAACTGTACGAGTGCAATACTATAAACCGTTTAAAAGCATTGCTATTACTACTGTCTAAACCATACAGTTTAAAAGCTTCTCCAAATTGACCATTGTATTTATAACCTATTTTATATTTTCCAAAAGCACTACATCCACATTCTGGTGTATTAGAAAATGTTGCTTCTTTTAAAAAACTAGTATTACAACTGCCATGTGCAACCAATCCTTTGGTTACTATTGAATCGTTGCTGAGCTGATATACATACATTCTTTTTTTATTACTAGGCAAAGCCATATCAATTAAAAAACAATATTGGGTGCTTAAGTTATTTTGAGCTATAAATACTTTAGCAGCGGCTAATTTTTTTTGTAGTTTTAGTTGATTATTTAGTTTGTTGGAAGTAGTTGCCTTTAATGAAATTGGTTGCTGTACAAATGGCTTTTGTTGTTGTAAAAAATAAATAGATGTAATAGTAATAACACCACAAATTATAGCTGGTAGTAAGTTTCTTTTGTTCATAGAAGAAAGATGCAATTTTATAGGGCTTCCATAAAAAAAGCCATGAAAAATATCATGGCTCTTTTATTTAATTTAATAAAAATGCTTAACCTGCAATAGTAGTAGCAAACACCTTATCTTTTAACAATACTTGTACCGTTTCTACAACAGCTTGAGCATCGTAACCACATTCTCTATGTAATTCTTTGGGTGTACCATGTTCAACCAATCTATCAGGAATACCCAACATTTTTACTTGTGCTGTATAGTTGTTGGCAGCCATAAATTCTAATACTGCACTACCAAAGCCACCTATAATTGTACCATCTTCAATAGTAATTATTTTATCGTAGTTGCTAAATACTTCATGCAACAATGCTTCATCAATTGGTTTTACAAAACGCATGTCGTAATGTGCAGGATTAATGCCCAAAGTTCTCAATTCTCTGATAGCTGTTTGTACAAAATTTCCAGGATGACCAATTGATAAAATGGCAATATCCTTTCCATCTTTCAATTTTCGTCCTTTACCAATTTCTATTGCTTCAAAAGGTGTTTTCCAATCTGGCATTACACCTTCGCCTCTAGGATAACGAATTACAAATGGATATTTGGTGCTTTCTAACTGAGAAGTGTACATTAAGTTTCTCAACTCTTGCTCATTCATTGGAGCTGAGATAATCATATTTGGAATACAACGGAAATAAGGAATATCATAACATCCATGATGCGTTGGTCCATCATCGCCCACCAAACCTGCTCTATCTAAACAAAGTGTTACAGGTAATTTTTGAATAGCAATATCATGTACCACCTGATCGTATGCTCTTTGCATAAAAGAGGAGTAAATATTGCAAAATACCCTCATGCCTTGTGTGGCTAAACCTGCACTTAAAGTTGCTGCATGTTGTTCACAAATGCCCACATCAAAAGCTCTGTTCGGCATTTTTTCCATCATATATTTTAAAGAAGAACCACTTGGCATTGCAGGAGTTACAGCCATTATTTTATCATTCATTTCAGCCAACTCAATCATAGTTAAGCCAAACACATCTTGATATTTCGGAGGCTGTGGTGCAGTTGGTATTTTCTTATAAATTTCTCCAGTTACCTTGTCAAATAATCCTGGTGCATGCCATTTGGTTTGATCTTTTTCTGCTAAAGCATAACCCTTGCCTTTTACAGTTACAATATGTAATAATTTAGGACCAGGAATATTTTTTAAATCTTTTAAAGTATCTACCAATTTGGTAATATTATGACCATCAATAGGCCCAAAATACCTAAAATTCAATGCTTCAAATAAGTTGCTACTTTTACTTACCATCCCTTTTACACTAGCTTCTAATTTAGATGCCATTTCACGGGTAAAGGTTTTTCCTACAGGTAATTTGCCCATCAATTTCCATACATCATCTCTTACTTTGTTGTAAGTAGGGCTAGTAGTTATATCAGTCAAGTATTCTTTTAATGCTCCAACATTGGGGTCAATGCCAATGCCATTATCATTTAAAATTACCAGCATATCAGCATCGGCAACACCTGCATGGTTCATAGCTTCAAAAGCCATACCTGCAGTCATGCTTCCATCGCCAATTATGGCTACACTTTTTCTGTTTTCACCTTTATATTTTGCAGCCATAGCCATGCCCAATGCTGCTGATATAGAAGTAGATGAGTGCCCAACACCAAATGTATCGTACTCACTTTCGCTACGTTTCGGAAATCCACTTAAACCTTTATACTTTCTGTTGGTAGCAAAATTGTCTCTTCGTCCAGTTAAAATTTTATGTCCATATGCTTGATGACCCACATCCCATACCAATTGATCGTAAGGTGTGTTATAAATATAGTGTAGTGCAACACTCAGTTCAACAACACCTAAACTAGCAGCAAAATGACCACCATGCACACTCACCACATCAATAATATATTGACGTAGTTCATCGCAAACTTGGTGTAATTGTTCTTTGCTAAGTTTTTTTAAGTCGGTTGGGTTATTAATTGCTTTGAGCAATTTTCCGGGAGTAATCTCCATTCATCAATAATTTTGTTTTGTAAAAATAATGTTTTATGGCAGCCAAAAGCCTATAATTATTCACTTAACAAGTATTATTGGGGATTGTTTAGCCTTATTCACCCATAATTGTACCAAATACCCACTTAATTTACCATTAATCATATACAAGCACTTTTACTTTGCATAAGAATTTTACTTTTACAAGCATATGAAGAATACACAAGCAAAATATTGGATGTGCCAATTTGGTGGATGGTTTTTGTATGCATTAACCATGCTATTTTTTGCTTATTTATTTGATCAAAATTTAAGTGCTATTTTTTGGAAACGCATAGTTTTATTAATTTCTCTTGGTTTAATTTTAACCCATATTCTTCGTTTTTTTATTCATCAATACAAGTTGTTGCCTCCTTTAAAAGGTAATATGTGGGCAATATTTTTTTTGTTAGTGGTATTAACCTGTGTGGCATACAGTTTTATGAGTAGTGTATTAATTCAGTGGTTTGGTTGGTACAGAAAAGAATTAAATGGCAATATTGGATTACGATTTTTATATACTTTATTTGATGTTTCTCCAATCATCTTTGTATGGTCTAGCATTTACTATTTGTGGCATTATGTAGAAGATGCAAGAAACCAAGAAGTAGATAAAATTAAGCTAGAAAGTTTGGTGAAGGAGTTGGCTTTAAAAACCATAAAATCGCACATTAATCCACATTTTATTTTCAATGCACTTAATAGTATTAGAGCATTGGTAGATGAAAATCCAGAACGTGCTAGAACAGCTATTACAGAGTTGAGTAATTTATTGAGAAGTAGTATGCAGGCCGATAAAGCTGAAACCACTTCTTTAGAACGTGAACTGAATATTGTAAAAGATTATTTGGCTTTAGAACATATACGTTTTGAAGATAGATTACAAATTGAATACGATATTGATGAAGATACATTAGATCAACCTGTGCCACCTATGATGCTACAAACTTTGGTAGAGAATGCTATTAAACATGGCATTAGTAAAACCAAGGAAGGCGGACTGATTAAAATTATATCCGATTTTAAAGGCAACCACCATGAACTAGTAGTTCAAAATACTGGTACACTCAATGGATCTTATAATGTGGATGGTTTTGGCATTTCGAGTACGCAAAATAGATTACAGTTATTGTTTGGTAATAAAGCAAGTTTTGAATTGAAAGATATACAAGGCAATAGAGTACAGGCAAAAGTTGAAATGCCAGTTGCTATGTAGTTTGATAATGTGATGATGTGCTGATGATATAATTTATGGAATAAATTTTTGATTGAGATTTTTCATTTTAGTAACCTATAAACCAATACACTTTTTATGGCAATTAAAACAATTATAATAGACGATGAAAGGTTGGCAAGAAATGAACTGAAAAAGTTATTGCAAGAACATGGCGATATTGAAGTAATTGATGAAGCATCCAATGTAGATGAAGGCATTGAGAAAATAGAATCTTTGGTGCCCGAACTAATTTTTTTAGATATTCAAATGCCTGGTAAAACTGGGTTCGATTTATTGGCAGAAGTTGAAAAAGCCCCTCGTGTAATTTTTACCACTGCTTACGATGAATATGCTATTAAAGCTTTTGAAGTAAATGCTTTAGATTATTTAATGAAACCCATTGAACCTAAGCGTTTGAGCGATGCCATTCAAAAGTTACAATACGAAATTCAGAAAGAGCAAGCCAATAATGGCGTACACAATCGTGGTCCATTAACCGAAGAAGATCAGGTATTTGTAAAAGATGGAGAACGTTGCTGGTTTGTAAAATTACATGAAATACGTTTGTTTGAAAGTGTTGGCAATTATGCCAAAGTGTTTTTTGCCAATAACAAGCCTTTAATTTTAAAATCTTTAAATGCGTTAGAAGAACGATTAGATGA